>NZ_CP091036.1:3061001-3722002 GCF_021535135.1 Antarcticibacterium sp. 1MA-6-2 | reverse complement strand
ATGGAGAAATTTGATTTGAAGGGTAAAGACCGTAGAGGTGAGACACGTGTCTATGATCAGTCTCAGGATCATCCCAATCTTTTATCCATTCCTGTAACTGTCCCCAACTTCCAATATGCATAGGAGGCAAGTGCTTAATTTTATTATTTAAGGCAGCTATAAACTCCTTATCATCTCCAAGAATTTCTGCAGCTCTTGCGGTTTTAGAAAAAAGATCGAATATCAATTGATTATCCATTGTCGTCCCATAGGTTAAAGAAGATTCCGGATGTGCTGTAGGTGCATGTTCCGGAGAAATGGAAGGGGATACTACTAACCAGTTATTTTCCGGTTCTTTGATCATAAAATCCAGGTAGAATTTAGAAGCATCTTTTACTACGGGGTATACAGATTTTAAAAATTCCTTATCGCCTGAAAATTCATATTTATCAAATAAGTGCTGAGACAGCCACACTCCACCCATAGGCCACATTCCCCAATAAGAGCCGTCTATTGCACTTAGTCATACGCCAGATATCTGTATTGTGGTGCATCACCCAACCCTCTGCATCATACATCTCCCGGGCGGTTTCTCTTCCGGCTTCTGAAAGCTCCTTAACCATTTGTATAAGGGGTTCATGGAATTCGGCTAAATTGGTGATCTCCGCAGGCCAGTAATTCATTTCTGCATTAATATTGACAGTGTATTTACTATCCCAGGCAGGAGTTAGCTGGTCATTCCATATTCCCTGAAGGTTTGCTGGCTGGGTTCCCTGCCTGGAAGAAGTGATTAAAAGATAACGACCAAACTGAAAATAGAGGGAGACAAGGGCAGGATCATCTCCGGTTTTAAAATTTTTGATCCTTTCATCTGTGGGTAATTTTGCTGCTGCGGTTTGACCTAAATCAAAGGAGACTCTATTAAAATAAGATTGATAATCTTCGAGGTGTGTTTGATAGATTTTTTCCTGATCTTTATTTTTTAAAGCAGAAAGGTATCCTGCCGCTTTTTCAATTTCATCTATACTTAAGTCTTTATAATTTTTAAAATTAGAGGCGATGGAAATATAAATGGTGACATTGTCTGCATTCTGAATTTTAAGAACATCGTTTTCTGCAATTATTTCTCCACCTTCATTTTTAATTTTTGTAATGGCCAGAAATTTTATTTTCCCTTCCACTCCTTCAAAATCACTGGTCTTACCGTGTAGTTTTAATTCACCATTATCGGTAGTAGAAATAATAGCGCCTTCGGGACGATCCATTGTTGCCGTGAAATTGAGCGATCCCAATTTATCTGCTTTGATTTGAACAACAATTACCTGATCTGGATGTGAAGCGAAAACTTGAGTTTCATAGCCTACCTCTCCAACTTTATACCGGGTTGTGGTGACCGCATTTTCTAAATTGAGTTCACGATAATAATCGGAGTAATTTTGATGATCGGGAAATGATAATTTTAAGTTTCCCGCGGTTTGATACGGCATACCGTGAGAGGTTTTGCTTATAAAATGTTGATTGACCAGCTCCTGGGCTTCCCCGCTCTTCCCTTCAAATAAAAGTTCCTGTACCTTTGATAAGTATTTTTTGGCTTCGGGATTATCATTTCTGTTAGGCTGTCCTGCCCAAACCGTATTTTCATTTAATTGAATTACCTCCTCAACAGGATTTCCATAAACCATTGCGCCCAAACGACCGTTTCCTATTGGAAGTGCCTCCACCCATTTTTCTGCAGGCTTATCATACCAAAGTGTTAATGCAGACTTTTCCTGGCTCTGCACCTGGAAGGTCGATAACAGGCAAAAAACTCCTATTAATACGAAAATGCGGTACCTGAAAATAATGTTCATAAGCATCTTCATTTATTAATATTCATCTCTCAAAGATTTGAGCTGGTTAATTAAAAAATCTATTTCTCCAAAATCACTTAGTTCCGGGACATTACGGGATATATTAACTATTTTTCCTTCCTGTTTAAGGTAGAGGCATCCTCTATTTTAAAGTAATCAAAATCAGCAAAGCCTCCCGCCTCCTGAGTAGCGTAAGTAAACAAAGCAAATCTATAGCCCATAAAATGAGGAAGCGTGTAAGACATTTTAAGTTCGTTACCTATTGATTTCCAGTTTCTACCATCCAGACTATAATAAAATTCCGCAGTATCTTTCCTATTCCTAAAATCACACACAGCTTTGAGATATAGCACCTCCTGTTCCAACGGGATTCTCTCAACCTCCAAAGGTTTTTCAGAAGCACCATTGATCATAACAACATGCTTAAGATTGTTTTCGATCTTGGCACCAACGAACCCAAAATTTTTCTGAAGTAGTCCAAGTCCAGCATAATCCCCTTCCTTCATTCCTGCAATGTCAACTTTAGTAATTGCAGTACTCTCTGGACCAACAGTTCGTTGCGTAAGGGTATTTCTTGTATTCAAAAAAGAGGTGTCAACCCTATCAGTAGTTAATCTTAAGTAACCCTCTTTATCTTTTAAAGACCAATAATCCTGTTGCGGATTATGGTTCCATTGCCAAACCAGGGGTAAATCTCTTTCACCAGACTTTCTGCTAAAATCATCTGAGGCCACAATTCCTGGAATTAAACCTTCACTCGCTGGTAAATTTAAATTTTCGGGCACTTTTCCATTTTCCCCTAAAACCTAGCCAGGCATCTTCCCACTGTAGGTACCAGATAAGGAATTCGTCCTACTGCGCCATAATCCCGAAACAAGTAAGCAAACCAATCCCCGTTTGGTGTGTCAATTAAGCCTCCCTGTGCCACGCCTTTATCCTGAAAAGCAAGCTTTCCTTCGTAAGGACCAGTAATCTTATCGGCTCTATGAATGATGACTGTTCTCATCCCCTCCCTTGGCCAGGCGATATTGAATAAATAGTATTTACCTTTAACCTTAAATAATTGAGAACCTTCTGCAGGTAGAATAATTTTTGATCCAATAGGCTCAGTAGCATTCTCTATTAACACTCTTTCTGTTCCTTCTTTCACCCCTGTAAGATCATCCTTAAGCTCAACCATTCTTAAATTCCCACCTCCCCAAATGAGATAAACTTTACCGTCATCATCAAAAAATAATGTATTATCGTGGTATGAGGGAGAAAAGGAAATTTCTTCCCATGAACCATTTTCAATATCCTTTGTTTTAAAAATATGGGTCTTACCTGTATTTTTGGAAAAAGTGGTCACATAAAAAACTCCTTTATGGTACCGCAAGGAACTTGCCCAGGAACTAAGCGCCATAGGCATCTTCACCATTTTCCAATTGAAGAGCATCTTCGTTTCCTAAAATATTATAGGCATAATTGACTATTTCCCAGTTAACCAAATCACTAGATTTCATTATTGGTAACCCGGGACTCATATGCATTGTGGTACTGCTCATGTAATAATTATTCCCTACTCTGATTATAGACATATCGGGAACATCGGCATGAATAATAGGATTATGAGCCTTCTTTTGTGCTGAAGATACATTGCCTAAAAACAGACTTAATAGTATAAGCAGTAAGTTGTTAATTTTCATATAAGTTTGTAACAATCCTGATTATTAACCTGGAGTATTATTTAATTTGTAATTACAAAACCTCCCTGCGGTTGAAGGATTACTTCAAATTTTCCGCTCTTTCGTTTAATTTCTTTTTTTCAGATCTTCCTTTCCCGGTATCGTTTATTATATTAAAGTTACTTCCCTGAAGCTGTGGCAGGGAAAAATTAATTTTCCGGGGCTCTTCTGAAGCATTAATCCCGGCGATATACCACTCTTCCCCATGTCTCCTGGCTATAACACTATACTTTCCCGGTTCGCCTTCTATAAAGATAGTTTCATCCCAGGTAGTGGGAATATTTTTCATGAAATCTATAGCAAATTCGGGAGCATCTTTGAGATTATTGGGGGTAAGTGCAAAAAACTGGACAGGAGTTTGAAACAAAACAGCCGTTGCTAACTGGAAAGCATCAGATGTTTTTCTAAAATTCCCTCCATCATTGTTTCGGTTATATCTTTCATTTAAAACAGTTCCCCCAAAATCCATACTTCCCACAGTATTACGTATGAAAGGGTGAGTTGCGGCACTTCGGGCTTCCTGATCATTAGCGTACTGACTAAACATAAGATTCTCTGAAGCAAGAACGGCTTCGGTACTAATAAAGTTAGGATACATTATCTCCCATCCTCTTGGAATTGTGGCTCCGTGAAAGATCATCATCAATCCGTGATCATTGGCATCGGACATAATATCTTCGTATAGCTGAATGGTCTCTTGTTTATCCCCTCCCATAAAGTCAACTTTCAAACCTTTCACGCCATTTTCCTGCAGCCATTGCATTTCTTTTTTCTGGAGATAGCCCTGTGCATTTTATTCCTGGGAGTCATGGGTGCGTCATTGGCCACTCCGTTGGAGTTGTACCATAAAAACACATTCACATTTTTACTCTTCGCATACTTAATGAGATCTTCCATTCTTTCGTAACCAATCTTCTGGTCCCAAAGTGCATCAATTAAAATATATTCATAACCCATTTCGGCAGCAAAGTCTATATAAGTAACCTGGTCATTATAATTCATACTTTGATCCTGCCACATAATCCAGCTCCACACGCCCCGACCAAAACTGTAATCCTCAGAAGCCTCATAAAGCGGCTCTACCACATCAAAAGGAATAGTCGTTTCTACTATTGGTTTAAGGCTTTCTCCTACAGTAATAGTACGCCAGGGAGTGCTAAAGGGAAGTGAAATTGCCGCGCAAGTACTTCCAAAATCATTATTTTCTGTACTGTGAGGAAAAGCAATACTGTATTCACCTTCCTCAGTGGGATCGCTCAAATGAGATCCTACATAGGTCCCGTCTACGCCTGTTTCTGAAAGTAATACCCAGTTATTTTCAGTTTTAAATAAACCCGGAAAAGTATAGCCATGATTATTGACTGAAGCTGTAGTAATATCCTTGTCCAAATAGTAGCCTTCCTCATAACTTGGTTTGGTACGTTGAAAACCTACCATAGACTTCGATTGGGGTGTTAAAAAACTTTTGGCTGTTTGTGGAAAATCAAAACCCGTAAATTCCGTTGTGATTATATGAGCAACGGTATCATTATATTTGGGAAGGTGATATCTAAAAGCTATATCGTTATTACTCACCTGAAAAATCACATCCATTTCCTGCCCTTTTTCATTTACGAAAGTGCAGGTTAATTCCTGTGCCTTATATTCAATCTTTGATTCTTTAAGCTTATGAGATTCGTAAGTTTTTTCTACAGATTTAGTCTCACTTCCCTTATAGCTTAGATCTTCGGAATAATTGGTAATATTGGTTCTTAATCCTAAAGGAGATTTTTCCAGCACAATATCTTCCTTGTAATGTACTGAATACAAAGGTTTTCCTGATTCAAGGTATACTTGTAGTTTTATGGCTTCATCAGGACTATTTATTACAGCCTCCTGGGAAAAACCACAATTGAAGAGGTGTAGCAGGCTTATAAGAAAAATAAGATTCTTCATCAATAATTTTAGAATTTCATCAGGTTATTTTGCTGAAGCTAGTTCAATAAGTGCATTTACCACTGGCTTTGCCTTGTTTTCACGATCGAACAGCAGGGGATAATCGGTCCTTCCTCTTACTGGCCAGTTGTTTTTCCAGGAATTTCCATCGTTCACTCCCCAAAGAGCGACGCGTGAAATTTTATCCTGATGTTTCAGGAAAAGTTTAAAAAACTCCAAATATCTGTTAGTGAATTGTTGCTCCACTTCTTGAGGTAAGCCGTTGGGAAACGGGTTCATCTTATCTTCATATTCATAATTATCTGAAATTTCTGCGCTTAAGCATCTCCCCAGGGGGATGGTAAAACACTGAGATCAAGTTCTGTAATCATAACTTTACCAAGATTCCCATAAGCTTCCAGGCTTTTTTCAAATTCTCTAATATCAGGATTATTTAAGCCTATATGTCCCTGCATTCCTATTCCGTGAATTGGAATATTTTCACTTTGTAGCTTTTTAACCATTTTGACAACACCGTCCCGTTTTCGGGGATTGGCCATAGAATAGTCATTATAATAAAGCTGCGCATTAGGATCAGCCTCATGGGCAAATTCAAAAGCCAGCCTGATAAAATCCTCACCTATTATCTCATAGAATTTACTCTTTCTAAAACTTCCGTCATCTTCAATGGCTTCGTTTACCACATCCCAGGAATGGACTCTGCCCTTATACCGCCCTACTACCGTTTGAATATGATCTTTAATACGTTTAATAAGGACTTCTTTAGAAACTGTATTTCCATCTTCCCCAACAAAAAACCAGTCGGGAGTTTGGGAATGCCATACTAAAGTATGTCCATGAATATGCATATTGTTTTCTTCACCAAATTTTACAAATTCATCGGCAAGAGAAAAGTCAAATTCCCCTTGTTTAGGTTGAATTCTGCCGCTTTTCATTATATTTTCAGCAACAATAGAATTGAAATGTTCCTTTGCAACTTTTACTTCCTCCGGCTGTCTTCCCCTAATTTGCCATGCGTTAAGGGTGGTTCCAATATGGAAATTATTTTCAAATGCCCCCTTCAAAGTTTTATCGCCTGATACTGTTGTGAGATCCAGGTCCTTATTACTTTTACAGCTTACCAGTGATACACAAACACAGGCAAGCAAAACAAACAAGAGACGTTTGCAATTTTTAAAGGTCATTTTTATAAGTTTTAAAATAAATTTCTAATTTTTAAATTCCCTGCTTCTATAAAATGTTTGTACTGGTTTAGCACTATTTCCTATTCCTGGTTTATAATTTACACCATGGGAACCCTTAACTCCCAGCTTCAACTACAAAATTCTCCAATGGCTCATTAAGGCTAATTTAAAATGTGAATTTCTCACCTCAAGTTTAAACAGGCTGTTCATTAAGGTGTAAACCATCACTGTAGCCAATCTTTCCTTTTGGTGTTAATGAGCCTTAGGAGAACTATTATTAAATCAAGAGTAGCAATTAAAGGTATGTACCTTCCCTGTTTAAACTCCTTTAAAAAAGAGGGGAACTGCAGGATTAAAATAATTTCTTTCCAGGTTCTGTTTTTGGTTTATAGATTTTTCAGTGCATCTGCAAAACTTGCATAAGGTAGGTTTCCTGTTTAAATTAACCGTCCATAAGCCCTGAAATTCTCCCGGAAGCCAGTTTGCATTTGCAGGACTATCAGTAACTCCCCAAACAGTAATACCATATCTTTGCGACTGTGGAACATTTTCCTCGTAAGCCTCCACGACATACCTATACATATCGGCTTGTTGTTGTAAAATTTCAGCTGTAGGTTCAGAAACATTTGTTCTTACATCCAGTTCAGAAACTTTTACCAGTTTCCCGGTTGCAGCAAGAAGCTGGAACATTTCTGCTATTTTATCTTTATCAGAATCTATACTTATATGCATTTGAGTGCCTATTCCATCGACGGTTGCACCCTGACTTTCGATGTATTCAACAAAATCAATAATACCACGGGTTTTATCCAGGTTATATTCCAGATTGTAGTCATTTATGAATAAAAGGTCGTCCGGATCTCCATATTGCCTGGCAAGGTTAAATGCCTTTACTGCATAATCCTTACCTAAATAGTCCTGCCAGTAGAACTCATCGGCCGCTAATTCCCTTCCAACACCTGTTTTAAGTTCAGAAGGATTTCCATCGTCCATGGGTTCATTTACTACATCCCAGGCATGAACATAGTCGTTGGCAACTTCCATCATGCCCGCAATCCATCTTTCCATTTCGGCGGTAATTATCTCCTCCTTTTCTTCCGGTGTTTTCTCTATAACACCTCCAGCATTGGGGTTCACACGCGAAAGAGTTACGTCATCAATATAAACCGTGCCTGCAAAGTCACCATAGCTAATAATAAATCGTGAACGGTCATCCTTGGTAATCGTCGTTTGCAAAGTAATCTCCTCCCAGTCTTCCGATACATTAAATGTCCCAAACGCATCACTTGAATAATCAGATGGCGATTGTATCTCGGCACGAATAGTACTAAGCAGTATTTGCCTTTACTTTAAAATTCAATACATAAGTTGCCCCCATTTCTAATATTGGAAAATCATAAGCAATCTGTGCCTCCCAAAAATTCACAGCGGAGGGATTTGTAAAAGTAAAAGCATAACCAGCACCACCATAGCCTTCACCTTCTGCTGAGCGCTCCCTGGTAGAGCCATTTCCCCAGCCACCCCAGCCGTCGATGCTATTTTCAAAATCAGAATTGGTAATTACACTTGGATCCAATGCGGGACCACCACCACCGCTGCCCTCCTCGTTATATTTTTTCAGGCTTATGTTATCAAAGTAATAAGTAGTGGCAACAGTGCCGAGATTAAAAGCAATAGTACTTGTCCCTGCAACTTCTTCAGAGACAATAATTCTTTTGGTGAAAGTTGTCCATTCAGGTGAGGAGGGAATAGCACCAAAAAAATCCCAGTGTTTATATTCGCCAGGTTGAATATGAGCCTGCGTAGCAAAAGAAGCATCAACATCTGAACGAACATCCATAGTAAGTTCATATTCTTCCCCTACTACCATAGGCGGAGAAAACTTTAAAAAGAACTGGCTTTCCCAATCGTTTGCCCGAACTTCTTCATTGGTCACAGCCAATGCCCTGCCCTCACCGTCTGCACCTTCTCCGTCAGCCGTATAAGAAATTACAGCGTTTACGTTACTCTCATAATTTGCTGCCTCATCTGTTTCAAAGTCAGCACTGGTAACCTCATCCCAGCTTGGTCCGCCTCCTGTTACCGTTGGCGCAATAGTGCTGTTCAGGTATTCAGCATTTTGGTTGGCATGCCACACAAGGGTATGGCCATAAACAGATAATCCGGCTGCATTTGCAGTTTCGAGAAATTTCCCGACATCCGCTAGATTAAGACTTCCGTCCTCCCTTACCACGGCCCCATGTTTCATTCCATATCCCGCCGTCACCTCCTGGAAATTTGAATTGACGAGGCGATACATTACCCCCTTAGTGTTATATTCCTGGATGCTAACTGCTGCGCCCAAAGTGATATTAGAGGCATCTTCTCCCAAATAAGTTTTTAGAGCATCGTAACTGTTTAACTCTTCCTGATTTGCTATGCTTTCAGGCTTTTCTACCTGAAAATTATCAAGGGGTTCATAATCTGTGCACGAGGTTATCAGAGATAATCCTGCCACACAAAATCCTATTTTATATAAACTTTTCATACAATTTTCATCTTTATATTATTTGATTATTCGAGGACAGGAGTAAACAGTTCCATTTCTACACCCCGATTTCTTAATACCAAAGTGTCAGAAGAGGAAACGCTAAAGTTTTCCAACTCAACCTCGTAATTTAGATAGATAGCATCGCGGTCCTGATTACCCCAGCTATTTACTTCTCCATCCTTTACAAATTCTCCGCTGCCAGTAACAGTGAAATCATTAGAATTAGTTCGCACTGTAATATTTCCTTCCTCATCAAAACTCAGGATTAGCGGCACATCAATATCGGTTTCATCGCTGGCTTTAAAAGTTAGAGAAAACAAGACTTCGTTCAGGGATTGAGTAGCCAGCATAACTACTTCATCATCTTCAACAAATTCTTCACTTCTAACAATCGTCTGATCAAGTTCAGAATTTCCATTATTCCCTACAATAACATCCTCGCCTCTGCGCAGGTAATATCCGTGCAGGCGATTTATATACTTTACAGCATATAATACAAAGTCTTTAGGCTGGACTGCCCAATCACCCGCTACCGTTCTTCTCCCTTCTCCAGCCAGCGGTTCCCCCACCAGAATAGAGTCAGCCTGCTGAACATTGGTCATTCTCACTGGAATTACATAATTTCTATGTATTGACAGCGAATCTGCAAAAAACGCTTCTGTGAGTTGAACTTCAACACCTCCTGTTACCCTACCTTTAGGAATAATAATATTGTCAGAAGCCAAACTATAGTAATTGCCGGGCATTGCCAATACTTCTCCTCCATTTGCAAAAGCTAAATCATTGACCAAATTATTATCAACTGTTATGTCTATGATTACGTCATTTACATTTTCATAGACCCCACCTGTTGTGGCCATAATTTGAAATTTCCATTCATTATCCAGAGTGGTATCAAAAATATCCTCACCCAATGTAATTGTTCTTACAGGATATTGATGGGCAAAGTACACCGTCTGGTACTCAAAATCCGGAAATTCCCAATCTTCATTCTCGCATGAAACGAAGAATATAGAAACAAATAAGATTGAGAATAAATAAGCTATCTTTTTCATGTTTTTCAGTTATTTTAATTTCAATTAGATATCCGGTAATACCGATTTCATCGGTGTTTACCATCCCATATTTTGTGTAAATCCAAACTTCAATATTTCGCTATACGGGATGGGACCGTAAATCATATAGTCGGCATAAAGTCTGGGTTCAACCGGAATAATTGTATGATTCCCGTTTTCAATCTTATCTCCCATTGCCATTTCTGAAAGGTCTTCATTCCACCTGCGTAAATCCCAGAAACGGAAACCTTCAAAACTAAGTTCCAGCCTTCGTTCATTCCGAATGAGTTCTCTCATTGCATCCTGATCAGCTTTAATAGACTCCAGATAAACATCACCACCATTTTCACTGAGTCCTGCCCGCTCACGTATGGCTCTAATTACATCATAAGCTGAATATGTGTTCCCTCCACTGTTCATGGGACCCCAGGCTTCGTTAGCAGCCTCTGCATAATTCAGGTAGATTTCAGTGTATCGAATAAGTGGATTAATGTGTCTCTGCTGATTCACGCTTTGAGGATTAAGATTAACATCCTCCCGAAGCAGCTTGCGAAGATAGTAACCCGTACGGGTCGAAGATTCTACAATATTTAACCCATCAATTGTACCTCCATCAACTGCGGTAAGGATAGTTTCATTAAAAGGTCCAAGTTGACTGCCATTCACTACAATAAACTCCAGTAAGCGCGGATCGCGATTAGCATAAGGATTTGCAGGATCGTATCCGCTTTCGAGATGTGTAATTGGAAAACCATTGGCCATTGGAAAAGCATCAACCAGATTCTGGGTAGGATTAACCAATCCATCTCCAAAAAGTGAGGGAGGATAGATTTGCTCTTCAAGCGCACTACTTGGCCCGGGCATATTGGAACGCCAAAGAATCTCAGGCGGGTTAATGCCCGCAGCAAGATTATCAATCTCTGATCTATTATCGTACCAGGTTACACCATTTGAAGCCAGGACATTCCCGCCGTTTTCATCTATAACATCTGCAGCATAGTTAGCCGCATCTTCCCAGGTAGTGGTCGTACCCTGGTTGAAGGCAGGACTGGCCGCCAACAAGGCAGCTCTTGAACGAATTGCAAGAGCAACACGTCCGGTCATACGAAGGCGATTAGTTTTTCCTAAAACCCGGTTATAATCGTTAACATTTGCATCCATATTCAGGTATACGTCCGGGATTCCAGCTTCACTACCAATGTCTTCGTAGTCAAGCGGAAGCAAATCAATGGCATTTTGTATATCACTGTAAATTTGCTGCATAACAGCCTCAAAGGTAGCTCGCTGCAGACTTGAAAAATCTGTATTGGAATCTTGTGGTTCAAGGAAAATGGGAACTCCCAGGATCTCACCTCCAGCCATACCACCGTGGGCTTGCAGGAGGTTGTGCATAAAAAAGGCACGCAATCCATATACTTCCCCTTTAGTACGGTCCTTAAACATCTGGTTCACTGCAGGGCTCTCAGCATAGGTAACTGTATCAGCCTTTGAAAGCATCAGATTCAAATACTGGATCGCGGCATATGAATTTTGCCACTGACTTACAGGGTTAAAATTGGCAGCCCATTGCCCAGTGGCCATATCAGAATAAGCATTATCCTCGTCACTACTTACAGCATCATCTGTAGCCATATCATTGAATGAGAAGCCTCCCGGTAAACGAGTGTATCCATTATAAAGCAACCCCAGGGCAAAACTCGGCTCATCCTGAATATCGTTAAGGTCACGATTGTTTTCAATTGCTGGTTCAAGAAAGTCCGCTTCACAAGAAGACAATCCCAGGGCAACCAAAACAAAAAAGAGTATTTTCTTATACATAATTTTTCAATTTTTAAATTCCATTAAAAGGTGGCTGTAACACCAATATTGTAAAAGCGTGTCTGAGGTGCACTTCCTATATTTAATTCCAAGATGTCCCTATTGGGAGCAATTGTTAATAAATTAGCTCCATTTAGATACACCCCGAATTCCTTTACCAAATCGCCGCCGAAAAAATATTCCGGAAATGTATAGGAAACCTGAACCCTTGCCAGATCGAAACGGTTGGTGCTGTACTGCCAAAAATCTGAATTCCGGAAGTTATTATCCCCGCCCCCGGTTGTGAGTCGTGGATATGTAGCTGTTTCCATAGTTTCTTCAGTCCAACGATTCCTAACAACCTCTGAATATTTATCCTGACCGTTTACCCAGAAATAATTGTTGTTTTTTATACCTATTGCACCCATACGAGCAACTCCAAGAGCAAAGAACGTGAGGTTCTTCCATTTTGCCGTTAAGTTAACTCCCCCGGTAAAAGGAGAACTTACCCAACCGCCTCTTCCAAGGTATACCTCGTCCTGGGCATTAATTACACCATCTTCATTTTGGTCTATATATTTAATATCCCCCGCTTGCACTGCACCAAACGCAGATTCTGGTGAGTTAGCAATATCTTCAGCACTTTCAAAGAAGCCATCACTTTCTAAACCCCAAATGGCATCTACGGGTCTTCCCTGCCTGTTCTGATATTCATTCTCAAAAAATTCGGCTCGTTTGGAAGCTTCAGTTGTGTAATAAGTTCCCACTAACCCAACCGTCCAGTCTACTTCTCCGGTGCGTTTATTCAGGTTCAGACTAAAATCAAATCCTGAGCGTATATCTTCATTATAATTCACATACGGGATAAAAGATGAATTTGGCCATCCGGTTTGAAAATAATTGGGATATAAAGAAGAGAGTTGATCTACAAGCCCTGTCATCCTGCTCATAAAAATATTTCCATTAAAGACCAAAAAATTATTAAAAAGAGCAGCATCCAGACCAAGGCTAATTTCCTCACGCTTTGGCAAAGTTAGACCCAGATTCTCACCCCGACGTGAATCGGTGCTTCGGGCGGGCGCAGATAAATCTGCCCATCCGTACCAGGCTCCATCTGTTTGTGTATAGATAGCTTCATAAAGGTAATAATCATCAATATCCAAATCGGTATGTAATATACCCGCCGAGACAGACAACTTTAAATTGTTGATAACAGAGGAAGACGCCAAAAAGTCTTCTTCGCTAATCCTCCAGCCTAAAGATAATGTAGGAGAAAATGCAGTCCTGTTGTCTTCCGGTACTCTCGTAGAGTATATCATGGCACCATTAAATTGTGCGAAATATTTATTTTTAAAGTCATATCCCAGATGTAAACCAAGATTAGCATTATTGATGCCCTGGTAGATACCAGATTGAGACCTTTGAAAGCCTCCCGCAATTAACATTGCAGTTATATTATGATCATTAGCAAACAGAGTTTCATAGTTCAATTGTCCGGAAAAGGCCAGTGTTTGACGATACGAGCTATTGCTAACATTTAGATCACCCGAGCGGGCATCCTGTCCATACTGAGTTAGAGAACTTATCATATCAGTTCCCGCGTAGTTGGTCCAGTTTGGCTGAAATACTGCATATTCATTATTAAAGGCTTGAGTATATGAGGTGGCATAATCTATCCCAAACATGGAACTAAAAGACAAGCCTTCCAATACATTTTGTAAGTCGGCATCAACACCAGCATTGAATTGAAATTGCTTAGCTTGTAAATGTATTAGAACCACTAAGCATAGATACCTGCAATTGGATTGCTTTGATCCAGTTGCGTACCTCCTAGCAGGTACTGCCCGCCTATTAAATTATCGGTCCCTTCTATCAGGTCCCAGGAAGCCTCATCACTTTCTTCGATCATACTGATTGGGATAAGCGGGGTAAACTAGTGTGGTCTTAAACTAGCAGCACCTCCCCAATAGTCGGTGTTGACACCTATATTATTGGAGAATATAGCACCTAAGTCTACATTGGCAGTAATATAATCACTCAATTCCATGTCTACGTTACCCCGGATATTGAACCTTTGATTTTTATTGTTCTCAGCTTCACCAAAATCCAGTAGCGAACCTTCTGTAAGAAACCCCATGTTAGTATAGTAACGGGCCTTTTGGTTTCCACCAGCAATTTCCACCGTTCCATCATAGCGGCTATAAGCTTTTTTTAAATAATCGTCTGAATAATAATCCACGTTAGGGTAGCGGTATGGATTAATACCTGCAGCGTGGTTATAGATTTCTTCCTCAGAAAATAAGGTGCCAAGCCCGTCATTTTCCCGGGCTTCATTGTAAAGCGTCATATATTCCGCAGAACCCAGAAACCTGGGATAACTTTTCGGAACAGAAAGCCCTGCATTAACCCTGACATCTACCGTTTGTTCGCCTATTTCCCCCTTTTCGTGGTGATAAGGATCGCGCCTTTGGCAGCCCGGCTACCATACAATGCTACCGCGGAAACTCCTTTTAGAAAAGTAATTTGATCAATTGCAGTAGGTTGAACACTACCTACATCACGAGGTACACCATCTACCAGCACCAGGTACTCGTCCATACCCCAAAGGTTACCGTGAAAACCCGCTACCAGGGCTTCCATATTGTCCAGAGGATAAGTGATATAATTTTTATCCAGTAATTCAGGCATATTTATATAAGATATGCCCCCCAAAAGGTCCTCCTTTTCTTCTTTACGATAAGCTACCTGTACCAGCTCCATACCTGAGCTTAGCACAATTTCCTGCAGGTCCTGAGTTGCAGCAGCAAATTTAGTTCCATATTCAGCAGTACTAATTGACAGGATAGCATTAGGCGAGACTTCCAAAGAAAAATTTCCAAGACTATCAGTAAGCGTTGAAACATCATCCTGCTCACTACTTACAACAGCTCCCTTAACAGGCAATCCTTCCTCCGTTCGTACCACCGCCATTACATTTATCTTTGTGGTAGTTTGTGCGAAAAGCAATACAGGAAGTAGAATCACAATAGCGCACAAAGCAATTTTTAGTGTTATATATTTCATTAGTTAGTGTTTCGTCGTTAAGATCTTTTAATACCTAAGAATTAAACCATTTCATTACCCGCTACCATCCCGGATTTTGGTAGAAATCTGGACATATACTAACATCCGATACTTTTAGAGGCAACCAGTAGTGTTTCTCACTGAAATTTCGTTCAAGAATGACTTCTTCTCTGAGATTCAGTACACGGTTTTCCCTGGGGGTTTCCGGATCAAAGGATGCTGCCCTGTCAAATTCGTGGGATGTTTTAATGGTATAAGGCTCTTCAATTAACAACAACCAACGGCGAAGATCATTAAAGCGGTGACTTTCAAAAGCCAGTTCCACGGCACGTTCACGTCTCAGTTCCGGCAAGAAAGCATCTACAGAGCCAGTAAATTGACTATGTACAGGATCTACACCAGCCCTGGCCCGCACAACATTCACCGCTTCCACTGCTGTTAGGCCAAAACCTCCCGCAGTACTAGTGGGATTATAACCAACTGCGGTAGCCTCGGCATACATCAGGTAAACATCGGCCAAACGCATATAAGGCACCATAAGGTGAAGGGCATAGCCATAATCAAACCTTCGGTCAAATCGGTTGGCTGTTAAGGGAATAAATTTATGATTAGCATAACCAGTACGGCTTCCGTTAATCTCATCACGGTAAGCACCTCCAGTGAAAAGACTTGCATAACGTAGCTGCTGCGGATTTTGTTCACCTGGAGGTATGGATCCTTCGACAACCTGTACCCCGTCATAAAGAATATCGTGGTAAAAACGGGGATCACGTCCTTCCCAGGGATGTTGAGGATCATATCCAGATTCAGGATCGGCCTGTGTTATATCATCAGGCAAGGGCAATCCATTGGCCATACCATAGTAATTAACATAATTGGCCGTAGGATAAAATCTGGAAGGATCCCCATGGTCATTTACTACAGAAGGCAGATATTGAGCGCTAATTCTCCAGTTCGAAGCATTAGCAGAAATATAAGTTGGGCGGAAAATAGCTTCAGTACCACCCGGGATAGCCCAGTTCTGACTAGGTTGTATAAAAATTCTCACTGTACCTGTCAAAAGGAAGCAGGGCATATTGAGTTTCCCCAGCTTCGACCAAAGACAATAATTCCCCGAATGCAACTGCCGCCCGTTTAGCATATTCCGAATTATAAGTCCTACTTCCGGTTGATTCATAATTCATTAAGGGACTGGCAGCCCAAAGGAGGTTTTTGCCTAAATAACCCAGGGCCATTATCTTATTGATGCGCAAACCGTTTTTTCCAAGTGTACGCCTACCTGCCACTGTATTGTCCCAATTGATCGGCAAAAGGTCAGCAGCCGCTCTTAAGTCTGTTGCAACGCGGTCTGCACTCTCATGATAACTCAGACGGGGTTCACATAATGGTTCATCTGAAGGGAGCACCCTGTCGATGTAAGGCATGCCTCCAAAGTACTGGATCAATTGAAAATGACACCAGCCCCTGAAAAATAGTAGTTGACCTTCAATCAGGTCTCTTTCCTCCTGCGTAGCATCTGTCATGAGGTCGAGATTGGCCAGACCAATATTTGCTTTTCTAATTCCATACCAGGCAAGCGCCCATAAGCCTCCACTACCGTCGGTAGCAGCACTCCCGTCCATCCAGCTTAAGCACCCCAGCCGTCATGCTCAGCTTGCCACCCCCAGAAGTCTCCATTTTCAATTTTAACCCCAAAATGAAAGTTAGGACCAGGAGATTGGATCTCATCGTCCCCCCAGTTCCAGGAAGAAGTATAGTAAGTGGTAGTAAAGTTTGGAACCACCATATAAAGCTCTTCTGTAAATCCCTGAAAATTTTGAAAATTGCGAAAGGCAGTTTCTTCTGATAAAACCGATTCTGGTGATCTCTCCAGATAGTCCTCACAGGAAACTATCATGAGCATTGCTATAAAAAAGATGCTCTTAAATATAATTTTTATATATACTTTCATAAAAATGAATTTAAAATGTAACATTTAAACCTAGATTAAACCTTTTAACCGTTGGGTATGCTCCCTGGTTACCTATTCCCGAAAAGTTTGATTCCCGATCGTCAGGCATTTCAGTCCACAGCAAAAGGTTATTACCATTTACATACACCCGCAGGTTTTGAAGACCAAACCTACTCACCACATCAGTATCGAAACGGTAAGCAATTTCTGCATTCTTCAGGCGGAGGTATGAACCATCGTAGAAATACCGGTTCCCCATAAAGTTTCCGGGAGGAACCGAACTCCAACGTGGCATTGGCGTATCGGCATTTGGGTTGTCTTGGGACCAGTAGGTACCCTGCTCAAAAACTGTATTGGTTTGTCCTCCAAGGCTGGTAAGCGGTACATTACGTGTAACATTATTTACTCCGTAGAACTGCGCAAATACGCTAAAGCCTTTCCACCCAAATCCCAGATTGGTGCTAAAGGTATTCTCCGGCACGCCGGAATATCCGAAAGGGGCTGCATCAAAAGTATCAATTACTCCATCACCATTATAGTCAAGGATCTGGTAGTTCCCGGGAATTTTATTGAGGTTATTGGTATTGTGGACGGTGCTCGCATATAGTTCGTCCCAAGTATTGTAATACCCACTTGCAATATGGGTACGGGTCTGCCCCAGTGCATATCCCGCCTGCTTTTGATAGTCGGGTAACAAGGCGGGATCATCCCGATCAATTATTTCATTCTCTGCATGAGTCATTGTAAAGTCGCCCCATACGTTTAATCCATTTGTAAAGGTGTGGTCAAGTCCTACAGTAATTTCATAACCCTGCGTACGTACCCGACCCAGGTTGGCTGCAGGAGCATTTACTCCAAAATAGGTAGGTACTGCCCTGTCATCCCTCATAAGGATATCCTTTCTGTCATTCCTGAAGACGTCTACAGACCCATCAATTAAACCCTGGAAAAAACCAAAATCCATACCCAGGTTAGTCTTGTATACTGTCTCCCAACGAACAAAAGGGTTACCCACCTGTTCCTGTGTGTACCAGGTATAAGGGCTTCTTTCACCACCCTCACCAACTAAGCCAAGTTGAGAATTTCCTCCGTAAGCCCACTCATCCATGAACAGAAACCGGGCACCTATTTGGTCGTCTCCCACTTCTCCATAATTAGCTCTCAATTTCCAGGTGTCCAGGAAAGAAACCGATTCCATAAAATTTTCTTCAGATATCATCCAGGCAAGTCCTCCTGAAGAGAAGAAAGCAAACCGATATTCAGGAGCAAATTTTTCCGATCCATTGTAAGCACCGTTATACTCCAGCATATATTTTCCTCTATAATTATAGGTAGTCCGGAAAACCCAGTCTTCGCGAAATTCTGGAATTCCATTGCCCCTGGCATCTTTCTGCTTAGTTCATCAGTCCCATCAGGTTAAAGTTATGATCCTCTGCAATGGTAGTTGCATAATCCAGCTTTAACTGATAGAAAATCTTACGCCAGGCCGCACCAACACTTCCACTGGCAGGAGACCATTGTGGGCCTGGAGTATAAAAATCCAGCCCTGTGGTAGAACTTACACCCTGGGCAAGAACTACCCGCCCGGTTTCGGGATCAATCCACTTTTCCTGGGCGGCATTGAACTGGTCATTAACTCCCCTGTCATTTTCTATAAAGGTGTTATCCACAGCCAGTGTACCATTAAAAGTCAATCCTTCTAATAGCATTCCTAAATCCTGATCAAGCACAAAGGTTGTATTGATACGGGCAGTAGTTTCCATTTCTACTCCACTAATGGCCAGAATCCGGACAGAGTTATACCCTAGTTGTATATTAGGAGCATAGTACCCATAGAGACCGTCTGAATATTGTGGCATAAAAAGGGTAGGATCACCCCGATAAGCGGCATCCCAAAAACCATAATCATTACCCCCACCCCAGGGACTTCTCCGGACACCGTAGGTACCTCCAAGGTCAGTTCGTAATTTAGTAGTGGATGTAAGTTGAAAATCTAAATTACTACGGAAATTAAGGCGATTATATTCATAACCAGGATCGTAATCCCTGTTATTGGTGAAATCCCGAAACAAATCTCCTTCATTCTGAAAATCGAGAGTAGCAAAATATTTAACGAATTCTGTCCCTCCGCGGATGTTTACGTTAGCGTTGTAAGCCATGGCATAATCCTTAAACAATACTTCCTGCCAATTAACATTAGGATAACGTTCCATTTCCTCAATATTGGCCGGATTAAGGTACTTATACCTCGTTGCTTCAGGAATAATATCGCCCCAGCTGGAGGGATTGTCGGAAAGTTCATATTCAATTGCCCTGTTCCTAACCCCAATGGCATCGTAAGCATCATATTTACCAGGCAATTTAGAAACCGCCTTCACGGTTGAACTAAAATTGGCTGTGATCTCTGCCTTACCTGTAAGTCCTCTTTTTGTCGTTACAATGATTACCCCATTGGCACCCCGGGAACCAAATACCGCGGTAGCCGAAGCATCTTTCAAAACAGATATTGACGCAACGGAACTTATAGACATGTTATTGAAAAATTCAGGCCGCTCTACTCCATCCACCAAAATCAAAGGAGATGCACCATTCCAGCTATTTTGGCCCCTTATCACAATTTGGGGACTTTCCCCTCCGGGTATACCTGTACTGGCAGTGGTTACTAAACCGGGTAAAGCACCTGTCATTGCAGCACCAAGATCTGATACTCCACCGGTACGTTCCAGGACTTCGCTAGTGGTTTGAGCAACGGCACCCACAACAGTTTCCTTCCTCTGCGTTCCGTATCCTACGATGACAACTTCTTCAAGAGAACTTTGATCGGTTTGCATTATGACATCAATCTCAGTGTTATCTCCAATTTCCCTTTCTACAGTCTCAAAACCTATAAAACTGAAGGTTAAGGTAGTAGCTGACGCGGGCACAGTGATTTCATATTCCCCGTCAATATTAGTAACAGTTCCTATAGAAGTACCCTTAACGATCACATTTACTCCCGGTATACCTAAGTTATCCTCAGCAGCTATTACTGTTCCACTAATAGTTTTTTGTTGCTCACCTTCTCCTCTCAGCTCGTTTTCATTAGCATAAATAGTGGTAGTAAGCAGAAATTGAACTATTAGTCCTATAACTGTCAATTTTGTCAGATATGGAAATTTTTGAATTCCTATTCTCATATTATAAAATATTTTAAAACTTGATTAAAATGACACCAGATCACTACAAGGTGCTTAGTACACAAATACGATATCGATATAGTAGAAAGATAAACTTCAGCCATAACAGATGAATATTTTATAAGCTGAGGGAAATTTGCTCCTGGATATTGGAGAGTAATTTAGAATCATATTAAGTGATTTTTCGATTAACTTTTTTCACTTCCTCATTTTATAGATTAATTTTTTAAGATAATCTTAAGAACCAGATACCTTTTATAACCTTAAATGTGAAAGTTTCTTTAAAATCTTAAAATCAAATATATTTTTTAAATGAATTAAACCCGGCCCGCTATGTTACAAATCCTTTACGCTATGTTACATGGCTATAAAAGCAATGAAAAATGAGGGTTAATTTGATAGAATATTTAGATAGATAAAAATAGCTCATCCCTTTATTCAAGAGGCATTTGAGAGAATTACTTGAGAGTTGAAGGAACAGCTTAAAGTAAATGTTAATTTTACACTTTAAAAAGGAGTACAGGTTTGGTAAAAGGTTTTATTAAGCCGATATTTTTATTTTAGGGCTGTGTTTCGCGCCTGTATTTTTACCCATTTTGTTCCTAATCCTCAAATTAACACCGGAAGAGTCAAATTATCCTTAATTGGAAAAAGTGTAAATACGCAAAAAGAAGGGATATTATTTTTAATAAAAAACTAATTATTGTCTAGCTATTCTTAGGAAGATAAATTACAGAAGAAACAAGACACTCAAATGTAATAGTAGCAAATTCCATCATACTATAGCTTACCCAGGAGATTTTTAAAAACAATCCCGAAAACCTACTCAATCTTTAAGGGAAAAATAAATTAGAGAAGCCTAAATCCATAGTACAGGCATTTTGTTCTCAAATGAAAATATAGCTCACAGCAAATTAAGCTTGAGTAGAAGATGTACTTTATTCTCCCTCCAAATGACGTTGCTTTTTTAGATCTGCAATTCTTGATTCAGCCAAATTCAGCAAGCGCTCATCTCCTATAGAATTATATTTGTCGAGATAGGATTGATAGTAGGAAATAATTGTAGATAAATCCTTAAAATAATTATCTGCTACAACCGCACGTTCATATAGTGCGCGTTCATTTTGTGGGTTTTCTTCCAAAGCTTTATTCAAGTATTCCAATGCATCCTTAAATTCTTTCTTATACTTAAGAGTTATTCCCAGGCTGAGATATTCTGCATCCACGGGTTGTTTTTTTATAAGAATAGCCATTAATAAATGTGCTTCAGATTTTTCAAGTTCACCCTGAAGAGCGTATAATTTTCCCAGAGAGTAATGAGTTCCGAAGTTTTTATCCTCAATTTCAAGTGCGCTCAGGTATAAGCTGTTATGGCATCTTCCAGATTGCCTTCGTGAAGATAAGCGTAGCCAAGCCTGGTAAAAATAAATTCACTCTTCTCCCCCAGTTCGACGAGTTTCTCAAAAGGAGGAATAGCTTTTTTATATAATGCCCGTGCAGAGTATGCCTGAGCAAGAATAGAAAGTAAGGACACATTCTCCGGATGGTGCTCAAGTCCCATTAAGGAGTAATTCTTGGCCATGTCATAACTCCTGTTTTGAAGCTCATTCTTTGCAAGCTTGTACAAAGCTGGCTGGTGAGACTGGTCTTTCTCAATCGTAAGTTTATAGAAGGGCAGGGCCTCTTCATCATTCTCCTGTTCCTGCTCCTTTATTAATCCACGCTGGTAGTAAAAATTTGCATTTTCAGGATATTTTTTAT
This sequence comes from Antarcticibacterium sp. 1MA-6-2, assembly GCF_021535135.1. Classification (NCBI taxonomy): domain Bacteria; kingdom Pseudomonadati; phylum Bacteroidota; class Flavobacteriia; order Flavobacteriales; family Flavobacteriaceae; genus Antarcticibacterium; species Antarcticibacterium sp. 1MA-6-2. The sequence goes on along the minus strand of NZ_CP091036.1, from coordinate 3,699,997 downwards.
TCAATTCCCTGTAAACACTGTCAGCTTTCATTAGCTGATTATCTTTTACAAGAGCTTTCGCATACTCTATTGTTGCCAAAATTTTTTCAGGATTTTGGTGCAGGACTTTTTCATAATATCCTACTGCTTCTTTAATATTTCCTTTGGCAGCATTATACTGCGCCAGTTTAAGAATGATAGAAATAGTGGCAGGGTTAGAACCTTCCAGCATCTCTATGGCTTTTGCGGTCTCTCCTACAGTAAACAGGCTATCTGCAACAGCCAAAGCCGGAGTTTGTGCTCCGGCCCTGACAGCTAACAAAATAATAAAGGTTATTACCAGCTTATTCACCTACCTGGAATACTATAGGTAGCGAGTAAGACACGTTTACCTCCTGACCATTATGTTTTCCAGGCGTTATTACGGTAAGCTGTTGATTACGCGTTTAGCTTCTTCTTCCAAAGCAGGATGTGGTGCGCGGGAACGAACATCTATTACCTGCCCCTGAGAATTTATTTTAAAAATTGCAATTACTCTATTACGCCCTGTTAAACCTAATTGTTTACCCAGGCTTGTATTAAATTCCTTTTGTACGTGTTCCTGAATCTTTTGAGACATACAATTTTTTCGTTCTTCGTTTGTTTCAAGGCCTTCACATCCAGGAAATACTGGCACCTCTTCAATTACAGCAAAAGGAATATCGTCGCCTTTCTCGTATTTTATGGTTTCAGATTTTTCTTCTCCATTAGCATTCTTAGTACTTCCGGGTAAATTTATATACATATCATACTTGTCACTAACTTCTAATTTTATGTATCCTTCTGGTACTTCCTCATTCCTACTATGGACAGAATAAGTTATTTGATTTCCTTCAATGGTTGCCCAGCTTACATAATCCGGATTGTTAATGAGAAAATCCTCATATTTTTTGTGGATCTCCCTCTTTTCATTGGACATTTCCTCTTGTTTGTTCATGGTATAACTATACTGGGAAAGTGAATCCTCTTCTTGATAATTCATAGAAGAATTCTCATCTGAGCAGGCCACGTAAGTGAGCATTGCCATCACTAGCGGTATCATTACCAGATACTTTAATTTTGCTGTTGTTTTTGATCTTGACTTTTGTAACATAACAATTCGTTTTTTGATTAATGATTGATTTATAAATTGGTTGATGAATGAAATATTTGTGGTGTTAAAAGCTGAATTTAATAGTTGTTCGTAATAAGATCTTTTAGGTGTACTCTTCACCACGCTTGCATCGGCAATAAATTCGTGAACAGCCGCCATCCTGTTCTGGTAGATATAAACGAGCGGATTAAACCAGAAAATGATCTTTAGTATCTCAAAGAACAAAAGGTCCAGACTGTGCTTCTGCTTAACGTGGACTAATTCGTGAGACAGGATTTGAAGTTTTTCGGTTTCAGTTAATTGATCACCTAAAAAGATTGTTCTGTAAAACGTGCAGGCGATGTTGGAATTTGGAACCTCAATAATGCGCAGATTCTTTTCAGCAGAAATTGCCCTAAAACGGAATAATCGGCTCAAATTCTGAAATTTTCTGAAGAAAATCCCCAGGCTTACCACTACTCCCGTTCCATAAACCAGCAGCCACCAGTTAATCTTAGCAATTTCCGCAGAAGCTTCAGTAGTAAAACGACTTTGAGCCGCTACTAAGCGCATCTCCAATAAAAACTTCCGGCAACCAGATGAGGTAGTTTCCCGCCATAGCCTCTGCAGGTACTATATAAGCAAGTGCTTCAATTTTTAAGAACGGTAATAAAAGTGCTAATACTGAAGTAGTAAGTAAATACCACCTGTTGTAAGTGAAAAAAGTTTCCTTCTTCAGCAGCACTTCATACACCAGTAAGAACAGGAGTTGAAAAAATACGACTTGTAAAATATATGCAGTCATTTTTTAAAATTTAAGATATCACACTTAACGAAGATCTTTTTCTGTACTTGAATTGGTAGGGGCTTTACTTATGCTACTCATTATTATCGTACAGCATAAAGTACTCCAGCGACCTGACCATTGTGTTTTCCTGGCTCCATCTGCGGAAGGGAATTTACTGCCTTGATTGCTTCCCTTTCAAGGATTGATCTTTCATCCACATCAAGTTTTGGAGAAGTAGCCCTTGCCTTTGCACCTGTTACTTTTCCTGTTTCATCTATTCTAAATACCACAGTTACATTTCCCCCTTCAGGTTGTGTAAATAAATTTACAGTGTCTTCGGAAATATTAGTTTTTACGAAATTTGTTACTTTTTCTGCCATACAATTTTTACGCGCATCACTGGAATCAAATTTTTCACATCCCGGATAAACGGGTGCTTCCCCGACTACTGCGAAAGGCACATCAGGCACAGGTTGTGAAGAAATGCTTGTGCCCGGATTTGGAGAGATCTTTCCCTGCTGTTCTCCTGTTACAGGGTCTACGCTAAATTCCAATGTTTTTTTATCATCTTTTACAACTAAGGATTTATAGGCTCTCTTTTCCATTACCAGGGAAACCTTGTTTTCCAACATCCTTTTTTGTTCTACGGAAAGCTGGTCGAGATCTTTAACTTCAATAACTAAATCTTTAGATGAAGTATCAATTGATCCTATTTGTTGCTCAAAAGAATAACCTGTAAATGACAGCATTATCAACATTAGAGGTAAAACCACCAGGAATTTGGTTTTAGCTATAGCTTTTGATTCAGATTTTTGTAACATAATGATTCGTTTTTTGATTAATGAATGACTAAAAAATTGATTGATGAATGAAATGTCCCGGGAACTGAAGGCGCTGTTGCAACTGCTCATAATAATTGCGCTTCCCGGTTTCCCTGACAACAGCTGCATCGGCGATGAATTCGTGCAGAGTGGAAATTCTGTTTTGATAGATATAAACCAGGGGATTAAACCAAAGAACTACTTTTAGAAATTCAAAGAAAAGAAGGTCGATGCTGTGTTTCTGCTTTACGTGTACCAGTTCGTGAGGAAAAATTTGTTGTCTCTCATTTTCGGTTAATTGATCACCAAGGAAAATGGTTTTGTAAAATGTACTGGCAATATTAGAATTGGGAATTTCAATGATCTTCCAACCTTCTTCCGAAGCAATAGTTCTAAACCTGAACAATCTCTCCAGTTCATTATATTTCTTCTTTAACAGATAAATACTTCCGAAGACACCTGCAGAATAAATGATGATAAACCAATTGATCTCTGCACCCCCTCCATTGATCTCTCTTGCAGGAGTAGATCCAGAAATTCCAGATTCCAATAATGCTAAATTAGACCACCATATATCTGAAATTTCCGGAAGAGCATTAGGAGTGATAAGAAAGGAAAGCTCTTCCAGCTTGAGAAAAGGCAATAGAAATGAAATGGCTGCTGTCATAATTAAATACCACCTGTTCCAGTTAAAAAAAGTTTCTCTTTTAAGCAGCACTTCATACACCAGTAAAAACAGGAGTTGAGAAAATACGACCTGCAAAAAATAGCCAATCATCCTATTGATCTTTTTTATTAATTTCCTTTAATATTGCTTCCAGCTCTTTGGTATCAAGATCATTTTTCTTCATAAAGAAGGAAACCATACTTTTAAAAGAACCATTAAAATAGCTGTCCATTAGTTTATTCATACTTTGGTTGGTGTAAGTTTCCTTATCCACCAGAGGGAAATAGAGGTAGCCTTTTCCCTTCTTTTCATGGTCTACAAATTCTTTGCTTTCCAGGATTCGTACAATTGTTGAAACCGTATTATAGGCGGCTTTAGGTTCCGGCATTACATCTATAATTGCAGCAACATTGGCTTTCTTAAGCTGCCAGAGAATTTGCATGATCTCTTCTTCGGCTTTGGTTAGTTGTTTTATTTTCTCCATTTCTTCTTTTAATTCAAAGGACTCAATTTCAAATTTAAACTAAATAATTAGTTTCACCTAATTTTTTAGTTGAATAATTATAATAAAAATAATTTTCTTACTTAACACAGTTTGAGAAGCCGCTATAAATAAATTCCTTATTTTTAAATTTAATTTTCTAGAAATGGATAAAGAAGAGATCAAAAAAGAATTTAATCAGTTCCTGGATTCAGCTTCAGACGAAACTATTAAGGATTTTTTACAGTTCCTAAAAGACAGAAAAGCAAAAAAATCTATTCCACAATTAGATTTCACCAAAGACATTAAAGTTGATCCCAGCCTCTTTAAAAACAGGGCTAATTAATGGACATAATTTTAACTGCTATAGGCGGGATTTTAATGATAGTGGGGATCCTGGGAAGTTTTTTACCTGTTTTACCGGGAGTTCCTGTTAGCTGGGTTGGCTTGCTCCTTTTGCACCTCTCCCCTTCTGTTCCTATGAATTACTGGTTCCTGGGAATAACATTTGTAATAGCAGCATTTATTTATGGGTTAAATCTCGTAATTCCGGCAATGGGCACTAAAAGATATGGTGGCAGCCGTACAGGAATGATTGGTGCTACTATTGGTTTAGTAGCGGGCCTAATTACACCTATACCCTTTGGAATTTTTTTAGGAGCATTTATTGGGGCATTTATTGGAGAGATCATTAATAAAAGTGATCGTAATTCGGCTTTAAAAGCAGCCTATGGATCATTCATAGGTTTACTTGCCTCCAGCTTCATGGAATTTATTGTGGCCTGTGGTTTCCTTATCCTGTTTCTTTATAAGGTGTGGGATTTCAGGGAAGTGCTGTTTTAAGCAAAAGCCCGCTACAAAACAACGGGCTCTAACACAAAAAACAAAATAAACAATACCGTTTCCGGTATTAATGGGCCATAATTACAGCTTTTCTCTTCTTCAGCTGTTTTTCAATCTCACGGGTAGTTTCTTTTGCGGCTAATTCAAAATTATGATCCCTGGAGGAGGCAAATATTTTGGGCCCTGGTGTACTCAGTTCTATTTCGCAGATCTTACCGTTTCCAGATGGATCATTTTCTTTTTTAAAAAATACCCGGGCCTGAGTTATCCACTGATATCTTTCACCTAATTTTTCCACCTTACTTACCACATATTGCGTCATAGTTTCACTAAAGGGCATCTTCACATATTGTACATTAATATTCATAATCTGAAGTTTTAGGAATTATTTTACTCAAAGGTATAGACTATGTTCAGCTCTAAATATGAGGATTATCAGGTTCTGTAGGATTTCCATATTCTTTTCAAAAACAGCTTAAGAGCAACATCATTTTAAACTCCTGAATTATTAGGAACAGAATTCTATTCAATTGGACATCTTTCCCAATCTCCTGTTCTTCCTCTAATTCGATTAGTCTCTTAACCATCTACAATTGTCCAACTTTAAATTATCCTTTCGACATTCCTCCAATTTAAAGACCATTTAAGCCGACAGCAAACGACAACAAACAATTGCAAACGACCATAAATGAAAGTAAATATTTATCTACCGAATAAAGATTTACACCTCATCTAAGTTTGTCTCGTTGAATCATAGGAATTCAATTGCATTAACTGTTTAACATTTAAAAATTTAAAATTATGAACGCACTTAGAAACAAAGTACAGTTGATTGGAAGAGTAGGACAGGATCCTGAAATTTTAAACCTGGAAACCGGAAAAAAACTGGCGAAGTTTTCCATCGCCACCAATGAGAACTTCACCAATGCTAAAGGTGAAAAAGTTGAACACACAGACTGGCACAATATTGTCGCCTGGGGAAAGACTGCCGAGATTATAGAAAAATTTGTCAATAAAGGTAAAGAGGTTGCAGTAGAAGGAAAGCTTACCAATCGCTCCTGGGAAGATAAAGACGGGCAAAAGAGATACACTACGGAAGTAGTTTGCAATGAATTGCTTTTGCTTAGCAAATAACAGGTTCCAGAATTCGCCGGAAGATCCTCCTCCGGCGAATTTTACTATGGTAATATTCACTTATTCAGATAAAACAGCAACTTATGTATTTCGATTATGGAAAAATGTCAAAAAATAATCAGGCTTCTAAAAACACATTTCGGTTTTGAAAATTTTAGATTAAATCAGGAAGAGATTATTAAGGAAATACTTTCTTCTAAAGACACTCTTGCGATAATGCCAACAGGAGGTGGTAAATCTATTTGTTTTCAATTACCTGCTCTCATTTTAGAGGGAACAACAGTTGTAATCTCCCCTCTCATTGCTCTTATGAAGGATCAGGTAGATTCCCTATTAGCTAATGGTATTGCAGCTGCCTTCTAAAACAGTAGTCAAAAGCAGGAAGAACAGGCATCGATATTACAGAAACTAAAACAACAAGAACTAAAATTATTGTATGTAGCTCCCGAAAGCCTTATGGGTTTACTTCCAATTATTCGCTCGTGTATAATAAACTTTTTTGCTGTTGATGAAGCACACTGCATCTCCTCCTGGGGCCACGATTTTCGCCCTGCTTATACTCAATTATCTATACTAAAATCAGAATTTCCTGATAAACCTATACTAGCCCTAACAGCTACTGCCGATCCTGCTACACAGGATGACATTTTAAAACAGTTAAATATTCCCTGTGCCTCAAAATTCATTAGCTCGTTTGACCGAAAAAATCTCTTTCTCGAAGTACGGCCGGGAAATGACAGGAACCCACAAATTTTAAAATTTTTAAACCTCCGCTCCAATGAGAGTGGAATTATTTATTGCCTTACCCGAAAGAGCACTGAGAAACTGGCCATTTTCTTACAGGACCAGGGGTTTGATGCCAAAGCATATCACGCAGGCATGCCCCCTGAAGAGAGAATGGAAATTCAGGATGATTTCCTTAGTGATAGGTTATCCATTATTGTTGCAACCATTGCATTTGGAATGGGAATAGATAAAAGTAATGTACGTTGGGTAATACATTATAATTTACCTAAAAATATAGATGGATATTATCAGGAAATTGGCCGGAGTGGGCGCGATGGTTTACAAGCCCACGCTTTGCTCTTTTACAGCTATTCAGATATAAGACAACTAAGAAAGTTTATCATAAATACCCCTACAGAAAAATTCCAATTGGCAAAATTAGAGCGAATGCAACAATTTGCTGAAGCTTTGAGCTGCCGAAGGATTATTCTATTAAATTATTTTGGGGAACAGGTTTATTCAAACTGCGGAAATTGTGATAACTGTAATACTCCTCCCAAAGATTTTGACGGTACTATCCTGGCACAGAAAATTTGTTGTGCCATTGCCCGACTTAAAGAAAAGGAGGCTGCCGGAATGGTGATCGACTTCTTAAGGGGTTCCCGGAATTCTGCAATTTATGACAGGGGATATCACAAACTTAAAACCTATGCCGTCCTTAAAAATATTTCCAGGTTCGAGGTACAACAATACATTATTCAGTTGATAAACAGGGGGATTCTTGAAATCCATTTTCATGACAATAGTAAATTATGTCTTTCTCCTTTGGGAAAATCTGTTTTGCATAATAATACCATTGTAAAACTCTCTCGAATAGAGCCTATTGAAAAAGAAGATTATAAAGAAGAACATAAAACTGAGATTAACCCCGACAATTTATTTGAAAAGTTACGAAAGCTCCGGTTAAACCTGGCCAATCAAAAAAAGGTACCTGCATATATAATTTTCAACGATGCCAGCTTAAAAGATATGCTTATGAAACTACCTGTCAATCCCAAAGAGTTCGCGCAAATTAATGGGGTAGGAAGTGCAAAACAGGAAAAATATGCAGAAGCATTTACTAAGTTAATAAAGGATCATCTTCAACAACAACAACAACAACAACAACAACAACAACAACAACAACAACAACAACAACAACAACAACAACAACAACAACAACAACAACAGGAAGAAGATCATTATAAAGCAACAAGGCGCAGCTTTTCATTAGAAGAAAAACGAGCAGTTTACAAAAACGCCTATTCCCCATGGAGACGGGAGGATGATGAAAAATTGCAATTGTTCATTTTAAAGGGGATGCTTGTAAAGGAGATAAGCGAAATTTTCGAAAGAAATCCTGGGGCTATCAGGTCAAGAATAAAGAAGCTTCAATTATAATAGAGTAGAAAAAATTCTTCTGTTCACAAAACCCGGGAAAAATTTCAGATAGGCTAAAAAAGCTTGCTCCTTCTTCACCTGGTGTTAAATAAATTCCAAACCTGTTTTATCTTATGGAGTTACAGTGCAGATATTCTAATTTAGGAGAAATGATTTAGCCCACTATGGAAAAATTAATCACTCTCACAGTAAATCCAGCCCTGGATGTTTATACAACAGTAGAAAAGCTCGAACCTGAAAAAAAATTACGCTGCACTCCCTCCTCTAAGGACGCAGGAGGAGGTGGGGTTAATGTTTCCCGTGTTTTAAAAAGATTGGGACATGACGCCAGGACAATTTACACCCGCGGCGGCTATACAGGAGAAATTTTTGGAGAGCTTCTTAAAAAAGAGAATATTAGCCAGGATCCTGTAGAGGTGAAAAATGACCTAAGGCAAAATTTCGCAGTAAGTGAGACTTCCACAGGAAATATTTTTAGATTCGGATTTCCGGGGGCGGAACTCGAAGAAGATGCATATAACAGGATCCTACAAAAACTTGAAAATATTGAGGGAGCTAAATTCCTTGTCGCCAGTGGTAGTTTACCTCCCGGGGCACCAAAAAATTTCTACACAAGAGTAGCACGAGTGGCTAAAGAGCAGGGATTAAAATTAATCATGGACACCTCTGGAGATGCTTTATGTGAAGCATTAAAAGAAGGTGCTTTTCTAATTAAGCCAAACAGTGAAGAGTTGCAGGATATAATAGGTAAAAAAGCATCTAATAACGAGGAGCAAAAAGAGCTGCTAAGGGAAGTTTTGGAAAAATTTCCTGTTGAAGCTATTGTTCTTTCGCAGGGGCCGGACGGCGCCTTTCTCGCCACCCGTAAGGGAATTAATCATTTTCCTGCACCTAAAGTTGAGTTTGTAAGTTCAATTGGTGCGGGTGACAGTATGGTCGCAGGAATTGTCTCCCGCCTATGTAAAGGAAAATCTCTTGAGGATGCTGTTCTATACGGCCTCTCCTGTGGAAGCGCTACTATTAAATCTCCCGGAACAGAACTTCTCAAAAAAGAGGATGTAGAAGAATTATACGCGAAGCTCGTAGAGCGGGTAAAACAGGAGAGCTGAAAAGTCTAAATCCATGTATGAATTATGAATACATGGTTTTATAATGCTTCAATACGTTCCCAGCCCTGGATAAATCACCGCCTTTCATTTTCAGATTATGCTGCATAAATTGAAAATTTTATTCTGAAAGATCTACTGTCCCTATATTCTTTTTAGCCACTCTTCTTTTAGAGCATTCACCTTCCTGGTAACAAATACAAGCTTCAAAGAAAACAAGGCTTCACCTTCTTCAGAAAAAAATACCTCTACTACCGAATTACGAAATTCAAACCTGCTCCTCAGAAGAAAGCTCTTATTTTAAGGTAATTTTTCCACTAAAGCCGCTAAAGGAAATTAGTGTCAAACTCCTATTCTTCACATTTTTCCAGTTCATTCCAAAATCCAATACGTTTAGGAGCAATTCAAATACTCGATAACTCCACAAATGTTACACTTTTCCCAAGGTAGATAGCCTCCATTAAATTATTGATTATTTTTATTTTCTATGGAAGAACATTACCTTATTTTGGCGGCTATAGGTTTTGCTACACTTGTAATGGCCTGGCTTCCTTCTATTTCCAAAAAGATTAAAATTAGCTTTCCAATTCTTCTCCTGTTCATAGGCTTTGCACTATTTTATATAGGCACTCCACTAAAGTGGCCTGACCCTTTATGGGGTGATGAGGAAATGATGTATTTCTCTGAAGCTATAGTAATTATAGCTTTAATGGGTGCAGGTTTGAAAATAGGGAGTGTTTTCTCCTTTTCTTCCTGGAAAAGACCTCTGTTGTTGGTATTCGTTACAATGCCACTGGCAATGGCTGCTGCTTATTTCTTAGGAATTTATTTTCTGGCGCTTAGCGTCCCTTCTGCCCTTTTACTGGCAGCTATACTTGCACCTACAGATCCCGTCCTGGCTGCTGAAGTACAGTTGGATGAACCCACCCGGGAAAAAGAACCCGAAGATAAACGCCGCTTTACACTTACTACAGAGGCAGGTTTAAATGACGGAATGGCTTTTCCCTTTACTTATTTAGCAGTAATGGTTGCACAAGCAGGGGTTGGGCCACTTTAAATTTCAGCAACTGGTTTTGGGATAAATTGTTGTTGAAGATCATTATAGGGGTCGTAATTGGAATTATAATAGGGAGATTAATGGGCTATTTGCTTGATCGTTTACACGTAGTTACTGGCGTAAAGACTTTTGATGGATTTGTTTCTCTTTCTCTCACTTTTATGACCTACGGCTTAACCGAGTTTCTCCATGGATATGGATTTCTTGCAGTTTTTTTTGTAGGCCTAACCCTGAGGTATTATGAAAAGATAAGTGGGGACTATAAAAAGAAAATGCACGATTTCATTCACGAAATTGAACGGCTGCTTCTAACAGTTTGGATTATTCTCTTTGGTGGCTCCTTAATTAATGGTGTCCTGGAAATGACCGATTGGCGCGGCTTGGTATTTGCTCTTATTTTTATCCTTATTATTCGACCTCTTGCAGGTTTAATAGGACTTGCAGGAGTTAAAGATCCTATTAGGTCGAAACTTGCAGTAGGTTTTTTGGGTATACGGGGAATTGGTTCTGTGTTTTACCTGGCCTGGGCTATGGTGAAATTTGAAGAATTCGAAAGCAGAACAGAACTTTACGGCATTACCGCCTATGTTATATTAATTTCTATTGTATTACACGGTATTACTGCACCTTCTATTATTGAATATTTTAAAGATTCCAGAACCCAAGAACAACCTGAAAAATCAGGCAAGGCTGAATAAACAATAACAGTATCCGGACTTTCCTTTGGAGGAGGATCTCTTCTCTAAACATTTCACAAATAGTATTAAAATTTTTAATCTTCTATTGTTGCGACTTATCTTAAAGAGAAGAGATTATACACAGTATTAAAGGCTATAAAATGAAAAGGATCAAAAAAATCAAATCCCCCAAAAAAATCAAATTTTCCGGATGGAAGAAAATTATTGTAAAAGTAAAAGATCGAATTGCAGAAGATAATCTTACAATTGTTGCAGCAGGTGTAGCATTTTATGCTTTTCTGGCCATTTTTCCTGCCCTGGTCGCCTTACTTTCCATTTATGGTCTTGCTGTAGATCCACAGCAGGCTGAGCAACAAATTACCCAACTATCAGGCATGATGCCTAAAGAAGCTTTTTCAATTATTAAGGAAAGAATAGATAATTTTCTTGAAACATCGGGTAGTACACTAGGCTGGGGAACTGCATTGGGAATTTTAATAAGTTTGTGGAGTGCAAATGCAGGCACAAAATCTCTTTTTGCAGGAATAGACATTGCTTACAATACCAAAAACAAAAGAGGATTTATTAAACAGAATGCTCTCACTCTCGTCTTTACCTTAGGAGCTATTATTACCCTGTTTTTAAGTATGGCACTTATCGTAATTTTCCCGGCTGTCGTCCACGCATTTGGCCTTCCTGAAAAGATTGATCTTCTAGTTAGTTGGTTGCGCTGGCCACTTTTAGCAGGTATAGTAATATTCGTTATTAGCCTCATCTATAAATTTGCACCAGACAGGGGAATCCCAAAATTTAAATGGGTAATGTTAGGTGCATCATTAGCTACCATTTTATGGCTTATTGCCTCCCTGGGTTTTTCCTTTTACGTAAGTAATTTTGGGAACTATGGAGAAATGTATGGTTCTATAAGCGCGGTGGTAATTATGCTTTTATGGTTGTTTCTTACCAGCTTCATAATTTTAATTGGTGCCGAAGTTAATGCTCAAACTGAAGTTTATGCCGAAGAAAATTACTAAATCCTAAACCTATAATTTTTCTTTAAAAGAAGGTTAGCCTAGTTAAAACTGTGTTATTTCAAACTCCCTTAACTCTTTAAGCTTCAAAAACCCGAAATTAGATAACTATAAAAAAACATTAATGACATTAAACGGCAAAGTGGCTGTAGTAACAGGAGCCAGTAGCGGAATTGGAAAAGCTATAGCGTATAAATTATCTGAGTATGGCTGTAAAGTAGTGCTTGCGAGCAGGAGCAAAGAAAAACTGCAGATGATTAGCGACAGTTTAAAGGGTGAGAGCATGGTGGCAGAAATGGACGTAAGCAGTTCTAATAGCGTTGCCGCAGCCTTTAGAAGGATCAAAACGGAATATAATAAAATTGACATCCTGGTAAACTGTGCGGGAGTAATGCCGTTAACTTACTTAAAGAACAGGCACCTTGAGGAATGGCTGGAAACCATTGAAGTTAATGTTAAAGGTACTTTACGCTGTATACATGAAGTGCTTCCTTTTATGAAGGATCAAAACAGTGGGCATATTGTAAACATTGCTTCTGTAGACGGAAAAGAAGTATATCCCGGCGGAGCGGTTTATGGCGCGTCAAAGGCTGCTTTAATTGCATTATCAACGGCCATGAGAATGGAACTTTCTCCTGAATTCAACATTAGAATTACGGCAATAGAACCCGGCACTGTTGATACTGACCTGAGAAAGGATATTACAGACCAGGAGTTGCTGGATGATAAAGATTATGGAAATGGGGAGGCAAAGCTAAAGCCGGAAAATATTGCAGATGGAGTATTTTATGCTCTTACCCAACCCGAAACTGTAAACGTAAATGAAATATTAATAAAGCCAACTGGCAAATCATAGGATTACTAATTTAAAAATCAGAAATTATGAATACCGATACAATTGTAGAACTGGGAAAAAAATATTTAAAAGGTAAAGTGGCTATTAAAGCAGGAAAATATTTACTGACAAGACGGGCAGGATTTATTGGACTGGGTATAGGTGCAGCCGCAGGTGCGGGTTATCTGGCTTACAACTACTTTAGCAATAAAAAGAACGGTACAATTACTCACATAGATGATATTGATGCTAATCATCCAGAAACTAATGGTGAAAAGAAAATTGTTATTTAAACAGTATGTATAATTTAAAAAGGCCTGGTAAATTAACTTACCAGGCTTTTTTAATTAAATACTTATTTCACCTGCAGCTATAGCCTTATCAAGATCTACAAGAACGCTGGTATGGCTTTGAAAAAATTTCTTCCCATCACCCCTTTTTAACCTGGCCTGCCTTATTCCATCTTTTTTTGTTTCAAGAGAAACTATTTCAACCTCATTGCCAAATTCTCTTTTATAATTCACAATTCCACCCCTTTTAATTATAAAATTTTTCTTCGGAAAATGAATATGTTGAAATTCCTGTCCTGAAGGTTTTTCAATGGTAACTATAGTTCCTACCTCTAAAGTTTTTAGTTCCTGAGCCTGAACTTCAAGGGCTAATATTATCATAAATGCAATCAACAACGTCTTTTTCATATTTTTCGAATTTAATGTTCTTTTTGGAATACCAAATTTGTCAAAAATACAAAAAATTCTAAAATTGAACAGGGACTGGAATGCTCTTTGGGTGAAAATTAACCGGGAAATTAAATGACAGGATTAAAATTTTTAACCGGAAGTGTTGATTCTCTCTCAACAATAGTGGTATCAAGGATTTCCTGAACCATTGGTGCAGCTAATTTTTTTTCGATCCTCTTTATCATAATTTCTGCTGCCAAAGCTCCCTGCTCCTCTGCATGTTGTTCCACAGTAGTGAGAGAGGGAACAAAATTTTCTGCCATTATTCCGTTTGTAAATCCTATGACCGATAACTGTTCAGGAATTTTGTACTTGTGCTTTAAAGCATTCTTAATAACCGAAATAGCAGAGAGCTCGTCTGAAGCAAGAACCGCGTCAACTTTCTTTTCCTTTAGAACCTTTATTAATGTTTCTTCAAAACACAAATAGTTTTCCATGTAGACTGAGAAGGCTGTAATACCTAATGATTTCATAGCCTCATTGTAACCGTTTTCCCTTCTATTACCTACGCTGGTGCCGTGAATAGTGGAGAGAAAAATAATATTCCTGCATCCTGTATTATAGAGATAATGGGTAGCCTTTTTTGCGGCCTCCTTATCATTAATGGTAACTTTATCACAGGGAAATCTTCCGGTAATCCTGTCAAATAATACTACCTAGCAGGTCATACCTTACCGCATCATTAAAATGATCGTAATTCCCTGTAGATTGTGTCTCTTTGGAAAGGGACATAATAACCCCGTCTACATTCCCATTAATAAGATTTTTAAGACTTTCAGCTTCCTTTTGCAAGGATTCATTGGAGAGACATATAAATACTTTATAGCCATTTTCATTTGCTGTAGTTTCAATACCGTGCATAGCCTTGGCAAAAAAGTGGGCTAAAACGTCAGGAATTATTACCCCAATCGTCTTCGTATTTGATCCCTGTAAACTTTGTGCTAAAGGATTCGGGCTGTAATTGTGAAAGGCAGCCACCTCTTTTACACGTTGGCGGGTGATTTCACTAATTTCTGAACTATTGTTTAAAGCTTTTGAAACAGTAGAAATAGACAAATTCAATAATTTTGCTAAATCTTTTAAAGTGGTCTTACCTCTCATTTTGAAGCCTGGTATAGTGAATGTCGGGTAAGTTTCGTAAAGCTTCTGCAGCCTGTTCGGCAGTAATATCTCTTTGGGGGCTGGCGAATAACTCATAACCCACCATGAATTTCTTAACAGTTGCCGATCTAAGTAAGGGCGGATAAAACAACATATGAAAATGCCATTCAGGATGATCTTCCCCTCCAGTAGGAGCCTGGTGAATCCCTGAAGAATAAGGAAAGGAGGTATTAAAAAGGTTGTCGTAGCGTATGCAGAGTTGTTTTATAATTTCAGCAAAGGCTGATTCCTCTTCAGTATTGAGCTGTCCAATATGTTGATAATGCTCCCTTGGAACGATCATTACTTCATAAGGCCATACCGCCCAATATGGAACCAGGGCAACAAAATGATCGTTTTGAAGAATTACCCTTTCCTGGGTTTCCAGCTCCTGCTCAAGATATGCCTTGATCAAACTCTTTTTGTTTACTTCCCAAAACTCCAGTTGATGTTTGGACTTCTTTACAATTTCTGGCGGAAGCGATCTTTGGGACCATATTTGACCATGAGGATGAGGGTTGCTACAACCCATTACGTCTCCTTTATTCTCGAAAATCTGGACATAATTTATTCCCGGCTGCGAACCCAGCTCCTTATACTCTTTCTTCCAGGTTTCGATGACTTTTACGATATCCTGAATTTCCATTAAAGGAAGCGTGAGAGAATGATCTGGCGAGAAACAAACAACTTTACAAATACAGGTTTCAGATTCTGCCTGTAATAAGCCGTTGCTAATCTTTTCTGAAGGACCTTCGGGCATCAAAGCAGGAAAATCATTTTCAAACGTAAATGGCTCCTTATAATCGGGATTTACAGCACCACTTGAACGGGTGTTTCCGGGACATAAATAACAATCTGGAACGTACTGAGGCCTTTTCTCAACAGCAGCTTTTTCAGATTTTCCCTGCCAGGGTCTTTTGGTGCGATGGGGAGATACCAAAACCCATTCTCCTGTAAGAATGTTATACCTCCTGTGAGGTGCAGAATTTAAGGTTTCGCTCATAGCACTCGAATATTAGGAATAAAATTTTATTTCTGCAATAGTTAAACCTACAGGGGAAGAATAAATTGTCAAATTTTGTTTACTATAGTTCCTTCTCCCGGCACAACCGTAATAAATTCGGGTTTAATACCAAATTGTTTCTCATACGCTGTTGAAATTTCAATTTCAAAATCAGCAATTTTATCTTCCTCGATAAGATTTATGGTACAACCCCCAAAACCACCTCCCATCATTCGGGAACCGTGAATAAAACTTTTATCCTCAGTAGCTTTTACCAAAAAATCCAATTCTTTACAACTTACTTCATATAGATCCCTTAGCCCATAATGAGATTGGTACATCAATTTTCCAAATGATTGGAGCTCTCCTGCCATAAGGTGTTCTCTACTCTTCAACACCCTTTTGTTTTCACTTAATACAAAACTAAGCCTATTAAATTGTTTTTCGTTAAGAAGGTCCCGGGCTTCTTGCAACATCTCCAGGGATACATCTCTCAAGGTTTGCACTTTATCATATTTCTTCTGCAAAATTTCCAAAGCAGACTCGCACTCACGCCTTCGGGTATTATATTCTCCTTCTGCAAGGCTGTGGGAAACCCCGGTGTTAATTAAAAGAATTTTGCAGGAATTAAAATCAGCAGGAATAAAATCTGCTTCCAGGGAAAGACAGTCGAGAAGTAGCAAATGATCTTTCTTACTCATTACAGATGCGTATTGATCCATAATTCCGCAGTTAGAACCCACAAAATTATTTTCGGCCGCCTGGGAAAGATATACTATTTCCTGCTTTGACAAATTTAATTGGAACAACTCATTTAACCCCGATGCCAGCCCGCATTCCAGGGCGGCAGAAGAACTAATTCCGGCTCCAATGGGAAGTTCACTGTTAATTACACAATCAAATCCATCGAGAGTTTTTCCCAGTTTTTGTATCTCATCCACTACTCCCAAAATATAATTTTCCCAATTGGAACTGCTTTTCCTAAAATCCCGAAGGTTAAAAGAAAACCAGGAACTAAAGGTTTTACTATAGATGTTACAGGTGTGGGAATGGCCATTTCTCTGTAATTCGAAATAGATCTTTTTGTCAATGGCCGTGGGCAGTACAAAGCCCATATTATAATCTGTATGTTCACCTATAAAATTAATACGGCCCGGAGATTCTACAGATATACTCCCCGAAAAATTTTTAAAAAGGTGTGGGATGTCCTTTTGTTTTGGTAAATCCAAAAGCTCTATTTTAAATTGTTGCTGATTCTTCCTAAATTCCAAAGATAATAAACGTAAACCATACCTTTAATTGAATCTTTAAAAAAATAAAAGCAATTGCATATATTTAGCATAAATACCAAAACGCTCATTCATGGCTGAATTTACAATGGATTATTATGCCAATAAAGACAAAATGTATGTCGCAACCGATTGTATTATTTTTGGATTTGATGATGGCAACCTTAAACTATTGATTTTTAAAAGACGTGTAGAACCACTAAAAGGGGTGTGGTCTTTAATTGGAAGCTTTGTAAGGATTGATGAAGATATTAAAGATGCGGCCAAAAGGGTGTTAAAGGAAATCACCGGGTTGGAGAATGTATTTATGGAAGAACTACGTGCATACGGTGCAGCCCAACGGGATCCCGGTTATAGATGTATATCCATTGGTCAATATGCCTTAATAAGAATTAATGATTACGACAAAGAACTTGTAGAAAAGCATGGCGCTCACTGGTACGACATTGATGAGGTGCCCGAGCTTGTGCTGGATCATGATAAAATGGTAGAAGATGCCCTGTTAAGGATTAGAAGAAAAGCCCGGTACAAACCTATTGGCTTTGAATTACTACCAGAAAAATTTACAATTCCCCAATTGCAGCAACTTTACGAGGCTATTTACCGAACCCGGCTGGATTCCCGAAATTTTAGAAAAAAGGTACTTTCTCTCAACGTGCTAATAAAGCTGGACGAAAAAGATAAATCCAGCTCGAGAAGAGGAGCATTTCTTTATAAATTTGATCACAAGAACTACACTAAATTACAGGAATCTGGTTACAACTTCGAAATAATGTAATTTTATAAACGAAAAAACGGCTTTATTACAAAGCCGCTTATCCGTTACTATTTTATTCTTTAATTCTGCCAGTGCGTGTCTTAGAGAATATAATCTGTACTCATGAAATTAGAATTACTGCTTTGTAGCAAACTTCTTATTATTTCATTATTCTTTTCATTGTCTTTAGAAGCTACAAATGTTCTAATTGAAAATGAACGCAATGCATCATGAACACTTAAAGTCCCAACTGCCGAATCTTTTCTACTGGTAAATGGAAAAACATCTGGTCCTCGCTGGCAGGAACTATTTAAATTAACTCTACATACAAGGTTTACCAAAATGTCTATTAGCGGAGCAAGTTTTTCAATATTTTCTCCAAACAAACTCACTTGTTGCCCATAATTAGAATCTGCAATTTCATCCAGAAGCTCATCAATATCAGTAAATGATTTTATTGGAATAACAGGACCAAACTGTTCTTCCTGATAAACTCTCATCTCCTGGGTTACGGGATACAAAACGGCGGGAAAAATAAAATTATCTGAAATTTCACCACCTCGCTTATTTAAAACAGATGCTCCCTTGCTTTTGGCATCTTCTATTAATTCGTTGATGTATCCTGGCTTTTCAGGTTCGGGTAAGGGAGTGAGACTTACTCCATCTTCCCACGGATTTCCAAATTTTAGTTCATCTACTTTTTCAGCAAATCTTCTTGTAAATTCTTCCCGTATCTTCTCGTGCACGTGTATAATTTTTAAAGCTGTACAACGCTGGCCGTTGAATGAAAGCGTACCTGTGAGACATTCCTGGATTGCGAGATCAAGATCTGCATCTGGAAGAATAATTGCCGGATTTTTTGCTTCAAGACCTAATACAAGACGTAACCTGTTTTTATTTGGATGCTGATCCTGGAGAGCAATAGCAGATTTACTGTTACCAATGAGAGCCAGAACATCTATTTTTCCTGATTTCATTATTGGCGCAGCAACTTCCCGTCCTCTACCGTAGATAATATTTACGACACCTTTAGGAAAACTGTTTCTAAACGCCTCCAACAGAGGTGAAAGTAAAAGCACCCCATGTTTGGCAGGTTTAAATACAACTGTATTTCCCATTATTAAAGCAGGAATTAACAAAGCAAAGGTTTCATTGAGCGGATAATTATATGGACCGAGACAAAGCACAACCCCCAAAGGCCCACGCCTAATATGAGCATTGACATTTTCACGCTTATAAAATTTAGCACTGTCCCTGTCCAGCTGCTTATACTCTTCTATAGTATCCTCAATATATTCTACTGTCCTGTCAAATTCTTTTTGTGAATCTTTTAAAGTTTTTCCTATCTCCCACATTAATAGTTTTACGACCTGCTCGCGTTGGGTTCTCATTTCCCTAACAAAGGATTGCATATTCTCTATTCTCTCCGCTACCTTCATTGTAGGCCAATCTCCCTTGCCTTTATCATAAGCTTTTGAAGCAAATTCCAATACTTCTATGGCTGTTGAAGCATCCATATGTGGGACGCTTCCCAATAATGTTGGTTCATATTTTTCTGAAGAAGAAATAGTGGAATAAACTTCATCTTTTTTTCCGTTCCACTTGATCAATTCTCCATTCGCGAGGTAAGTTTCCTGGTGTAGTAAATCTGTGATTTGATAGTCTCTTGATTCCATTATAATTGTTCAGTTGTGAGGAAACAAATTAGCTTAACTGTCTCCTGAATTAATTGACTAACCTACTCTAAATTTTAGGAAAGACAAAATCCATAAGTAAATATTTTATCCAAATAAATGAACAGAATTCCACTACAACGATTGAATCCTGATTTAAAATTATTTATTTAACAAATGAAGCAATTTAAAAAGTTTTGAGAATTATTTAAACCATCCACACATTTAGCAGTCTAAAAATTAAATCCTTATAGCACTCCTAATAATTTACCTTCAAAATTTCACCTATGCCCTCAAAGATTACTTTCATCTTCTTATTATTTTCAGGAATTATTCACTCACAGGAATTTAATATCACTAAGCAAAATTGTAGATGTAGATGGCGAGCCACTGGAATCTGCCACCATTTTTGTTGAAAAATTTTCTGACAGCAGCCTTGTTACCTACACTATTTCAGAAAGAAGTGGAGATTTTGTTTTGAAGGGAAGGTCCAGTGAACCTAAAGCATATCTATCTGTTTCCTACACGGGCTATAAAACTATTCGCCGAACAATTTCCCTTGAAAAAAGTATGGTAATGGAACCTGTTGTGCTGGAGATTTCAGAAAATTTATTAGGCGAGGTTACTGTCACAGCATCAACCCCTCCTGTTACAATAAAGAAGGATACCCTGGAGTACAATGCCGATTCTTTTACCACCCGGCCCAATGCTAATCTGGAAGAGCTCATGAAGAAGCTTCCGGGAGTAGAAGTAGATACTGAAGGAAATATTACTGTAAACGGTAAACCTGTAAATAAATTTCTTGTAAATGGAGAGGAATTCTTTGGAGATGATCATAGGATCGCAACAAAAAACCTTCCGAAGGAAATAATTGAAAAGATACAGGTGATGGACACCAAAACAAGATCCCAGGAATTTACTGGAGAACCGGGTGACCCCGATAATAAAACTGTTAATATCACCATCAAAGAAGATAAGAATAAAGGTTATTTTGCCCGTGCCACTGCTTAGTGGAGGGACAGATGAAAGGTATGAGTTAAGTGCTATTGCAAATTACTTTCGTGACAAACTAAGGTTAAGTGCATTGGCCAGTTCCAATAATATTAACAGTTCAGGGTTTAGTTATGACGAAGTTTTTGGAATGATGGGCAGGAATGCTTAAGCAGAAATGTTTTTAATGGCAACGGGGGAGGAATTACAAAATCGGAAACTGCCGGGATAAATTTTGTGAACGAATGGGATAATGAACTGGAACTTAGTGCCGATTATTTTTTTGGGAGAAATGATACTGAGAGAAGAACCACAGCAGCCAGAGAAAATATACTGCCGGGCTCCCGTTATTTTACCAACTCCGATAACAGAAGTAATTTGCTTAATGACAGTCACCGTGCAAATTTGCGCTTTGAAGTTGAATTTGACACGCTTACCAGGCTTTCCATTAGCCCCAGGTTTAATGCAAACTATGGAGAATCCTATAGTTCCAGGACTGAAGAATCACTTGATGAAAACCGCAATTTGATCAATAATACCGAGAGCCGCGAAAATGAGCTTTTGGAAAGGGAGAACTTTAGAAATAATATAGATTTTATTAAGCGTTTTGGTAGCAGGGGTGCTTATTTAAGATTGGGGGCAGATCAAAATCACAGCATCCAGAGAAATGATAATTTTTATTATTCTGAAAGTATATTTTTTGTTGAAGGTGACGAGGTGACAGAAATTCAGGATCAATTTATAGATGAAGATGAGAAGGAGAACTCTTATTCCTTTGATATTAGTAACAGAAGTGTACTGGCTGAAGATTTTTTCCTAAATATTTCCTACGATTTTGACTATTCTACTTCAGCCAACAAAAGATACGTCTACGAGAGCGAAAACGAAGACGGGAACTATACGATTTTAAATAATGTTTTGAGCAGTGATTTTGAAGTAAAAAGTTTTAGGCACACACCCAACCTGGGGTTAAATTATGAAGGAGAAATTTGGAGAATTAATACTAACATAGGGCTTCTCCACACGAAGCTTGAAAATGAAAATTTTCTTGAAGAAAGCGGCTTTAAAAATACATATAACAACCTTTTCCTTGAGGCAAGGCTAAGATATGAAATTGAAAGATCAAAGAATCTTTCCTTTCGCTACGGCACTAATATAAACGTTCCTTCTATAAGACAATTACAGCCTGTGGTAGACCGCACTAATCCCTTAAATATTGTGGTTGGAAATCCTTCCCTGGAGTAGCTTATCGCCAAAGTATCGACCTGGATTATCGCAATTTTGACCATGCTACAAGGAGCGGATATGCTGCCTGGGTAGATGTAGATTTTACAAATAACAACGTGGTGCCAATAACTACAGTAGATGAAGATCTTGTGAGATACACCACCTTTACTAATGTTGATGGTGCAATGAGTGCCGGGATTGGTACTTTTTTCAACAAACAAATAAAAAGAGAAACTTACGAGCTAAGGTTTAGAGGTGGAGTAAACACTTCTTATAATAAAAATATTGGATTTATAAATGGGGAAAAATACCAGGCAAACAGGTATGGCATAAATCCAAATATTAGATTTAGCTATGTAATAGATGAAGTCCTGGATATTAATCCTAATTATTCCCTGAATTACACCACGAGTAGTTATGACATAAGTTCAAACAGGGATGAAGAAGCAACAAACCATCGAATAGGTTTGGAAACAACTACTTACTGGCCTAAAAATTTAATCTTTGGAAATGATATTTCGTATAATCGATTTGGAAATGTCTCTCCCGGCTTTGACAATACTTCTATCCTCTGGAACCTGAGCCTTGGCTACCAGTTCTTGGATGAAAATGCCACAGTAAAAGTAAATGTTTATGATCTCCTGGATCAAAATGTAGACACAAGGCGAATAATAGGAGATGACTTTATCCAGGATACAAGAAGCCTTATTCTTACGCGCTATGCTATGCTTAGCTTCACTTATAAGTTAAATAATTTAGGAGGAAATCAAAATGATAGAGGCGGAAGGAGAAGATAGAAAGAATAATAAATAGAACTAATTACCTTAATTGCTGCTGTATTTTTAAAAGAAGTTCTTCTATATCAAAAGGTTTTGCAATAAAGTCACTGGCGTGATTTTCTGCCAGATTTTCAAGATTGGCGTGGGCAGACATTAAGACAACGGGCACATTATTAGTTTCTTGTTTTTCACCCAGTCCCCTGCACAAATCAAGACCATTGCCATCTGGTAACATAATATCCATAAGAATAAGATCTGGTTGTTGAAGAGCTATAGATTTTCTAAAAGCTTCGGCAGTTGGGAAGGAAGCAACTGAATAATCTGCACTGGAGAGAAGATACTCCAGTAACTCCCTAATGCCGTTATCATCCTCAACAATATAGATTTGTTTCATTCCATAAAAATAAAAACCAGTTAATCCTACAGTGAAAAAATCTTGTTAAAGTTTTTTAAGGCTTCGGATTTAATTAATCTCTAAACTTCTTATTCATTTTTAAGTGGCAGGTAAAAGCTGAATTCTGACCCTTCTCCCAGAGTACTTGATAGACTTATCTCTCCTTTATGCCGATCAATAATTTGTTTGGTGAGATATAATCCAATTCCCAAACCACTTATACCTTTTGTGTTCTCGGCCCTGTAAAATCTTGTAAAAAGTTGTTTTTGTTGTTCTTCAGAAAGGCCTATTCCCTGGTCCTTAACTTTTACCACCACCCTATCTTTGTGAACCTCAATTTTCAGGTAAATCCTGTCAGCTTCAGGTGAGTATTTTATAGCATTAGTCACAAGGTTTATAACTGCCTGTTCAATTCTCTGCCTGTCTCCATGAACCATGGCAGACCCTACGCCTAAATCGAACAAAATTTGATGCGTACTATAGGAGTAACTAAAAGTTTCAATAATTTCCAATACCATCTCACGAAGATCAAAATCCTCGAGAGTAAAGTCCAGTTTTCCCGCCTCTATCCGCGACATATTAAGAAGATCTTCTACAAGTGTGTTTAGCTTATTTACCTGGTTAAGTGCTTTGTCAATAAAAAGTGCGGTCATTTGGTCCTTTTCTTTCTTTTCCAGAACCTGCAGATATCCTTTAATAGTAGTTAAGGGAGTTTTCAATTCGTGACTGGCCAAAGCGATGAATTCATCTTTCTTATCACTTAAGGATTTCACCTGCTCAAAGAGTTTAGAATTATCCAGTGAAATAGCAGCCTGAGCAGCAATGTTCACCACCATTTCTTCATGTTCATGTTTAAAAACCCCACTTTCGGGATGCCCAAATAGAAGACCACCTATAACTAAACCAGATTTTGAAATAACAGGAACCGCCAGATAACTTACCACCGGAAGATGTCCTAGTGGCATTCCTGAAAGAGGAAAATTCTTCCCGTACCTGGGATCTTTTGTAATATCATCTACCCTAATAGGACCCTCTCCCGTAAATGTTGGCCGAAAAACATCTGTATGCCGTGGCATCCCGAATTTTTCAAATGCCTCCCTTGGGGCCCCAGATAAATTATAGAGCATCATAGCCCTGCCCTCTTCATTAATATGGTTATAAAAAAAGGCTCCAAATTGAGCTCCTGTGAGTTTAGTTGTAGCATCAGTAACGCGCTGGAGTACTGCCTGAACGTCCAGGTTTTCAGAAATACTTTTTCCTATTGAATTAAGAATTTCCAGATTTTCAGTATATCTCTTAATCTCCTCCTGTGCCCTTACCTGTTCCGTAATATCACGTGCTATTTTTGATGCTCCAATGATAGTATTCTTGCTATCTTTAATAGGTGATACAGAAAGTGAAATAGGAATCTCTTTGCCTGATTTCGTCCTACGCACTGTCTCAAAGTGGTCCAGACTCTCGCCGTTTCTTATTTTTGAAAGAATTTTAGCCTCCTCCTGAAGCCTTTCTTTAGGAATAAGAATAGTGATGGATTTGCCTACCACTTCTTTTTCTGAATATCCGAAGATCCTCTGTGCTCCCGGATTCCAGCTTCTGATGATTCCGTTTAGGTCTTTACTAATAATAGCATCATCTGAAGATTCTACAATTGCTGAAAGCATAGCCTGCTTTTCTTCGACCTTTATTCTATCTGAAATATCCCTTGCAATTTTTGAGGCTCCCACCACTTTACCCTTAAAATTTCTGAGGGGAGAAACGGTGATGGATAATGGTATTTCTTTACCATTTTTAGCTTTTCGAATAGTTTCAAAATGATCTACCCTTCTTCCCTGTCTTATTTTTGAAAGAATTTGTGTTTCTTCTTCTAACAAGTATTCCGGAATGAGAATAGTAATGTGTTTACCCAGGACTTCTTCTTCTGTATACCCAAATATTCTTTGGGCACTTCTATTCCAGCTAATGATCTTTCCCGTAAGATCCTTACTTATAATTGCATCATCGGAAGATTCTACAATTGCTGAAAGAGTAGACTGTTTTATTTGCCCACTTTGCTGGTCTGTAACATCAACAAGAGAGCAATATGCGCCTATTATGTTTTGATTTTCATCAAAAATGCGCTGTGGAAATGCCAGAAGATTTTTAATTGATCCATCAGGTCTTTCAATGTATATTTCCTGCTTTATTAATGGGTCTTCATTCCCAATAGCCTTCGCCATAGGACATTCCTCTCTCTCCATAGGCTGGCCGTTGGGGTGAAAGGTTTTCCACGAACCACACCAAAACGTCTCACCTAAGACGGGTTCAACCCCCCATAAACGGGCAGCTGCAGGATTATAATAAATGATACGGCCCTGGCTGTCGCAGGCATAAAAAGCAACAAGAGAATTGTCGTGAAAATGCTGAAGTTCCTTCAATATATTTTTTTTCTGGAGATCCTCTACTTCTGTTTGCACCTTCTCGATCTTACCGGACGAAAAAATAGATTTCATTAATTTGGCTTTTTCAGTCAAACCTAAATTATTTCAAGCCGCTGATGAGACCTCAATATTACGAAACTATTCGCTTCTTAAGTTTTTTTTAGGGAATGTTTAAGATTCCAGTTAACATAGATTGCTAATTCGAAATTATAGACTTCTCACCTGGCATTACTTTTTTATAATTGGTAAAATTAGTAGTTGTTCTATAGAAGAAACAGGAAATTAAAAAGAGGGGCGATTGCCCCTCCTTATTAGATCAACATTTTCTTTTTAGAAGCTTATTACTGCTTCAAACATAAGTCCGTTGAATCCGCCGCCGTTTCTTATATCTGTATTGGCAAATCCATTGTACTCCTGGTTCACGTATTCAAGTTTTGCAAGGATGTTCTTTGTCATAAACCATCCACCTGCAAGATTGTACCGGGTGATATCTACTTCTTTACCTGCAGTTAACTCTCCGTCTACAAGGTTGTAACGACCACCTACATAGAAGTTCTCGTTATTTCCAAAGCGGTAGATAAGCTCACCTGCATACTGGTTGAAGGTTCTTGTATCTGGCTCAGCTGTTGCTTTACGGTAGCTCTTTCATAGGTTCCGAAGAATTCAAGTCCGCCATACTTTAAGAACGGGTTTACCATAAAGGCGGTAAGTTCATTTCTTAGGCCGGGGTTGAACCTGCCTGAGCTAAAGTTGGCTGCAGGGGTTGCTCCTGTGGCTTCCATTACAAGATAGTATCTTGATCCTGCACGGTCTGCACTGTAAAGGTATGCGTTAGCACTCTTGTTGGTGTGGTATACAGATCCTGTTAAGCGGAATCTTAGTCCTTCTTCGGCATTGTTGTCATATCCAAGTTTTGCTATGTAAGAAGGTCCTGTTACATCGGGATTGCTTACAGCCTGGTTTAGTTTACCGTTTGTTACACTACCCATAGCGATAAGGCCATTGTTGAAGTAGTACACCTCTGCACCAACTTCGGTAGTAAAGGCATCCATTATAAGGTTTCCAACGAAGGGATTGTAAAGTGCCATTGCGTTATCACTTCTTCTAAAGTGCATATCACCATAATTGTTCTCCATATGACCAATCTTAATCCTCATATTATTCATAAGGGGCTGCATAAAGCCTTCGCTTATAAAGTCAAGTTTGTCTATTTGGATATACCCGCCTTTTACGTATGGCTCGGGGTGGTGACGTGAAGAAAGGTAAGTTCTAAGGTGCATTCTCACCCCATCATAAAGCTCAACATCAAGGTCAAGGTTGGCAGTAGGAAGGTTGAAGTTATCTCCAATCTCTATAAGTCCTACAGGTTCTCCGGCTGCGTTCACAGGGGATCCTGTACTTTCGTGGTCAAGAGCCTGGAACTGGATGGCAAAGGCTCCTCCCATTCTCACGTTTACACCATCAAAGGTATCGGTAGTATCTTTTGGAGCTT
This sequence comes from Antarcticibacterium sp. 1MA-6-2, assembly GCF_021535135.1. NCBI lineage: Bacteria > Pseudomonadati > Bacteroidota > Flavobacteriia > Flavobacteriales > Flavobacteriaceae > Antarcticibacterium > Antarcticibacterium sp. 1MA-6-2. The sequence continues at coordinate 3,673,401 of NZ_CP091036.1, read as the reverse complement.
CAAACTGGTTGATCCCACGTTGGTCAGGAAGTCTGTAGTTCTCAAGGTCGCGTTGTTGTGCCTGGGCTTGTAAACCAACTAGAGCCAGAAGTGCGATGCTTAAATATTTAACTGAGGTTTTCATTGTGATAGAATTAATTGTTGTTGTGGATAGTTTTATTTAGAAAATGTTGATTGAAATTTTATGTTGACCTGGTCCCCGGTAGTAATGGTACCAAACATCGCTGTTGGAGGATCTACCTTGAATTCAGTCATTTTTAAGCTTTTGCTTCCGGTAAGGGTTACTTTGTCCCCTGTTACTTTAGCGTCAAAAGTGATCTCTACAGGTTTTGATGTTCCGGCTATGGTGAGAGTTCCGCTGGTGGTTACTTTACAGCTTCCGGCAGTGACACAGTCTATGTTGTTTACCTTGTTTAGCTTATAAGTGATGTCTTTGTTACTATCTGTCTTCAAAGCTTTGTAAGTATTCTTATCCATCCCGGATTTTCCACTCTTTAAGCTTTCAGCCTGTACTGCAAACTCCAGTTGGTTTATCTTTACCAGTTGCCCATCGGCAAACTCTGCCACGAGTTTCCTTTTTGGTCTTTTGCCACTACTTCCCAGTCGTGAACGTTAGAGGTTCCTTCTACTTTTAAAGTGGAAGCTGTATTATTTAGATTATAAGTTTGGGCTATAGAAAATTGAGCAGTTACCACCATCATTAGTACAGTTCCTACTACCAGTTTAATGTTCTTTAAAGTTTTCATGATTTACCTTTTTAATTTGATACAAAGTTGCACCAGGAATGCAGGATAAATTATGACGAGTATCAGGTTTTGGAATGTTTTCAAAAGATTCTGAAAACCTTTACTGCTACAGCTTTTCAGAAGATGACAACTACAACGTTTGCATTCAGAAATAGGCAAAAAAATAAGCCCCGGGTGGGGCCTGTATTAAAACCAAATAATAAAGTTTTTAAGTGATATCTATTATTTCCAAATTTCAGGAACACCTTCTTTTTTTCCGAAGAAAGGATCAGTATCAGGAATTGGAACTTTTGAAATGTTCTTATCAGCTGCTAGGTCTTTCTCCCTCTTTTCCGTAGTTCATATTATAGTCCCGTCCATCAGGATAAGCTCCAACAATTTTAAAATTTTCACTTCCTAAATTTTTGTGGCCAACTCCGGCAGGAATTACAATTATATCTCCTGCCACTACTTCAATTTTCTCTCCTTCTTCCCCACCAAGGTGCAACAAAGCTTTGCCGCTATAAACTCCCAGTACTTCGTGGGTATTGCTGTGGTAATGGTGGAAATCGTATACTCCATTTCTCCAGGAATTCTTCCAATTGTTCGATGTAAAGTTCTCCTCAAGCATATTCGCAGCTTCTTCTCCGCTTTCGATAAATGCTCCTTTGTAGAGTAATAAAGGGAGTTTGTTATTGGGAATTTTTCCGTCGTCTTTGAAATTATACTTCTTCAGCTCCATAAGATGTAGTTGTAAATGTTCTTCTTCTGAAGTTAAAAAAATTTTGGGAAGAAAAAACCAGAAAGATTCTCCCTCTTTCCGCTAAAGCTTAAAACTACCCCGATCCATTTTCAGAACCGGAACAGCTCCGGAATCTTCGAAGATCAGTTTGGTAATTGCTGTTTTTCGAGGGTGTACTTCGCTGCCGGAGTAATGAGTATGGAAAACGTATAGCAATTCATTCTTACTGTTCCTAAAAAGATCCCCATGGCCAGGACCATTTTCACCCATAAAGCTTCGGGAAATGATGGGGCCGTTATTAGCTTTTCTCCACGGCCCCAGCGGACTTTTACTGGTTGCATAGCCAACAGCATAATCTGGATTTCGAAAATCATTGGCAGAATAAATAAGGTAATAGTATTCCTGATATTTAATTACAGTAGGACCTTCAGTTCATAAGCCACTCAACATTTTGAGTATTTTCCCATTCTTCCTCCCCAGAAATAATTTCCTGAAGAGTTTCTGTTTTAATACTTTTGAAATCATCGTTCATTTCAGCAACAAAGATCCTGTTTCCATCCTGGAGACGAACGTGGTAAAGATATTTTTTGCCTTCTTCATCAATAAATATAAATGGATCTATTTGTTTTACCGGGGCTTCTAAAGCTTTTGCTGAAGAATTTAAAAAGGGCCCCAGAGGACTTTTAGCAGTTGCTATGGCGATTTGTTCATCGGCAGTGTATGCCATGTAAAATATACCTTTATATTTGAATACCTGTGGTGCCCAAAAACCTTTAGTTCCAAAAGAATCCCCCTTTTTTAGTGCAAAACCATCCTTCGCACCTACAGGTCCCTTCCATTCCCTCAGGTCCTTTGAAGTGTACACCAGGAAGCCCTGTTCTTTAATGGAAGGATCATTATTGGTACCATACAAATAATATGTTCCTTCATTTTCAAATACAGTGGGATCTGCAAGTAAAATTGTTTGAGCGTTGGCCTTTAGGTAGTTTGTGTTCTGCGAAAAACCTTGTTTGAGTACAAAGCACAATAAAAAGGTTATTATAAATTTCATCTTTCGCTTTCTTATCTTATAAATCTTAAATCTTATTTCCATTCATTTGCTCCCTCTCCCTCTCCAATAACCGGAAAAGCACTTATTCTTAACCTTGCTGCGCCCATAGGAATTAATTCTACCGTCTCAACGGGTTCATTAGACTTTACGGGACTGTCATTTAATTCACCTGCCAATCCATGTTCATCTATCTTCCATGAAGGAATTTTTTTAGCTTTAGCCTTAATAACTATGGGCGCAGATTCAACCGTGAATGGAAAATTATTTTCCGGCCACGCCCGATTCTCAATAGTAAAAGATTCCTGAAGATCGTCTTTATTTATAATTAGCCCATAATTCCAAGGTGTTGTAGGGTGTATTTCAAATGACGGCCATTCCTCCTTATTCACCCCTTCCTGCCATTTGGAATCACCTATTGCCGTTTCATCGCTCTCTTTTTTAATATAATCTTCCCCTATTTTGAGGGAAAACGTCAATGGACCGTATGCGACACTAATACTGTTGTGGTTTTTCTCCCAGGTGGTTAATTTCAATTCTTTTGGTAAGGACAATTTGACCACATCTCCATTTTTCCAGTTTCGGGAAATACGAAGATATTTTCCTGCTTCAGGAGTTGCTTGAATTTGTTTATTGTTGATAGAAACAGAAGCTGAGGCAGCCCAACCGGGAATTCTTAGATACAGAGGGAAATTAACTTCTGTGCTGTCTAAATTTAGTTTGAATTCCAGATCCTCCTCAAATGGATATTTGGTATCAGAGGTAATTGTCACTTCTTTACCATCAGCAACTTTGGCATTAACAGTACTCGGAGCATAAATGACTGCAGCCAAACCATTATCAGGGGTAGCCATCCAAAGGTTTTCTATTAAATACGGCCATCCCTGCCCGTGGTTGTGTTGACAGCAACGTGAACTAAAAGGATTCATCATAAGAAATGGTCCGTCGTTCATAATTCCCGGACGGTGATTTTGGTCATCATTTAGAACCATATTAGGACTGGTGATGTACCTTAAAGCTTTAAAATCTGGCATCATTGTCGCCGGAAGCGTATTAAAGGTAATTTCTTCAGTATGATCAGCCCAAAAAATGTCTCCCGTTATTTGTAGAAGATTTTCATTGGAATTCATTTGCTCCACCACGCCGCAGGTTTCTATCCCCTGTCGTGGGTCATCATAACCCGGTCGGGCGTTTTCATCTGCTCCAAACATTCCACCCGGTACCTGGCCAAAATGTTCTCTAATTATCCTAAAGTTTTCATACGTTGCCTCCAGATCCTCCCCGTTATGGCTTAACTGGTAATATTGTGCTTAGTTCACGAAATCCCTGAGCAACATTAACATTATGCCAGTCCACCAGGTTAGAATACCAGGAAGGCCAATCTGTGCCTTCCCTGGTTTCCTTCCAATTTCCTATTTCTTCCAGGGTATTGTCTCTTTTAGACCAGGGAGCAGTGTTCCGGTGAATTTTTTCAGCCAAATTCAAAAGCCATTCCTCCCCTGTTCTGTTGTAGAGCCAAAAGACACTATGTAGGTTATCACCTCCCCTTATGCGTTGCCAGTAATGACTTTTAGATAAGAATTCTTCATCAGGCACCTGTAACTGGTATTTAAAATACCTGGACATAAAATTTATTACCCACTCATCACCACTATATTCATAGTAAGATTGCAGGCAATATAACATGATCATATTAGACCAGAAATCCTGAGTCCCATCCTTACCGATCATCTTGGGGCCAAAATTTCCATCGGGCCGCTGACTCGAAAGCGCAGCTTCTATCCATTTTTTGGTTTCCGCAATCATTTCCTCATCTTTCAAAATATAGGCTGTATTGCCATATCCTTTAAGCCAGTAAGGTACTTCTTCCCAACCCCAGGATCCTGTTCCGTCTTCTGAAAGCCAGGCATTGTCTTCTTCTTGAAGCCAGGCACTGATTTCTCCCAGGTTTCCCATCAACCCATTGGCCTGTCTCTCCAGAGCGACCTTCAGCCAGTTTTCGGGTGTGACTGCTCCTACCGGGAGTTTTATAAGGACACTCGATGTGAGAGGAGAACGGTTACTTAAATAATTTGAGTTCGTAGAGCTGGTATCTGGAATTATTACATTCTGAATGTTCAATACCTGCGACTTTTCCGTTTGACAGGAAATCATAAAAATTACCAGGCTCAAAAACAAGCAGGACAGAAGTGTTTTCATGTTCAGAAATATTAAATTCCAGTGGGTTTTTTAAATCCTATTCCCACTTTTCCTGTAAAAGCTTTATAAAATAACCTCCCACCACGCTTCTGGCCTTAAAACCTCTCACGTCCCCACTGGTAGTAAAATGCCAGTCACTCATAGGAACCCTTCCACCTGTCTCTGTCGCGAATTTGTATACGGGAGTAATAAACTTTTTAAATGTTTCATCACTTTCGGCAAGTGTAGCCGTCCATATTATCCAGTCAGATTTTGAATAATCGGCGCGATTATCTAAGGGTAGCCCATACTCATTTTGTTTTGTGAGGTAAAATTTAAGCTCCTCATCAAAAACTTCCCTGGGGAAGATATTTAGATCCATTACCTTATCCCATACAAGATTATATTTTTGACTCCAGGTATTCTTATCATCAAAAGTCAGGGCGTAATGATCTCCGGCATCTGCAAGTTCCATCCACTTTTTAGCCATAGATCTGGCCATAATTGTATATTCTTCAGCCGTTTGAGTTTCTCCAATTTGTTCTGCCATATATCCATAGCTTCCAATTGCTACAATAGCTTTAACAGATAGATTAGCATTTCTTGCCAGGTGCCCGGAGAAATCATCAGTAGACAATTGATTGGCCGGGTCAAGTCCTTCTTCTGCAAGATAATTTGCCCACTGGGTTAGTGACTCCCAATGTTCCTTTGCATACTGTGCATTGCCTTCAGCTTTTGCTATAGCAGCAGTAAGAATTATCATGTTTCCTGCTTCTTCAACAGGCATATCCTCTCCATAAGTTTGTCCTGTTGCAATTGGATATGTACCTAAATCGTGAGCCGGAAAAGGCTTCTTCCATTTTCCGCTCTCGCTGTAATAAAAGATTCCGTTAAGCATACCTTTTAAAAGGTCTGGATTATAGACCAGATATAATGGAGCAGATGGATAAGTTACATCTACAGTATTAATGGATCCGTTACTATTATTCTCCTTAGACAGGAATAGAATTTCCCCTTCCGGACTTTTTACCAGTTTGTGGGCCGCAATACTTTGACGGTAGCCTATTTCAAGTAATTCAGCATATTCTTTTCCTCCGGCTTCAATACCATCTTCGTAAAGCTTTTTATCAAATGCCTTACATTTTTCTATTATTGAAGAATAGTTTTGATATGCCTTACTCAGCTCCTTTTCCAAAGTGTTTTTACCATCTGAATTCCACCATGGACGCAGGTTTTTTCCGAAGTAATTAATAGAATATTCGTCGTCATAACCCAGAAGTACAAGATGATCTTTTTCTGAAGTTATTTTGGTTTTAGGAAATACAGTATTAAGAATTAAATTCTGGCCTTCTCTTACTGGCTGTACTTTTGAACCTTTAAAAGCATTAAAAGCATCGTTAGCCAGAGAAACAGTTTGTTTTGCATTAGCATCTTTTGAAGCTGCTACGTATAAATATCCCCAATCTATTCTTAGATCATCTCCGCTTTTTTCTAATATCTCCTGAGATTTTGTTCCGGCTTTTAAATAGCTGAGTTCATTTGTAGAAGATAATTCTGCTGTAACTATTTGATTAGATTCGTTAACTGCGATAGCCGTTGAAGCTCCAAAATACACCTGCACCTCATGTGCTTCATTATCATTAGGAGTAGTTTTAATAGAAATATAAGAAACTAGTCTTGCAAGAACATCAAGATCATCCATAAGGAGTGGAGAGGTAAAAGTAAGATTCACATCTACTCCCCCACATCTTAAAACATATTCGGTTTGGGTAGCTCTAAATTCCACCGATAATTGCTCTGCAGCTTCTTTTTTACTTTTGTCTTCCAACTCCCGTACTATTCCTATATCAAGGAACTGGCCTCCTGCGGTATTGTTTACGTGAACCGCCAAAATATTGTCCTTGCGTTTTAGTTTTTTAACTGCAGCCTGTGGGATTTCAAAATACTCATACTTATGATTCCAACCATTTCTGCTGAAGATTTGTTCTCCATTTAGAAACACCTCTACATTATCATCGTGGCTGAGTTTGAGATAAAGTTTTTCATCCTTCACCTGTTCAAGATCAAATTTTCTTCTCAACCATAAATTATCACTTTCCCAACGTGTTTCTGCCTGTTGAGTATTGCCAAAAGGAGCAGAAGCCGATTTCCAGTTCCTGTCATTAAAGTTGTTCTTCTCCCACCCCTGTGCAGGCTTTTTTTCAGTTATCTGAGCCTGATATTTTTTTTGATCTGAAGCTGAAAGCACATCCTGATAATTACGGACTTCGCTCCCCAAAAACCAGTAATTAACACCATCCACATTTATATAGCCGAGGAGGTCATGATCTGTTCCCGTCCAATGTTTTGTGGGCTGAGTATTAATTTCATCTGTAAATGACCATATACTCAAATATGGATCATGTGTAATTAGCGGATAAGCAGGAGCTTCCCGGTCCTGGGCGTAGAGTAAATTACTTAAGCCTATAAGTGCAATAAGAAGGAACTTCTTCATAACAAAAATTTAATTTTTATCTCCAACAGTAGAGAATTTATAAATAGAAACTGTATTGTATTCTTCCCCCGGTTCCAGTGTAATAGAAGGAAAATCTTTTTGGTTTGGGGCATCAGGGAAATGTTGGGTTTCCAAAGCAAAGGCTGTTCGATAATCATCTTTAGCTCCACCTTTGAACGTATTTTTGCTCTCCATAAAATTACCGCTGTAAAACTGAACTCCCGGCTCTTCAGTAAAAACTTCCATTTTGATACCGGATTTGTCTCCAATAAAAGTGGCGGCTTTATTCATACCGTTCTCCATGGTGCCATTCAGAACAAAGTTATGATCGTAACCATCCCCGTTTTTCAGCTGTTCATTATCAGCTTCAATAAACTCTCCTATAGTATGCGGCTCCCGAAAATCAAAAGGGGTACCTTCTACATCTTTTAATTCACCCGTAGGAATTAATCCTCCATCTACCGGAGTAAACTTGTCGGCATAAATTTCAACTTTGTGATCCAGGATTGTTCCACTGCCTTCGCCATTGAGATTAAAAAAGGCATGATTAGTAAGATTTACAGGAGTAGATTTATCTGTAGTAGCTTCATACTCCATTTTTATTGCCCTGTCGGTAGTTACCGAATAAGTAACTTTTACATCAAGATTTCCAGGAAATCCTTCCTCTCCATCGGGTGACCTATATGTAAGTATTAGAGTTTTATCATCCGGCTGCTCCGCATCCCAAACAACATATTGAAAACCTTTGTTTCCTCCATGAAGGGAATTTCCATTGTTATTGGCTGGAATTGTATATTCCTGCCCATTGAGCTGAAACTTCCCCTTTGCAATACGGTTACCTACCCTCCCTATGGTAGCACCAAAATAAGGCTCAGTTGAATTAGCAAATCCGAAAACACTGTTCATCCCGACAACAACATCTGTCATCTCTCCATTTTCATCGGGAACCCATAGTCCTACTATTCGACCACCGAAATTCGTAAATGCTACTTCTATGCTGTCATTCTTTATCCAGTAGAGTTTCACTTCTTTTTCATCAATTACAGTGTTAAAATTTTTAGCTTGTAAATTGTGCTCAGAAGTTTCTGCTTTTGTAGTCATATTGTTATCGGGATTTTCAACTTTTTTGTCCTCTTTGCAGGAAGCTGCCAGCACAAGAGCGCCAATAAGGAGAATGTAAAGTTTTTTAGATTGTATCATCTCTAAAGTATTATGCAGATTTTATAAGTATTATTAATATTTGAATGTAATGCTACAAAAGTATCTATCCTTTAATTTGATTATTCGGAAGCTTCTTTGTTCAATTTTTTAATTAGATCTACTTCTTCCTGCTTAAGGAGTGCCATCTTTTCTGAAAATATCATGAAACCATTCCTCAGGCTCAGCGCCACTTTCAATAGGGGTATCCCAGGCATAGATCGTATTTGTTTTTCCGTTTACTAATCCCCAGTTAATAGCACCAACATTGTATTCTTTCAACATTGGTAAAGTGTTCTGAAAATAATTATTACGGGTACGAGCCATATATTCCGTACATATCATAGGACGGCCGTGAGATTTCAAAAGTTCGATTACCCTCCTATGCCAGTCCGGCGACTCATAATCGTGGTAGGTAATAATATCAGAATGTAATGCCTGGTAGGCGTTAAGATCGGTTAAATTCCACGCCCAAAGTCCAACAGATACAGGTTGGGAAGGGTTTACTTCTTTTGCCCAGGTGAAAACCTTTTTAAGCAAAGGAAGGGATTCATTTCCTTTATTATTGTTGCCGGGTTCATTGTATAAATCCCAGAAAAGAACACGCTCATCATTGGCATAGGTCCTCAAAATATCTTTTACATAAACTTCCAGCTCCGGAAAGAGGGCCTCATTATTTGAAGCAGGATACCCGGGATCCTGCATCCAGCCGGAATTATGGATTCCAGGCTTCGGTGCTCGCTGTTTCCCAATTTTGGGATTTGCATCCCAAACGTCATCAAAAAAGACGAAAATGGTCTTGATGTTATGTTTGTCTGCAATTTTAAGATACTGTTCAATTCTCTTTTTGAATCCTTCTTTGTCAGCTTTATAAACAAGGCTATGAAGATATACCCGCATGGTATTAAAGCCAATCTCTTCAGCAAAACCCAATTCCCGGTCTATGGTTTCAGCATCAAAAGTATCAGCCTGCCACATTTCAAGCTGGTTAATTGCAGTACTGGGAATGAAATTGGCTCCTGTAATCCAGTCATGTTCGGCGTACCATTCTTCTGCCTTTTCTATAGACCATCTGTTATTTTCTACAAGAGATGCTACTTCCTGGGAAGCAACAGTTTGAAATGTAAAAAGTACAGTAAGGGCTAAAATAAAATTCTTTATCATTTTTCTCTTTTTTTAGCTATTAATAATCATCTTATTTATGGTTCTGAAGGTACAGGTAGTTCCCTGCCTTCGGGAACAGGAATTCCTAAATTGGGAGTACCGTCCTTATTCCATGAAATTTTCTGCATTCTTGGCGATCTTTCTCTTCCACAACCCTCGCCCGGTTCTGAGTTAGCGTGATACAGCAGCCAGTCCTCAGTACCATCAGGTGACTTAAAAAAGGAATTATGCCCGGGACCATACACTTCATTTTCACCCGACTGCTGAAAAATGGGTTTTTTATGCTTAGTCCAGGCAGAAGGATCCAACAGGTCTTTTGTTTCATCAAAACTTAACAGACCAAGACTGTAATTATCTGTCCAACATCCGCTGGCAGAAAAAACGATAAAAACTTCACCTCCTCTTGAAAGAAACTGCGGCCCCTCGTTCACGTAAACGTGGGAAGGATTTGAGCCAGCACCTAAATACCCATAAGTTTCCCAGGAATTTACGGGCTGCGCTATTAAAGTTCTTTCTCCCTCCATTTCGTGAGGGTTTCTCATTTTGGCGATATAAATATTCTGTTGTCCATTTTCGTTGCCTTCCCAGCCGGACCAGATCATATATAATTGATCTTTATATCTGAAGACATTTCCGTCTATAGCCCATTTATCTGATTCTGTTGCCAACTTCCCTTTAAACACCCAGTTATCCGTCAAAGGATCTTCGGAAGTATTTTCCACCACATACATCCTGTGGTTTTCATTTTGGCCATCATCTGCAGCAAAATAGACATACCATTTGTTATCAATGAAATGTACCTCCGGCGCCCAAATATTTTTTGAATAGAGAGTATTTGGAGGAGGTACCCAAATTGTTTTTTTCTCAGCAGATTTTAAATCGGCAAGGCTTTTTGTTTTCCAAAGCACGAGGCGATTGCCTGCCGTATTTGTATAATAATAATGGCCATCGTGGTAAGTACTATAAGGATCGGCTCCCGAGGGCATTAGAGGATTAGTAAACGTTTTTTCCTGTGCAGATCCGGAGAAAGCAATAAGCACAAAGCACATTATTAAATATAGCTCCCGAATCATAATTCTTCAATGTTATAGCTGATAGCAAAAAATGAAAATTTCGTAAGCTCCTGATTACTTCCATTATGGAACAAGCCGGGCCTGGCGCTCCTGTCCCATTGCGGAAGATAATTGCCATCATAGAAATCGGTAGTGGCACCCTGGATTTCCTTCCATTGATCTTCACTCAGGCTCCAAAAGAACCTGCATTTATAACCATCTTCAACCAGCATTTTTATGTTCAAAGCTGCTTCTGAACTAATAGCTTCTTCAGCTAAAACAGTTTTCACGTTATCTTTTATTTCCACTAGCTGAAGTTTACCTGCCTCTAGTCCAAAAAGTACTGCCTGATTTGCATCTCCATATAAAACCAGTCCTTTATAGGAAGGGTTTCTGTTTATCACTTCGGTGCTAATTTCATAATCACCAAAAGCCAAGCCTTACAGTGAGAACTGTTCCTGCCTTGTTATCCTCTTTAGTATTTCCTGATAAAATAAGGTTCCCATCTTCCAGTTTTACTTCAGGCTCAGCATTTCTAAAATCCCATTGCCAAACAGGAGAAAGAGAAGAAGACTTAAAATCATCCCGAAAGGAGTTATTGACTTTTTGCTTCTCTGCCTGCTCAGAAATATCTGCCACGGAGGAAGGAGCATCTGCACTTTTAAATTGCGGCCAACCTGAATCCTGATCCCAGCTAATTTCGTCTAACAACGCCTGTCTACTGGTATAAACATCGTCTTCCTGACTGTAGGCATGATACATATAAAACCACCTCCCGTCTTCAGCCTGAACCATAGTTCCATGCCCGGGACACTTCCACTCTTTATTTTCCTTCAGAATGGGATTACCTTTATAAATTTGATACGGACCGGAAAAAGATTCTGCCCGGGCTACCCGAATATCGTAATCACAGTTTCTGCCACAGCAAGCACCTTCAGAATAAAAGAGGTAATAAAAATTATCCTTTTTAATTATGTATTGCCCCTCAATTCCGCGGGAATTCTCATCTTTTAATAACGAAAAAGGTTCACCTTCCACTTCCAAACCATCTTTTGAAAGTTTTGCAGCAAGAATTTCTATTGGCCTTTCTGCAAGGCCATAAGCTTTCCAGCTAAGGTAAAGCTGATCCTCATCTTCTATAATAAAAGGATCTATGGCTTCATTCCCATAGGATAATAGTACACCCTGATCTTCAAAACCCTGGAGTGGATCTTTAGAAGTTGCTACTCCAATACAGGAGATACCATCACTTTTCCTTTTCGCCACGTAGTACAAATAAAAGGTGTTGTTGTAATGGAATAATTCAGGCGCCCAAAAAGAGGAAGATGCCCACTCGGGTGTTTCAGGTAATGCATAAGATTGCTGTTCCCAGGTTCTCAGATCTTTTGAAGTGAATAAGGGAAAATGTGGCGCCCATTCTGATGATGTACCAACAGCATAGTACGTATCCTCTACCCGAATAACTGAAGGGTCTGCGAAATCTCCGGAAATTACGGGATTCGAATAATTTAAACTTACCGCAGCTTCATCAACTGGTTCAGCAGCCGAATGATCTTGTTTACAGGAAACAATCATTATGGCTACTAAACCCAGGATGATAAAATAAAAGTTCTTCATTTAATGGAGAAATACTTTAATCTAAGGCATTAATGACTTCCTGGTTCGCTTGTCTTATTCTTTCGATATCCAACTTATCTACTTTTCTGTCATAAGTCATCAAACCATTCACCTCTCCTTCAACATCGGTGGTTTGAGTATACACCGCCCCAGAAAATCCAGTTTTCACCAGGCGCTCCAGTTTTTCAGCAAATTTCACATACTGGTCGGTAACTTCTTTTGAATTTTTAAATTCTACATAACCCCAGTTCCTGTCGGTTGCCCACAGGTGGTCCTCCAAAGCCAGGCCTATTCCACCGTATTCTCCCAAAACTGTTACTCTTTGCGCGTCATAAAGGTATAAGGAAGGATCTGGATAATTATGAAGATCAAGAATATCTCCTGTTTGGAAATGATTCCCGCCACTGGCAGAGTTTACCAACCTGGAAGGATCGTAATTCTTCGTCCACTCAGTAATTTCTTCAGTTTTGAATTGTCCCCAGGCTTCATTAAAAGGTACCCACACCACTATACTGGGATAAGAGTACAGGTAATCCATAATGTTCTTCCATTCTTTTCGGAAAATAGCTTCTGATTCTGCCGATCTTTGAAGTTCATTCCCTTCAAAGTATTTTCTCATTTGCCAATTGGGTTGAGCATCACCATTTGGCATATCCTGCCAAACCAGAATTCCAAGTTCATCACAGTGCGTGTACCATCTTGCAGGTTCTACTTTAACGTGCTTACGAATCATGTTGAAACCCATTTCTTTGGTTTTTACGATATCATATTTAAGAGCTTCGTCTGTTGGGGCGGTGTATAAACCATCAGGCCACCATCCCTGGTCCAGTGGTCCAAAATGGAAATAATCTTCGTTATTAAGTTGCATCCTAACGATGCCGTTTTCGTCCCGTTTTTTAGAGATTTTCCTCATGGCAAAATAACTCTTCACCTCATCTGTTACCTTACCGTCACTTATAAGTTTTACGGTTGTTCTATAAAGAAAAGGAGATTCCGGGGACCACAACTTCGGGTTATCTATATAAATTTCAAAATCCTGATCAGCAGATGCTTTCACCTTTTTGATCTCTTTTGAACCATCATAAACAGTAACTTCAACAAGATCTCCATAGGCAGAATTGGAAGTTTCAGCAGAAAATTTTACCACATTTTGATCAATGTTAGGGATAAATCTTAGGTCTTCAATTTTCTTCTTATTTACTTAGCTCCAGCCAAACTGTTTGCCAAATACCTGTAACAGGTGTGTACCAAATTCCTTCAGGATTTTTTACCTGCTTTCCTCTAGGTTGAGGTCCGTCATTAGAAGGATCCCATACTTTAACAGTTAGTTTCTGAGATTGCCCACTTACAAGGAAAGGTGAAATATCAAAAGAAAAAGGATCAAAACCACCTTCGTGAGAACCAATTTTGATGTCATTAATCCAAACATCAGCTCGCCAGTCTACAGCTCCAAAATTGAGCATAATGCTCTTATTTCTCCACGATTTTGGCACATTAAAGCTGGTATTGTACCAAAGTTCCTGATCAGTACCCACGGTTTTCATTACTCCGGAAAGACTGGATTCAACCGCAAAAGGAACCAGAATTTTTCCATCCATCTGGGTTGGCCGTGGCTCTCCTCGTTTTGTTATTTTATAATCCCAAAGTCCATTCAGGTTTTGCCAATCGTTTCGCTCCATAATTGGCCGGGGGTATTCCGGAAGAACATTGTTGGGATCCAGATTTTCACCCCAGGTGGTCTTAAGCTTATCTCCAGCTGGTTTCCATTGAGCTTGCAGAGCAGGTGATAGGAATATTAACAGCAATACAATAATTAAGAATTGATTATTTCTCTTTTTAAACATTTTTAAATTCTTTATTTAAGAAGGAGTACACATAATTTTGTTCTGTAGATTTTCTTAGAAATTCTATCTAACAATTTTACCGTACTCCTTCTAAGGGGATTAATATTTGGGTACTTGCTACAAAGTTAATTTTTGGACAGGAGAAAATAACATATCTTCAACTCCTTCTATTTTCACTCCAATTCGGGCGAAAATATAGTTCCTGTCATAGTCGCCTGGAATTTCAACGCTCATCATAAGGTTACTTAAATCTTCCAGGTTTGCATCACCTCCCGCAATATTTTCATCACTATTTTCTGAAACGAATTGTGCGTCGTTAAGGTAAAGTGTTACCCGCTCAACATTTCTTCCACCTTCTCCTGTAATGATTTGATTTAAACTTGCAGATCCTTCAACTACATTTCCTGAAACATTATAGGCTGCATTGCTGATCATATAATAGGGAGTTACCTCGATATCCATAGTTGTATTCCCATTAATAATTATCTGTTCCTCACCAGTGTTTGCCTGGAATGGACCTTCTCCACTTAGAAGACTCAGCAGGTATTCTCCACTAAAAAGAACTGCACTAAATGATCCATCCTGCGCAACATGAACATCTAAAGGACCTTCATTCCCAAATCCAGTTTGCCAAAGCTGAAATCTCACCTCATCTGCTGCAACCCTTACAGGCTCACCCTGATATGTAAGCTGACCGGAAAATAATGCATCCGGTTCGTCATAATTATCAATTTCACAGGATCCCAGTGACAGGATGACTCCAAGAAATAAAATAAAATATATAGTTTTCATAAGTTTACTTTTTGTTTCTGTTATTGATTTGGATTTCTTACTATCAACGGATTGTTGTTGAGAATATCCTGCCCTATTTCGGAATAATAATTTCCTAACCTAAAACGGTAGGCTCCTGTTACTCTTGAGGGAAGGACAATATCATAAACCCAATCTTCATGATCTTCACTCCCAGGATTGTAAATTTTGTATGGCCATAGACCATAAGGTTGAGTATTTTTATCTGTTGGATCACAAACATCTTCAACCACATCACCTTCAGACATAGCGGTTCCATCCAGAACAGTATGGGCTAATCTCCATCTTTTTAGATCAAAGAAATAAAGACCTTCAAAGGCAAACTCTACGTATCTCTCATGGGCAATTCTGTCAAAATTAATGTCTCCCGGAGTAAGTTCGGTAATAATTCCTGCTCTGGAACGTACCTGGTTCATATAATCTGCAGCAATACCTGTTTGACCCAATTCAAAGGCTGCTTCAGCTGCGTTTAATAATACTTCTGCATAACGATACCTGATAAACCACACGTCACTTTGAACGCCACGTTGTCCAGACCCCGCTTTTGGATCTAAATATTTTCTGAGGTAAAACTTAGTTTGGGCAGTATGTTCCAGACCATCTACAGGTCCATCAAAACCTACAACCTTTTCCTGCCCGTTTGAACCTGGAAATTCTTTTTGTTGACCCCGGGCATCCCCTGAAACGATTTCTCCACCAGGAAGCAGTATCCCGGCCATTATATCCACTTCTCTACCTTTGAAAGTTGAGCCTGGTACTATTACAGTTCCCTGTAAACGGGCATCCCTACCTGCAAAAAGGTCCTCTGGTTCCTCATATTCTATAAAATTTCCAGAGGCATCTTTTATAGGTAAAGGTTTACATTCACCTTCAATAGTTTCAAAGGACTGAACAAGATTTAAAGATGGATTAATTCTCCCTCCCTCTTCCTCTTCTGCACCATACCTTGGCTGATTGGCAATAGTAAAGCCATGCACTTTTCCACTTTGCAACATATAATCTTCTACAAAAATGGCTTCCGGATTGTTAGATTTATCGTAGAAAATACTCGCGAAATTTTCAGAAAGCTCTGGTTTTTTCATATAAAGTGAATAAGCTCCCGCTTCGCCGTTAATAATAGCCTGTGCTGCATCAAGGGCGGTTTGATAATATCCATCTGCTCTGGAAGCCGGAATACCCACTTCTCCACCCGGAAGAGAAACCTGGGGAGTTCCACTCCCATACTTTGCAATTGAACTAAGCGTATAAAGCGGCCCGACTTTGCATTGCAAGAACGGCCCCTTTTGTAGCTCGTGATTTCCTGTTTGCATTAGCAGGCAACATGTCTTTAATTTCTTCTGCCTCCTGGATAACAAAATCATATATTTCAGCTTCAGTTGAACGTGGAGTTTGCAGGTATGTAGGATCGCCGCTAAAATCGTAAGTCAGGGATTCAGTTATAAGAGGTACACCCCCCATTCGTTTAACCAGTGTGAAGTAATAAGAAGCCCGAAGAAACCTGGTCTCTGCTATTAAAGCATTCCTATCTTCTTCGTCCAGTGCTTCTGAAGCTTCAAGCCTTTCAATAAAAAGGTTCATATGTCTTATATAGCCATAATCCCAGGTACCCCAGTCTCCATAGCCCCGCTCTGGATTTTGAAAACGCCAGTAATCTCCCTGATTTGAGTAGAACGCCTGATTAAAATCTGCCAGGGTCCACCACTGTTCCACGCTGCCGAAGTCATGATAACGATTATACAAATCTGCCAAAATGGATACGGGCAATTCAGGATCACTAAAAATTTGATCCTCTGTTAGGATATTTGTGGGTTCTCTGTCCAGGAATTCCTGATCTGAGGTACAACCCACGGCAATAATTGCCATTATTAAAAATACTATTACGTGCTTTTTCATTTTTTCTAAATTTATATAGAGATATTCACTCCCACATTAACAAATTTATTCTGAGGATACTGTAACCCGTTGGTATCAGAAATTTCCGGATCAATTCCAAAATCTTTTAGATTATCGAAAGAAAATAGGTTGTATCCATTTACATAGAACCTTGCTCTTTCCAGGTTAAGTTTTGTCAATAAACTTTCCGGCAAAGAATATCCTAATTCTAAAGTTCTCGCTCTTAAATATGTAACATTATGCAACCAGAAAGTCGAATTTTTATTGTAGTTACTGTGCCCACTATTATTGTAACGTAAAGCAGGATATTTGCCGGGTATCCATTCACTATCTGGATCAAAAGGATCTGCTCGATGCCACCTATCTAAAAATATTTCATTTAAAGCTCCACCATTTTGGAAAGGTATTCTGGTTTCCCACTCCTGGTTATAAGAATATCCTGATGCTCCTGAAAAATCTGCCGAAAAGTCAAAACCTTTGTAAGCAACGTAAATACTCAATCCCATGTTTACCCGAGGACTGTAGTTATTAAAACCAATTGGCCGCTGATCATATCCATCTATTCTTCCATCATCATTAACGTCTTCATAAATAATATCTCCGGGAAGAAGACTTTCATTTCCTCTTCCGTCAATATTGACCGGGTAATTATCAATTTCTTCCTGAGACTGGAACTGCCCAAGTGCAGTGTACCCCCAGAAAATATTTTGATAAGGTCTTCACTGGAGTTCCTGTATTGGTCCCAGGAATTGTTAAATCGCGGCTTATACGAGGAAATAAATTTATTTCGGGCCAGGGAAGCATTTGCAGAAACGTTAAATGTTACTTCTCCAATTTTATCATTGTACCCTATTGCTCCTTCAACTCCAAAAGAAGCATCACTATTCACATTCTCATCTGGTAGTCCATATCCTAATTCGTTTGGAAGAAGAATATCGTATTTTCTACCCCTTAATCCTGTACGCAACCTGTAGAAGTAATCAAAAGTTGCAGAGAGCTTGTTGTCAAAGAAATAAGCATCTAAACCTATGTCTGTAATCTTACTTTTAAACCATGTAATATTGGTAATAGGCTGACCCCGATCCCTACTTGCTATAACTGGAACACCATCTAAAATAGCTACCCCCTGGTTGTAGTTATATCCTACTCTATAATCAAATGCTCCAATACCAATATCATCATCTCCCAACACTCCATAAGATCCTCTTATTTTCAAATCATTAAGAAAACTATCTGACCCCAAAAGATTCTCCATAAAAGGTTCTTCAGTAATTCTCCAACCTGCTGATGCAGAAGGGAAGTACCCTACCCTTTTATCAGGATGAAATTTCCAGGATGCATCTCTTCTTCCGGAAAGTTCCAGGTAATATTTATCTCTGAAATTATAACTGATTCTTGCAATGTACCCTATTCTAGCTTCTTCACTTTCACTATCATCATAAGTATCCACATCAGAAAAATAAATAAGCGGTAAAGTATTGGTTTGCGGTACAGCATGAACCCAATTTCGGGTATATTTTGCTTCCTGCCGCTCTACGATAAACATAGCGTCTACGGCGTGGTCACCAAAGTCTCTCTTATATTGTAGCTGTCCCTGGTATATATTACGAATAACTTTATTTTGTTCGCGCTCTCTCCATGGGTTAGTACTACCACCAGTTACGTTATAAGTTTCACTCTCTGGATCATAAGTATAAGCCTCATAGGTATATTCATGCCCATCCATTACATGATCTGCAATATAATAAGAGTACATACCGCTTATTTCAAGCCCTTCAATATAAGGAATATCATATTCTGCAGTAAAGTTGTTTTGAAGTACTCTCCAGGTATCAAGTTTGTATCCTCCTATTTCGAAATTATGTAATGCCCAGTTGGTTTCGTTATGACCAATATCGTTTAGATATTCCGGATTATCATTGGCATATGGCCGCTCGTAAGGTCGGTTCCTTAAGATTGCAAATCGTGGTAACCAATAATCATCAAACCCTGGTATTCCCGGATTTTCCCTTGTTTCAATTCTTCCATTAATTTGAACACCAACCTGTAAGCGATCTGTAATGCTTGCATTCACATTACTTTGGATATTGCTCCTATCAAATCTAAATTCATCACCTAATACTGATTCCTGAGACAAATCTGTAGCAGATAAATAGTAATTTATATTCTCAGAACCACCGGAAGCGCTCACCTGCACACTGGTTAGCGGGGCATTCTTCTTAATAATAAAATCTTTCCAGTTAAAGGACTTATATCCTTCCTCTGTTCCAACTCTATATCTCTCAAGTTCATCCTGAGTTATATTTGTTGATCCAAACTGGTTGACCTCAGCTTCTGCCTGTAGCCTCACATAATCATAAGAATTAGTTACGGGCTCAGGAAATCTAGACCAATTTTGCCAACCTGTATAAGCGTTAATAGTAACCGTGCTCTTAGTATTTCTTTTTCCTCGTTTAGTTGTAACAACCACAACTCCATTTGCCGCTCTCACACCATATATAGCAGCTGAGGCGTCCTTAAGTATGGTGAGACTTTCTATATCTCCCGGAGCAAGGTTGTTGAATTGGCCTTCATCTTGCTGGATTCCATCTATAACATATAGAGGAGTTCCCATATTTCTTATCTGGATACTCGCACCTGCACCTGGGCGTCCATCATTCATCCGGAAGTTAACTCCCGATAGTTTTCCAGCGAGACCAGAACTTACCGTAGCACCACCGTGCACCCTTTCCAGGTCTTCACTTGTCACTGTGGAAATTGCGCCTGTTATAGATCGTTTCTCCTGAGTTCCATATCCTGTTACTACCACTTCATCAAGTGCCGAAACGTCTTCTCTTAATACAACATTAATTACACGGTACTCCATCAACAGCAACCTCTCTTGATGCAAAACCTACATAAGTAAAAACCAAGGTAGAATTGTCCGGTGCATTTATGCTGTAATTTCCATCAAAATCTGTAACAACGCCATTGGTTGTACCCTTCACCATTACCGTAACACCCGGGAGCGGTAAATCGTCCTCACCCGTAACATTTCCAGTAACTTCAATTTGGTCCTGCGAAAATGATTGTTGTGTTCCAAGAAAACACATAAAAACAGGAACCAGAAAAAGACTCTTCTTCAAGAAGGCATGTAATAGTTTTTTCATTGATATTCATTTTAAGTAATTAATATTTCAGGTTAAACAATTCCAGAATCTTCATCTATATCCTTCCTCCTAATGATTAGCCATTTTTAATTATAAATTTTGTTTCAGGGGGACAATAAAATATTCAGGAAATAGGAAAGGCTAAATCGATATAGTTTTATAAACGTAAATATTACTCTTATTTTTAAATTATCAAAAATTTATATTAATTTTTTTCTCAAAAAGTTTAATATCTCCTTAATTTGCTCAGTCTCTCACCTATTTATTGATAAATTTATTTAAGCTAAAACGATTAACCTTTTAAAAGAATGTCTATCTTACGCTTTTATTTTAAAACTTATTTATGAAAAATCTCCTCTATTTGTCTATCCTTTTTTTTGGAGTAGGATGTTCAGCTCAAAAAAACCAATCAGAAACTTCCGGTAATAACAATCCTGTTTTTCCCGGGTGGTATGCAGATCCTGAAGGAATTATTTTTGACGACACATACTGGATTTTTCCAACCTACTCTGCTCCATACGAGAAGCAGGTTTTCTTTGATGCCTTTTCTTCTCCCGATCTTGTCAACTGGACAAAACATGAAAAGGTATTGGACACCTCTGCAATTAAATGGGCTAACAGGGCAGTTTGGGCTCCTTCCATAATAAAGAAAGATGATCGTTACTTCCTGTTCTTTGGAGCAAACGACATCCAGAGCAACGAAGAAAAAGGTGGGATTGGAGTTGCAGTTGCTTCTACTCCTGAAGGACCCTATAAAGATCATATAGGTAAACCCCTTATTGATAAATTTCACAATGGAGCACAACCAATAGATCAATTTGTATTTAAAGATGTAGACGGGGAGCATTACCTCATATACGGAGGATGGCGTCACTGCAATATTGCCAAATTAAATGATGATTTTACGGGCTTTGTACCCTTTGAAAATGGTGAAATCTTTAAAGAAGTAACTCCTGATAATTATGTGGAAGGCCCATTTATGTTCGTAAAAGATGGAAAATATTATTTTATGTGGTCTGAAGGCGGATGGACAGGACCAGATTACAGCGTTGCTTAT
Organism: Antarcticibacterium sp. 1MA-6-2; assembly: GCF_021535135.1. Lineage (NCBI taxonomy): Bacteria > Pseudomonadati > Bacteroidota > Flavobacteriia > Flavobacteriales > Flavobacteriaceae > Antarcticibacterium > Antarcticibacterium sp. 1MA-6-2. The sequence continues at coordinate 3,652,431 of NZ_CP091036.1, read as the reverse complement.
GCCATTGCTGATTCCCCTATGGGGCCATTTAAACGTATTGGAAAAATTCTCCAGCAGGATCCAAAAATTGCTACCGGAGCAGGACATCATTCAGTCATTAAAGTACCTAATGAAGAAAAATATTATATAGTTTATCATCGCAGGCCTCTTGGTGAAACCGATAGAAACTCCAGGGTGACTTCTATTGAAGAAATGCACTTCGACGAAAATGGATTGATAAAGCCTGTAACTATAACTCATGAAGGTGTAGAAGCCTATCCTTTAAAAAAGTAATTACCTCGAAGCGACTAATAGAACATTTAATGATACTGCACCCATTGAAAAATAAATCTCTCTCCCTTCAAAAGATCTTCTATACTTAAGCATTTGTGCTGTTGTATTACCCTTCTTCACAAGCTGCGAAAAATCTGTTGCCAAAGAAGGAGATAATGTAGAATTAGAAAATCTGGAGGACCTTGCTCAATATGTAGATCCCTTCATAGGAACTGCAAAAATGGGACACACCTATCCCGGAGCGACAGTGCCTTTTGGAAGCGTACAGTTAAGTCCTGATACCGATACTATTCCTTACGCCGTAGATGGAAAATACAATCCTGATGTTTATAAATATTGTGCAGGATATCAATACGATGATGAAACCATTGTGGGATTTAGCCATACCCACTTTAGCGGAACAGGACATTCCGATCTTGGGGATTTTTTAATTATGCCTACTACCGGAGATTTAAAACTTAATCCCGGAACTGAAACTAATCCTGACAGCGGCTATCGATCCAGGTTCTCCCATAAGGAGGAAACTGCGGAACCCGGCTATTACAGCGTCCTCTTAAAAGACTATAACATCAAAGCAGAATTGACGGCAAGCAGCCGTGTTGGGATGCACCAGTATACTTTTCCGGAAGCCGGAACTTCTCACATAATCCTGGACCTTGTAGCGGGAATTTATAATTATGATGATAAAAATGTATGGACTTTTGTAAGGGTAGAAAACGATACTTTAGTGACAGGATACCGCCAAACCAATGGCTGGGCCAGAACCAGAAAAGTATATTTTGCTCTTTCATTTGACAAACCCATTAAAAATTACGGCCGGGAGAGATATGACCAACAGGTGTATGGTGGTTTCTGGAGGAAATTTGATCAATCCCGTAACTTCCCTGAAATAGCAGGAGAAAAAATTAGAATGTATTTTGATTTTGACACGAAGGTGAATGATAAGGTAAAGGTGAAACTTGCAATATCTCCTGTAAGTGCTGAAGGTGCTTTAGAAAATATGAAAAAAGAAATTCCTCACTGGAACTTTGAACAGGTAAAGAAAGAAGCACGGGACAAATGGAATAAAGAACTTAACAAAGTTATTGTTAAAACAGATAAACGTGAGGATATGGTGAACTTCTACACCGCTATGTACCACGCCTTTTTAGGTCCTACGGAATATATGGATACAGATGGACAATACCGCGGGATTGACCAGGGAATTCATAAGGCTGAAGGTTTCACAAATTATACAAGTTTCTCCCTGTGGGATACCTATCGCGCATTGCATCCTCTTTTCAATGTACTACAGCCAAAAAGAAATGCTCACATGGTAGAGTCCATGATGGCCCATTATGATCAAAGCGTGCATACTATGCTTCCGGTGTGGTCCCATTATGCCAATGAAAACTGGTGTATGATAGGCTACCACAGCGTATCTGTTATTGCAGATGCTATTGTAAAAGGTAACGCCGATTTTGATCAGGAAAAGGCTTTAGAAGCCATGGTGCAAACAGCAAAAACGGGCTATTACGATGGCCTTCAGTATTATATGGATATGGGATATGTGCCTGAGGATAAAAATGGAGCTTCGGTCTCAAAAACTTTAGAGTATGCTTATGATGACTGGGCGATAGCACAGGCTGCCAAAAAATTAGGTAGGGAAGATATCTATAAGGAGTTTATAAAGCGTTCTGAAAACTACCGAAATGTCTATGATTCAAAATCGGGATTTATGAGGCCTAAATTGAGTGATGGTAGCTTTAAGAAGGAATTTGATGCGCTGGACACTCACGGCCAGGGATTCATTGAAGGAAATGCCTGGAACTATAGTTTATATGTACCTCACGCTCCGGCTGAAATGATGGAATTGATGGGTGGTAAAGAAAAATTCTCACAACACCTCGATTCGTTATTTACTATGGATCTTCCGGATAAATATTTTGCAAATACCGAAGATATTTCGCGGGAAGGCATTATTGGAAATTATGTTCATGGAAATGAGCCCTCCCATCACGTCGCATATTTATACAATTGGACCAATACTCCCTGGAAAGCTCAGGATAAAATAAGAATGATATTAAAAGATCAATATCAAACCGAGTGCAGACGGGTTGGGAGGTAATGATGATTTTGGGCAAATGAGTGCCTGGTACATTTTTAGTTCTTTAGGTTTTTATCCGGTTGCTCCCGGAAGTGTGGAATATGCTCTGGGAAGCCCTGCAGTTAATGAAGGCCTTATTAATCTGGAGAATGGAAAGAAATTCAAGATTATTGCGGAAAACCAGAGCGAAGAAAATGTTTTTGTTGAAAAAGTAGAATTGAACGGAAGGAAACTGGAAAAACCATTTATACAGCACGAGGAAATTTTAAAAGGTGGGGAATTAAAATTTTACATGAGTTCAACCAGCAATTCCGAAATAAGATAAACAGCTTTTGGCAGCTCCCGGGAGGGCAATTTTTGAGTCAGAGTTTCACAAATTTAATTTTCAAATTTTAACCAGGATATTTCTTATAATGCATCAAAAATTTAAATTGGAGGAATAAATAAAAGAATCCATATAATTTTTATTCGCATTTTATAAAATATCGTAACCTGAACCTCTCTCCGGAATTCTCCTTTGATTAAAAGAAAAATTGTGAAATTTATTTTTCAGCTAAATAGGATTTGCTTTGAACAGCTTCCTCATCCCCTTTGCTATGTAGGGCATATGAAAATCCTGGATGTATGCAATAAGAGCCTACCTCTCCATTCTTATTCAGTGCCAGAAATGCCACCTGAAAATCCTTTAAATCTGTAGGTTTTTTTACAATCCTCTCTACCGCAATTTCACAGGCTTCCTGAGGACTTTTTCCTGATCGCATTAATTCTACAATTAAAAATGTACTTACATTTTTAAGAATTTCTTCTCCCAAACCTGTTGCCACTGCACCCCCAACTTCATTATCAATAAAAAGTCCCGAGCCAATTATTGGGGAATCCCCTACCCGCCCTCTCATTTTGTAAGCCAAACCTGAAGTTGTACAGGCACCTGCTATATCCCCCTTTGAATCCAGGCAAAGCATTCCTATCGTGTCGTGATTTTCAATGTTTATAATAGGTTTATATTCCTTCTCAACCAACCAGTTTTTCCACTGTTTTTCCGATTCTTCAGTTAATAAATTTTCCGGTTCAAAGCCCTGGCTTAATGCAAATTGATAGGCTCCCTCGCCAACTAACATATTATGTGGTGTCTCCTCCATAACCTTTCGTGCTACAGAGACAGGATGTTCAATATTCTCAAGAAAAGCAACACTGCCAAAATTACCATTTGGTGCCATTATTATAGCATCCAGAGTCACCTTTCCATCTCTATCTGGTGCACCACCTTTTCCAACGGTATGATTTTTAATATTTGACTCTTCTATTCTCACCCCTTGCTCAACTGCATCGAGAGCAGAGATTCCCTTTTGTAGTAACTCGCCTGCTGTTCTATTAGCTTCCTGAAAATTCCAGGTGGTAATAGAAACCGGACTATGAACTGGTATATTCTTATTACCAGATAAATCAAAAGATAGATTGTTAGGGATCAAAGGCAAGCCTACACCTGCTATTCCTATATTTCTTATAAAATTTCTTCTTTTCATAATATTATATGATTGAATTAAAAATTAAACACTTAATCCTGTTAAACCACATTTTTCTTTCGGTGAGAAGCAGAGGTTAAAAAATTAGGTTGGCACCTATAACTTTATCCGGATATCTTACATTCAAAATCATTTAAATACACCCCCACTTCTTGATCAATAAACGTTCTTTAATAGTTCACAATGGGTTTATCTAATTCAAAACTGGTATTGACATTTTCAGTTTAATTCAGAAACTTCAAACTAACATAATTTATTTTCTCCCGATTGTAGGTATACGTAATATGAATTTGTCCATCTTCTCCCTGGATGATTGCCGGGTAACTAAATTCACCTTCAGCTTCATTCTCCAATTGCAATATATCCTGCCAGTTTTCTGCATCTTTTGAAACAGCAAGATTTAATTTATTCCTGCCATTAAACCAATCCCGCCCAGAAGCTAAAGGATTGTAAACCATAAGAAACATTCCATTATCAAGGCTAACAGCATCAATTCCGGAATTTGGATTTGGCAATTTTGAGGGTGTAAAAGCAGACCAATTTTCTCCATCATCCTTACTCACACTTTCCAAAATAAAATCCTGATCACTTCGGAAAAAAGCTTTTAAAATTCCTCCTTTTAGCTGAACAATACTCGGCTGAATTACTTTATATTCTGAATCGTGATTCACCAGAATCTTTCTCCAGGTTTTTCCTGAATCATCTGAAATTTCCATATGTGCACGCCATACTTCACCGTCGTCCAGTTCCACACTTGAAGGACTAATAATCCTGCCACTTTCTAACTGAATTGGTTTATTCTTTATAGGACCTAAAATTCCAGATGGTAATAATACAGCATGAGACCATGTTTTCCCGTTATCTTCTGAAGTTTTATAGGCTCCCCACCAGGTGGAAGGGGAAGGTCCAATTTTATAAAAAAGGAATAATGTTTTTTCTGTGTTAAATAAAACCGGATTCCACGTGGGATAACGCAAGCTATCATTAATTACACCATCTGCAACCTTTTTAGGAGGAGACCATTTACCTTTCTTTTTAAAACTTGTGTAAATACTTACATCTTGATGGCGTTCGTGGGTACCGCCAAACCATGCACTAATCAATTTACCGTCTTTTAGTTCGGCAACTGTAGAGGCATGAGAGCTTGCAAAATCGGCCTCGGAATATATAAACTCATTTTTAAGAATTTCAAATTCTATATCCTCCTGAGCCCTGGATGTAATACAGCTCAGCAAGATCATAAACCAACAAACCCTTGTTTTCTTTCTCACATTTAATATTAATAATTGAAGACTCTCCTGTTTAACTTTAATTCTCAATTAAAAATGCAATTGCAGATATGTTTTTAGTGGACCTGATTTTTTGGGGTATTACCACCTCCAACTTGTTTCCTTTTATTTTATATCTAACCTTCTCCCCTGTTTCCAACAATGTAATTTTAGCTTTTTCTGATGGCAAATTTTTAGACCAGCTAATTGTCCCCGGCAATTGACTTTCATCTTCAAAAACAGCAATTGCATACAGCTTTTTTCCGTTCTCAGTAAAAAAGACATTACCGTCCTGGTAATTATCAATAGCATTAGTATGATAAATAGCTTCACCATTTTTGTCCAGCCAGTTCCCTATTTTCTCTAATATATTCACAACCTCATATGGCAATGTTCCATCTGGCTTGGGACCTACCCCAAGGAGCATGTTTCCTCCTTTGGCAACAACCTCTATGAGATTATGAATTACTGTTGTTGGGGATTTTAGAGGATCATTTGGCACGTAACCCCAATTATTTCCTAAGGGCAGGCAACTTTCCCAAGGAACATCCAATTTGGTTTCGGGAATTTTACGTTCGGGTGTCTGGTAATTTTCGTAGGGGCCATGAACGGTACGATCTGCAAATATGATTCCCGGTTGCGCTTCCCTTGCCATTTCAGCGATTTTGGGCATGTCAATTTCCTGACTTGCTTCGGGAATTGGTGCACCCCAGGCACGAACTTCGTCATTTACTGTTTCTTTTGGCCGTATCCAGCCACCATCTAACCACAGAATATCAATGCTTCCATAATCGTGCATCAATTCACTTATTTGATTAAAAGAAAACTCTTTAAATTTGTTCCAGCGCCAATCATATTTTTCAATATCATAATTTGCGTTTCTGTTTGGAGTGGCGTATTTATCCCACCAAAAATACTGGGAATGCCAATCGGGTTTGGAAAAATAAGCTCCAATCATAAAACCTTTATTGCGGAAAGCCTCGAACACGTATTTAGCAACATTCGCTTTTGGATGATTTTGAAAAGGCCCGTTGGTGATCTTATAATCTGTTTGCTGCGTATCAAACATATTAAAACCGTCGTGGTGTTTGGTAGTGAAAACTACGTACTTCATTCCTGCATCTTCCGCAGCATCTGCCCAACTCTCAGGATCAAAATTAACAGGGTTGAAAATCTTGTCTAAATTCCAGTACCATTTTTTGTAATCATTATAAGCAATAGTACTGTCGCGCTCAATCCAATCTTCAGAATTTAAATTCCACGACTCCATAATTCCGGGAACCGAATAAATTCCCCAATGGATTAGCATCCCAAATTTCTGGTTCTCCCATTTCGAAAGTTTCTCCTTTACCAAAGGATCTTTTGGCGCAACATATTCCTCTGATCGTTGGTGCACTCCCTGTTCTTCCTGTGCTTCTATTAATTGGCAAGAAAACCCCAGGACAAATATGACAAGGATTCTAATTTTGTTAATTCTAAGCATCTTCCTGTTTAATTTTTTATTGCTATTGTTTCCTGTAATTCAAAAGAGGTTTCCAATCTGATATCTTCAGAGGAAGAACCAATCATAAAAAGAAATTTTCCCGCTTCTGCCACCTGCTCCATTTCAACGTTATAAAGGGATAATTCTTTTGGAGTTAACTCAAAAAGAATGGTTTTAATTTCTCCCGCTTTTAAAGAAATCCTCTCGAATCCCCGTAATTGTTTAACCGGAGTGAGTACACTGCTGGTCATATCCCTTACATAAAGCTGGACCACTTCATCGCCATCCTTATTACTTATGTTCTTAACTTTTAAACTAACATGAAGCTTTATATCCTTTCCTGTTCCTTCAACAGATAAGTCTAAATCGGAATATTCAAATTCGGCATAACTTAATCCATAACCAAAAGGATAAAGAGGATGGGCATCGTTTTCTACATAATCCCTCCTGGTCGGAAACCAGTAGTTATAATAAACAGGTAGTTGTCCTATGGATTTTGGTACGGAAACAGGTAGTCTTCCCGCAGGATTATAATCACCAAAAAGGACATCTGCAACAGCATTTCCACCTTCCTGCCCGGGATACCAGGCATCTAAAATAGCAGGAACATGTGCTGAAGGCCAATTTAATAACAAAGGCCTGCCTTTAATTAAGACCAAAACCGTAGGCGTCCCGGTAGCTACAACAGCTTGTAATAATTCCAGTTGTTTCCCCATTAAGTTAAGGGTAGAACGATCATAACCCTCACCACTCTCCATATCGCTTAAAATTTCTTCTTTTGAAGAGGAAACTGTTGCCGCTCCTGTTTCTAAATATTCAGTCTTAAAATTCCTGGCACTGGACCCTCCCAATACTACAATGGCAACCTCAGCATTTTTAGCAGCTTCTACAGCTGCTGGAATATTAGTTTGAGTAGTATCCCGAACAGCGGTCCCTTTTACGTAATGAATTTGGGTGTGGGGCATTTTATCCTGTATTCCTTCCAGTACGGTTACTATATTCTCTTTAGCCTGGGGAGCTGTGTAATCTCCTAATTGGTTGTATTGCACATCTGCATTGGAACCAATTACAGCAATTCTTTTCAGGTTCTTGCTTAGAGGCAGGAGGTCATTTTCATTTTTAAGTAAGATCATGGATTGACGGGCAACTTCTCGGGCTAATTTTACATGCTTGGGATTCCTCACCACTTTTCCGGCATTTTCAACATTCACATAAGGTTGATCGAAAAGTCCTAACTTAAATTTTACAGTTAAAACTCTTTTTACTGCTTCGTTGATCCGCTTTTCTGAAACCTTACCCGATTTTACTGCATCCAGTAACGCACTATCAAATCCATTTCCGCCAAGGTCGACATCCACCCCGGCATTCATGGCCACTGCTGCAGCATCTTCTGCAGTAGAAACAATATGATGACTTCCACGAAGCCCTTCTATACTACCAAGGTCAGATATTACAAATCCATTAAAGCCCCACTCTTCTCTTAAAGTGTGAGTTAATAAACCTTTATGAGCCGTACTGGGAATACCATCAATTGAACTATATGCCGTCATTATAGATAAAACTCCTGAATTTACGGCCTCTTTGACAGGGTACATATAATTCTGAAATAAATCCCGCTGTCCCACATTTACTGCGCCTCCATTATGCCCGCCTTCAGAAACTCCATAAGCGGCAAAGTGTTTTAAAGTAGCAGCCACATGTTCTCCATTTTTAAGATCTTCCGCAGTCTCTCCCTGAAATCCAAGGATTATTGCCTTGCTCATTTCTGAAATGAGGAAAGGATCTTCACCAAAAGTTTCTTCCACTCGGGACCATCGGGGATCACGGGCAATATCAATGATGGGTCCATAAGCTACATTTGCTCCCTGCGCTCTAATTTCCTTTGCGATAGCCTCAGCCATTGAATTAATGAGCTCTGTATTCCATGTACTACCCTGTCCAATCGCTGTAGGAAAAACAGTTGTTCCAATGGCCATATGACCATGCATAGCTTCTTCTTCTATCAAAAGAGGAATTCCTAAACGGCTGTTCTCTATAGCATATTTTTGAATATTATTAGTAATTTTTGCCGCTTCCTTAGGACTAAGTCCTGTTTCTAATGTTTTTTGCGTCCAGGGATCGGCTCTTAGTAAGCCCCACAATCCGCCAATGTGTCGGTTATTAATTTCCTTTTTGTAGAGTTCGCTAATTTCGACAGTATTATCTTTTTTAGCATACATCTTCCAGCCTAGAGGGGTGGTAAGTTGACCTATTTTCTCTTCCAAAGTCATTAAAGAAACAAGATTCTCAACCCTGCCTTCTACCTTTAAAGATGCATCCTTATAAGCAGCGTTCTTAATGTCCTGACTTAAAAGCGTATGAGTAATTAAGAAAAAGAGAAGGCAACTTTTCTTCATCGGTATTATACATTTAAGGGGAGTTGATCCTCGCTAGAGAATCGATTCCCGTTCATTATTAAGATAAACTGACTAGTACCTCTCCTATTCGCCAATTTTTTTCCACTTTAAGAAGCCATTTTTTACACTCCAGTCGTTTCCAAAAAAACTAGCGCCTAACACTCCTTTTAATCCTTCTTTGCCCATAGTATTGTCAAAGATCATTATATCAGGAAAAAATGTACCGTTAACCAAATAGTCATTGGCATAAGCCGCATACATTCCTTCTTCCCCGGTAGCTGTCACTACACCCACGCTGGCAATTTCACTATCTGCCCTGGGATAGATAAAGTAGGCCCCAAGGTTTTCTCCCTTAATGATCTTTTCTCCTATTTGCATTTGATTATTTGAAACCTGTACAGGTGCGTGGTTCAATACCTTCCTCCAGGCGGCATTATTGGATTTATTGCCATATATGATCACATTTCTATCTGGAAAATCTGAAGCTTTAAAATCGGTATCTTTTACAATATCCACACTTCCGTTTGCTCTGTAATAGAATTTTTCGGCATCAAATTTCGCACGATTATAATACCACTCATTTTCATTTTTAGATCCCTTTGAAGCATAAACAAAAACCACATTATTTCTAAAAGCATCTTTAAAGCTGCCGTTCCTGTGAGGACCTTTTTCTGAAGCTTCCGGTTTTTTGGAAATTTTCCAGTTTCCATTTTCCTTCTCCAGGTAAACAAGCTTAGCTTCGGGTATCGATATTTCCTGGTTATCAATACTAACCTTTGATAAGTCTGCCTGCTGCATCGCTTGTAAATCTATCGCCAGGGTTAAAACATTTATGGTTTTAAGTTCAAACCCATTTTCTGTTCTCTTGAAATCAAAGTTGCTGATTTCAAATGGAGTTTCCTGCTGAAGAATATCTACAAAATGAGAACCTGCAGATACCCCGGGAGAGGCGGTTGTGAAATCAATTTTATTAATTTCATTGTCTGCCTTTATTTTTCGCTAAGTTAAAGAAATAGAATATTGGCGGCCAGTCTACACTTTCATCACCAAACCAATGCTCTCCACCGGGATATTCATAATATGCAAAATCATTATGAAATTGGCCCAGGCGCTCTCTCATTTCCTGAGCAAGATAAGTAGGTACCACATTATCTGAATCACCATGAAGTATATAAACCCCGTAATGCAGATAATTATTCTCCAGTTTCAGGGTACGGCTTGGATTACCCGCCCTTTTGATTATTTCATCCAGTTGTTCTTCTTCAGCATTGGAAAAATCCTCACTCATTCTTTCCTCAAATTCTGCCTTAGTCATTTCAAAATACTGCTGAATCTGATCTTCAGACATGCGGCTCATACGACTTTGCCTGTACCCTAAAAGGTCGGGATAACCTGCTGCGGGTGCGATAGCTGCAAACCTATCGGGATAAGTGGCCCCAAGATACCAGGTTCCATGTCCTCCCATTGAGTAGTAAGTCAAATAAGTTTGTTGCGGATCTGTTTCCAATAATTTTTCTGAATGATTTAAAACCTCCATTGCATCCAGCCTTCCCCAGTCTTCCCAGGCAAAACCAAAAGGCCTCCTGTTAGTAGGAGCAACAACATGTCCCCAATCTTTTTGTTTATAGGCGTTTGCCTGATTTACCGCTTCTACAGACGCACCATGTACCGATAAAAATAGTGCCTGATTTTCTTTGTTTTTGGTCAGTGAGGGTACGAGGCTGTAATACTGAACGCTCTTGTCAATATCACTTAAAAATGTGTTTTTATGATGTTTGTATTTTGATTTTACCCCCAATTCTATTTTTGTGGTATCGATAATTTTATTCCTGCCATCTTTTAGATAAAGTATAGCTTCCACAGATTCTAAAGCCTCTAAATTTGAGGGGATTGGAATAGAGAAAGGCACTTTCCTCACATCCATTGGTAATATATCGGCAATTTTTGTTTCTCTTGAAGCATCACCTACTTCAACTAAAATTTTTCCACCTTTTATCCAGGTATCTTTCATATTTATTACCCTAATTGCTCCCCAAAGTGGGGATTTTTCTTCTATCAGTAAATCGGGTAAAGTAAGATCCCTGCTTGTGAATTCAACAGGTTTATAAGTATTTAGAAGACGGGCACGCATATGAGAAAATCTCCCGCCAGACAGTACAAATTCATTCCTTCCTTTTTTAAGCTTTACGGGAATAAGACTCCACCCAAAATCATAATGGTCCCCTTCATGTGGAAAGCCATTAATAAGAACGGTTGTATGCCCCGAAGCTTCAAAAAGTACCACTTGTTCTACCTTAGAATCATATTCCAGGTACAAATAACCTGATCCCAATCTTCTTTCATTAAACTCATTGTTTTCTTTAACTTCAATTCTTTCCCACTTTACTTCCTCACCCTTAAAATCTTTCCCCTCGCTTTTACCCTCGGTAATTCCACTTTCGGATTTAGCTATTATCCGTGCGAAAATAGGATCACTTAGAACAGATTTTGGTTCAGTAGGAAAATTTCTCCTACTATACATGAGGCCCTCTTTAAAAATATGGATGATATCCCCCTCAAGAACATCTTCTACTTTTTCTTTTCCAAAATATTCTACAATATTCCCTTCTTTTTCCTGACCATATGAAAAGGAAAAGAGCATCATTATGATTAGCAGGTTAATAGCATTAAATTTTTTCATTACTGAATACTTAAAGTTATTTAAAAAAAAGGGAACTTTTTAAAATTCCCTTTTTTCAAAATCCAAATAATTTTACTAATTGACTTAGGGCTTTTTATTGAATCGGCCCGGCTCCGTAGTCAGGATTTTCTTCATCCCACCAAATCCTTTCATTATTCAGGATATTAGGATCGTTGGTTCCTGTTGTAAATCCCTGATTTGTATAAGCTTCCATTGCATTCTGGAAATTTTTATTATCCTGTGTAGGAGTATTAATCATAAATCGACGAGGAATAATTAACTCAGAACCTCCAGCCAAAAGAGGATCCCAGGCAAACACTTCACTGTTTCTCTTAGGAATTCCTGAACGACGCACAGTTGTCCATAGATCACCTGGAGTTGCAGCGAAATTAATATACTGCTGGATATAAACTTTTTCCAGACCATTTGAACTTAGATCATAAGCTGGTTGAGACAGTAAGTTTTGTATTTCCCCAGATTTTAAAGCAGTAGCACCCGCCGCAGCTAATTCAGCATTCGTGTACACGGGATCTTCATTATAATATGGAAAACGGTTATTTTCTGCCAGTTCATCTAATCTTCCAACCGAAAGCTCTACTCCTCTGTTAAAGTATTCCTGAGCTTCTCCAGGTATATTTGCACCCAATAATTTAAATTCAGCTAAATAAAGATAAGTTTCCGCTGAAGAACCTAATATCACTTCAAGAGGCGGGTAATTATCTCTTAATTCCAGAACACGTCCTCCAGGTTTTGTAGGATACACAAACGGATAACCAGTACGAACTACTCTCTCATTAAAATCTGAGGTAGACTCATACGTTTTTTCAACACCACCTAAATTTATCCTGTTTACGATACCCTGATTGAAATAAAAATCATTTCCACCCTCGAAAACTGCATCTGGAGCAAGAGGTGCTCCAAAATATCTAACCCAGGGCTCACCCGGTCCAGACCATCCTGCGAAATTTCCGGATCCATCAAGTTGTACATATTGTTCTACGTATGGAGGTAAAGGTTTTCCTGCATCAATAAATGCCTGTACCACCTCACCGTTAAATGAGTTTTTTTCAAAAAGAACCCGTACTCTTGGATCCTTATTATCAACCATAAAGTCGATTAAATTTTCCCCACCAATACCTGGTTGCACTCCTTCTCCTGTTCCAAAATATTCTATTCCTCTTTGGTAGATAAAATCGTCCTCAAGACTGCTCATATAACCTGCAGGAGAGTTTATGACTTCAGCTACAATACCAAGAGCTTTTGCCCTATCAGCATTTACAAGTCTGGCAGCAATTTTTAACTTCAGAAGATTACAGAATTTAGCCCATTTAGTGTAATCACCACCATAGATTACATCCTGTGCACCAATTTCAAATTGATCTGGTGCCAGTAAATCCTCTATAGCAGCATCCAGTTCAGCTAACCAAATATCAAAGAGTTCTTCCTGTGAATCATACTTAGGAGTAATTAATGGAGGGGAAGTATAAGGAGCCATCCCCGCTTCTGAATAAATAATAGAACCATAATAATCACTAAGGCTTATAGTAAGCTGAATTTGGATAGGAAAGGTCATGGCTCTCATTGCCCGTCTCTCTTCCTGCTGTTCAGGACTCATCGCGTCGATTCTTGCTCTTATATCTCTTACAGTTGGAATTAAAGATGCATATATATTTTGATCACCAGTAGGCCCCATCTCAACGACACCCTCTGTATTACCACTGTTTACACCCCCTGTAACTACCTGGGACCATGGGTAAGTGTAATCAAACGCGTTGTAAAACCAACTCGTATAATCATTCCCATACATCTGTTCCACTGCCTTAGTAATGGAAAATCTTAGCTCCGGTTCAGAAACCGTAGATGGATTACTATTTAATTCTGCAAAATCCTCTTTGTCACACCCGATGGCAAAAATCATCAGGAAGAATAAGATTCCTTTATATGTATTTTTCATAATAATTACTATTTTTTCTTAAAAATCTAACGATACTGTCATTGTATAACTAGCCTGATACGGTGTAAAAGATCTTTCCCTAAAAGAGTCAGAACTCGTTGTACCCCTGAAGCTTTCAGGATTAATATTATTAGGCATTGAATTATATAAATAAGCTAAATTTCTCCCATTAACACCAATGTACAGGTTGCGGGCATTTAATTTTTCACTGATGCTTCTTGGGAAAGTGTATCCTATAGAGATATTTCTCAAAGAAACATAAGTAAGTTCAGTAAACCAGTCATCATTTACAACACCACCCCCCCAGGAATTAGAAAAATAGTGATAATAACCAGCGTGTGTAGGCTCAACATAGCCCTGATCAAATGCTTCCTGATATGTCATTCCTCCAACCTCAACGACAGCACCATTTGGTGTAGTAACTGTTTGTCCTGATTGAAAAACTCCTTCGGGAATAATTCCATCACCAAACTGTTGCCCCTGTGTATCAGGATAAGTTGAAGTCCAGGAAACACCTCCAAATTCAGGAGCTCTACCTCTTAATGAAGCATCTAAATATCCATAGGCCGTTCCATATCTACTGGAATAAGAAGCGATATGTCCTCCAATTCGAGCATCCATTAAGATTGACAAAGAAAGACCTTTATAAGTAAATTCATTGTTCCATGATCCTTCAAAATCTGGTTGAACTTTTCCAACCTCTTCCACCGTGCCACTTCTAACAAAGGCGGCTCCTCTCCTTGAATCACTGTAATTCAATAATGGCATACCATTTCTTGGATCGTCAATAGGATTCCCGTTAGCATCTGTAGATTGCCATAATTTCTTTGCACTATCAGACATTAAAACTCCATATTCTCCTCCTTCAAAAGCAACAGAACCTATTCGGAAATTTCCATAAGATATATCTCCTCCTAAAGTTTTATAATCACCATAATCCTCATGTAGATCTAATACTTTTGTTGTATTATTCCAGTAATTAAATATTGATCTCCATCTAAAGTCTTCTGTTCTAATAGGATCTACTGTTAAACTTAATTCAACCCCATAATTACTAAGAGTACCAATATTGGTAAATAAATTATTGTAACCTGACTCATAAGGAATAGGAACTGAGCCTATCTGATTCTTAATAGTTTCGTCATAGTAAGCAACATCCAACCCAAGACGGTTATCAAATAATCTTACATCTGCTCCTATCTCAAATGAGTTTTTTCGTTCTGGTTGTATCTCCCTGTCAACTAAAGTAGTTGATATGCTGTTATGATAAACAAAATTACCACCTTCCATTTCATAACTTCCAATACCATACCCCTGGTTTATTGCATAAGGGTCTGTATCACTACCTACCTGAGCCCACGATGCACGTAATTTACCAAAAGTAACCCACTGTGGTAATTCAAAAGTTTCATCAAAAATCCATGAAGTGGAAACTGAAGGATAGAAATATGAATTGTTACCAGTTCCATTTGTGTAAACTAATGCCGAAGACCAGTCATTACGTCCAGTTACATCAAGGAAAAGTTGTTCTTTGTAACCAAAACTTGATAAAAAGTAAAGAGAATTAATTTGTTTAGTACCGGAAACACCAGCAGTACCAATTGGATCTCTCCTTGAGTTTCCTATAAAAAATCTTCCCGGAACTACTAGTCCTCCGTCTGTTCTAACATTACTATTAGACCTCTCCTGATCCCATATTTCACCTCCAACTAAGAGTTGAATTGAAAGGTCATCACTGATTTGTCTGTTTGCGTTTAAAGTTATTTTTCCGGTTCTACTTACATCTCTTGAATGATCTAGTGTATAACCTCCTCCTTCATTAGCAAAGCCAGATCCTAAAGATTTTGATTCATAATGAATGGTGTAATAATTCATACTACCTTCTACTCCCAAAGTTATTCCCGGAGCAAGGTCCATTGACAAACCGACGATAGGTCTTACAACAGTTTCTTTGCGCGCATCATCCATGGTATTAAATCCAAACCAAAGACCGCGATTAGGTGCATATGCATATTCATCACCATAGTTAGTACTTGGTACCCCTCCGTGAGGAGCCTGCCAATATTGTCGCTGAGAAAACTTATCGGTATTATAAATCCTCTCAAATCCTCCTGAGAAAAACAGTTCCGAAATATCACTTCTGGCATTTCTCGCCGCAGACTGTGTAAAGGAAATAGAACCATTTGCTCTTAACCATGGAGCAAGTTCATATGCAGCTCTAAGAGATACAGAGTTTCTATCAAAACTATTATTAGGTAAAACTCCGGTTCTTGTACTATAGGAATCCGATAGGTAAAAGTTACCTTTTTCATTTCCTCCACTCACTGCAACGTGAGTATTACTATTTAAACCTGTCTCATATGCATCGAGCATATTATCTTCCTGAGGCAAATATGGCACCATATTACCGTCATAATCCTGAATTTCCCTTCCATCAAATCTTGGCCCGTAGCTCAATCCGCCTCCAGGGTGATTAATTAAAGTAGGATCTCCCTCTTCATTATAATAAAACTGAGGAGAAAACCTATAATAGTTACCTTGCTCATCCTGCTCTCCATAACCTACATAGCCGGGAAGAGTTCCTGGACCATATTCATTTTGTAGACCAGGCTGCCTGTAAACGTGATCAATACCAATAGACTGACTTATATTTACACCTAATCCTCTCATCTAGCACCACTCTTAGTCTCTATTAATATAACTCCATTAATACCTCTTGATCCATATAACGCAGTGGCAGCAGCACCTTTTAGAATCGAAACACTTTCGTAATCATCGGGATTAAGGTTCTTTAAAATGTTACCGTAGTCATTGGCATTTGATGCCCAATCTGGACTTTCATTCGAAACATTATTATCCAGAATTACTCCATCTATAACAAAGATAGGCTGGTTATTACTGGAATTTAAGGAAGATACCCCTCTAATTTGAATTTTAGAATTACCAAAAAGACCTCCATCTGATGCTCCAATACTTACCCCAGCAACTTTTCCCTGTAATCCACGTACCGGGTTAATGGTATTGGTCTGCACCAACTCCTCTCCGTCCACCTCACTCATCGCATATCCCAGTGCTTTAGTCTCTCTCTTAATACCTAAAGCTGTTACAACTACTTCATTGAGAGATTCCATATCTTCAGAAAGCTGAACATCAATGTTGGTTTGTTGACCAACTTCAACTTCATAAGAGCCAAAACCAACCATTGAAAAAACCAGAACAGCCTCAGAAGGCACATCAATGGAATAATTTCCATCTATGTCGGAGGCAGTCCCATTATTAGTGCCTTTCTCGACCACCGTAACTCCCGGTAGAGGCATTCCGCTTTGTGCATCGGTAATAGTTCCAGATACCGTCTGGTCCTGAGCAAAGCCGTTTTGGCTTAAAAAACCGAACACAATACTGTAGAAAATAAGTAATTTAATTTTCATGTTTTTATAATTTATTTTAATTGTGAATGAGGGTAAATATAAATCAATTGTTATAATAGTGTTAAGTATAAACACCATTTTCGACGAACAACAGCAGGCAATAGCTGAACAACATGCGGTCTAAATACTTACAGCAGAGAGCGGGAACTACTTTTTATTGGTTAGATCAAAGTCAAGCCTGGAAGCTTCTAATAAACTCTTAAAAGAAACAAAAAATGTGTTTTTCAAACTTCTCCCGTTAAGGCTAATATCCTTAATTATCTTATTTTCATCTGAAGCATTAGAGCTTATAATGAGTTGACTTCTATTAAAATAATTTCTGTCTAAATTAATAGTGATTTTTTCAAAAGAAGGGGCAATTAAGGTATACATAGGCTTACCCGGAGTAATGGGATATATTCCCATCATAGAATAGATTACCCACGCACTCATTGTTCCCGTATCATCGTTCCCGGGGAGACCATCCGGAGAGTTTTTATAATAAGTCTTTATTAATTCTCCTATCTTTTCCGAAGCTTTATACTCTTTCCCCGGGATAAAATTATACAGGTAACCGTAAGCAAAATCAGGTTCATTCGCCATGTCAAAATGTCCCCTGGCGAAAAGCTCATCCAGTCTTGCCTCAAATTTACGCTTACCTCCCATTATTTTTATTAGACCATCAATGTCATGAGGAACCATAAAAAGGTACTGCCATGCATTTCCTTCAATATACCCAGGATTTTTGGTAAAGTTGGCCCCTGCCAAAGGATCAAAATCTGCATACCAGGAGCCATCCTTGTTTTTTGGCTGGAGAAATTTTGTACTGGGGTTATAAAGCTTTTTGTAAGATAAGGATCTATCTAAAAATTCCTGATAATCTCCTTTCTTTCCTAACTTTTTCGCCAATTGTGCGATGGCATAATCTGCAATGTTATATTCCTGTGTAATAGAAACAGGGCCTTCAATATTGCTGTCAACACCTATGTATCCATTATCAATGTACTCCTTTAACCCCGGCCGCAAAGGATTATTTACCGTATCTCTTGCGCTTTTCAACATAGCTTCGTAAGCTTTCTCTACATTAAAATTTGTAAGGCTCTGCAAATAAGTGTCTGCCAACACAACTGCAGCGGGATCACCAACCATAGTAAAAGTTTCAGTAGAGTTCAATTCCCATTTTGGCAACCAGCCGTTTTCATCATACATCTCCAGCATGGATTTTACCATGTTCAATTGTTCTTCAGGATAAAGCAAACTCATTAATTGGTGATAATTTCTATAAGTATCCCAGAGTGAGAAAGTAGTATAGCGGGTTCCTTCAGTTTTCCCCGTTTTTCCTGTAGCTATTTCAGGATATTCTCCATTGATGTCATTCAAAATATTGGGATGAATTTGAGTATGATATAGAGCGGTGTAGAAAATAGTTTTTTCATCTTCAGTTCCTCCCTCAACTTCAATAACTTTCAACTTCTTATTCCATTCCTCCCTTGTATTGGTATAAACTTTTTCAAAATTGGAATCTCCTACTTCTTTCTCCAAATTTTCTCTTGCATTTTCTATACTCACATAAGAAACTCCAATTTTTACCTCCACTTGTTGGGGTTTTTTAAAGTCGTAACTCATATATGCCCCAATGCTATCCCCCACAACCTCACGTGTAAATCCATTTTTAATACGGGTTTTTCCATTGTAGGTCATCCACTGTGCCTCCACTCCTTCATATTTGTAAGGTGTTTTCCAAATCCCAAAATCATCAGTAGTTCTGAGAATTTGGCGACGAAATAAACCGGATAAGCCTCTTCTGCACTATTATAGCAAAAACTACCAACCATACGCATTCCTTCAATTTCGCTGGGGGAAACAATATGAACCATCGCCCCCTGCTCATTAGTTAATCCCAAACCTAAGTTGAGCAGAATGTTGGATTTCCCTGCTGGAAAGGAATACCTTGTAAGTCCGGTCCTGGTAGTGGCAGTCGCTTCTGCCTTTACATTATACTTATCCAGGTTAACCGAATAATAACCAGCTTTTGCAATTTCCTTTGAATAGGTAGTGCCGTATTTTAAATGATCTGTTTCAAGTGATCCCGTTGTAGGCATTGTAATAATGACTCCCAGCTCGGGACAGCCTACCCCACTCATATTTACGTGACTAAAACCCGTTAAAAAAGTATTCTCGTATACGTAAGGATTTGACAACCACTGGCTGTCTTTTTCAAGTTTGTTTTCCTTTCCCGCAACATTAAAAGGAGAAACACTCGCCATTCCTCTTGGTGCAATTGCTCCAGGGTTTGTCGCTCCGTAATTGGAAGTTCCAATAAATGGATTTACATAATTTACTAGAGTGAAAAATCTTCCTGTGCTCTACAAAAATGAACTGAAGCTAAAACCAAAACCCCCGATACAAATAATTTTAACCCTGAAACCATAGTTTTATTTTATTTCAATTTCATCTAAAAATAACCAGGAACCTCCGCCTGTGGGATTTTCTTTTAAAGGCACGGCGGTTACTCGAACAAAGCTGATGTTATTTTGAGGTTCAAACTTTATAGTAAAATTTTCAATTTTTGCTCCAGGATTACTTTGGAATTTGCGCGGTAAGTTTCCTACAGTTCTATAATTCATTCCATCTTCAGAAACCTCGACTTGAATGCTTTCAGGAAAATATATTCCCGTTCCCTGCTCCTCAAGACTTCCTACTATAACCTGATTAACATCTAAAGGCTCTTCCAAATTAATAGTAACAACTGCAGGACGATTTATCCATCCCTGCCAGCGACCGTCTTTGAAATATTTACTTCCTCTTAAAACATCCACAAGTCCTGTTTTTCCGCCTCCATTATAATTCTCGTTATATGGAAATTTATATTCAACAGGTTTGGCAACAGCCTTATGAAAAACATAAGATTTGTTCATAGTAAGCCCCAGCAATTTTCCATTTTCAAAAACTGCTGCTTTTAAGGAAGTAGATGAATCAATTTTTAACGGCTCTCTATATATATTGGCATTAGCTGTTAATTCTGCATCACCAAAAGCATATTTAATCTCCACATCGGGAAATTCCGCTTCAAGAGAAACCGTTACTTCTCCCGTTTCCAGGTTAATTTCTGATTCAGGTTGTATGCCGTAGGCGCTTTTTGCGTAATTAATTCCCATAATTTCAAATCGGTCCATCAACTTCTGAACTCTCACCGAAAAATCTTTCCATTCCAGCTGATCATCTGGTGTCCATACCACTTCTGCTAAAGCTGCTAATCTTGGAAAAAGCATATATTCTGAATGTTCCGGAGTTGGAATATATTCTGCCCAAAGGTTCGCCTGTCCTCCAAGAATATGCTTCTTTTGCTCAACCGTCATTGAATCTAAAACCTAGCCTGAATTGATAAACCTGGCTAAGTGATGTAAAAGCATTAAAAGCAATCAAGTTCGTAATCGGGACTTCCCTGATAATAATCAAAGTACATAGGGCTTGTTGGGGTCATTACAACATCATGCCCTTGTTTAGAGGCTTCCCACCCTCCTTCATATCCGCGCCAACTCATAACAGCTGCATCTTCAGGCAGGCCGCCTTCCAAAATTTCATCCCAGCCAATAAGAGTTCTGCCATTTGCTTTCAGAAATTTCTCTATGCGTTTCATAAAATAGCTTTGCAGCTCATGTTCATCTGCAAGTCCTTCTTCTTTAATCCTTCGCTGACAATCGGGGCAGGTTTCCCAGTTAGTTTTAGTAGCTTCATCACCTCCTACGTGAATATATTTACCGGGGAACAAAGCCATAACTTCGATTAACACATCCTCCAGGAATTCAAATGTAGACTCCTTTCCGGCACAATAAATACTGGTAATAGGCCAGACACCTCCTGAAGGAACAGCGATAGGTTCTCCAGTACAGGAAAGCCAGGGATAGGAAGCAATTGCACTCATTACGTGGGCTAAGCATTTCAATTTCAGGAATTATACGAATTCCTTTTTCCTGAGCATATGCAACAATCTCCTTTATATCATCCTGAGTATAATATCCACCATAAGTTGCTTTGGTTTCCAGATCATTTACGCTTCTTGCATTCCAGTGCTTCTCTTCCTGATTTACCCTGAAGGCTCCAACTTCTGTTAATTTGGGATATTTTTTGATCTCAATTCTCCACCCCTGATCATCGACCAAATGAAAGTGAAAAGTATTCAATTTCAGAAATGCCATTCGGTCAAGGTGAGCTTTAATATATTCCTTTCCGAAGAAATGGCGGGAAACATCTAACATACTGCCTCTCCACGAATATTGTGGTGCATCCAAAATTTCCACATTTGGAATTGTCCAGTTGATGTTTGATACTATTGATCTACTTTCTACTTCCTTTGGTAGTAATTGCCTGATGGTTTCCAGTGCATATACAAATCCTAACCTGGAATTGGCCTCAACAACCACTTTATCATTAGTTACCGAGAGCTGGTATCCTTCTGCGGGAATTTCAGAATTTTGCGATAATTCAATAAAATTATCCCCCGGAACTTCCCTGGAAAGTTCCAGTTGAAAACCTAAGCAGATTTTTCGAATAGATCATTTAAAATGCTTGTAATAGAGCTTAAACTATCTGCTGGTATTACTAACCTGGTATTTTTATCTACAATAAAACTTCCTCTATTAATTTTAATTGATTTTGGTTGCGGGATTAGAACCAGGTCTTCTTTTTCAAAGGATGGATTCTCAGTTTCTTCGCAGCTTATTCCCAACAAAAAAAGAGAAATAAGAAAATACTTGGCAAATTTCATATTTATCAAAAGTGTTCAGGTGTGGACACAAGTTCACTCGCCCCTGCCTCCAGTCTCCCTGTAATCAATACAGGGAGCTTTTCCAGTCAAATATTTTCAATACTCAAGATCCAGAAAAGTACTGAGGCATGGGAAAGGTACCCGTGTTATTTTTTTGAATTTTTCACGGCTTCAAGAGTTTCGGGAGTAAATGCCTGCCCGTCAAAAAACGAAATACCTTTTGCCCCGTTGTCTTTTGCCAACTGTATTGCCTTACTTAGTTTAGCGCCGTCCATATCGGGAAGATATACTCCCGTGTGAAGTTCCACATTTTTACTTTCCAGGTCTTCAACACCCTGTTTGGTAGCAAATCCAATCCAATCTATTTCTTCATTGTAAAAACCGTGATAAATCATGGGAAGCACAGCGTCTATTTTCCATTTATCCCAGCGTTGTCTTACCATATGATCTGCCATTTCGGGATAAGGAAAAACTGCTGCCGTTAAAATTTTACCATTCTTATGCGCAATTTCATAGGCATCATCAACCACTTCTTTTATTTTGTTCAGGCGAAATTGTTTCCATTCCATATCTATGGCAGGATTTTCAAAATTACGTGGATTTTTATGATGAATTTTCTCAAATTCTGCCACACATACGTCACAATAGCAAAAATCAAATTCCGGAAGTTCCGTTTCCTGTTTCAAATTGTACTTCGGAAGTAAACCTATGGGTAAATAAATGTCTGGTAGGCGAATATAGTCAAGGTGAACACTCGTCACTCCTTTCACCTTTGCCAAGCCTTCCACCAAACTCAATACGTGATCCCTGGAACCTTCACGGGTTGGGCAGAGCCACTGGTAATAATCCACATAAGGTCTGGTATCAAAAGAAGAATTTCCTTCCCTGCTCACTGCATACCAATCGGGATGCTGTAGTGCGATACTATCTCCCGGCCTGTTCATTGCCATAATCCAGGCGTGTACTTCAAGACCTTCGTTTGTGGCAAGAGGAGTTAAACGGTCAAGCAGTTGAGGATCAGTATTTGTATTAATTAACACAGCATCCAGGCCGTATTCCTTATATTTTTTAAATTCAGAGGTGTAGGACGAATCGGGTCTATTAGAGTCTGCTGTGATCCAGGTCCAGTATTTAAAGTCTGTCTTTTCTGCTTTTTCTTGTGAAGCCAAATTCTCTTTTGACTTTTGAGTGGCAGGCATGTTATCCTGGCAGGAAACACTGCAAAAAGAAACGCTTAACGCAAGAAGTAAAAATTTCAGTTTCATAATTTAGGTTTTGATCTTCAATTGCCAAATGGCTGCTTAATTAGTTACTTAATTGAATAAATTTTCCATTGTTATTAATCAAATACTTAATTCCTGTAAAAGGACTTTCTATAACTATATTATATCCTGCGGAATGAATTTCGATTTCAGGATGAACAGGTGCTCCTAAAATAGAAATGGGCTCAAGTTCAATTTTCTCTATTGAACGTGCCCATTTTTGATGCTTTTCAAAATATTTCTTCTGCGCCCGATATAGCTCGTACATCTTCCAGCGAATATGCTCATCTTTTGGAAGAGAAAATGTGAAATTCTTTGAAGGATTATTATCGCTGAAGTAGACATATCCCCAATGTTCTGGTTCATGCATATTGATCACGCCCTGCGGGGACCATACCCAGTTATATTCCGGCAAAAAATTACCATCCTCAGCTTTCTTTCTTGAATACCTCCCTTTCGATATATGATGATCCCAGTTCACCCTCGAGAAATTCACCCGCCAAAAATCATTAACCGGAGTTTTACTACTATTACCAGCCTCAGTCAATACAGACCAGGGCATAGCAATTTCAACTTCCCAATATTCATCAATATCTCCAGAATTATTTAGGGTTCCTTCGATGTTTACTGCAGATTTCACCCCAACAATATTCCAACTATCAATCGCATTTCCTCCTTCCCTGTAGGCTTCAACTAACATTAAATCCCATACGGTATTTAAAGCATTCATCTCAAATTCCATATATTTTTGAGCGTCACCATCAGGATCAATAAAAACTTCAAAATCATTATTGTAAAAAATAACAGTATCTCTTTGTTTTAGCGTTGCCCATATATGGGGCTCCTCCATTTTTGCGTAAACATAAAAGTATTTCTCATCCCAAAGCATCTTTACATTCGTTTTGTACTTCGGAATTTTTTGACCTTCAATATCAATAAAATCTGCCGTCCAAAGGGCCTCTTTCCAGTCTTTTTCATCTGCCCTCCCGTCAATGTCTATATTCTCTGAAGCTTTGTGAGCCACATACACCCGCGGAGGATCCTGCGCAAAACAATTCAGAAAAAATAGATAACCAAAAATGGCTGAAAATATTTTCATCTATAGCGTGTTATTCTTTACAAATTCAATGATGTTGCTAATCTTTCCAAAAGCAACAGCGGTTACAGTATCCGCAGCTCCATAATATAACGCAAGTTTATCCTCCTCATGAGAATGCAATGCAGCACAAGGGAAAACGACATTTGGAACATCCCCGGCAAGTTCGTATAATTCAGCCGGAGCCATAAGATAAGGCTGAGAGCGATATTTCACCTTCTCGGGTTCCTTTTCATCTAAAATAGCAGCACCTACAGAATATCGAAATCCATTACAGGTGGCAATAACTCCATGATAAAACAATAGCCAACCTTCACTTGTCAATATTGGCACAGGACTGGCACCTATTTTTGTACATTGCCATGCGCTTTTTTCAAAGGGAGCAACTTTCATAACACAACGATGCTCTCCCCAATACTTCATATCTGGACTATAACTAATATAAATATCACCAAAAGGAGTATGCCCATTATCACTTGGCCGACTGAGCATAGCATACCTGCCGTTGATCTTTTTAGGGAATAAAACTCCATTGCGGTTAAAGGGCAGAAAAGCGTTTTCACACTGAAAAAATTCTTTAAAATCAAAGGTGTAAGCTATTCCTATTGTGGGTCCATGATAACCATTACACCAGGTAACCCAATAACGATCTTCGATAAAGGTTACCCGGGGATCATACTTATAATCAGATTCAATCATTTCAGTATTTCCCGTTTTCATTTGAATAGGTTCGTGGTTAATCTTCCAATTTAACCCATCATCACTAAACCCTGCAAAAATATTCATTTGCACCGCCTTGTTGTCACATCGAAAAACTCCGGCAAAACCATTTTCAAAAGGAACTACAGCACTGTTAAAAATACTGTTAGATGTAGGAATTGCATAGCGGTCTATAATTGGATTATTGTCATAACGCCAGAGGACATCTTTACAACCTTCTGGTTTATCCTGCCACGGGATATTCTTCATTCTCTATATTTTTTAATTTATTTACTTTATCCAACCAGGTGAATTTCAGTATAACACTTGTCACTATAAAAACTGTAAGCGTCATCCACATTTTATCATAATCCCTCACCACCAGAAATATGGGTAGTAAAATCATACCTGACTGCCAGATAATGCCGATAATACAATTGAACATATCTAACCAGAAGTGATTATTCTTCTCCACTTCCCCGCCTGCAAAATTATCTTTTCTAGCTTCCAAAAACCCCAGGGGCGAACATTTTTATAAAAAAGTTTCAAGGTCTTCATATCTGTAGGTCTTGTGAGGAAGGTTCCTAAAAAGGATCCCAGCAAGGAGAAGCTAAAGATTATTGGAAAAAGATATATCGCGGGAATTTCAGAAAGGTCGTGTAACAATGTTCCTGCTCCAAAATTTCCTTTATTTTGATCAAGTACATATTGAACAGTAGCTATTATTAATCCTGCCAACATACCCCAAAAATACCCCCAACCATTAAAGCGCCACCAAATCCACTTTAGAAAATTGGAAGCTATATAACCCCCGTAAAGTGCACTGGTAATCCAAAGAGTGATTGAATTAATAGAATCTGCAAAAAATCCCATTATAACTCCTAAAATAACTACGGCAAAGGAAGCAATATGGCTAATTCGCACAAAATGCTTATCTGTAGCAAACTAGTTTAAAATATTTCTTATAAATATCGTTCACTATATACGCGGGATCAGCATTTACAAATGCTGAAAAGGTTGACATAAACGCTGCAAGTAAACCTGCCAGCAAGAGTCCTTTTATTCCAACAGGAACGTGGTCATTTATTACTTTTGGAAGGACGACTTCTAAATCATTTCCTGAAACCGCACCACTTTCTATCATTTGAGGAGCTACGAAAACCAATCCTAAAACAACAATTCCTGCAATAAGCAAATATCGTGGAATAAATAAAATTAAATTAGTAAAACCGCTCATATAAGCAGCCTCCTTAACATTGCGTGTAGAAAGGATCCTTTGCATGTCGTAACCCGGAGTGGGACTAAGCAACGCTGGCAAAAAACCCTTTAAATAATGTCATACCAATAAAGGCTCCAAACATTTTATATCCCTGCGTATCAATGAGCTGATTGAAATCTTCATAATCTTTAGACCAGAAATTGGAAAGTTCGTTCGCGAAAGCAACATTTTTCCATTCTTCAGGAATTAGTGCATTAATTTCAACATCAGTAAAAGCGTAGAATGTATAGCTAAGCGATTAAAAATCCTGAAAGTACCATAATGCCGTACTGTAAAACTTCAGTAGTAACAACAGAAAACATTCCACCTTTAATGGTATAAATTGTTGTGAAAAATATAATCCATAACGCGTAACTCTGTTCAGAGGTGAGCAGGATTACATTGCCTACAGTAAAGCTTAGATCCCACGGTAGGATTACAGTCATAAATTTACTTAAGCACCTTCAAAAAAATATGCAATAAAACCTATGGAAGCAATAACAGCAAAAATCGCCACTATTAAATGGGAAGCACGTCCAGCTTTACCATCCCCAAATCTCGTAAGAATCCATTCAGACCCGGTCATGACTTTGGATCTTCTTATCCAAACTGCAAGAAACATCATTACAAAAACCTGATTCCATATGGGCCACATCCACATGAACATAAAGCTTTTTACCCCATAAAGGAATAATATCCCCACCATCCAGGCTGTACCAGAAACATCAAACATTCCCGAACCATTACTTAAACCCAGGTAATACCACTTAATTGTTTTACCGCCCAAAAAATAAGATTCCAGGCCCTTGCTCGCCTTTTTAGATACCCAAATACCTACACCAAGGGTTATGAAAATATAAAGTACAATAATAATAAGATCAATAATATGCATAAGCCCTGCTTATTTTATCCCCGGATTTAATTTTTTAATTATTATGAGCTTAAGATTTTGCTATTCTCCAAATTACCGAATCAATGAAATTTAAGATCGATCAACTTTAATATAATAATCTTACTGCAACATCAAGAGGTATTTTAGGATTCCGGCTCTTATCTTTTCGACCCTGAATCGAAAGAGAAAAAATTACTGCGGACTTAAAAATTTCTGCAAAGCGATGCATATTTTTGTCTGAAATTAAATTCATTTATATCCTCTTTTAAGGGTTTGCAAAATAACAGTTGATCCCCTCTTTAAATATCTATGGAATACACCTGAATTAAATATTTGGGGAGTAGACATAAAATGTTAAAGCTTTTATAAAATTGAATATATTGAGGCGATAAAAAAATAAAATTAGACCAGTAACAATTCCACTGGGATAAACGACCAAATACACCTAATATGTCTGTTAAAGGATGGCTTCAAAGGGAGTTTTATGTAAACTCTTCTACCAGTTTTAAAGTAACCACTGTACACCATATAATATTTTGGACCATTTATTTCTTATTTAATTTTTTAAGGTGGGGAAGTTATTACGATAACTATGCACTTTCTTTAAAAGGAAATCTATTAGGTTTCCCAATTCATATCATTTTAAGTTATTTTACTATATATTTTTTACTCCCCAGATACATTTACAGCCGGAAATTCTTCAAATTTTCTATTCTACTGCTCGCGGCACTTTTTATAATGGTCTATATTAAATTTTATCTCACCTATTTTTTAATTAGCAATAATGTATGGCCAGAGGGTCCCGTAGAGACTTCCAGGCTCACTGCCAATTACATTATAACAATGATGTTGGGTGAGCTCTATGTTGTTTCTTTCGCAACTGCTATAAAACTTACTATTGACTGGATGCAGGAGAACAAACGCGTATCTACTTTGGAAAAGACTCATCTTGAAACTGAATTGAGATTTTTAAGATCTCAAATCTCTCCACACTTTTTCTTTAACACCTTAAATAATATATATTCTCTTACGTTAGAGAGATCTAATAAAGCTTCTGATACTATTTTAAAATTATCAGAACTTATGCGTTATTTACTCTATGACACCATTGAAAACAAACAATATCTTTCAAAGGAAATAATGTGCCTTCAAAATTATATGGATCTTGAGAAGATCCGCTATGGACAATCCCTGAAAATAAATATGGCAATAGGTGGGGATATAGAAGATAAGCTTATTGCACCTATGTTATTAATTCCGTTCCTCGAGAATGCGTTTAAACATGGAGCAAATAAAAATTTAGGAAAAGTATTTATAAACCTTGATCTTCAAGTGGAGAATAGTTTTTTATACTTTAAAATCACCAATACCTTACCACACGTACAGGACTCCTTAAACCTTTCTCAAGGCTCTGGAGGAATAGGTATAGCCAATGTGAAAAAAAGGCTTGAGTTAGGTTATAAAAAAGGAGAATATGAGCTTAAAAATTATGAAAAAGATCAAAGTTATATTGTTGAATTAAAGTTGAAGCTGGAATGACCT
Source organism: Antarcticibacterium sp. 1MA-6-2 (assembly GCF_021535135.1). NCBI lineage: Bacteria > Pseudomonadati > Bacteroidota > Flavobacteriia > Flavobacteriales > Flavobacteriaceae > Antarcticibacterium > Antarcticibacterium sp. 1MA-6-2. The sequence goes on along the minus strand of NZ_CP091036.1, from coordinate 3,623,844 downwards.
ATAAATGTTTAATAATAGATGATGAACCACTTGCAATAAATGTGATAAAAAATTATTTAGCACAAGTTAAAGATCTCTCGGTACCCGCAACTTTTAGTAATGGCATAGACGCTTTAGATTATCTTAGAGAAACAAAAGTAGATTTGCTTTTTTTAGACATTAATTTACCTATTTTAAATGGGATTGGACTTCTTAAAAGTCTGGATAAAAAGCCATTGGTAATTATTACTACTGCACATGAAGATTATGCTGTACAAAGTTATGAGTTGGAAGTTCTAGATTATCTGGTAAAACCAATTTCATTTCCCCGCTTCTTAAGAGCAATTAACAAAGCACGAAATAAGTTGCAGGAGCAAAATAGAAATCCACCAATACCAGAAAAAGAATTTATCTTTATAAAAATAGACTCTAAAAAATTAAAAAAAATATATCTGGATGATATATTGTTGATCGAGAGCTTAAAAGATTACATCAAAATCGTAACCGCACCTAAAAATTACATCGTACATCAAACCCTGAGCAGTTTTACTAATAAAGTTTCTGATTCAAATTTTATTCGTATTCACAGATCTTATACCGTAGCAATAAATAAGATAGATATTATAGAAGGAAATAGCGTAGAAATTGCCGGGTATCGATATACTATTGGCAGAAGTTATTTAAATGAGGTGAAGGAACGAATTCTGAATCGTCTTAGTGACATTAATTAAGTCCTTATACTTGTTTTTTGATCTTTTTATAAAAATACAGAAACAGAAAGGAGTTAATATGGCTCCTTAATCCAGAAGGAATTAAATTTTAAAATTATAATATTTTTACTCATTGGTAAGTATTACAGAGACTTTTTTAGCCCCCTGTGCACCAGTTACTAATGTCTGTTCAATATCAGCTGTTTTAGAAGGACCTGCAATAAATAATCCATAACTGTAATCTTTTTCTTCTACCCGTTCATAAGCTTCATCCATGGTAGGTACCAGCTGATTTTTGGAGAGCAAAATGATCAACTCTTCAGGAAGAAATGCTAATATCCTAAAGGGAAGGACTTCATCATCCAACCACATTGCTGCATTCTCGGCAACCCCAAATCTTGCTTCACATAAAAAAACATCTGGAGTGTTGGCTTTGTTAAACAGATCTGTTTCGTTCAATAATATTGGATATTGTTCTTCATATCCTTTTATGGAAGATTGAATGTTCTTGTTATCTTCTATTGAATGAAGTACTTCTGAAACATTAGTCTTCGCAACCTCGATTACCTCTATACCTGCTAAAGTGGCCATTTGAGTGAACTGTTCGATCAGGAAATGATTTTCGCGATTATAGTTCATTTCAGGCAAATCGATCTTTAGTGATTGAGCTGCTCTTAAACTAACCAGAATCTTTTCCCTGCTCTTCATTTTTTATTCTTTTTATACCATTCCCGGAAACTCTCTTTAGGGAGATCTGAAAAAACCCTGCCTTTATTCCATGGATTAAAATCGGACTTTAATACTACGGAAGAAATTTTCATACGTGCACATTTTCCTGCCAGGCTGTATGCAGTTTTATTAGAAAGTAATTTTGTTCCAACTTTCATCCCCACTGTTTTTTTAAAGTCTCCTGAAGTTTCCAGAGTAAGCTTCTGTCTCCATTTATATAGCAATCCCGCCAGATCAATTTTGACGGGGCAAACATTATTACAGGATCCACACAAAGTTGAAGCAAACGGCAGGTCTTTGTTCTCCTCCTTACCATAAAACGGCGCTAAAACACTTCCTATTGGTCCCGGCACAGTATTATGATAAGAATGTCCTCCAGAACGACGGTACACGGGGCAGGTATTCATACAGGCTCCACACCTTATACACTGCAGGGCTTCTCGAAATTCCTCATCCTTATAAATTTCCGTTCTTTTGTTATTAACTATAATTATATATTCTCTCGTCTCTGCCCGGGGTCTTCTGTAGTGGGAGGTATAAATAGTAATTGGTTGTCCTACAGCCGACCTGGCTAATAATCTCGTGAAAACGGAAAGTTCTTTTAGTCCGGGAACTAATTTCTCTATTCCCATACAATGTATCACTACCTTTTTACTATGTACCCCCAGATCGGCATTTCCTTCATTTGTACATACTACCACACTTCCGTTTGAAGCTACTCCAAAGTTTACTCCGGTAATCGCAGCCTCTGCCCTTATAAAGTCTTTTCTTAAAGAAACACGCGCTGCCTCTGCCAGATAGGAAGGATTAAAATTTCCTTCTTCAGTATTTAAAAATTGATGAAAGGTATCACTCACCTGCTCCTTTCTCAAATGAACGGCAGGAACAACGATGTGACTTGGATGCTCTTTGCGTAATTGAACTATACGTTCACCAAGATCGGTATCCACAACTTCGAAACCGTTCTTCTCCAGGAATGGATTTAAGCCGCACTCTTCGGTGAGCATCGACTTACTTTTAACAACAGAGGAAACATTATTATCCCTTAAAATTTTAGCGACCAGCTCATTTACTTCTGCACCATCCCATGCCCACTCCACTATCATTCCGTTTTTTTTGGCCGCAGCCTCGAATTTCTCCAGGTAATCAGGGAGATACGATAGGGTATGTTTTTTTATCTGGGAGGCAGTTTCCCTTAATTTCTCCCATTCCGGCAACTTATCTTTAGCGATGTCTCGCTTTTCACGCAGGAACCACAGGGTATCGTTATGCCAATCAGCATCTTTGCGATGAGCCAGAAAATTTTCGCTTAACTGGGCATGTTTGGCTTTCATAGCTGGGAATTTAAAATTTCAGTGATATGTAATACTTTAATTCCTGCATTGTTCTTATTAAAAACACCTTCAAGATGCATTAAACAGGACATGTCTGTCGCAGTCAGGAATTCCAGCGCCTCCTCTTGAACATTTTTCATTTTGTCTTCTCCCATTCTCACCGAAATCGCATTTTCAAACACAGAAAAGCTTCCTCCAAACCCACAGCATTCATCGCACATGGAGGGTTTTACCAATTCAAGACAATGAACTTTATTCAACAAGTTTTCAATTTTAGAAAACCCTGATCCACCAAGTTCTGATGCTTTGGCTAATTCAAGACCTCTTAGTCCATGACAGGACTCATGTAAACCTACTCGATGCGGGAAATGGCTTCCCAGAGTCACATTTGGTTTTAGGTCATGTAAAAATTCTGTTATTTCCCGAATTTTATCCAGTTGGTCCCTACCTGTTTTTTCCTTTAATAAATGATGAGTTAAATGATAGGCACAGCTTGCAGAGGGTACCACTAAATAATCAATCTTTGGAAGAGCTTCAAGAAACGGGGTGGCATAATTATTTTTATCGGTATAATGTTGAAAACCGCTGTTGTCCATAGGTTGCCCGCAGCAGAGAATATCCTCAAGAAAGATCACTTCACACTCTGTCTTCTCAAGTAGTTCTAAACTTGCCTTTCCAACCTGCGGATATAATTGGTCTATGTAGCAGGGAACAAATAATCCAACTTTCATTTTATTCATTTAGAGAAAAAATTTTATCCATTAAAACCCACTTCTCCCCCGCTCCTGAAGTTGGTATTCGCTCCTGGTATTTCCACATTAGCTCTTCCCACTCCCGAACCCTGAAATTTTTATCATCCATCTCCGCCTTTTTTTCAAAAGAAAAATCAGTTGTGGTTTCAATTACCATAACCAGGCGGTTACCTACACTAAAAATTTCCATGTTTTGAATTCCACTCTGCCTTATACTTTTCAATACTTCCGGCCACACCTTTTTATGATGTTCTATATATTCCTTTTTTAGCTCATCATCATCCTTGAGATCACAGGCAAGAACATACTTCTTCATTTAAATCAATTTATACGTTTTTTATAGACATTTCTTCCGTAGAGCCCCACTACCAAAAAGCAAATAGCCGGGAGTATAAAGGAAAAATTTACTTCTGGCACCCCAAGAATGGTCGTATCCACGTATCCCGGACCACCAATATCCAGCAACAGCCCCTGTAGACTGGGCATTAATGCACCCCCAACAATAGCCATTACCAGGAACGCGGCTCCAAATTTGGCATCTTCTCCACGTCCTTCTAAAGCAATCCCGTAAATAGTAGGAAACATAATAGACATAAAAAAGGATATCGCCACCAGTGCATACAAGCCTGAAGGTCCTGTAATACAAATGGTCAAGATAGTGCAGATCATGGCACCTATTGCAAAAACCATTAATAATTTACCTGCATTAATGTACCTGAGAAGCGCTGTACCTATCCATCTTCCAATAAGAAATAGCACCAGGGCTGAAATAGCATAATTAACTGCTGTACTATTTGGTATTCCTATGGATTCAGCGTATTGATAAATATAGGTCCAACACATTATCTGAGCTCCCACATAAAAGGCCTGTGCTACAACACCACCATAAAATTTTGGATGCTTAAACAGTCTCTTTATAGATTTAATTATAGGAACATTTGATTCTTTATTCTCATTTTTAGGCATTTTTACCAAGAGGATCACCACGAAAAAAAGGACCACCACCAAACCAAGAAAAATATAGGGATCCCTGATCACCTCAAGATCTGAAGTGCGAATATTTTCTCTCGCCTCTTCTGGTAATGTACTATAAATAAGATTCCCCTCTTCATCCAGATCATCAGTCTTTAAAGCATTAAGAATGAAATTTTGTGCAACGATGAGACCTCCTAAAGCCCCCAGGGGGTTAAAAGCCTGAGCAAGATTTAATCTTTGGGTGGCAGTTTCTTCTGCTCCCATTGATAATATATAAGGATTTGCCGTTGTTTCAAGGAAAGCCAATCCAAAAGTTAAAATGTACAGAGCGGCAAGAAAATAATTGTATTCCTGAAAAGCAGCTGCAGGATAGAACAATAAAGCTCCACAGGCATACAACGCCAGTCCCAGTAATATTCCCTTTTTGTAAGAAAACCAGTTCACAAATATAGCTGCGGGAATGGCCATGGTAAAATAACCTCCATAAAATGCCAGCTGCACTAAAGAAGCCTGAAAGTTATTTAGTTCCAGAATTTTTTTAAAAGCTGAAACCATTGGATTGGTTATATCATTGGCAAATCCCCATAGAGCAAATAAAGAGGTGATAAGGAGAAAAGGAAGGAGGATTTTTCCTGAAACCATAAGTGCTGTTGTTCTGGCCATATAAAACTCTACGTTAAGGATCTATCCAGGTGAACATACCCACCATCTGGATTAAAAAATTGAGCAGTAGTATGAGAAGATCTTTCAGAAAGCAGGAAAACGGCAAGATCTGCTATCTCCTCGTCTTTGGTCATACGCTTACCCAACGGGATTTTTGAAATTATCTCTTGCAGTTTCATTTCGGAGTCTTCAAATGACTCCAGCCAACTTTTATAAAGCGGCGTCATAACTTCTGCAGGCATAATGGCATTTACACGAATCTTATAAGGCAAAAGTTCAGCAGCCCATTCGCGGGTAAGCGCCAGTTGAGCACCCTTTGCAGCAGCATATCCAGAAGTACCTCCCTGGCCTGTTAAAGCGACTTTGGAACTAATATTTAATATATTTCCCTGGGAAATTTTTAAATGTGGGAGACAATAATGCGCCATCTCGTAATAATGGTTTAGATTATTAAAAACCGAATTTGCAAAACTGGCTGGATTCCCTTTTTCAAGTCCTACACCGTCATTTATTCCCGCATTATTAACCAGGGCATAGATGTGTCCAAATCTCTGTACCACTTCCTCCACGACTCTTTTACTGGTGTCTATCTCATTTAGATCTCCCTGTACAAAAGCTCCCTGAAGGTTTTTCTCACGCAACTCCTCTTCAAGGCTTTCTCCTGACCCGGGATTTCTTCCAACAAACAAAGGCACCCCACCTTCACGGGCCACTGCCCGGGAGATAGCACCACCAATACCCTGTGTTCCACCTATTACCAAAATAACTTTATCTTTTAGTTTTAAATCCATGGTTCTTATTTCTGATTTAGCGTGATCACCCCTATCTCTCCAATTGAGATTGCTCCACTATTATCTGTGGTTCTTATTCCTTTTAGTTTTATATATCGGGCATTTACCTAGGTTTAAATGTTACGGTTTGCTCTATGGGATTGTTCTTTATGTTTCCAAATTCACCTGAAGCTGCTGTTTTCCATGTTTTATTGTTGGAACTCACCTGAAAATTGTATTCTGAGATGATTCCAAACGTCCATCTTCCTTGGGGGGGAGTATAAGTAAACCCCTGCAAACTGTATTCTTTTTTCAGGTCAATCACCACTTCCTGTGGCAGTCCTCCATCTCTTGCTGTAGACCACGAGCTATTTATATCTTCATCAATTATTTTAGATGCTTCTTCAGTTTTACCAGAGCTTACCTTTACAATCTCCCAATCTTTTTTTGCAATATCAAAATTTATAGTTTTTGATTCGCTATACTCCCCTGTTTCAGGATTAAAAGCCACGGCTTTAATTTTTAAGGGTTCTAACCGTGTAAAGGAATTAGTATATTTTTTTGACTTTTTCGTTGGCTCACTACCATCTAAAGTATAGAACAATTCTACATTTTCATCTGGAACCTGTAATGTGATTTCACCCGAAGTAGTTCTTTGAATCTCTGGAGCTACCAGTAAGACAGGAGCATTATAAACTTCAATATTAGAAATAAGTGCACCTGCTTTGGCATCCAGTACTTTAAATCTTATCGACGTCGCTTTTACAGGATCAAATCTTAAAATACGCTTATAGCCAATAGTTGTTTGCCTGTCGATTTCCTTCCAGGTTCCGTTTACCAAAGCCTCGATGCTGAATTCTTTTACCCTTTGTCCCAATGAGATATACTCCTGAGCCAAAAATCTATTAAAAGTCGTCTCCTCCCCAAAATCAAGTGTAAGAGTAGCCTCCACCTCAGCCTCTTTAGGCGCCCAGTATGTTTGCTTATCTCCGTCTATAGCTTTACCAGCAGTATATTTTAAAGCATTTCCTCTTTCTGAGCTTGCAGTTATAACAACATCTTTAGCTAGGTTTGTCTTAAAATCTTCATCAATTTTCTTCCGAAGCTTCATTAACTGCTCTACATCTTTTTCATGAACCAGCCCCCTATTATCGACAGGAAGGTTAAGCAGCAGGGAAGCATTTCTTCCTATTGAACGATAGTAAATATCCAGCAAGTGAGGTAAAGATTTCACCAAATGATCCTCCTGAGGATGGTAATACCAACCGGGACGTATGGATACGTCCGCCTCAGCGGGCACCCAGTGAGTACCGTCTTCATGTCCATACTGTAGCTCCTTATACTTTGGCCAACCGGGATATACTTCATCTCTCCTTATTATACTCCAGTTAGTTTTGCTAAGCAAAACCTTCTTCGTTACCTACCCATCTTACATCAGGGCCATTATCACTAAAGATCACGGCGTTGGGCTGATACTTTCTTACCATTTCCGTAACTTTATCCCATTGATAGTAGGTCCTGTTATCAATTTTACGCTCTTCATTAGCTCCACCATAATAACCTGTCCCGCCGTTCGCACCATCAAACCATACCTCGAATAACTCTCCATAATTGGTTAGCAGCTCTTCCAGTTGTTTGTGAAAAACCTCAACATATTCTTCCCATCCATATTCGGGATGGTTCCTGTCCCACGGAGAAAGGTACACTCCCAGTTTGAGCCCATACTCCTTACAAGCTTCTGCAAGCTCTTTTATTACATCACCCTCACCTTCCTTCCAGGGAGAATTTTTTACTGAATGTTCTGTCGTTTTAGTAGGCCAAAGCGCAAATCCATCGTGGTGTTTAGCCGTAAGAATTATTCCTTTCATACCTGCTTCCTTCGCTACGCGCGCCCATTGACGGGTATCCAGATTTGTAGGATTAAACTTTTCAGGAGATTCCCCTCCCTCTCCCCATTCCATATTGGTAAAGGTGTTCATGTTGAAATGAACAAAAGCATAGTATTCCATTTCATGCCAGTCTAACTGCCGCTGAGACGGCAGGGGACCAACAGGTTCGGGTTCCTGGGCACCTGCAAAAAATGTTGAAAGTAGGAACAGGCTGATAAAACTATATCGATATAGGGTTTTCATAAATAAAGTTTTTAGGTAATCTATTGATTAACTATTGGTTATAATGTTTTAAGGTCAGCACTAAGAATTACTTCCTTGCCGGAAAGCAGGTTTATTACAACTTCAGTTCCTGCGTAATGAATCTTTTGTTTTTTCCCTTCCTTGGCTCTTAAAACCAGTTCTTTTAATAAACCTTTTTCCCACCGGATATCTACTTCAATATCTCCTCTTGCCTTTAAACCTGCAATTTCTCCGTTTTCCCAGGATTCTGGAAGTGCAGGAAGGATCCTTATAAAGTCTTCGTGGGACTGAAGAAGCATTTCCGCTACTCCTGCAGTAAATCCAAAATTACCGTCTATCTGGAACGGGGGGTGCAGATCAAATAAATTTTTTGCCAGAGAGATCTGCATAAATTTATCTATGTTTTCTTTGGCCGATCGCCCGTCCAATAGGCGTGCATTAAAGTTGATCATCCAGGCACGACTCCACCCGGTTCCTGCCCCTCCATGCTGAAGACGGTAATCAATAGAATTTTTTGCAGCCTCAAAAGCTCCAGGTGTGGATTGGATAATATCATTTCCCGGATGCAGCCCGTAAAGATGAGAGAGATGTCTATGGCCTTTTTCCGGTTCCTCATAAGGTTCATTCCACTCAAGCAACCTTTCATCGGGACCCACCACAATCCCGGGAAAAAGGTTTTTTCGTTTTTCTTTTACTTCTTTGACAAAATCATCTTCTATTTCCAAAACCTCAGCTGCGGATAGGATATTGTCGAATACCTCTGCAATGATTTGATGCCCCATGGCGCTGCCATAAGAGACCGCTGCCCTTTTTCCTTCCTTATTAAGATAAGAGTTTTCCGGAGAAGTTTCAGGAAAAGAAACCCACTTTTGGGTCTTTTCATCCCATACCAACCAGTCAAGATAAAATTCAGCAAATGATTTTATAGCGGGGAAAGCCCTTTCTCTGAGAAAAGTCTTGTCTTTTGTAAAATTATAATGCTCCCAATAATGTTGTGCCAGCCAGCCTCCACCGTGTATCCAGCTTCCCCAGTAAGGTTGCTCGGCACGCATAAATGCGGGGGCCCAAAGATCTGTAGCCTGATGAGCTACAGCTCCTCTTTTTATACCATATTGTTCCCTTGCTGTTATACGACCCCGTTCTATGAGCTTATCTGTAAAATCGAAGAGGGGCATATGCAATTCGGTAAGGTTCGTCACTTCTGCGGGCCAATAATTCATTTGCAGGTTAACATTCAGGTGATAATCAGCATTCCAGGGTGCGGCAATATGTTCATTCCAGAGACCCTGTAGATTCGCAGGATTAGTTCCCGGGCGCGACGATGAAATTAGGAGGTAGCGACCAAACTGAAATAGATCTGCTACTAATCCCAGATCTTCCTTTCCGGTTGCCAAATTTTTGAGCCGAATATCTGTGGGCAAATTTACCTTTTGTGAATCCCCCAATTGAAGACTGACTCTATTGAAATACTTTTGATGATCCCGAACGTGTCTTTTAAAGATTTCAGAATATTTTATGTTGGAAAGACGGCGCAACTCTTTTTTGTTCTTATCTTCAAAATCCTTGTTATAAAAGGAGGTGTTCGCAACTACTTTTAGAGTTACTTTTTTTACACCCTGCAGAATTAGGCCACCATTTTGGGCTGTTACAGTACCACCCTCATTTTCGGCTTTTAGAACTGTCTCAAATTTAACACCATAGTCTAAAGGTGCTTAGTTGAGAATGTTTTCTTCCCCCATATTGGGTTACTTCACCTTTCATAGAAATTTCAGAAGAGGATGGATTACTAAGGGTAACTGTTGAGTGACCCTCATCTTTTGGCCGATCTAACCTGAGTTTAAGATCCATTCCTTTTTTTGAAGTAGTAGATAGTTCAATAATTACCACATCATCGGGCGCACTGGCCAGAACTTTTTGGTTATAATCTGCGTCTCCTGAAGTGTAATTTACTACCACTTCGGCAGTATTAAGATTGAGAGACCGCCTGTAATTTTCTATAGGACCGCGATCTTCAAATTGTATAAAAAGATCGCCCATAGTTTGATGGGAGCGTACAATTCCCTTATAAGAAAACCTTTCAACGATCTCGTTATCGGCCTGTTCAATATTTCCATTTTCAATCAATTGCCTCAGAAATTTTAAATCTTCAGGAGTTCCTTTGGAATTTCCCCAATCTGGTCCACCGGGCCACATGGAATCTTCATTAAGCTGAATTCTCTCATTTTCAGGATCACCAAATACCATCGCCCCCAACCTGCCGTTCCCTATTGGTAAAGCCTGCAACCACTCTTCTGCTTAAGTGCTTCATACCATAAAATGTGTTGAGGAAGAGTATCTGGCTGCACCTGAACTTGCTCCGCTTTAAAAGAGGAACAGGAAACCAACACCGCAGAAAACAAAACGGAGATCTTCTTAATCATATTTTATAAAATTTCAAAGCATTATTACCCATTACTTTTTCCAAAGCGGAACTACCACGCGTGGCAAAAAAACTTTCTATGATTTGCACTGTATCCCCATAAGTTCCTGCTGCAAGGCATACTTAGCCAATCTGATCCAAACATCAATCGATCTTCCCCGAAAACACTTAGCCACAGTATCTATAAAAGGCGTAAAATCATTGGAACTCCATTTATAATCTTCTGTCTCAGTAAGAAATCCTGACACTTTACAATAGACATTATCACAAGCTCCCAAATTGCTGATGTTCTTCTCCCATTTCCCGGAATGACCAAATGAAATTTGAGGTTTCGCCATATGATCCAGAACAAAGCGCTGGGAAGGAAATTCTTTTACAAACTCAACAATTTCTGGTAATTGTTGTTCCTGTACAAGCAAATCGTAAGTGAGATCAAATTTACTGAGGAGTGCAATTCCTCTTTTAAAATGTGGAGTGATAATCTCCCTTAAATCTTGACCCTGCAGCGAGTATCGTATTCCTTTAAATAATGGATTTTCTAAAAAATATTCTAACCGCTCTTCACAATTATCGGCAGCCAGGTCCACCCAGCCAACCACACCCTTTATAAAAGAGTTCTGACGTGCCAGGTCTAGTAAAAATTGTGTTTCTTCTTCTGAATTATTTGCCTCCACAGCAATACAGCCATCGAAATGGTGCTGAGAAAGAACAGGCTTAAGATCTTCAGGAAAAAAATTCCTGCGGATGGCCTTCATATTCTCATTTATCCAGCTTTCCCGTTGCGAATCATAGGCCCAGAAATGTTGATGGCTGTCAACTCTCATTTATTTTTTATAAGCTCTTGCTGTTTGTTTGGATGTTCCCAGTCCATCAATACCCAGTTCTACTAGATCTCCCGGTTTTAGGTAACGTTGTGGGTTAAGTCCCATCCCAACCCCAAAAGGGGTTCCTGTTGATATTATGTCGCCTGGTAAAAGGGTCATAAATTGACTTATATAGCTTACTAATTGGGGAATATTAAAAACAAAATCTGAAGTATTACTTTGCTGCTTAATCTCTCCATTTAATTTTAGCCATAAATCTAAATTATGTGGATCCTTTATTTCATCTTTAGTTGCCAAAAAAGGACCGAGGGGTGCGAAAGTGTCACAGCTTTTTCCCTTCACCCATTGCCCCGATCTCTCTATCTGGAATTCTCTTTCACTGTAGTCATTATGTAGAACATACCCTACAACATAATCCATAGCTTCTGCTTCATCTACATAGGAGGTTTTCTTACCAATCACTACACCCAACTCCACTTCCCAATCTGTTTTCTTACTTCCGCGGGGAATGATCAAATCGTCATTAGGCCCAACAATGGCACTGGTTGCTTTAAAAAAAAGAATAGGTTCTTTAGGGACATCCATCCCACTTTCAGCAGCATGTTTGGCATAATTTAGACCTACACAAACAATTTTTGAAGGACGTGCAATAGGAGAACCAAGCCTTACATTTTCCCCAATTTCCTCGCAATTTTCTTCATTTGAGCTGAGCCAGGTATTTAGTTTTGAAATTCCATCATTAGCAAAAAAATCTTCGGTATAATCTGACTCAAAGCCAGAAACGTCAAGACGCTTTCCATTTGCCAGTTGTACTCCAGGTTTTTCTTTTCCCGCCTCACCAAATCTTATTATTTTCATTTTTATAGAAATTAGTAATTTTCAATTTTAAATGTCCAGGCATCGTGGGAAGGTAATTCCCCATATTTTATCTCACCTGTGTTTATATATAGTTTTTCTTCCTTATACCACCATTTTAAATCTCTTTCCAATCCCAGCATTTGAACTGTGGCTCCGTCCCGGGGTTTTGGTATGTTTAACTCCAAAATTTCTTCCGGCCATTCAAAGCTTATGGCAAACACCGAATTAGTATTCCTGGTATACGCCATATGAGTTTTCAAAGAATTATATTCTCCTGAAATTCCGGCGTCATTTCGATTTTGATCTAAATAAAAAGCTGAAGGTGGAATAATATCCTTTTCTTTTCCCTTTGTGCTCCAGGACAACTTTACCATGGCATTTTGCTTCTTTTCCCTGTACTCCAGCACCAGGTAGTAAGGCTTATTTGCCGTAAGATTTATCTCTGCCCGGTTGGAATTACTGGTATTGGCATTCATAACCTCAGCCTCTTTGTCTGGGGCTGTATAATTGTTATTTATAATAGTTTTACCGTCCAGTTTAAGAACTGCTTCATCATCAGCTTCCAGTTCCAGAATGTACTTCCCGCTTTGGGGAGGAAACAGAAATCCTTCCCATTTCACAGAAAAATCATCCTCCCGAATTCCCTTCATTGGTGCATTACGTACCCAGTTAAAGTTTATATTGTTATCTATTCTTGATATTTGAACTTCTTTCTCTTCTTCAATTACAGAAAAAGATTTTGTACCATAAATTGCTTCTCCATTGATCTTAAGCCACTTCCCTAACTGTACAAGGCGTTCCTGCTGGATCAATGGGATCTGCCCGTCAGCTCCGGGACCTACGTTGAGGATCATTCCACCACCATTGGCAACCGCTTGCACAAATTTTTCAACCAATTCCTTTGAAGTGCCATAGGCTTCCAGATCTTCATTTCTATTAAGGCCGAAGGATCTCCCAATTCCCCTAACTTCTGCCCAGGGCCTGGTAGTTTCTTTTATTCCCGCACTATATTCAGGGGTGAGAAAACCTACATCCAGCCCACTTCCCCAGCGGTTGTTTACAATAGCCTCATCTCCCACCAGATTATAATACCAGTTTATTAATTCTGCTGAATGCCATTGCTCTGCAGTATTGAACCATTCCCCATCAGCAAAGATTAAGGAAGGTTTATAGGTGCTTACCAGTTCTTTAAATTGGGGGATCATATAGGTATCAACATATTCGCCTATACTATCATGGGGATCTGCATACCAGCGGTGCAAGGGATGATTCCATTCTGGCAAGGAGTAATACAGTCCCATTTTTAATCCTGCACCCCTTACAGATTCTGTAAGTTCTCCCACAATATCCCTTTTTGGACTTGTTGTCTGCACTATTCCAGTTCCTGTTGTATTTACTTGGCCATAAGGCATATCCATCGTGATGTTTGGACACCAATACTACATATTTTGCCCCCGCCATTTTAAAAAGATCAGCCCATTCTTCCGGATCAAAAAGTTCTGCTTTAAACTCATGGGCCAGGTCGTTATAGGTAAAATTTTCGCCATAGGTGTTCTTCAAAAAATTGGTGCGAAGACTGTCCTTCATTTGTAAGCCCCTCAGAAACCATTCAGAATAACTCTCCTTGCCGCCATAAGCAGGAACTGAATATAACCCCCAATGCACAAAAATCCCCAGTTTAGCATCCTGAAACCAGCCAGGGAATTCCCGGTTCTCAATCGCTTTTTTCGCCTCTTCGTGGGAAGTTTGACCGTAGGCTGTTGCTAAAAAAAGCGAACAAAATAAAGTAAGTATTATTTTCATTAACCGTTTAGTTTAATAAAACCTCCATCAATGGGAAAATTAGTTCCTGTAATAAATGATGCTTCATCAGAACATAGATACAATGCTAAATTGGCTATCTCCTCTGTAGTTCCCATTCTTCCAATGGGCTGGGTTTTGGAAAGCTTTTCGAACATTTCGGCCTCTTTGCCCGGATAATTTTTGGTAATAAAACCATCAACAAAAGGTGTGTGAACCCGGGCGGGAGAAATACTGTTGCAACGAATTCCAAAATTAAGATAATCTTTAGCTATAGAATAAGTCATCGTTAAAGCAGCTCCTTTAGACATTGAATATGCAAACCTATCTGCTATTCCCACGACCGATGCTATACTCGCCATATTGATAATACAACCTCCGCCATTTTTTTTCATATATGGAATTACAGCAAAAAGGCAATTATAGACCCCTTTAATATTTACCTGATAAAGGCGATCCATATCTTCTTCGGTGGTATTTTCAACATTTCCCACGTGAGCAACCCCTGCGTTATTTACAAGAATATTAATTGGTGTTGACTTAGCTATTTTCGATATTACCTGCCTTACCTCTTCCTGCTTTGATACGTCACAGGAATGAAACTCAGCTTTACCTTCATTCCCGCGAATTTCTGCCACCAATTTTTCTCCCTCCTCAATATTGTATTCCAAAACGTGAACAGTTGCACCCCGGGCTGCAAATTTTTCGGCTATTGCCTTTCCTATTCCGCTACCACCTCCAGTAATTACTGCTGTTTTCCCTTTGAGACTAAATAAAGACATTTGTGTAGTTACTTTAATTTTATTTCTAAAGTTGTTGCTATATCATTTCTTTCAGCTTTAGGTACCTTTATAAAAGTTCCATAGCTTGTCTTTTCTAATTTTGCTTTCCTTCCGGAATCATAAAAATTTACTGACGCTATTTCTGCATCAAATTTTTTAATAAAAACCAGTTCCTGGTCATCCAGTAGATGCAGATAGATTTTACCGTTTTTTTGAGTGGAAACCATTTGTTCATCTGCTAAGTATAGGTCCCTGTTTGCTGCCATAAATAAGGTCTCCATATTGATTTAGCCAGCTTCCAATACTCCTCAAGGTTTGTTTGTGGTTTTCCTGAATTTCCCCATTAGGCATTGGCCCCACGTTAAGGAGAAAATTCGCCCCATAACCTGCTGTTTGGATCAAATAGCGAATTAACTGCTTGTCTGATTTATGAGTATCGTCCTGTAAATTAAAACCCCATGAATTGTTGATAGTCTCGCAAGTTTCCTTAGGGAGTGCTCCCACACTTGCAGGATCATTTCTATATCCTTTTGTATTCTTTCCGGGAAGGTCTTTCTCAAACATTTGAAAATCTTCTCCATCTATTGGAGCTGAGTGATGATTATTCCCAATGAGGGCCTGGGGCTGTAAATCATGAATAAGTTTATAAATTTCGTCGTAGTTCCAGTTGGCTTCAGGTTTATCCCAATGGCCGTCAAACCAAATTCCACCTATTTCACCATAATTTGTAAGTAATTCTGTGAGTTGAGCTTTCATAAAAGTTATATACTCCTCCCAATTGCCTTTTGTGGATCTATCCCGGATTTCCTTACCCGTTTTCCCTTGCGGATAATAATCGGGATGCCGCCAATCCAACAGGGAGTAATAGAAAAACAATTTAATATCCTCCTTCCTGCAGGCTTCTGCCAGCTCTTTTAGAATATCCCTTCCAAATGGAGTATTATTTACTATGTTATAATCTGAAGCTCTGGTGTCGAACATAGAAAATCCATCGTGGTGTCGTGAGGTTATGGTAATATATTTCATCCCGGCATCCTTGGCCACTTTTACCCACTCTTCAGCATCAAATTTTGTGGGGTTAAAAAATTTAGGAAGCTTTTCATAATTTTCAATTGCTATATTCTGGTTGTTCATAACCCATTCCCCATCTCCAAGGTTACTGTAGACTCCCCAGTGGATAAACATCCCGAATTTAGCTTCCTCAAACCATTGCCTGGCTTCCAGGTTTTCTTTGTGAGGCACGTAATTACCCTGAGCTGTTCCAGCCTGGATACTCAAAATCATTACCAGTAATAGAAAAAGATTTTTCATTTTCTCTTTTTAAAGTGATACTCCCCGTTTCCACGGAATAAAATCGTCCTGACCAAGATTGTCTGCACAAGTCTTTTGTCTGCCACTTGCTACCTCTATAATAAGATCTAAAAGATCATTTGAGAGATCCTCTAAAGATTTCCTTTCCGAAATAAATTTTCCGGCATCAAAATCAATAATATCCTTCATTTTTTGGGGTAGTTTAGAATTGGAAGATATTTTTATAACAGGACAAACAGGATTTCCTGTAGGAGTTCCTAATCCTGTTGAAAAAAGTATAAGGTTTGCTCCAGATCCCGCCAAACCTGTGGTACTTTCTACATCATTCCCGGGGGTGCAAAGAAGATTCAAACCCGGTTTTGTAACATACTCTCCGTAATCCAGAACATCTGCAATGGGAGCTCGTCCTCCCTTAGTCGCAGCTCCTGCAGATTTTATGGCATCTGTTATAAGACCATCTTTAATGTTACCGGGGGATGGATTCATATCGAAACCAGATCCAACCTCCCTTGCCCGATTATTATAGGCTTCCATTAAGGAAATAAATTTTCCCGCTATGTCTTGATTAACACATCTATCGATCAAATCCTGCTCCACACCGCACAATTCAGGAAATTCAGATAAAATTGTAGACCCTCCAACAGCATTTATTTTATCAGACACTACACCAATTAAAGGATTTGCAGTTATTCCTGAAAGCCCGTCTGATCCTCCACACTCCAAGCCCACAACTAATTTACTTAAAGGTGCAGATTTCCTGCTGAAGGTATTAACCACTTTTAGTTCCTGGTAGGTTTTATCAAGAATTTCAGTAAGCATATGATTTTCTGAAGAGTACTGTTGTTGTTCGAAATATAAGACTTAACTTTATGATTATTTAGGAGATCCAGTGCTTCCTGAAGCATACTCATTTGAGCATGTTGACATCCCAAACTCAAAACAGTTGCCCCCGCCACATTAGGATTTTTAATGTATCCTGATAACAAATTTATTAGGGCCTGGGCATCGGCTCTAGTTCCTCCACAGCCGCCTTCATGGGTCAGAAATTTTATTCCGTCAATATTTTCAAATACCTTTTCTTCGTTTCTTTGAAAAAAATCATCCTTACCGGAATGTTCACCATTTATAAGCGTCCTAAGCTGTAATTTGAGCGAATTTTCTTTTTTATACCCCAACTCTGTTTCAAAAGCCTCCTTTAGCACTTGAATATTTCTATTTTGACAAAATACCAGGGGAATAAAAAGCCAATAGTTCGCCGTTCCTACCTGTCCATCTTTTCGATGGAAACCACTAAAGTATCGCTCTTCAAGAGCAGGAAAAGAATCCGGTTTGTAGTAGATTTCCTCTTTGAAATCATCATTAATTCTATAGTAAGCAGTGCGGTGTTTTACATTGCTGGTAGTTAGCACCCCACCCTTAGGAATAGGCCTCACTACTTCAGCAACAGGAACACCATACATAATTATAGTATCTCCTACATTGAAAGCCTCGAGTGCCAGTTTGTGTTTTGCAGAAATATCTTCCACAAGCCTTAAGGATATTCCGCGGAAGTTCAATTCCTCTCCCGCTCTTAAATCCTCTAAAGCAACAGCAACATTATCCCCGGATGATATTATTGTAATTTTGTCCAAAAATGGAATAGTTTAAGTACATCTATAATCCAAAAATAGGATATAATAGGGCAGCTACTTTGTACAATTTTATAATAATATTGAACAATATTTGCAGGTAAGGCAATAATATTATTATTCTTGCTAAATTACTTCAATATGAGGCTCCATTACTTACATAAAAATTTAAGTACTAATGTTCAGTTTTCTGTACATACCGAAAAAGAATTTCTGAGATTATGGCATTATCATCCCGAACTGGAACTAATCTACATAGTGAAAGGTGAAGGCACCTTATACGCAGGCGATTTTATTGGGAATTATACTGAAGATGATATCTTCATTTTAGGAAAGAACGTTCCTCACATGTTCTCCAGTAAAAGCTTTGCAGAAACACAAATAATATCTAAAGCCTGTGTTTTCCATATAAACTACTCTTTTCTAAGCAGTGGTTTTAGCACTTTGCCAGAGTTTCATTTTTTACAACACATCCTTAAGATTAGTGAAAGAGGAGTCATGTTCAGGGAGAAGCGGAATAAGGAAATTCTTGGGTACCTTGAAAACCTGGACCACAATACACCTTCAGAAAATGCCCTGATGGTTTTTCAACTACTTTTACATCTCTCTAATTATAAAACTTTCAAAAGCCTTGGCAGTCTTAACTGGCTTGACTACTTTCAAATTTCAGACTTGCGAATTACTGATGTCATTGAGCACATTATTCTTCACTTTAGAGAGGAAATACCTCTTGAAAAGGCAGCGGAAATATCGGGTATGAACAAATCAGCTTTTTGTCGCTACTTCAGGAAAAATACTTGCAAGACATTCATTAGTTATTTAAACGAAGTACGTATTAACTACGCCTGTAAACTTCTTACCGAAAACATTCCTTCAGGATCGATTTCAGAAGCTTGTTACAAATCCGGGTTCAACAGCCTATCCTATTTTAATCGGACCTTTAAAAAAGTAATGGGTGTATGTCCTACCCAATATCAATCTAAAATTAATCTCCCTTCTAATTCCAGATCATAACCTCCTATTTCCCGAAAAAATACTATAGTCAACTGCGTTTGATTTTTAGAAATAATGGATTGAAGAGATGTTAAACAGGGAAATTATAAAAGGAATGCTGGGAATTTAAATAAACTAGCTAATTCTCTGACAGGTAAAACTTTGATTAAACATTTAAGTAAAAAAATAAAACAGCCACATATACAATAGCTAACTATTACTCCTAAGTTTCATTATTTGAAATTTACAGGGATGTGTCGGGGAGATATAACAATATAATCAAAACGGAATACTACCCTTCTTTAGTTACATTCTTTACAGGAATAGAGTTCAGTTTTAGTCAAAAAATTACGGCCTAACTTTAATTGCGGCTCATATTCTATTCAAATGCGACAGTATTAAATCATAAACATCTACAGGTTCGATAGTTGAAGATTTATTGACAGTGTTATTTTGAGTTATAAACAATGGCCAGTTTTCAGTTTGCTTACTTAAGCGTCCGTGAGACCCCTTCACCAGTGTGGCATCCAGGGGAATAACATCCATTAAATATCTAAACCCAAGTTTTTTCTTTAGGAGCGTCCATCCAATTTTTCCTTTCAGGAATTTAATTTCCGGATCGGCAATGGTTTCTACAGGGTCATAACCCGGTTTACGATGTATGTCTACCGTTCGGGCATAATCGGGTGCTTTTTTGTCGTCCAGCCAAAAGTAATAGGTGAACCAGGAATCTTCATTCGCCATTACTACCAAATCTCCCGCCCTGTCATGATTAAGGTGATGTTCTTTTTTCCTTCCTCATCCAGAACGAGTTCTATTCCCGGAGTATTTTCTAAAAGCTTCTTTACGGCAGGAATATCCCGGTAGTCTCTTACATAAACATGGGCCAATTGATGATCGGCCACTGCAAAAGCTTTACTAGCCCAGGTGTCCAAGGTTTCCCTTCCAAGCTCATCTTTTACAGCTATATAATCATTATTCCTGAGAATCCTGTTAATATGTACTGGATTGGAAACATCGGTTATTCCGTATTCTGATACAATCACTACCTCTGCTCCCTGTTTTTCGTAATAGGTAATTAGATCTTCACATACTTTATCGATCTCCTGCAGGTCCCTGCCAATCTTATTGAAATCTATACCTACTCTTTGCAGATTATAATCGAGGTGCGGCAGGTAAATAAGGGTGAGAGTTGGATCGTGCCATTTATCCACAAGCATAGAAGCATCAGCTATCCAACGGGTGGAGCTAATGTTGGCATTAGGTCCCCAGAATGAAAAGAGAGGAAACTGCCCCAGCTCATTTTGCAGCTTTTCTCTAAGATCCATGGGCTGGCTATGAACATCGGGTAGTTTAAGTCCTGTGGCGGGATAAAGTGGTCGGGGTGTAACTGCGTAGTCTACTGTAGAATTCATATTGAACCACCAGAACATATTGGCGCAGGTAAAATTTGGATCTTGCTTCTTCAACTCCTCCCAAATCTTCGGAGCCTGAACCAGCTTATTTGACTGCCTCCAAAATTTTATTTCATACTCATCTTTAAAGCACCAGCCGTTACCAACTACTCCGTGCTCTTCCGGCCATTTACGGTGAAATAAGTAGCCTGGGAGGAACAGGTTACAGTAAGCAATAGCGGTTTCACATTTAATAAAGATCCTTTTTGGGACCATTCCCTGAGGAAAGGTGTATGCTCCCCTATAAGCCGGGGAGAAAGGGCTACCACGTTTAAAACAACGGTTTTCTTCATTTTAAAAATTTTTCTGTACCCATTTTAATTCCCTTACAATTGAATCTACAATTTCCAGTTGAATATCATTGGGTAAAACTTCCCAGGTATAAGTCTCCACCTCCAGGTGACGGGTCGTTTTCTCGTTTTTTAGATGGTTAAGCACGTCTAAAATATCTTCCTGGGTAGATTGCAGTTGCCCGTAACGGGAAAGAAAAACAGGGACGTGAAAGTGCGTGCGCCATTGTGTGGCATCAGTTTTATTAACATTTTCAAGTGCCTGAGGCAGGTCGGGATAATGAGTGAGAAATCCTTTCACATCCTTTTCTACCACCTGGTGTAAATATGTAGACTCCACAAAAGGTGCAAAGGCATCTTTCAGCCAGGTCCGGTTTTCTATATCTTTATGCAGATCAGCTTTTAGGGCAGCACTTATCTGGACCTTTCCAATTTTTATTCCTTCAGCTTCCAGCAATGAAAAGACTTGTGCAGGTTTTTCATAAACAATAGCAAAATGACACACGTCGTAACAAAGGCGGATGTGATTTTTAAGACATGCTTCTGCTTGCTCCGCAGATAGATCCAGGTGTTCCTTTAAGTAAACCGTTCCCATAGGAATTAGCCAGTTTCTATACCATTCAATTACTCCCTGGGTATTTTCCAGGAGTCCGTCTGGCTCTGGTTCAATATCCAAATGTAATGTCTTACCTTCATTCTCCTGAAAATGATAAAGCCGCTCTGCCACCTTCACCATATGGAGCGTTGCATTTTCAAATACTTCCTGTTTATTAGTACTCGCAGCCTCCCAGTATTTGTAAGATAGTGGAGATGTTGAAATGCCGCCCTCCATTCCCTCAGGAAGAATACTATTAAGTATATCAAATAGTCTAAGAGTATAATCCAGTCGTTCGGTCGTGGTCCAGTCAGGATAATGCACCTGATCTTTTACAGCTTGATGATGGAAACCTCCAAAAGGAAATCCGTTCATAGTAAAGACATAGCAGTCATTTTCGATTAACCAGTGTTTAAAATTCGAAAGATTTTTTTCCTTTTTTAGTGATATACTGGCATCATTGGATAATCGCAAACCTATCCCAAATGCAGCATCGGGTGAAACTTCGGTCTTTACTTTGGGAATATAATTCTTTAAATTTTCAAAAGTCTCCTCCCAGCTCTCTCCCGGGTGGATATTGGTACAATAGGTAAGATGATATCCGTTTTTATACATTTTAAGAATATTTATTCAGGCAAGGTCGTTAGGCAAACTTAAAACCTTCTTCCTGAAACTCCTGAAGTTTGTCTGCTGAATTAGAAATTACTGTGGAGTCCATTTGATGAACCTCCACTCCCTTTCCTATTTCATCAAGCAGCATAATAGTTAATTGCCCTCCCAGATGTTCCCTGAATTCCTCCAGGCCTTTCAGAAGGTTTTCTCCGGATAATTCCGGAATATGAACAGCAAAATTTAATTTCTGAAACAAATTAATGATCCTGTGTAAATCCTCTTCAGAAATCATTCCTTTGAGATAAGAATAAGTTGAATCCAAACATATACCTATAGCAACAGCTTCCCGTGGCGCAGGTTATAATTTGTTAATTGTTCTAACTTATGTGCCGCCCAATGACCAAAATCAAGGGGTCGTGAAGAACCAGATTCAAAAGGATCTCCACCTGCAATATGGTCAAGATGCATTTGTGCACAGCGATAGATTAATTCCTCCATTGGCGGCATCTCCCTGCTAGCCAGTTTTTCAACGTTGGCTTCTATCCATTCAAAGAAAGAAGCATCTTTTATAAGAGCCACTTTAACAGCTTCAGAAATACCCGCACACCAATCCCTCGGGTCTAAAGTTTTTAAAAAAGTACTGTCATTTATTACTGAAAAAGGAGGAGCAAATGTTCCGAGGAAATTTTTTTTATTATAGGCATTTACGCTATTCTTTACTCCTATTCCCGAATCATTCTGAGCCAGAACAGTGGTTGGGATACGTATATGTCTAATCCCCCTGTGGGCAATAGCCGTTGCAAAACCTACCATATCAAGAACTGCACCTCCACCAATGGCCACAATAAAAGAATGCCTGTCTATACCGTAGGTATTACTGGCCTCCAGAATTTGCTCAACGTAAATTTTCTCATTCTTGACACCTTCACCTCCCGGTATAACCAGCGGGTCTGCGCACAGCACAAAAACACCTAAGTGTTAGCCTCAGCATAATTTTTAATATTGTTGATTAGGGAAGGGTGGGTATTTACTACCCCATCATCAATAACAAAGAAAACCTTTGCTACCCTTGAAGTTTTAACCACCTGTGCAAAAATGGGGTTGCTTATATTGAATATATCTTCTGTAAAGTGAACAGCGTATGTAAATGGAACAGAAAATGTCTGCTGAATAGATTTCATTTAATTAATTTATTATAGTATATCCTCCGGATCTTCTCAGGTAACAGAAAATTTTTTTGCAATAACCAGGGAAATTGGCAACAATAATAATACCAGCAGCCCATATATCCAGCTAAGCAAATACTGTAGCCAGTGAAGCATCAAACACAATAAGCGCCAGAACACCTGCCTTAACAGCTTTCCCTATTAATTGAGGCTCCTGTTCTTTCAATGCTTTAATAAGTGGCCGGAAGATTAGAAATGAGAAAAGAAGCACAAATGGCACCGCCTGCCACCAGGGTATGATAGATGTAAAAGCAAGAATAATTATTGCCACAATTATAATGGTGTACATAAAAAATCCTGCAATGATCGCTTTTCTATTTCCTCCATGAACTTCTCCCCTACTTATCATAGTAATTGCTGCAATATAGATTACTGAGTAGCAAAGCGATCCACCAAAGATCCTGAAGAGCAGCTGGAATGACACTCATCCCTAACAACAAATTTGTCCCCCTGCACAGTCCCATATTCACAGGTCCAAATAAGGTTTGATGTTTCCCCCAAGAATTATACATAACAGCTAGTACGGCTACCACAACGGCAATTAAACCGCTGAGAGAAGATACCTGAAAGGCTGATATGATGCCCACAATAAATAATATTGCCCCCAGGACACTGGCGCTTAGCACCGAGGCTTTTCCGCTGGGAATAGGTCTTTCCGGTCTTTCTATTTTGTCAAGTTCAGCATCAAAAACATCATTAAAAACAATTCCTCCACCATATAATCCTATAGTGGCCAAAATTAACCACAGTAAAGAATTCAATAAAAAAACGGATTCCCCTCCCCTGAATTAAAAAGTTCCACCGCAGCACCAGATACTGCATAGCCCGCTAAAATATCTGCAATTGCTGTTAGAATATTTGCAGGACGCATCAACCGTAAGTGAGCGAGGAAGGAGTTCATTTATAGGTTCTAAGGTAATTCATCTTAATTTTCAACGAAATCTGAAGATGTATCACCTTCTACTTTTGGGGTTTGGCCTCCCCGTAACACGGTATTACCTGAAAGCTTTTTGCGTTGATCTATAGGTTCTGCATTTAACCAGTCACTTTCTCTCATCTGTCCACTCTGCCCATAAGCTGTAAGAGCATTTTGGTAGCAGGCAAGATGAATAAGATCCTCTCCTATACCTTTTTCCGCCATTAATTTGGCAGTCTTGGGAACAGCAAGGGGGTCACTAATGCCCCAATCGGCAGCACTATCCACAATTATTCTCTCTGCCCCATATTGTTTTATAATTTCAACCATTCTTTCACTACCCATTTTAGTATGTGGGTAAATAGTAAAGGCAGCCCAATAGCCTCTATCTAACACTTCTCTTACCGTCTCCTCATTGTTGTGATCTACTATCACCATAGAAGGCTCAAGCCCATGTTCTTCACTTACATCCATACTTTTGGTAGTCCCTCTTTTCTTATCCCTGTGAGGAGTATGGATCATAACCTAAGCAAATTCACTTCTTTGGCCAGATCGAGCTGAAGGCGGTAGTACTTATCCTCAGCTTTAGTTTGATCATCATAACCAATTTCCCCCACTGCAACTACTCCCTCTTTTCCAACGTATAAAGGCAACAACTCCATTACCTGTTCTGCCAAAGCTTCATTATTTGCCTCCTTGGAATTTAAGCCGATAGTACAATAGTGTTTAATTCCAAACTGGCTCGCCCGGAAACGTTCCCAACCTACAAGGCTATTAAAGTAATCCTGAAAACTTCCTACTTTTGTACGGGGCTGGCCCAGCCAAAATGCAGGTTCTATAATAGCTTTAATACCTACCTTTTGCATAGCCTCGTAATCATCGGTTGTACGTGAGCTTACGTGAATATGTGGATCTATATACATTCTATTCTTTTTTTAAAAGCTACAGAAAGCGTAGCAGATTTATTTTTTCTGAAAATATTATTTCTTTCTCTTTAGGCTCATCCTTTTAAGCACCTAATTCATTACTTAGAAAGTTCGGTCCGGTATTCCTCACCCACTAAAGTCCAGTTCAATTCCCCGGTATGTATGCTATTCTTTACATCAGGAAACTGATCAAGTAACTGTTTTGCCTCAGGAAGCTCATTTTGAGAACAGGCCAGTAAACCTGCTCTTTTTTCAAGATCTTCTCCTTTAACTACTTTTTCAATATCATTAAACCTTTCAGAATTTAAAAACGGACCTACAAAACGCCATAGTTCCGGTAAAACTTTTCTGTTTGCTGCCCACCGTTCATGGGCAAAGTCTATAAGCATTGCAGCTAATTCAGGATTTGCACGTTCATCTGCACGATAAATACGGTACAAAGGTCGTTGCATAAAAACAGCTTTTAAAACCATTTGATTCCAGGCTTAGCTCATTAAGAAAATCGGCAGGATAAGGATTGTCCAGAGCAATGGCATCAAAAACATCGGTAATATTTGTTCTTATTCCCTCCGCCGCACGTTTTGAATTAATTGAAGGATATGGAAGAAGTGGTAATGCCGCATATAAAGTTACCTGTTCCTCAACATCTGCCGTTTCGTGAAGTTTGGTAAGATTATGTTCGTAGGCTTCAGCATCTTCTTGTGGAAGCATTAAAAGGAAATAGGTACGCACACATTGCAGTAAATTCCAGGATTGAGGTTGGAACCCTTTGCGAATACTATCTGCACGGGCTAAAATCTCCTCAGCACTATCAAGATTACTTTTCCTGATAAAACGAGAGGCAGAACTGAAAGCAAGGTAAAAAGAACGCAATTCAAAATTATTCTGAAGTTTATCCTCCTGCTTAGGTTTACCCATTCCAACTCCTTTACATTGGAATTTTTTTCAATAATATTTTTCAGAAACCTGGAAGCCTGCGAAAAATCTACCTGAGCGGTCATAAATCATTTATATTTTAGAGATATAAAGGTAAAGATAAAACATAGGTTAACACAGCAAAACTACCGGGATTTTCATGTTTTAACTGAATCAACAAAAGTAATGCAGGCAACTTAAAAAGATAGTCTTTCCGCCGAATTTATGACTTTAACCGGGCTAGGTTTTTAGAACGTTTTATGAACCATCCATTTAATGCTGCCAGGCCTATAATTAACGAAACTATAAATAGCCCAAAAGACTCCCGGGCAACTTCCATATCGGGAGTTTTCATAGAAAGATCTGCCTGTTGCCACTCCTGAAGAACCCAATCTCTCACAGAAGAAGGAAATAGGTATATCCCTCCAAAAAATGCTGCTATGGCTACCACTATTAGGAGCGGTAGATAAAACCGTTCAAAGGCTGCAAGTACGCACATTAGTGCACTGAAGAAGTAGATACTCACCCAAACTTCGGGATCAGGATCGTTCCATTGCCAATAAGCGAAGAGAAGAAATAATAAGCTCCATATCGCAAAAAAGATACGGGAAACCTTCATAAAAAATACACTCTATTTTGAATTTTACCTTAATCCTAAAAATGCCATTCCGTAATCATGGAATGGCATCTCAGGATATTTTTTTTACCTGTTACTTCTTCGATTTATCATTCAAAGAGTTTATATAGGCTGCTATTTTTAAACCGTCTTCTTTAGAGACCTGAGGCATTGGAGGCATTGCAACAGGATAATCGGGCCAGTTCTGAGGTTCCGGATTATGAATAAGCTCCAGGATCCTTTCATTGCTATAGTTTCGTTTGGCAACTTCCATATAAGAAGGACCAATTTGCTTTTTATCCACAGCATGACAGGCAAAACAAGTATTCCGCTGAAGAATTGGCTGTATAGTTTCAAAATCTGGCACCTGCTGCTTTGAGGTAGCTACAGTGGTTTTAGTTGATTTTGCAGTTTCTGCTTTTGCTTTTGCCGCTGTCGTAGTTTCTTTTGCACTACTTGTCTTTTTCAAGTCAGCCAGCTTTAATTTCTCTCCATCTGGAATAACATTTAAAGTATAGTAGGCAGTAGGATGAACTAACGAATAAGAATTTTCTTTAGCCCTAACTCCAAAAAGGGAAATGTTATGAACGAAATTCTCTCTAAGATTATCAACTACTATCCGCACCTTCATTCCGTCTTCTGAAACCTTTACACCCTGGATTTCATTTTCTTCAAGATTAACCGGGGGACTTCCATAAACAGCATAATATTTATATATAAAGCTATTTACAAAATAGGAAGCCGGATCCTCTGCCGTTTTGCGATCTACTAGCATAGTGAATTCTATTTCAAATCCATCAGGCATTGCCCGAACGGCCTTCATTTCAAAAGGAAGTTTTTTATTCCACACCAGGCGCTGTAAACCCTGGTTAGCCTCACTAAGCAGATCCCCATCCACGGTTAGTCTCACCTACAAAAAGAGAACCGTCCTTTGCCCAGGCCAATCGCAGTACTCCCGACTGGAAACCACTTCGGAAAGCAAATGCAGCTCCCTGGTGAACTCCATTGATCTCCTCCATGAAAACTCTCATGATCATACTCATTCCCTGATCACCTACCAGCAATTGACCTTCAAAAGGACCAAAATTTCCTTCAGGTATCTTTAGAATTTCAGAATTAGAAATTCCCAGAATTCCGTGAGGCAACCATACCACAGGAGTTTTAAGTTGTGGAAATTCATCTTTTAACTCGTACAAACTTACGAAGTCTGTATTTTGAGAATTTTCTGGTTTGATATATCTTCCATTCTCATTCTTTTCCTGCATTGGGTCAACCTGGGCATACAATTGTTCTGTAGTGATATTTACTGGAGAACCGGGTTTATTAGACCAGCGCAAACCTGCAGGATGCCCGGTAAAAGTTCCTTTATCTACTTTCCACACACCACCGGATCCCATCCAGTCTCCCTGATTTTCAGCGTAGAAAAATTCTCCATCAATCATTCCAAGACCTGCAGGAGATCTCATACCTGTAGCCCATGGTTCCATTTTACCATCTTCGCTAATCTTCATCGTCCACCCTCTCCATGGCACACGACTCTCTCCTCTCCACCATTCTTCATCCCCAAAAGCAACATTACCTGTTACAAAGAAGGAACCATCTGGTGCTATTTTAGGTCCGAAACTATATTCATGATAATGACCGGACAGGGGCCAGGAATAAACTGTTTCATAGACATCGGCCTTTCCGTCGTAATCTGTATCTTCCAGTTTAGTTAATTCCCCCCGTTGTGCTGCATAAAAAGCGCCATCCTTATAAGCCAGGCCCAGAGGCTCATGTAATCCGGAAGCAAAGTGCCGGAAGAAAGGTCGCGAGCTGGTGGGATTTTCCACAATATATATTTCCCCGCGGCGTGTAGCAATTCCTAGATTACCATTGGGAAGAACACAAAGACCTCCAACCTCCAGAAGTATTCCTTCAGGAGTCCTTATATTTCTAATGTTAAAAAAATCCTCCTCCATAGGCGATTCCTGGGCAGAGATAGTCGTACAAAACCCGGAAGTCAATATTGCAAAAATAAGGAGATGCAACTTTGGTAGAAAAAATTTACGCTTGTTTGGTATCATTTTATAAGCCATATTATAAATATTAAAAAAGAAGGGTGTAGGTAAGCTCTCTGTCTACTGGCACCAAAAGTTCCTGCACATTGTTACTGCCTTTCACAACAGGTTTTGCCTTGCCAATATTATCCAGGCGGATGTAGTATTCCTTATCACCTACCAGGTATAACTCATTTGAAAGCTTCTCTATTTTCTTCCCACTAAGCAAGTCTTACGTGTAAGTTTTCCACCGGGGAATCAACTGAAATCTTTCTTTGAATTCCGTTCGCACCGTCCAATAATCTTGCGACGTCTTCCACCTTTACACCGTAGATACTGTACCTAAACGTAGGCATATCATTTTCATCAAGTTTATATCCAAGATTTCTAAAATTACTACCTGTGGTATCTGCTGCCCATTCCTGTTGTGGAGATGAAAGTTTTCCTAACGATCTTGTTGGTTCTCCAAGATGTAAAATGCTTCCCTGTGGTCGTGAGGTACCATTCCCACGACTATACCACATAGGAGTAGCATCAAGAAATCCCCCACGCCATAATTGCACAATAGCGCCTCTGTTAAGATCGTAAGTATAATGTAACTGTTTAGGATTACCAACAGAGACTGCATGGGTAATTAAATAATTTTTTGAATCCTCACCTCCGGGTAAGTTCATAAAACTGCGGAACACCTTCGGGGTATTTGCTTCTACCAAAATAGGATCTACGGGATCTTCAAGATTTCCCCCATCTTCACTTATAAGGTATTCTCTAATTCCTTCCCCTGAAAGGGTTAAGCCTAAACCTGGGTCGGCCCAATCCTGGAATTTAGAATACAGTAGTTCAAAAGGAAGTTCCCCGGCTGTAAATTCACGGTAGCTCTTCCTCTTCCGTTAGACAAAGGAACAACTTCATTTCCGTTTATCCTTATCAAACCTGCCCCACCAGAAGTATTCAGGTTGAATGTATATTCTCCTGCCTCTTCCACCTGAAGATCGCTTGTATACCTAATTAAAAATTGTTCTGATTTTGTACTTAAATCTGAAGTTAACACCACAGATTCACCTTCAGCTTCAGGAGGAAGATTATTGTAGTTAGGTTCTTTATCAAATTTTCCTTCGTATACTTTAAATTTAAGATTTGTCAATTCAGGACGTGGCTTATCAAAACCTGTGATTTCCATATTACGAAATGCTACCGCCCCGTGATCTCCCTGGATACGAAGAGGTCCTTTGGCTTTATCCCCAGCTTCCATACTTCCCCGGGTAGGTCCTGAAAGTTCTAAATCTTCGTGAATGGTTACCCCATTCAACCTCACATATATAAACTTCGCGTTTTCTATTTTTTCTCCCTGCCCATTAAATCTGGGAGCCTGAAATGAAACCTCGAGATGCTGCCATAAACCAGGAGCCCTGCTAACATTTTGACGGGGGGCATATCCCTGATATCCTTTCTCTCCTTCCGGTTTTTTATCATCCCAACGCTGGTAAACCCCTCCATTCTCACCAGAGGTAATAGCTGTAAGACCCCAACTATCTTTTAACTGAAGTTCATATTGTCCCTGAAAATAAATTCCTGAATTTGAACCTTTGGCCATCATATAATCCACTTTCAAATCTATGTTACCATATTGATCTTTAGTGTAAAGATCCTGGCCAGCCTTATTTTCGGGATCATTTACGAGGATCCCTGTACCTCTGGAGGTTTCCAGTTCATTAGTCTCATCCAGATCTGCATGAACATTGCCAACAATTTTCCAGCTCTTTCCTGGATTTTTAAATGCAGAAAGATCCTGAAAATCAAATTTCTGCACCTGGCTATAAGAATTCTGTACCAGGACCAGAAGGGCCAGAAGAAGAATGGTTCTTCCACTCCTAAAAGGGTGGCAAAAATAGGTGTGTTTCATATTGAATTGCTATGGGTTTATTAAAAATTTAAACTTGAAGTAAATTGCTAAATCGTTTGAGCCTTTGAATCGTAAAGATTGCGCTTATTTTTAAAAATATCAAAAATAAACATTCTTTTTTCGTTTTTACAAATTAGATCCACCTTTGGGCACATTTATTCCTGGAATATAGAACTGCTGCGAATAAAGAAAATGTTTCCCACCACTTTAGGATCACTGGATTAGGGAACTTAAATATTTTTAGGCCTACATTTACTTTTTTTTATTTACTTTATCAAATTAACACTTCCCGCTTAATCTTTGAATTTTTTGAAAATGAAAAAACTATTTTTATTACTCCTGGTAATTTTCTCCAACAATACTAATCTCTATTCACAGGATTCGGAATTTGATAAACTTATGCAACAGGATTGGGCAAATCTACAGAAGTACAGCAGCGACAATAAAAAGCTTCAGGAAGAACAGGTAAAACCATCTGTAGTGTTTATGGGCAACTCCATAACTGAAGGTTGGGCAAGAGCAAATCCACAGTTTTTTTCTAATAATAACTTTGTGGGAAGAGGAATTAGTGGGCAAACAACTCCTCAAATGCTCATTAGATTTTTTCCTGATGTCATTGATTTAAATCCAGAAGCTGTAGTAATCCTGGCTGGCACAAATGATATTGCAGGAAATACCGGGGCTTCCACAGTGAAAATGATTACAAATAACATTACAGCAATGGCACAGCTTGCACAGGCAAATGGGATAAAGGTAATATTAGCCTCTATATTACCTACTTATAATTACCCCTGGAGAACCCAAATAAAACCTATTGAAAAAATTACAGAAATAAATGAGTGGTTAAAAGAATATGCAGAAGAAAACAATCATACTTATTTAGATCTTTACTCAGCACTGGTAGATCACAGAAAAGGCCTCAAAGCTGAATATTCTGAAGACGGAGTCCACCCCAATGAGAAAGGCTACTCAGTTATGGAACCATTGGCAAAAGAAGCAATCAGGCAAACCCTGAGCAAATAACTTTATATATTTTTACTGAAAATATTTTACAGGAGTGAGAGATCATAAGGTCGTCAATCAGCACATAGGGCTAATGGAAATTACCTCAGCTTTGGTAAAATGAGTTTTATTACTAACAGGATTATTAGGTAAAAACCTGGTAGTAAGAGTATGGCCTCCATAAATAAGAATAGATCATGACAAGTAGAAACCTTTTAATAAACTTTATTTCCGTCTTTAGCCTTTTTTTCTTCAGTTGCCAGAAAGACTTTTCTTTATCAGAAAAAATTGAGGTTTCTACAACTAAAGAAACTATTGACAACAACTATCAAACTCTTAATGAGTTGGTCCATAAGGTAAATGAGCAACATCTTCTTCAGGAGGTGCAACAAAAATTTCCTAATTCCGCAAAACCTGTAATTCAGGCAAGGGTCGTAAAGACAAAAACTTCTTTTGAACTTCCGGGAAAAAAAAGCGAGACTTATAGTCTGTCGGTAGACCTTTCGATGAATTATGAGAAAACTAAAGCCGAAGAAGCCGCTGCAATTTTAAGGTTCTATAAAGAACTCTACAGTGAGGAATTGAGAAAACTCAATGTGCCCGTAAAAAATTCAGAAGAAATAGTTTGGGCTGAATAGAAAAAGATCTGTTAGTTTACTGTAACTACCACTTTTCATCAAAATTAAAAGCAGATTTTTTTTCACTAAATCATAAGAGCACCTGTGCATCACTTCCCAAAACTCATTATAAAT
Organism: Antarcticibacterium sp. 1MA-6-2; assembly: GCF_021535135.1. Lineage (NCBI taxonomy): Bacteria > Pseudomonadati > Bacteroidota > Flavobacteriia > Flavobacteriales > Flavobacteriaceae > Antarcticibacterium > Antarcticibacterium sp. 1MA-6-2. The sequence continues at coordinate 3,591,939 of NZ_CP091036.1, read as the reverse complement.
TATCGAGAAGTGAGGTAAACTTCAAATAAAAAGCCATTCCTTTATTTTATCTTTATAGGATCTTCCGGAAGTAATTACAGTTTTAGCAGCATCAGTCATCGCGATACTGTACCTGTTGTTAAAATATTTTTGGACATCCTTCACGTGCTCCTTATTTAAAATAAAAGATTTATGTACCCTTATAAAATTGGGTGGGAGTTTAGCATCTAATTCTGCAAGTGAGATATTACTCAAAAAATTTTCTTTGGCTGTCTTTACAATGACATACTTTTCACTGGCTTCGAAATACAGGACTTCTTCCAGCTTTACAAAAACAAGCCTCTCTCCTTTTTTGACACTTATAGAAGTTAGGGCTTTTGTTTTCTCCTTTAGCGCAATATTTTTTAAAAAAGACAGGATTTCAGCAGGTGAAAGCTTACTCTCAAAATGCTGTAATTTCTTTACGGTTTGTTCTAAACGTTCAAGGCGAACTAGGTTTTAGGAGATAATCCAGACAGTTGGTTTCAAAGGCTTTTAAGGCATATTGGTCGTAAGCAGTACAAAAAATTACAACAGGAAGTTTATCAAGTTTTTCTAACACTTCAAATCCTGTAAGTCCAGGCATTTGAATATCAAGAAAAATTAAATCAGGTTGTAGTCGCTGAATTTGTTCCCTCGCCTGACTTCCGTTTTCGGCAGTACTAATAACATTAAATGTCTCCGGAAAATTTTTCAATAGTTGTGATAATCTCTCCCTTGCAGGAGGTTCATCATCTATAATGAGAGTAGAATAAACTCGGTTATTCATGAGGGTCGTTTATTACTGTTGATCTATTTTAATTTTAATCTCCTTTACAGCGTATTATTCCATTGAATAGTTGCTTTATTGCCATAGCTAATGCGCAGCAGGTCATAGATGGTTTGCAAGCCATGGCCACTAACCAGTCCTTTAGGGAAATCAGGACCATTGTCTCTTACCGCAATAATCATTGACTTGTCTTCTTTATAAATAGCAAGAATAATCTTACCTTGTCCTTCAATTTTTGAAATTCCATGTTTTACGGCATTCTCAATAAGGGGCTGAATGATAAACTTCGGAATTTCTTTTAAATTTAGAGAAGGATCTATTCCAATTTCAAAATCAAGACGATCCCCAAATCGTATTTTTTCTATCTCCAGGTAATTCTTCACCATTTCCACCTCATCTGCAACTGTTGCTGTCTTCTTGTTCTTCTGATTTATGGTGTACCTAAAAAGATCAGATAGACTTAGCGCCATCTTTTCTGTCTTAACCGCATCAATAGATGCCAACCCGGCAATTGAATTCAAAGAGTTGTAAAGAAAATGGGGATTAATTTGAGCTTGTAACAATTGAAGCTGGGATTGCGAATTGAGCTCTTTGATCCGGCTTAATTCCAATTCTTTTTCCTTTACCAGGGATTCTGAATAATGGTTGAGGTACAGCAATATTCCCCTACCCAAGGTCAACAACAATGCAATATTTGTGAATAAAGTAGAATCAAATTGATATGCAAAATATTCTTTTACTAAAGTAATTAAAATGATGATGGGGATTTGAATGGACAAGAATAGAAAGAGCATTTTCAAGATCAATTCCAATTTAAAATTTGATTGTCCCTTAAGGGCAAATTTTTCGAGGAGCCACAAAATCAAAGAAACAACAATAGCCAGTAAAATTCCCGCTGCATCCACCAGGAGAAGCACTTTATCTTGCACAAATGAATGGGTAAAAAGTATTTTATAAAGAAAAACCAGGTTTATGGTCAAGAAAGAAACGATCAAAAAAGGAAATAAATAATTAAAATAAGTGAACCTGAACTTTTTTCGGGAGAAAACATCCATAGAAAAAACTAATGTCAATACTATTATTAAAATGAACAATGTAAAGGTCAGTGACATCATCAAATCATAGTTCAGGAACTGGAAAGCATACCACCAGCTATATCTACTGTATAGATATTCTTTGAATTGCTCCAGAAAATCATCAGAATATAACTTTTGGATCAAAAATTTGTCATTCTCGGTAAGAGGAAAATTTTCAGGTGTAAATTCTGAAGTATGAAAAAGGGGATTTATTTCGGGCTCGCTCTCCTGCCTTTCCTTCTGTTCAAATTTCACCAGACACAAACTTCTCCAAAAGGAGTAGGCAATAAGTTCCTTTCTTTGTTCAGGTGAAATGCTATCAGTTAATTTAAATGATATTGTTGGAGCTAAATAAATTTCCCCGCATGATGTTCAAATGCTACCTCATTCCCATTTTGGGAATAATCTTTTCTCAGAAATTCATGTTGTTTATTTTCAAAATTGAAAAGTATAGAAGTTGCGCCTCCCTTTGGAAGGGGCTTATCATTAGGCCATAATGTTGTGAAATCACCTGCATATATAATATTGTTGTTTGAGATCAAATCCTTAAGATCACTCACTAATCCATCTATAACAAGACTATCTTCCTTTGTAGCTCCCCAAAGAATAGGTAAAATATAATGTCCTAGTTTAGGTGCGCGGGAAGTTTTACCATCAAATAAGCGGTTTTCCACATACTTCCAATTTGTATCCGATGACGCCCCATATCCCATTCCATGAGTAACGAAATGTTTCACGTTAGAATCAGAAGAGAATTTATACTCCTTAAATGAAAAATTACCATTGGGTGACCGCCTCATCATATCACCCACATCTGGTTTTAACAGAAATGGAAAAAGTATAATGGCAGTTAAGATAGCCAGCAAATAGTAAGATTTTTTCATGATAGTGGAATGATAGATTTATTCCGCAAATAAAGGACGGCAACCAGGAAAATAAAATAACTTTCTGATGAACTGCACAGGGTGGGAATGTACTGCATTTCCGGTACAAAATTTTCTTTGGCCTTTCTTACAGATAATCTTTTTGTGAAAAGAGAGATTTAAAAGGATACCATTATACAAGTTATAGAGGTATACCAGAGAAGTTCAGTAATTAAGATTGTGGTTTTTTAAATATAAAGATTTTTAACCTAACTGGAGATCAATTGTCGTTCTTCCAAAGATTATAAAATAATAAAGTGTAAAAGGTAAATCTACTCTATTTATTAATCTCTATTAATTCATCCGCTCTATAGCCAGTTTTCTAACTTCACTATCATTATCAAAATTTGCAAAATGCGACAGCGAACTTTGACTGGTTAGTCTATTAACCGCAGCCTTTCTCACTTCACTGTCCTGATCAAAATTTGCTATGTGAAAAAGCGAACTTTGCTTTGTCAACCTTTCTACGGCTACTTTTCTAATTTCCGCATTTTGGTCAAAACTTGCGATATGAAAAAGTGAACTTTGCTTTGTCAACCTTTCTACGGCTGCTCTCCTGATTTCCACATCCTGGTCAAAACTTGCGATATGAAAAAGTGAACATTGCTTTGTTAATTTTTCTACGGCTGCTTTTCTAACTGCGCTAACCTCGTCAAAACTTGCAATATGAAAAAGTGCACTTTGATTTTGAGGTCTCTCTTGTTTGTTTTCTTTAAACCCCTCTGTGACAGCTGTTTTAGTTGAAGAATGTTTTACTTCATAAGTAAAAGTGGTACAGGAAAAAAGAAGCGAAGTTCCTGATAAAAGTAGAATATATCTTCTCATAGTGCGGATTTCTATATTGTTTAATTTTATTGTCCCTAATTGCTTTACCTCTACTCTTCCCTATATACCATTATATCTGTCCCTTTCATATTGGTTATATACTCCCTAACATTAGAGACAACCAAAGTTTTTTCGTCAATTTTACTATAGGCTTTATACTCCCCATTATCCAACTTTTCACTAATTACGTAGATGTGCCACATATTTTGTCCCGAAACCAGAGACACGAGGACGTATCGATTATTAGACAACTCCTCATCTATAGCTTTAAACAAATCTGTTAACGGGAAATTAAGGTCGCGTTTAAGATTAAATTTATGAGAGAATCGAAGACCATTTATTAATAGATTATCAAAATTTTTGAAGGTTCCATCTGTTTTGTTTCCCCATATTTGCTGATAGTTATAGAAATCGGTTTCAACTTTACAGTTTAATTTTAATATCATTTCAACACCTGATGGAATGCAGGAGCTTGTATTAATTTGCTTAAGTGCAGATGGATTATCTCTTCCTGAAACTTATTTGAAGCACTGCTTTGTGCAGAAGTTTTTAAACTGAAAACTATGCTTATAAATAAGATGAGGGTAGTATTGAGAATAGGATTATAGTTTGTTTTCATATAAGGAAATTGACTGGCAATAATTTATCATATTTTATTTAATTAAACGGCAACAATTTTCCTTTTCTACCAATTTTTCAGAAAACTTCGATCCTCAATTGATCTAAAAATAAATAACCTATGTTATTTTTCGGTTATAACTTCAATTTTCCCACCTCTTTTAAACAATTCATGAGGAACAAAATAGGAATGATGCTCCATCCCATCTACCAAAATTTTCTTTAAATTTCTTCCTCCTTCAGGCTTTTCAATTATGAGAGTGTTATTCCCTACCTTCCATTCTATATGATCAAAAATTGGAACGGTAACCAGGTATTCAGTATCTGCAGGCGATAATGGATATAAACCTAATGCAGCCATGACATACCAGGATGACATTTCTCCTGCATCATCCATTCCTGAAAGGGCCAAACCATCCTCCCCTATTCCGTAATAATTTTCCAGAAGCTGATCTATAATTTTTTGTGATTTTTCGGGTTTCCCCACGAAATAATATGAAAAGGGCGCCTCGTGATCTGGCTGATTTCCATGGCTATATTGTCCCATAAAACCTGATACATTCCGTGCAATATGTTTAGGATTCCAGGGAAATGTAAACAGAGAATCCAGTTTTTCCTCGAACTTTTCTTCTCCACCATATAATCTCACCAGTCCCGGCATATCGTGGGGAACATAGAAAGACACCTGCCAGGCATTGGCTTCCCTGTACATATATTCGTAATAGGGATATTCAGCATTAAAAGGAGTTATCCAGTCACCATTTTCCAACCTTCCACGCATAAAATTTTTATTGGTATCAAAAACATTTTTGTAGTTGCCAGATCTTTTCATCAGCTCTTCATATCGTTGCTCATCTCCTAATGACTTTGCCAACTTGGCTAAGGAATAATCATCATAAGCGTATTCCAGGGTCTTGGAAACTCCTGCTTTTGCTTTTGTCTCCACAACTGGGTTCTTCACATCGGGATCAGATATAAAACCTTTTTCAATATACTCGGTTATATGAGGACGTGGCCCTCCTTCTTTAGTGGCATTATTAAGAAGGAACTCATAAGCTTTTTTTGCATCAAATTCATCAACTCCACGCGCATAAGCTCCGGCGATGAAAGGCGCTGCATGATCACCATGAAAAAATGTTGGTATAAACCCTGTTTTCTCACCCTGATCTATCAGGGATTTAATCACATCTGTTGTAACATCTGGAGAAACAATAGTTAACAGCACCAGTTTATTTCTATAAGTGTCCCAAAAGGAGGGATTTGTATAATAATTAAAATCCTTCGTTTGCACCTCTCCCTTTACATCTGTAAATTGACCGTTAATATCACTCCTCAAGGCTTAGCCAAAGAAAGGACCGATAGAGAGAGGTATAAAATAATTCATTTTGTTTATTGTTGCCGCCCTTCACATCTATTTTAGATAATAAAGAATTCCAGGTAGATTTAGCATTCAGGTGAACATCCTCAAATGTGGAGGAGCCAATTTCTTTTTCAAGATTTTCAGCAGCATTCTCTGTACTCACATAGGAAAGACCTATTTTTAAAATTACCGGACCCGCTCCACCATTCCTTAAATTTACAAGTGCATAGCCATCACTTTCTCCAGGCTTTTCCTTAACTATATCAGTCACAGGATGACTTAGGGTTGCAAAAAAGTAAATCTTATCCCTGCCAACTCTTTGGTAACCACTAACTGTTTTATCTGTAATTTGGTTGATCTCCCAATTGGATACCCTATTATTTGCTTTCCCGAGGTCAAAAAGTATCTTTCGGCTATTTCCATTTTCAAATGTGTATTCGTGTATTCCACTTCTTAATGTTGAGCTTAGCCTTACATTTACTTTTGTATCTTCCAGATAAACGCTATAGTAACCCGGGGAGGCTTCTTCTTTTTCGTGAAGGAAAGATGACTTAAAAGGGTATGTTCCCTCACCAGAAACCGGAAGAACAGGAATATTTACCAGGTTCCAGTGCCCTTTATTTGTATGGGCAAATCCTAAGATTTCTGTGTCTTCATATTCATACCCTGCCCCTGTTCCATATTCAGTAATTGGGCTTAACTGCACCATGGCATTTGGTAAGGCCGAGCCGGGATAAACCAGGCCTGCCCATACTCTCCAACCTTCAGGGGGAGTATATCCAATAATTTTAGTATCAGTTAATGGTGCAGTCCCGATAAAGGGATTTACAAAGGCTGTATAATCTTTTTCTCCTTCGTTATTTTTTTCCAGTGGAGTAGTATCCTCGAATTTGCAAGACCCAGTAAAAAAGATAATTCCCAAAAGGGTAAAAACCCGTAATCCATTGCTGTTGAGGATGTAAAATTTTTTTTCCATAGAATATTTTATAATTTAAATTTTCCAGTTAAAGTAGCAGGACTGGTACAAAAAATTAATTATCGAGTTGGCAGCTCCTTTTTAACGCTTTTCCAAAATTCTTCATTAAAGAGGTAGGAGGAACCAATAATACTTGCTTCTTCTGTATTTTCAATAATATTTGTTGCAACCGTACAATTTTTTTGCTCCCAGTATTCTTTGAGCTTTGGCAAAAAGAGAGCATGAGCTTTAGCTATATTACCGCCCAGGACTAAAAGATCTGCATCAAATTTTTCCAGATAGGGCAGCATAAACCTGCTTAAGTTTTGAGAAAATTCTTCAAATATATTTTTAGTACTTATACTATCTTCATTTACAATCTCCCTAACCCCTTTTATACCATTTGATCCGGTCAAATCATAATGACGTTGCAAGAACCATCGCGTAGAAAAATAATCATCAGCAAAACTTTCTTTAAATTCTTTATCCCATAGACAACCCCCTTCAGGAACATCACTACCATTTACTACTAGCACTCCTTTTTTGAGGAAAGAGGCCCCAAAGCTTAAGTGCCCAGAGTAACTGCTATTGTATTTTTCGCATCTTTTAATTCAGTACTGAGGGCTCCCCCAATCCCGAATGAAGAAGCATCGTTTAGGAATCTTAATTTCAAATCTTTATATAAAAGGTATTTTGGAAATTCTTCTCCAACCGGAACCTGAAACAAAGCTTCATATTTATCATTTTCCTCAAAAAGGGCTATTCCTTTTCGATATTCAAAGGGACCGAGCATGGCCACTCCAATTCCCAGCAGCTCATTTTCCTCTACTTCCTGAAGTGTAAGATTAATGACGGCAGCCCACCGTTTAAAAATTTCATCTTTTGATGCTTTACTGTCAACCTCACCGTGATGATAGGTGCCGGGAATTGTTTGATGGGTTAGTAAGTTGACTGCAGCACTACTAATGTGGCTGCCCCCAATGTCTACTCCAATAGCTATTGGCATTTCATTTATTTTATTTAATGTCTCCTGGAACGGCTTTCTGGTTGTTCAGAAGCAGGAGCAGGAATAGGGATGGGCTTACTGATTTGAGTTTTTGCAAATATAAAATATTCGGCAATATACTAAAACGATTTAGTAATTCAAATGAAAAATTATTTATGATTATATTTTTTTTATAATTTTCAAGAAGTTATTATGAAATATTTAGAGAATCCCGGCTTTAGAAGAGTTTCTCACTTTTAATTTTGCCTCAAGGACAACTTTGTGCAAAGGTTTTTTTTCAGCACCAGACTCCAGGAGATCAAACATGATATTCATAAGTTCTTTCCCAATTTTTTCAAGGGGTTGAGCCACAGCAGAAATAGAGGGAGTGTATATTTTGAAGAGATCATTATCGTCAAAGGTAATTATTCCAAATTCATAAACTTTTTGCGGAAATTTTTCCTGGATCACTTCCAGGCCTACCTGAGTAAGGTAATTAGTAGAAAAGAAAACCGCGTCTAAATCTGGATTCTCCTTGATGAATTCTAAAAAGAGTTTTTTGCCACTTTTTGAACCTGTTTCGTTGAAAGGAATTTTCAACACATATTCCTCCAGGCCGTTTTCTCTCAAAGCTTTTTGATATCCTTTTAACCTGTCAACCATTTGAGTTTGAGCAACATCAACAGTAATAAACCCTATCTTTTTAAAGTTACTTTCCATTAAATGTAAGGTTCCTTTGTAGGTAGCATTTTGATTGTCCAGTATAACATAGTTGGTTTCTAGATCAGGGAAAAATCTGTCAAACAAAACAACTGGAATTTTGTTCTCAATGAGCATTTGTATTTGATCTTTAATGCCGGGTGAAGGAATAATTATAAAACCATCGACCTGTCTTTCATAAAAAAGCTGGATCAATTCACGGGAACGTTCATCATTGTTCTCGTTACTACAAAAAAGCACTTTATAGCCCTTTTTATAGGCAATATCCTCAATTATACGCGCAATTTTAGAGAAGAAATAATTACTTATGTCCTCCACCATAAATACCAGGATATGCGTTTTTCCAGTACGAAGGCTTTGAGCAAGCTGGTTTGGTTTGTAATTTATCTCATCTGTATATTTTAGAATTTTTGCCGCTACTTCGTCTGAAATTCTTTTTTCTTTAGCTTTGCCATTTAGAACAAAGGAGACAGTAGTTATTGAAACTTTTAACTCTGAGGCTATATCTTTAATGGAGTGCCTTTTATTTTTCATTAAACGGATAGTATTAATTATGTACCATAGTTCCAATCGTTTTAGAACTTTAAATAGGTAATATCAGAACAATTATTATTTGCGTAAAACCACTTCAGGTTAAGGGAACTTTAAAAGTAAGCATTTTAAATTCAGATATAGATTGCTATTTTTTAAATCTTTTACCTACTCCGTTAAAGATGCCTGTTCAATATTAATGGAAAATTATATATTTGCCACCATTATTCCTCTTTTACATGATAAATATATAAAAAATGTACATAATGCATTTTTTATACTCTGCTAAAAGGTTATAGCAAATAATATTTTCTAACTTCCATCCCAAAATGTAATTCAAAAAATTTCCCGAGAAAAATGGAAAATAAACAATCTTACCGCAAAGCATTCATATTTTTAACCATCTTGTTTTTTTTATGGGGATTTATTACGGTACTCGTAGATTCTCTAATTCCACGACTTCGTGAAGTTTTTACTCTTAGCTATTTTCAGGCAGGAATGGTCCAGTTCGCATTTTTTGGTGCGTATTTTTTACTTTCAATTCCTGCAGGTTATATCTTATCACGTATTGGTTACAAAAATGGAATTATTTTAGGACTCGGTACAATGGCAGTGGGCTGTCTTTTATTTTATCCTGCAGCTTCCTACAGGATCTTTGGAATATTTATGTTAGGTTATTTTATACTCGCAGGTGGAATAACAATTTTGCAGGTGGCAGCAAATCCATATGTCACCTTGTTAGGCCCGGAAAAAACTGCGTCGAGCAGGCTTAATCTTTCTCAGGCGTTTAATTCCTTAGGTACTGCTATTGCTCCGGCAATTGGTGCTTTATTTATTCTGAAGGATAAAGTAAAAACCAAAGAAGAAATTGAATTGCTGGATGCTGCTCAAAAAAACGCATATTACATTTCTGAAGCTTCCACTGTCCAAAACCTATTTATAGGAATTGCCATCTTTATCGTATTAATAGCCATCATTTTCGCTTTCGTTAAACTTCCTAAGATTGGAGACACAGCATCATCCAACGACTATTCCCGTGTACTAAAAAATAAAAACTTAATAATGGGGGCATTTGGGATATTCTTTTATGTAGGAGCAGAGGTTGCTATAGGAAGTTACCTGGTAAATTATTTTCTTAGTCTGGACCTGGCAACAACAGTTAGAGATACACCCTTTATGAAAACTGTTGCTGAATGGATATTAACATCAGGAGTATCGGAATCAAGCGATATGGCGGTGGTTGGAGTTTTCGTTACGTTTTACTGGACGGGAGCAATGATAGGTCGTTTTATTGGATCCTACTTTACCAAAATTTTTAATCCTGCATTCATCCTAAGTTTCTTTGCTTCCTGTGCGATAATTTTAATAATAATATCTACCCTTTCTGTAGGACTTACAGCCATGTGGTCTATAATCGCTGTGGGACTATTTAATTCTATAATGTTTCCCACCATTTTTAGTATTGCTCTGGATGGGCTTGGAGATGATAAGCCCCAGGGATCGGGAATATTATGCACTATGATAGTAGGAGGTGCTTTGATTCCTCCTGCTTTTGGTTTTCTAACTGATAGTTTTAATTTCCATACCGCCTTAATCCTGGTCATGGGATGTTATGCCTATATCCTTTATTATGGATTTAAAAATGCGAAACGAAAGGTAGCTCCCATTATCTAATAGTAGAAAATCTACAATTAAAGAGGTTCTTTAGGGGCCTCTTTTGTTTTATAGCCTTTCGTATCCTTTAGAAATAGTATTAAATCAACGCTCTTAAAAAATTTTGACTAAATCGATTTAGTTTTTATAGAAATTTCTTAACTTTCCCTTTCTCTTAAGAAGTAGGGGAAATTCTCTCTCTTCAACATAAAAATTAAACTTCTAATGAAATCCTCATGAAAAAATTACTGGCAAGTTTATTTGTCTTTTTTATCTGCACTCAGGTACAACAGGCACAAAATGAGCTCATTGACAATGTTAGCAGCCCTGTAGATTGGGTTAAGCCTTTAATGGGAACAGACTCCAGCCCGGGCTTGTCTACAGGAAATACCTATCCGGCAATTGCCATGCCCTGGGGCATGAACTTCTGGACACCTCAAACAGGTAAAATGGGTGATGGTTGGGCATATACATATGATGCTAATCAAATTAATGGTTTTAAACAAACCCACCAACCCTCTCCCTGGATGAATGATTACGGCCAGTTCGCAATTATGCCTATAACAGGAAAGCTAAAGTTTAAGCAGGACGAGAGAAAAAGTTGGTTTTCTCATAAAGCAGAGGTCGTTAAACCTCACTATTACAGTGTTTATTTAGCCGATCACGATGTCACCACAGAGATAACTCCAACAGAAAGAGCTGCACGGTTTAGGTTCACCTTCCCCAAAGCTGATAGTGCCTATGTGGTAATTGATGCGACTGACGAGGGTTCCTATGTGAAGATCCTGCCTGAGCAAAACCGGATAATTGGTTACAGTTCGAAAAATAGCGGAGGAGTTCCTGAAAATTTCAAAAATTACTTCATAATTGAATTTGATAAAGAATTTACCTACACCGCAACCTTTAAAGACGATGTTCTTTCAGCTTCCCGGGAAGCCGAAGCAAACCATGTAGGTGCTGTAATAGGTTTTAAAACAAAAGAAGGAGAAATAGTAAATGCCAAAGTTGCCTCCTCTTTTATAAGTCACGAGCAGGCAGAACGAAACCTCAAAGAGATTGGCAATAAAGATTTTGATGCTTTAAAGGAAGAAGGAAAACAAATTTGGAACAAAGAATTGAGCCGAATTAAAGTTGAAGGAGGAACTCCAGATCAAATTGCGGTTTTCTATTCCTGTTTATATCGTTCGTTACTTTTCCCCAGGAAATTTTTTGAATACGATGAAAATGGAAAGGTAGTTCACTACAGCCCCTATAATGGAGAAGTAAGACCAGGCTATATGTTTACTGATACCTAGCTTCTGGGATACTTTTAGATCCCTCTTCCCATTCCTTAATTTAATGTACCCAGAGCTAAACGGAAAAATGCAGGAAGGTCTCTCTAATGCTTATGATGAAAGTGGATGGTTGCCGGAGTGGGCAAGCCCTGGTCTAAGAAATATTATGGTTGGGAATAATTCTGCTTCTGTAGTGGCTGAGGCTTATCTCAAAAGCGGTAATGCATATAAGTACGACATAGAAAACCTATATAAGGCTTTAATAAACGGTGCTAACAACGCTGGTCCTATGACAGCTGTGGGACGTGCAGGAGCTGAATATTATAAGGAACTGGGATATGTCCCCTATGACGTTGATATCAACGAGAATGCCGCAAGAACGCTTGAATACGCTTACGATGATTTCGCGATCTACCAGCTTGCTAAAGCCCTTAATAAACCCAAAGAGGAAATTGAACTTTATAAGAAGCGCAGCCAGAATTACAAGAATTTATACGATCCGGAAACTCAATTAATGAGAGGAAAAAATAAAAATGGTGAGTTTATGACTCCTTTTAATCCTTTCAAATGGGGAGATGCTTTTACTGAAGGAAACAGCTGGCATTATTCCTGGTCAGTTTTTCACGATATGCAGGGACTTATAGATCTAATGGGTGGAAATAAGGAATTTACAGATCAACTTGACAGAGTTTTCTCTCTTCCTCCCATTTTTGATGAAAGTTACTACGGAGGCGTCATTCATGAGATAAGGGAAATGCAAATTGCCAATATGGGACAGTACGCCCATGGAAATCAACCAATCCAGCATATGATTTACCTGTACAATTATGCTTAGTGAACCCTGGAAAGCTCAATACTGGGCAAGAGAGACTATGAACAGAATGTATCACCCTACCCCTGATGGTTATATTGGAGATGAAGATAATGGGCAAACCTCTGCCTGGTATGTCTTCTCTGCATTAGGTTTTTATCCAGTAGCCCCTGCCACAGATCAATATGTGCTTGGTGCACCTTTGTTCAAAAAAATAACTCTTAAACTGGAAAATGGAAATGAAGTGGTGATAACTGCTCCTAAGAATAGTGCTGAAAATATCTATATCCAGAAGATGACGGTAAATGGAAAACCATATACTAAAAACTGGTTAAGCCATAAGGAGTTAATGAAGGGAGCTACTATAGATTTTGATATGACCAGTAAACCCAACAAAAGCAGGGGAACGAAAAAAGCAGATTTCCCCTACTCCCTTACAAACGAATAAGTTTTAGGTTTGTTTAGACGGTGATTAACCGGAAAAAGCGGGTTCCCTACAGCTCCTTTTTCCGGTTTTTCTATTTAGAATTGGGAAAGAATATAACTTCCACTATATTCTACAGTTGAGAGGTACACTGTTCTAAAACTGTTTTGAGAAAATTGTATTTATTATTTTACTGAAAAGTCTTCAGTAAAAATAGTGCAACATCAATTTTACTGAGGATGCTCAATTTACTGTATAATCCACGAGAGCTGAAAATAAGGAACTGGAAGAAATTATTCCCTCTCCAGAATTAACCTTCTGATATTAATTTTTGACTTCCCAGGGTTGTTCTGAAAACGCAGAGTAATGGTTTCTTTAAATTCATCTATTACCAGGTCACAGATATATTTTTTATCTTCCAGTTGCCTTTCTTCAGCATAAAATGAAACAGATTTTGCCAACTCTTTTTGCCTTTGCCAAACACTAATTTCTGTACCGTCAGGTGACTTTTCTATATCTGCATATAATTTATAAGAACCACTGGGAATATCGCTAAGATCAATTCTCACCTGCCCTTCTGTAGTTGAAATAAGAATATCTCTGTCTACCTCAACCTTACCCGCAAAACTGTATTTCATTAATTGAGGGTAGAGCACAAAAGTATTTGGAACATAAACCAAAGTGTTTTGATTACTCGGTTCTTGTTGCTCCAGGTGAACAGGAGCATCAGCATAATAATAAGCTGTTGAAGTATAATCTACTAGGTTTATTATTCTCTTCAGGACCATGTTCTATAGTATGATGTATTTCTTCATTAAAAGGCATCTTATCAGAAATAAATAACCTGTATCCGCCTGTTCGTGAAAACGGAAGAGAATAATCAAGAGCACCGTGTAAGGGCAAACTAATTTTTCGATCCCATCTATCGAGAAGAGCATACCACCCTCCATTAAAGTAATCTTCAGATCCTGTACCGTGTACTCTCACTTCTCCATCAATAGTAGTTACATCATCTCCTTCAAAAAATAGCGTCATCCCGGGTTCTAATCCCTGCGCCTGTAATACGGTACCCACGTAATGCCCTTTTCCTTTCCCTTTTAACAAGAGATGAGGCTCACCAGTAGGTGCATTAAAATTACTATTCCAGTAGACGTAAAATTTCCCTTCTTTTTCCCGATCCCTTTTTTCTTTCCTGAAATAGATCTTTCCTTTAACAGGTATTGCATTATTCCCTGCAGAGGAATCTGGGGAGCGATATACTATTTCAATTTTGGCTCCGGAATCAAAAGGCATAGGAAAATAACTGTAATTAACATTGTCTTTGGTGCCTAACAATAAACTTTGCATTGAGATTTTACCAAAGGCATATCCAAAAAAATCTGCCAGCGGGGCATAGATTGCTTAAGCTTATTTTCCCCATTCCAGGTAATTTTAATATCCACTAACTTCCTGAGTCCTTCAAATACTGCTGCATTCTCTATTTCCAAACCAACGATTCTCCCTCCTTCTGCAATTTCGCCAAGTGTGATCGTCTCGCCGGGTTGGACCAGGGTATCGGTTTCTATGACCTTTACCTTATCAAAAACACCAATATGCTCCCATTTCAAAATTAATTTTTGCAGTTCTTCCCGGTCTTCTATGGAAAGTTCTTCAGAAAAATTCGTGACATTGTAATTGCGGGGAAGACTACGGTGCTGGATTTGATAAAACTGAAGGTGTTTCCCGCGGAAAACAATTTTACAACCATCCTTAAACGGAATAGGGAAATAATTATAATATCCGCCAATCTCATTCCCTGCGAGCGGACTAATAAAAGGATAAACTTTTCCCGAAAATAAATCAGAGAACTTTACCGAAAATGAAGGTTCTTTTGACTTTCCGAAGTAAAAATCCAGAGTATCTTCTGTAGGAGTGGGTGTCCAAATGCGGTTAATTACCCCTTTGCCTTTTTCTTCAAATATTACCAGGGAGCTGTCGGGATTTCTCCTAATAAAGGAATATTTGCCACTAAAGCCATCGTCATTACCACCTGTTGTATCATGAGAGGAAACTTGTAGGATTCGGGTGCCGCTTTTATAATTGGGAAGTTTATCAATTTCCCTTAATTCCTTTAATTGGGAAGCTACAGTTACAATTCTTTCCTGAGCCTCCAATTGGGCAGAGAAAAAAAAGAATCCTACAAGAACTAACAATACAATTCCTCTCATTTTTTATCTAATTAGATTATTACAGCGCAAAATTTTCTCTGGTACAGGTTTTAGATTTACTAATACTGGATTTGGGGGAAAGTCTCTTTCGCCTTTGTTAACTGGTTTTCCCATTCAGTAGGCCAGCCAAAAGCTTCCTTAGCCAGGGGTTGCAAATCTTCACCCGCTGCACCACTCCAAAAGTGCACAAACTCGCCCATATCCATTCTTCGTGAAAAAGCAGTTCCCTGGTTATTTTTGGGAAAATGTTCAGCCAGTAAATCATAAAAATTATTTAGAACTTTAGACTCACCATACTGAGTATAAACCGGATAAAACCAATCTTTAAACCATTGAGTATCAGGTCGCGGAAAATCATCATATTGATTCAACATCTCATCGTGAAATTGTTGAGCGAAGCTATCTTTTCCTATTCCTTTATAGACATCATAGATAAAAATTTCTGCCCATTTACTGTCCTTCCAAATATCCCACGCCGGATTATTTTTAATTCCGTTTGTTGATCCCTCTACTATATGGCCCACTTCGTGAATTATTAAGTTTAATCCTTCCTGAGGTAAAGCTTGTCTCCAGCTATAGGGCCCACAGTCTACTACATTTCTATAATCGTGACTTGCATCCATATATACCGAAGGATGACCTCCACTGTACCTGCCTGTATGGAGAATGGCATACAATCTTGGATCTTCTCCAAAATTTCCGTAAACACTTTTAATATACTCCCATACATCTGAAAGTATAGTTTTTGGCCACTCAATCGTTCGATCTACATCATTGTCATAATAAAGCGCAAGGTCATCGTCATAATAAACTCTTGTTACCAGTTGATTATGTTCAAACCAATGTTCTCTCCACAATTTTGGAGGAGCATCTGCTGCTTCTCCTTCATCGGGTGTTTCGTTCTCTTTTGGTGTATCAACGACATTCTCACTGGAGGCATCACTTGATGAGCAGGATGATAAAAAACTGCTGCACATCACAATAACACAAATAATTACTCTTTTTAAACTCATAGCTTTATTTGTTGATAACTATTAAATGATCCCGGGAGCTTTTTGATATGCTGCCCAAAGCTCATCCAGAGATTTCCCGGTGTATTTTTCCCAAAGTTCCTGGTCATAAGTTTTTTCCCTTAGATGTTTGTCCAGCTTAAAAACGAAATCCTTATCGTACTGCTGAGTAATCCATAGTAGGAATCGAGCGGTTATACGGTAACTTTGGGTATAGTGATTTTTAGAAGAGTACGCAGGTAAAGACCATCCTGCTCCAACATTATCAACACCGTAGACGTGCCGTGCGTAATCTGCAATACCTTCTGTAAGCCACCCGGGGCCACTGTGATTTGGATAAGATTGTACAATATGCATTACTTCATGAGTTATAACATCAATATCCTCCGGCTTCTTCCGCAACCATTCAGAACTTATTGTAATTTTTCCATTGTGTGCATATGCCACCTCTTTATAAGAGGTATCAATTTTAACCTCCAGTGTTTTTATAGCTTCAGGATTAAAGGCTTGTACCAATTTTGGATAAACAGCAAAAAATGTATTGATGAGGTCATTTTTTACTTCTGCTTTAAATTGAGGATCCTCATTAATAAACACAAGAGTAAGATCTCCTCTTTTAAAGGTTTCTTGCTGTTGAGACCTTGCTGAAATTGAGATAATTATTAGCAAGAAAAAAAATAGTTTACCCATAAGACGTACTATATTCCTGTTATTAATTTTGAGCAGTTGCCTTTGTTAAAGAGAAAGGTTTGTCTTCAATGTCTGTTCCCCTATCCTTATTAGGATTTTTGCTCATTTGATAAATTAAATTTCCTCCGGCGGTCAAATCCTGGTATCTAATATAATTTTTAGAATAAGAAGCTCCATTAAGGGAAGCCGATTGGATGTAAACATTTTCTTTGTTATTGTCTCTGGCATCGATCACAAACTTTTCACCATCTTCAAGGGTGATTGTTGTTTTTTCAAATACAGGGCTTCCTAAAACATATTGATCTGTTCCGGGTGTAACACTATAAAATCCAAGCGCACTTAAAACATACCAGGACGAGGTTTGCCCCTGGTCTTCATCTCCTGGATAGCCATTTTCTGTAGAATTATACATTTTTTCCATTATCTCACGTGCTCTGCTTTGGGCCTTCCATGGTGCACGGGAATAGTTGTATAGATAGATCATGTGTTGAATGGGTTGATTACCGTGAGCGTACTGTCCCATATTGGCCATTTCCATTTCGGTCATCTCATGAATCCTTCCTCCGTAAGTCCCTACATTTATAGTGTTCGGAACAGTAAAAACTGAATCCAGCTTTTTATTAAAATTCTCTTCTCCACCCATTAAATCTATTAATCCCTGTGGGTCCTGAAAAACTGACCAGAGGTAATGCCATGCATTTCCCTCTGTATAAGGCCCACCCCACTCATATGGGTCAAAATTTTCTACCCAATCTCCATTGGATTTCCTGCCTCTCATAAAGCCGGTTTTGGGATCATAAACATTTTTATAGTTATACATTTGACGGCCAAAAACATCCTTATAGAATTGATTCTTAGTCATATCAGCAAGCGTATAACCACACCAGTCGTCATAGGCATATTCTAAAGTTTTAGCTGTCGCTTCACGAATTTCAGGATAAGGAACATAACCTAAAGTGAAATATTCCTTCCACCCATGTCTTCCATTGGCGGGACCCCACGGTCCTTTGTTTGTTGCTTCATGATAATAAGCATCAAGGGCCTGTTCAGGATCAAAAGTTCTAATTCCTTTCGCCCAGGCATCTGCAAGTAGGGATATTGCATGGTTTCCTATCATACTCCCGGCTTCACTTGGGAAAGACCATGATGGCAACCAGCCGCATTGTTCCTGTGCATCAAGCAGTGCTGCAACATACCTCCCCTGCATTTCTGGATATAAAAGAGCGTTAAGAGGAAACTGGGCTCTAAAAGTATCCCAAAAGCCTAGGTATCTGTATACATATAACCGTCATGGACCTTTCCATCGTAAGGGCTATAGTAGTAGGGTTCTCCTTCTTTGTTTATTTCATAAAATTTCCGGGAAAATAAACTGGCTCTAAAAAAGCAGGAGTAAAAGGTTTTCATTTGCTCCTCAGTACCTCCTTCAACAACTATTTTGTTTAGATGCCTGTTCCAAATATCTTTAGCGGCCGCCCTGGTGTCTTCTAATTTTCGATGTTTCCCTAATTCTGTTTCAAGATTAAGTTCAGCCTGTTCGGCGCTGATGTAGGAAGAAGCGATTTTAGCCTGGACCGTTTGCCCATCCTTAAATCTAATATATGCACCAATACCTTCCCCTTCTTCTGAAGTCTTGTTCTCCCATTTTTTGCCATTCCTGTTTTCCCAAATTCCAGTTGTTACAAAAGGTTTGTCAAATTGAATTACAAAGTAATTTTTGAAGTTTTCAAATCTTTGCATCCCTCTTCCATTGTGAACATAGCCCGTTATTCTTCTATTTTTTACATCTATGTTAACTTCACTTCTTCCTGTATATCCATCAAGGACAACAAAAGCATCCTGATTTTTGGGAAAAGAGAAACGGATATGCACACCTCTTTCTGTAGGCGACATTTCTGTAGTTATATTATTTTCAAGCTCTACCTTGTAGAAATAAGGTTTGGCTACTTCCTTTTCGTGACTAAACTTTGCTGCCCTGGCCTCATCGTCCAGCACCAGTTTTCCAACAACCTAAGCATCAAAGAGAAGACTGCATAATCGTTGCTCCAGGAACTACATTGATGCGCCTGTTGAAACCCTCTAATGGAATCTTTAAAGTATTGATATTTCCAGCCATCACCGTTTCTACCTAGTTTGTGGCGTCCAGGTGTTCATGGCAAAAGGTAAAGCTGTAGTAGGATAAGTATTTCCCCTGGTTAATTCATGTTTTGAATTTGTACCCTGTAATGTATTTACATAATCAACAAGGTTTTTTAATGGATCTTTTGTGGTAGACCAACTACAAAAAGTAGAAAAAATAAATAGAAGGGTAACATAAAATAATTTCATTATATCAGAATTTACTTTTTATTCAAACAAGATTTAAGACTGGCTATTACGCATTGTATATAAATCATCAGAAGTCATTTTTTCTAAAATTTATATAGTGCTTAGTATTATTCAATTCCATTTTTCACATTGTGCATTCTGGCAAACATTTCAATAAAACCGCCCTGATCCAGCAATTCTTTTTGTGTATTAATAACAGTACTTTCACTGGCTCCCTTAAAGCTTCCAATGAAAAGTCCACTTTCGGGATCACGGGAATTTTGCCAGGCAAGGTCAAGAGAATCCTCATACGCGTCTATATATTTTGGCTCATTATCTACCTGATATAATTCAACAAAACCTCTAAACATAATTGCTGAAAACCAGATGTGCCTATCCCTGACTATTCTCATTTGGTTACCTCCCGTAGTAATGTAATTTTCAAAGAAATGCTGATAACAGGCTTCTGCAAGAGTTCGTGCATCTGTAAGGTATTGTTGCTCCCCGGTGACATTGTACAATAAAACCGCAGCCTGCATCATTTGGCCCGAATTGTAGTGGTATTTAGCTTCATCTATGGAACCATCGGCAGTACGGATATTATCCCAATAGAGATAATCCGCCGGATCCTGAAGATTTTCTTTTGTCCAGGCATACAACTCTTTTGCCGCGACCAGATATTGCTCATCCTGTGTCACCTGGTACATTTTAACTCCCATAACCACGACTGGTGCATTAGAACAGGTGTTTTTGGTGCTGTGGTCACCTTCTTTCCAATAAACTCCGTCTCCAAGAACTTCATCCCTGCCGCTCATAATAAAATTCCAAACGATTTTTGCCTTCTGAAGGGTCCAGTCTTCCGGAGTATGTTCATATAATTCAAGAAAGTCAATTCCAATCCAAACGTTATCATCATAATATCGGTCGTCATGACTGTTCCCAAAAGATGCATAACCGGGAGGGGACTTATCTGAATTGTCATAAACAGCAAGACCGTCAAAAAGAGCATCCCCGTATAAATCATAATACTCTTCATAGCCACCTTCAGTTTTTGTATGATGGGTAAGGGCATTATAACCGGAAAACACAGATGAAAAGCCCCATAAAAAGGTAAAGCCTCTATCGTAGGGAAGCCTGGAAGAAAAGTTAGAGGAGCGTCCTGCACTTTCGTTAGGGTATTTATCGTAAAAAACCTTTTCGGTATCATTCCACATATTGCTAAAAATACTGTTCATAGTAATTTTAGCACGGTTAAGAAATTTGTTTTCAGCACTTTCAACTCCATCCTGAACAATACTCACTGCTTTGACCTTTTGCCCCGCTTTAACCGTTATACTGGAAGATCTTCTTGTTGTACCAGTATGGTCCAAGGGTTCTACAAATATCTCATCATTACCCTCACCTTCAGTTTTACTGAGGCTAAACCAGGAATCATCCTCCACAGTTATCACCCATTTAGAATTTGATTGGATGTTAAAGCTCTTTTTATCGTCCTGTGCTGTAAAAATCAATTCGCTTTTTGAAATATTTAAAGTCGCATTTAAAGGTTCCTCCACCCCTTCTTCATCTTTTGAACAGCGTAAAGGCCAAAAACAGGAGAAGGAAAAATGTTAAGGATTGATTTGAAAAGGTCATTGTGTTAGTTGTTGCCATTTATATTTGAGTTTAATTCCTTCAGGATCCATTCCCATTTAAGTGAAAAGATTATAGAATAGCAATTTCTTCTGCTCTTCCACATTTAAGAATCCATCAGGATAAAATTTAAATCTGTTTTGCAAATAATTATCACCTGATTCACATCACATTAGGTTAGCTAAAACGATTTATTTATAAATATAAACTTATTTTATGAAAAATTTCACTCTATTCATTTTTATTGCTCTTTTTCTTTCTTAATTCTCCAATAGGTAATGATGAAATTGATAAAATATCAATTGTGCTAATCGATAATAAAGAAATTTACGTTAACCATTTAAACGTTGGATACCTTGTGAAAAGTGAAGTTCGTTTTCCGGTTTACGTAAAATTTCGGGAGCAGCAGGACCGAAGCCATCTTAATTCATATTAATCAAGTAGCCTATAAAATATACACTTCAGAATAAAGAAAACGTCTGAACCAAAAAATATATCCTGGTAAGTACATTTGGTGCGGAGTTGTATTACAGGTGTGCATTTAAAGTCGAATAGAAAAGTAAATGATCGAGCTAAGAACCTCTCGAATATTTTCTAATCTATAATTTTTACTTATACTGAATTAACGTTGGACTATTATTTCAGGACCTGGAAATATTGAATTAAAAAGCCGGGAATCGTTATCCCGGCTTTTTTTAATAATTTGATTGAACTTATTTATAGAAGCACAACTATCTTAAAAATATTATTCTGCAAATAGACGCCATTCTGCAACCTGGAAAAGACTGGCTCCACCATTAGCATTTATCTCCAGTTTATAGTAAGTGTATGTATCCATATTATCACCAACCAAAAACTCCTTAGTTTGTCCTCTTTCATCAAAAACTATATCTGTCCTTTGATCGATTTGAGTAAAATTCTCATTATCATTCGAACCGTACAGCGTCCAGCTTTTCGGATCCCTTTCAGATGCGTCATTCGCCGAGGTTAAGGAGTATTTAGTTACCCTCACCCCTGGTGAAAAGTTTAGCGTAAGGTCCAATGGAAAAGTAACATCAAAAGTTAAGAACTTTGTAGTAAGATCATTATCTACTAATTTTGTTGAACCTTCATTAGAGTCTGCACCACTTCTATTTTCTTGGTTTACTGTTAATATTCCTAGACCAGTAACATCCTGTGGTCCAAAAGTAAGCAGCTTTAGATTTATTAATCTCCACTCCGAGAGCTGTATAAGACCTCCTCCATTATTGGCATCCAATCTAATTCTATAGTACCTAAAAGCCTGTTCATTTTCAAAAATAAACTCCTTTGTTTGGTTCCTTTCCGAGAAGGTAATATCAGTTCTCGAATCTAATTCTTCAAAATTTCCACCATCATTGGAACCCAGTAATACCCAGGTTTTATAATCCCTGTCTGGGGCGTCATTACCAGAGGTAAAAGTATAACGATTTACAACCTGTGGTGTTTCAAAAACTTGTTGCATATAAAATTCCTTTGGAAAGCCTGATGTAAGGAATTTGGTCGAAAGATTGTTATCTATTAATTTGGTAGATCCTTCTCCACCTTCTGGACCAGAACCATTTTCACTGCTAACCTCTATCCTGGCATTTCCTACACTCGTCACATCTATTAATTCTGAAGCAGGTTCAAACGGATAATTCAAACTAGGAAACTCACCTCGTGCCTGCAACAATTCCTGTTGATTAACATCACCAAAATTAAATGCAGCTTGTGCGAGGTCTTCTAAATCGTCACCTGTAGATCCACTAAAAAAGTGTACTATTTCACCTAAAGTTAAATTTCTAGCATATTGGTCGCCGTCAATTGGATAATTGGATGATAATAAATTAAAAAATCTTCGGAAGGTGGTTGCACCATCATAAGTCTCATACAATGGAAGGAAGAAATCGCGGAACCAGTTAACTCCATTAAATGTAGTTTCCATGTACTCTGCCTTAACTCTTTCAGCATCTGCTTCCATTCCAAGACCCACATAGAGATCATAAGTAAAAATTTCTGTAAATGCATCTCCCCAAACTTCTGAGCCTGGCGCTGTTTTTACATTATTATTCGCATTTTCAACTAAATCAGCCAACAACATTATGGCCTCATCTGTCGTTTCCGGAGTCATTTCAGAATTCAATATTGGAAAATCGATAATATTTCTATTTCCTGTTTCCTCGTCGAAATAAGTGGAGAAAAAACTCGGTTTTTCCTCACCATGTCCTACAACATAAAGACTATTTACTGAACCAATTTTTCCATACGTATTGGTTATATAACTCCAGGCATTCGGAAAAAACTCAAGTGGCCATTCTATAGAGCGATCTACTTCGGGATCATAATAAACACCTACCGAACCAGATAAAATTTGCCTGTTTAGTATTTCGTCGTGGCCGTTATAATTTTCCGTAAAGCCTCTGGGAGGCGAACCCTCAGGATCTGTGTTTACAATTGAATCTGGTAAGCCATCTATAAATGAGCTATTATCTTCTTCACATGATTGTAAAAATAAGAATAGTCCCACCAAAAGTATTTGCGATGTAATTCTTTTCATAATACATAATGTTTTTTAGTATTCATCAAAAAAGGTATGTCTATCTGTAAATTTTTAAATTATTTTAAAAGATTTTGCCCCTCTCAATTAAGAGGGGCAAATTCCCCGGCTAATTGAAAATTACCATCCTGGATTTTGGTTTAGGGATGGATTAGCATTTATTTCATCCTGGGGTATAGGCCATAAATAATCCTGAGGTCTAAATACCCTATTCTCAAATTCTACAATATTGTAGAAATCGGCTTCCTCCCTGGCATTTATATCCATTCCATAAGCGGGTCCATCCAAAACTTCATCAGCAATTAACCAACGCCTTACATCAAAATATCTTACACTTTCCACGAACAATTCAACGCGACGCTCTTTGTGGATAGCTTCACGCATCTCAGCCTGAGATGATGGCGCTTCAAGAGCAGGAGAACCGTAAAGAGGAATGCCTGCTCGTTCTCTTATGAGGTTCAGGTATTTCAGGATATCAGCATTTCCCGGATCATACTCATTCAAGGCCTCAACATAATCCAGATATAATTCTGCTAACCTAAACATAGGTAAGGCTCTGGAGGGGTAACATTCTCCCACAGGGTAAGATTTTCTAACAACATATCCCGTTGGAGGATAATCATTTGTACCAGCTCTTCTTCCTGAGTTACCACCATACCAGGTTTTAGTAAATATATCTCCACCTCCACGGTTTAACCACAGTGCTCCATTGTACGTTATACTATTGTAAAAACGAGGCTCTCGATTAGTCCAGGGATTGTAGGTTGTTCTGGTAGTAAAATCAAAGGGTGCCTGAAATTCTGAAAATCCATCTTCAGTATAATTAGCCTGAGGGTCATCTATGGACCTACCGTTTGACGTAAAAAAAGCATCTACTGCTGCCTGGGTTGCACTCAAGCCACCGCCACCTCTGTTACAACCGTCTGCACCAAGATGATAAGGAGTAATATCATACGTGTAAGCATCTCCACCTCGTGGACGCGCATAAATTATTTCTTCATTAAAATCGGTAATCATGACATTACGAACCGATAGATAGGGATTTAAAGAACCGTCAGAATTCTGTTCGGTATATAATCTAAATTTATTCGGAACGAACATTTCAATGAAAGCTTTGGAAACATCTGCTGCTGCTTTCCACTTTTGCTCATTATAAGTTTGAGGAATTAAATTCTCACCTTCTGAATTTACAAAGTCTGAATATTGTGTATTCCCATTGAATAAAGGACTTGCTGCAAACAAGAGCGTTTTTTGCTTAACAAACATTGCAAAAGGAACACCCACTCTTCCAGCCTCACTGGTCTCTTCAAAGGAAACATTTTCAAGATCTTGAATAGCTATATCCATTTCAGAAGTGATATATTGAGTTACTTCATCTATAGAATTTCTTTGCAATCCAAGCTCCTCCAAATCGGCATCAGGAGGAATTGGTGTATCACCTAAAAGAAGTACCGGACCCCAGGATCTCATTAAGTTATAGTAATAAAAAGCTCTTAAAATTCTGGCTTCGGAAGTATATTGCTTAATATCCTCTTGTGTACAATCTGCACAATTTTCAATGTTTGCAATGAAAGTGGAAGCAGATCGAATTCCTCTGTAAAAGTTGGACCACAAATTACTTACCTCTTGAGTTGTTGCATTCCAATCGGCTACATTTAAGTAATTCCCCATATGAAATCCCCATACGTATTCCGCCTCATCAGAAGCTCCTGTCCAGGGACCGGAATTGTCTGAGGTTGTATATCGTTGAGCATATTCACTTGGAATTTGGGAATACACATTTGCAAGATAGCGTTGTGCATTTACTTCAGTTTTAAAAGTATCTTCAAAAGTTAACCTGTCATCAGGCACCTGATCTAGAAAATCATCATTACAGGATACGATAAAAATTGTGCTAATTATAGCAATGAATAATTTTTTCATCTTATTTATTTTTTTTGATCTATTTCTCACGGTCATTTTTTAAAATTGGAAGGTTCCTCCCACTGCTACAACAGAAACATTTGGATAACGACTACCATTATTAGTATTCAATTCCGGATCCCATATTTTAAAGTCGCTAATCGTGAAAATGTTAGTAGCTCTCGCATAGATCCGGAAATTATTAATTCCCACTTTCTCTGTTAATTCTACAGGAAGAGTGTATCCTAATTCCGCAGTTTTAAGTCTTAAAAAATCGATATCCCTTAGCCACCAGGTACTGTTTTGTCTGTTATTATTTGATCCGGCACTGGACGATCCAAAAGACAATCTAGGTGAAGTAGCATAAGGATCATTATTCTCTGGTGTCCATCTATCTAAGCTGGCCTCATAAAAAGTACCTTCTCCTCCATCCCCAAGAAAGGGTTGTATTCCGGCGCCACCAATAAAACGATCTGAAAAGTTTTGCCCCTGAAAAAATGCGCTAAAATCAAAACCTTTGATTTGTGCAGTTATTCCAAAACCATAAGTTAATGCAGGCACATCCCCATCTCCCAGAACTTTTCTATCAAAAGCGTCAATTTGACCATCTTCATTCAGATCCTGATACTTGATATCACCTGGCTGGATTTGTCCAAATTGAGTTGGAAAACCATCATCTGGGGTTATAAATCCGTCCCCATCAATGTCATCTTCTAAGGTAAATAATCTTTCAGCAACATATCCCACATTGGCTATCAATCCCGTCCCTCTACGATCTAACCAGGGAAATGGCTGAACAGGCACTCCATTCTCAATAATCTTATTCTTATTATAAGAGAAAGTACCTCTAAAACCAAGTTTTAATTCCTGTGCGATTATAGTATTGTAATCTATTGTTCCGTCAAATCCTTTATTATCAATGACCCCAAGGTTTCCGAATGGATCAGAATTCAAACCAATGTAATTGGGGATATCACTTCTTCTAAGAAATGCTCCTTCTGTTCGTTCTGTAAACAAATCAACAATAATTCTTAAATCATTATTAAAAGCATTTACTTCTATACCTAAATCACGTTTCCTGGATTCGGCCCAACGAACGTCTACTCCTGTAAACGTTTCTGCTATACCACCTATACCGTTACCACCATTAGAGCCGTAAGTATAACCATCAGCTCCCTCAACCCGGCTTAAATAAGAGAATCTTCCAGCTCCAGAATCTGATCCCACAAGACCATCGGAATATCTAATTTTTAGGTAATCAATTGTACCGCTTAGAGGTTCAAAAAACTTTTCGTTGGAAATTACCCAACCAGCTGCTACAGAAGGGAAAAAACCATAACGGTTATTGGGCGCGAAGTTTTCTGATCCATTGTAACTAAGCATTTACTTCGAAGAAATATCTATCGTCGTAAGCATAAGTAGCACGACCTGCAAGACCTTGATTTCTAAAAGGAATAGCATCTGTGAAATTTCCGGCAAACGCATTTACATAATCTGTTCTATTGGCGAGTAACAATCCACTAACAGCATGCTTTCCAAACGCTCTATCGTAGTTAAGGGACATCTGCAAATAAAATCTTCTATTCCCTCCATTATTATTAGAATAACCAAGAAATTCACTACCAGATGTATATGTTTCATTTAACACATATTGACCATCTTCTGTAATAGGAAAATCCTGATCAACAAAATAAGTACTTTGTCTTTTAGATCTAATTAAATTTTGCGCACTATAGGTATCAAATGCGAACAAACCATTTAAAGATAATCCCTCTGTTAGGAAAGATAGCTCCTGACCAATATTAAGGTTCGTATTTAACTGGTTCTTTGTAAGAGTTCTGTACCCTCTCAATGCAACATCGGCATAAGGATTTCTTAATCCTCCATTTGCACTTTTCCCCGGTACAAAACCTCCTGGATATAAAACAGGATATTCTACAGGTGGTACCTCCAGAGCTGCACCAAATATACCATTCACATCAACATTGTTGGCATCACCACCTGTTGCTCCCGGATAAGTACCTTCTGAGAGGTAACCCTGTATTCCCACATTAATTTTGGTAGTTTTGGTAATATCAATAGTGAGATTAGAAGTGAAATTGTAACGTTTAAAGCGGGTACCGGAATCATAATCCTCTAACCCGTCTGTTACAAACAATCCTGTTTCATCATAGTAACCCAATGAAACATAATACTGTGCGTCCTGAGCACCACCATTAACGTTAAGCAAAGCCTGCCTATTCCGTCCATAATCTTTAAAAAGTTCGTCCAACCAGTCTACATTAGGATATAGGATTGGATTTACACCAGATTCTGTAAGATCAATATACTCCTGGGAATACTTGGGTACTTCGCCACGGGTTGTCAAAGCCTCATTGGCAAGATTCATATATTGAACCCCATCAACAATTTTAGGCACTTGTGTGAAATATGTTAAACCTTCGTAATAATCTAATGTAACGCTCGGTTTGCCTTCTTTACCTCTTTTTGTTTCAATTAAGATTACTCCATTTGCACCACGCACTCCATATACAGCGGTTGCAGAAGCATCTTTTAAAATTGAAAATGAAGCAATATCTCTGGGATTAATATTATCCAGAGAACGCTCAACTCCATCTACCAAAATTAGAGGCCCTGAATTTCCGAATGTAGAAATTCCTCGTATCCATAAATCGGCTCCATCAAAACCTGGCAAACCATCTCTTTGAACCCCTGTCACACCAGCTATACGTCCGGCTAACATTGTTCCTAAATTTGCAATCAGCAATTCAAGTTCTTCAGCCTTAATAGTAGAGGTAGCTCCAACAACGCTAATTTTCTTTTGTCTTCCATAACCCACGAGAACCACCTCATCTAAAGACTGCGCATCATTGGCCATTTGGACATCGATGTTTGACTCTCCATTTACAGGTATCTCTGCGGTCTTTAGACCAACATAACTAAAAACCAGAATTGCATTTGCATTTCTTACTTTAATAGAATAATTCCCATCGAAGTCTGTTAGAACACCATTTGTGGTGTTTAATTCCTGAACATTCACACTTGGCAGAGGCATGCCATTACTATCTGTGACTGTACCGCTAACAGTAATTGAACCATCATCCTGCTGAAAGGCGAAGGTAGGTTGAGCTACCGAGCCAAGAAAAATTAGAAATAGACCCAGCAGAGACATTTTGCCTTTTCTCATTTTTGAACAGGTTTTTTTCCTGAAAAATTTAGTAGTAGTTGTTTCTTTCATTAATGTTAATTTTTTGGTCAGTTTAACACCAGTTTAATACTAGCTAATATACTAAATCGTTTTAGTTATAAAAATTTTGTTCGACTTTTTTTACTAATTATATAATAATCCTCATGCTTTAATGATATAATAGCAGTCTCATGGCTTATTAACAGTGGAAAAATGTGTTTTTTTTGAAATTAATAATTATTGTAAAAAACAAACTGTTTGTTACATTAACCGGAGATTTTAACGAATTTCCTGATAAACTTAAAATTACTAAATGGTCAAAAAAGAGAAGCTCCTCCAAAAATGGAGAAGCTTCCTGCTGATAATTTTAGCTACTTATTAATTTCTTTAAAATGAGCGTTAAAAAAAAGTAAAGGATTCTATAATTTGCGAAAAGGAGCTACAAAGAAGATGTTATTTAAACCAATACCCAAAACATTAAGACGCCATTTAAAATTGCCTTAGAAAAGGGCCTCTTCTTGTATAGAACATTAATATTTCCTAATTACACCCTAATATACTTGCTTTTTGCTGTTGAGTGATGAGACCCTCCTTGACAAGATTATTAGCAACTGTTGTAATGGCATTTCGTCTTAGCCCTTCAGTGAGATAAGAACCTCCTTCAACTTGATCAAATAAATCAGACATCCATACCCCGCATTCCAATGTCTCTAAATTCGGCACTCCCGAATTACAGGCTCCTAGGTGTACTGTTGCCTCAAGGTTAGAATTAAGATACCCATCATTTAAAACATCTTCCTCATAATCTACACAGCCATCGGCGTCATTATCTTCACATAATCCAAAAGCAATGTTGTCAACACCCACCCAGGCATCATTATGGGAGGATGACAAGACTATTTGAGAAATGGTTTCTTTCCCCGTAGTTCCCCAAAATAAACCCGAAAAAGAAGCTTTCACAATTTCTTGTACCAAACCTGTAGAAAATGTCACTTCAATAGTTACTTCTTGTGAAGCTTCTGGTATAGGAACTGGAGTAGGTTCAGTACCGTCTGTTCCAGCTTCCATTGCATATGGAAAACTTAAAATTTCAAGACTCACACTTTGCACATTAGGAACAAATCTTATTACAAGTTCATCACCCGCGGTTTGAGCATAGATGACTTTCGAATAAGAAGATCGCACCTTCTGACCGTAAAGTCCAATAATGGATTCCTTTCCACTATCGGGATTTAGAGAAGAAATCTCAACACCTACTTCTATTTCATTTGGCTGAAATTTTCCCACCCAGGATAGAGAATTTAAGGGTCCATAAAAAATTCCGGCATCATCCGGGGCTATACGACCATCTTCAAAACCCTCCACCGTTAAATTATTACAGAAAGTATTAAAAAATACTGCACCTTTATCTAAAGAAGAGTTTTCAGCATGGGATTTGTTTAAGTTTGCTGATTTCGCCTCAACTTTCTGAACTTTATTAATATAAGCTTCAAGGTCAACACCCGAATGAACAAAATCGTAAAGATTTTTTGGCTTCTGCTTCTCTGTTAGTTCCATTTCAGGTGATTCAATAGATTCTTTTTCACAGCCTACTGTTAGGGCTAAAAATAAGATTAATGCAGAACATAATTTAATTGATTTCATAATAAGAGAATTAAGGTTTATACGTACAAGTGGTTTGATAAATTTTTTCCATTAGAGAGCATTGCAGCGATAAAACATACCACTACTTCAAAAAAATGTGGGGAGAAAATTGTACCAGGAGTTAGGGAGACTTGAATACGAAATAAATCTATTTAAAAAAGAAACTCCTCAAAAAAGATTTAGATGAAATACCTGCTTATTTGTCAAGATGCATTGGTTAGAATAAAACTTACAGAATTTCTTACATTATTGGCAATCAATATAATATGCTTCCTCAGATGAAATTGCAAATGGATAGTAAGTGCTAACCTATACTGCTAAATTAAGGCTGAAAAAATTGAGAACCTTGTATTATTGCATAAGCTGGAGTAAAGCAAACACAATAAAAAAGAATGGGAAAACGCTTAGATAAAAAAACAAAAAAGCCTCTTTCCAATCAAATGGAAAAAAGCTTCTCATTGGTGCAACACTAATTAAAAATCAGTATTTCAACCACACTCCCGAAAAGTCGGGAACAACACAACTTCTTATATAACAAAAGAGTCAGAAAAAACTCTTTTGCTCCCAAACCAGTTAAGATTTAGATTCAATAATTTATCAGGAACCAATTTTAGTTTCATCCTGAAGGAATAGCTAAGGACAAAGATATAGAATTTCATTTGCTGAAGAAAAAAATGATTCTTTAATTCTGCTGCTTTTGGAAGAAATTACCTGTTAAGGTACCCTCTCCGGGAATTGAATTAAAAGCCAAAAAAATAATTTCAATTTAATTTAGTTCATTCAATCTCCTTCTCCCTGATTTATTTCTCCTTCCCCACCATACTACAAATCCCGTAACCGGAAGAGTGGCGACAAACAAGCTACCTACAAAAGCTAATATTTTTCCTGTTAAGCCCAAATATTGCCCGGTATGCAAACCATAGCTCATCTCCTGTAGCTGCAGTCCAAAACTCTTATCTTCATATAAATGTTTAACCAGAAGTCCCCCAGTTTGCGGATGAAAATAAAAATTAGACTGATGATCAAATTCCAATGCATCCGGATAAGAACCTGAAACAATGGGAGCATCGTGGCCCTGCTCCCAAACAAAAGACATATTGCTTCCGGGTTGCATTTCCAGGGTGTGAATAAAGGCCAAATCTATAGCCGGAGTCGTTGTAGGAGAAGCTGTGGGAGCAATTATTGGTGAGGGCTCATCCTCGGGGTAATGCTTTCCAAGATTTCCTATCGTATAAAAACTTTCGTGCATCCACTCGTAAGAAAAACTAAGACTGGGTGATTGCAAGAAACATTGCAAATATTGAGAGATAAACTCCTGTAGATTTGTGCAGATCATAATTTTTGCGCCGCCACCTTGCGTCCCATTTCACCTTTAAATTCTTCCTAAAACTCTTTTTCTGCTTTGGCCACCATAAAATAATTCCGGTAAAGAGCATTACAATGAAAATAAGAGTTGAGACTCCGACTACCTGTTTTCCTATTTTTTCAGGCAATAAAAGGTGCATATGAAGATCCTGAATAATAGTAAAAAAATCATTATTTAAATTTTGAATTTTCAGAAGATCACCAGTATAGGGATTAAAGTAAATATTATGTGGTACTTCATTCAGAATAGTAAAAATATGCCCTGGCCTTTCCCTGTCCTGGTAAATTACCATACTTACATCTGCATCAGGAAATCGTTTTTTTACCTTTTGCTGAATGACAGAGGGAAGAACAAACGCAGACTCCTGAGACGGAATTTTACGCCAATCCTGGGTTATATCCTTGATCTCATCGTGAAACACAAAAATACATCCGGTCACAGCTACTATAAAAACGATAATTCCGGAAGCTAAACCCAGCCAGAGATGTAATTTCCCTGCCCATTTTTTTAATTTACTGTATTTTCTCTTTTCACTTTTCATATAAAAACCGCCTGACGCAAAGATCATCAGGCGGTATGGCCTCAAAATTATTTAAAAGTTATAGGTAAAGCTTGCTGCAAAATTTCGTGGGGTTTGGGGATTTATTGTTGACCACCCATTGTAATATTCTTTATTCGCAAGATTATTAAGCTTCAGATTTACAGAGAACTTTTTCACGGAATAAAAGAGAGCTGCATTTAGCACTGTATAAGAAGGTAAGGTGAAAACGCCACCTAATTGCCTGTTAAAGATCATGTTTTCACTGGCATAGTTTCCGCCGAAACCAATTCCCAAACCTTGCATATTACCAGAAGTAAGCCTGTAACTGGCCCATATATTCGCCATATCTTCGGGTCCTGCCGATTCTGGTCTTCTTCCGAGGAAATCTGTTTGGTCAGATTCCGTAAGTTTACTGTCGTTGTGACTGTAACCAGCAATGATATCAAAACCTTCAAAAGGAGTAGCTGTAATACTGGCTTCAAATCCGCGGCTATACTGTTCCCCGTCCTGCACAAAATAAAATGGCCTTCCGGTTTCTTCCATAACTATATTGGAAACCTGAATATCGTAATAACTGAAAGTGGCCGAAACTTTATTCTGCACCAGGTTTAATTTTGTTCCCACTTCCAACTGTCTTGCTCTTTCAGGATCAAATGTTACCGTTGTTGTTACTCCCTGAGCAGGATCTCCCTGTTGAGCTGCTACATTACTAAATCCATCCATATAGTTTGCAAAAAGGGATACCCTGTCAAGTAGTGGCTGATATACTATTCCAAATTTTGGAGAAAGAGCTGTCTGGCTGTTGTTCTCACTTTCGAACTGATCTATACGCAGACTGGCCATAGCTGATAATGCAGGCGTAAAATTGATAACATTAGAAATGTAAGCGCTATAGACATCTTCTTTGGTTGAATTGTTATTAAGTTCTGTTCCTGCAAGTAAATTGTCTGAAGCTGCTCTCGACAATCTGCCGCTGTCATTACTATAAATATATTGTGAAGGATCATAAATGCCAAAGACACTTTCATTTATATTCTCAATACTGGCATTTCCTATATATACGTCACCATTTTTTACATATCCTGAACCGTTATCTATAACCTTACGGTTAAAATAATCCAGCCCTATCACTACCCGGTTTCTCATATTGCCCAATTGAAAATCTCCAATAAAATTCTGTTGAATATCGGTTGAAAGGGTTGAGGAATTCTGCTTATTCATATATCTGGTGAACACTAATCCTTCATCCAGATTAGTTATCTCTCCCGGTACCTCTTCCCTCCCCTGTAAATATTGAGTAGTTTCATATAAATAAGAATAATAACCTAAAGACCGGGAAGCACCTCTTGAGAATACTGTTTGCGAAGTCCAGCCATTCCCCATTTTGTAGTTCATTTGTCCCTGTAAGCTAAAATTGGGATTTCTAAGAGTGAGGTCGTTGCTGGTATAGGAACGGTTAGGATCATAACCCAACTCCTCAATATTAGTTGCTCTTAACGGCGCCCCACGATCCACAAAAAGCATAGTAGGATTAGTAGTTTCGCCTTCAAAAATTTCTGTATTAATGAAGAATGATAGCCTGTTATTCACTTTATAAGATAGAGCAGGTGCTATAAAGAAAGATTCCCGGAAACCCAGATCCTGGAAGCTGTTCTGCCTGTGATAAGCAGTATTTACTCGTAAGGCAACCTTCCCTGCTTCATCCAATGGTGTATTTACATCGGCAGTAACCCGATTAAGTCCAAAACTTCCCATAGTGTAAGAGACGTTTCCTCCAAAGTATTCATAAGGTTTTTTCGTTGCAATGTTTATAAGTCCGCCATAAGAGATAAGACTACTGCCATAAAGGGTTCCTGAAGGTCCTTTAATAACTTCAATTCTATCAATATTAGCAGGATCGGGGCTACCGTTTGTAAGGCCGGGTAAGCCATTTACCAGAGTAGGTTGTACAGGAAAACCTCTTAAGGAAAAATATCCTGCTCCATCATTTCCGCGTCCTGTTGACTCCCATAATTTAGAAATTCCGGGAGCATTTTTTATAGCATCATCAAAGGAAGTAACAACCTGCTCTTCCAGTAATTCAGCTGTAATATTGTTATAAACCTGTGGATTTTCAATATCCTTTAGAGGAAGTTTAGCTACAAATTCACTCTTCCCCCGGGTAAAATTATTAATGTTTCCATTAGCCCGTACAACTACCTCTCCAAGATTTTCATTGTTAGGATTAAGAACAATTGCAGGCAGGGAAATGGTTTTGCCGGGAGTAACTGCAACTGCCACTTCTTTCGTCTGGTAACCTACATATGATACTGTGAGTTGATATGCACCTTCCGGAATGCCATATAAATTAAACCTTCCATCTCTGGTAGTTTCAGTACCTATTGTGGTACCCTTAATATTAATATTTACATCCGCGAGCGGTTCTCCGGTGGTTGTAATAATGGTTCCTGTTAAATTTCCATTTGATTGACTAAAGCCAATAGTCGTGGCCAGTGTAAATAAGCATAAGAAGAAAAGCTTCCTGATCATAATGAGGATATAATTTATTTAGATTAAATATAAATAGAGCTGCAAATGTAGAATAGAAGAACAAAATAAAAAAGCTTATTTATAATTATTATAAATAAAAAAGCAGACGCAATGTGTTAATTTAAGTGTATCAGCGATTTATGGGAAAATTGACTTAATACTACTATGAAGTTATGCAGTAGCCAGTTTTCTTTTCTTCACGGGCCGGGCTGAAGCTTTGGATTTGCTCTTAAAGTTTCGGCCATACCAGATTATAAAACCAGTTACAGGTAAACTGGCGCAAATAAGACTTGCAAAAAATGCCAGTATTTTTCCCGGTAGTCCTCCTATAGCTCCTACGTGGATGTCATAGTTCATACGCATCACCTTCTCTGAAAATCCTGCTTCTTCGTAAGCACCGTAGATGGTTGGTGAAGCTACTTCCTCAAGGGTATTTTGATCATAGAAGCGATAATCAGCATTATAATATACACCTTCTGTATAACCCACTTCTACGTAAATACTTTCTGAACTCGTATAAGGATAATGAAATTCCAGATCTTTTGCCTGTGGGTATTTTTCCTTAAGCTGAAAATAGAGCCTGTCCATTGGTGCAGTTTCAGCATATTCGGTAACAGAACCGGAAGGATTCTCCGGCACTCTCCACAACACCTCCTTTTCACCACCCAAAGTTTTATAGGTTACTCCATTGAACCACTCAAAGGCCATAATAAGACCTGTGAACACAATAATGACTGCCAAAAAGCTTATGTAAAACCCCGCCACGGAATGAAGATCATAATTTTTTCTCTTCCACTTTGTAGAATTCTTCCAGTCGAAAGAGAAGCGTTGTTTCCTGCTTTTTTTATTTTTAGGCCACCACAGGACAATTCCCGTGATAAGCATAATAGCAAAAATTACTGTACTCCACGCCACGATTTGTTCTCCTATTGGTTTTGGCAACCAAAGATATCGATGACCTCCAAGAACTATAGGAAAAAAGCAGTAAGGTTGTTCTCTACCTTCATCACTTCTCCTGTGTACGGTTGTAAATAAACTGTACGATAAAATTCAGGTTCAGGTTCGTAAAAAATTACTTTTACTGGATCAGTCTCTTCTTCGTAAAGGGTACCGTGAACATGTTTATCAGGATAAATGCTTTTTGCTATACTTTTGGCTTCAGTGGGCAAAATGACTGCTGTATCCTGGCTTTGAACTTCCGGCAGATCATAAGTGAGAGCAGTAATTTCTTCCTGAAATGCCCACAAACATCCGGTAATAGCGACAATAAAAATAACAAGACCGCTGGCCAAGCCCAGGTATAAATGTGCCTGTCTAACAAATTTCTTAATTGTATACCCTGATTTGCTTTTGCTCATTCCGCTTATATTTAGACTAATTCTAAATAAAATGCTAAAGTAAACTGCCGTATCTATATACGCAAAAAAATATTCAGAATTTTTTTCGGGAGATATTAAAAATTTTTTCTAAAAATATTTTATTCACTGTTATTCAACCTATTAAAGATCTTCTTCCCATTAATTGCACCTCTAAGACAGTATTCACATTACAGGGTTTGAGGTTGTGGCTTTCGGGAAAATATCTCTAACCTGCACAATTAAACACAGACTTTCCCCAGGCCGATGAGCAAAAAGCGCATGAATCCTCTCTTGCAAACTGGACTAGAGACACAGAATTTTGTCCCGGTAGAACCTGAAAACCTTTATTCCTATTTTTACAGTTGCTAATTATAAATCCGGATTTTTAGCTATTTTGGTTCCGCAATAAAAGACCTCAATTCTCTATAATGACAAAATTTCAAACTCTTGCTCTCTTATTTTTTTGTTCAACTTTGCTAAATGGATGTTCCTCTGATGATGACTGCATGAAAACCGTTATTGTCCAATATGAACACACTGTAAATGGGCCTTTGGGATCTGTTCATTTTCCGGAAAAAACACAGGACATTCCTTGTGATGCTCCGTCACCTGAGGTAGAAGAGATACAGGAAATTGCTGCCATGGAAAATTTTTCTTACGAGGTAATATCCTTTGTATTCACTCCAGATACAGGTAATAATACGAGCAGG
Organism: Antarcticibacterium sp. 1MA-6-2; assembly: GCF_021535135.1. NCBI lineage: Bacteria > Pseudomonadati > Bacteroidota > Flavobacteriia > Flavobacteriales > Flavobacteriaceae > Antarcticibacterium > Antarcticibacterium sp. 1MA-6-2. The sequence goes on along the minus strand of NZ_CP091036.1, from coordinate 3,555,360 downwards.
TTACAATTTGAAATAGAACTTCAAAATCAAAATAATTATCCAGTTCAGGGCGTACCTGTTTTGACGTTAATTACAGATGGACTTGAAACTTCAGCCAGCTATTCCCGATATACCACATCCCCTTGCTATGAAATTGGCGCTAATTCCACCTGTACCCTGATATATGACATGGAATCTTCACTAGATATTGCTCTTATTGAGAAGGTAGAATTAGTATCTGTTCAATATGTTCTTAGTAATTGATATTCTATTAATCAATTATTTACAATCAAGACCTTATTCCTTGTAGTGGTGAGGTCACTATTTAACCAACCTGTCACTTTGTAAAACAAAATTTTTTTAAAAAATTAATTCAATTTTAATTTATAAAGCACTAGAATTAGTTATAACCATTCATTCTTTATTTACGGGAATCAAGTATTAACTCTACTCATTGTATTTTTCCATACCTGAGGCAGAGAAGCTATTAAATCTGGCCTTTAAAGAAGATCCAGAAACATAATAAACTCTAAATTTTAAGGCAGACCAATTATATTCTGCTATTTTAGCCTACTTAACTTTAAAACCCAAATCATGAAAAAAATTGTTGAAAATATCCAGACAACCTTTGAATCTTTCCAAACAGAAGCTACTGCTCAATTAGAAGATGGCAACAAAAGCGCAGGAACCCGGGCAAGAAAATCTTCTTTGGAATTAGAAAAGTTGCTAAAAGAGTTTCGTAAAGTATCTATTGCCGAATCAAAGAAGTAAGAAGCTTTCTAAACATAAATGCCCCCAAAAAGTTTGAGCTTATTGGGGGCTTTCTTTTTTAATTGAAAAATTTAGAGATATAGCTTCTCTATTTATTAAGAGCATAAGTCTAAAACTGTGCCTTTAGAAATCTACTTCTTCCTACCATTTCTGGTGAACTTCTTCCTTTAAAAAATTTACATAGATTTCATTCATCTCCTGCACTTTTTTGTTGCTAAGCTCAGGCAAATCATAGATAGATAAATTAGAGAGCAATTGCTCTTCTTTGGATGCACCGGGAATAGTACAGCTTACTTCAGGATATTTTAAAATCCACTGTAAAGCAATAGGAGCTAAGTTTTGAACTTCAGGAAATAATTTTTTAAGCTCCTCTACAGCTCTCAAACCATGATCAAAATCAAGACCTGAAAAGGTTTCCCCTTTATCAAAAGCTTCCCCATTGCGATTAAAATTACGATGATCTTCTTTATCAAAGCTCGCATTCGTATCGAACTTCCCGGTCAATAAACCGCTGGCAAGAGGAACACGCGCAATAATTCCAATATTCTTCTCTCTTGCCTGCTGAAAGAAAAGTTCTGACGGTCGTTGCCTGAAAAGATTGAAAATAATTTGAACAGTATCTACAATATCATATTCAATTGCTTTCAAAGCCTCTTCCACTTTTTCAACACTTACCCCAAATTTGTCAATCTTTCCCTGCTGTTGAAGGCGGTCAAAAGTTTCAAAAATTTCAGGTAGGTAATAAACATCGGTTGGAGGACAATGAAGCTGGATAAGATCCAGTCTCTCCAAACTAAGTATTTTTCAAACTGTCTTCTACAAATTTGGTTAGAATCTGTGGTGTATAGCCTTCAGTCTCATGAGGAGATATTTTACGTCCACATTTGGTAGCAACATAAATTTTCTCTGATCTCGACTTAACCACTCTTCCAACTGCAGCCTCACTTAATCCGTTTTCATAAACATCTGCAGTATCTATAAAATTAATTCCCTTGTCTATTGCAGTATGTATGGTTTTTTCAGCAATTTTATCGCTAAAACCTGATCCCCATTTTCCTCCAATTTGCCAGGTGCCAAGTGAGATTTCTGAAATTTCGAATCCTGTCTTTCCTAATTTTCTATAATTCATTTTTTATTTCTCTTTATACAATTTAATAGTTGTGGTCCCAGAATAAGATCTATACTTACAAAGTTTAATTCTTTGAATTTAATAAGTCTTGCAGGATTTCAAAAGTAAAAGAAGTACAGTAACCCTAAATCATACTAAACTTCTCGAAGTACCTCTCCACATTTTCCATTGATTCCAAGATCAGGATTGTCAAATAAGTTTAAGATCTGATTTTTTCTATTTCACTTTCGCACTTTCCGGGGGGCCTAAATAGGAATTTTTCTTTTCTCCGGTTATAATAACTATTTTTTGAAGCACAATACCCGTTTCTATTGCCCATACCTTTAGGGTGTGATTTCCTGGGTTGAAATTAACTGTAACACTTACTTTTGTAACATTATTCGCTACTGAAGTATCCCAATTATCCTTAGTTTGCCCTTGCATATTAATTACCTGAGGCGCTCCGTCATCAACAGAATAAGCAAACTCCAGCCCCCCCTGATTTCTGAAATCAATTGTGGGGGATAAATAAAACTCCACCTCAGCCTTTCCCTGAGTAAAGCTGTAAAAATCATACGCCAGGTAAGGATTATCTTTAGATACTTCCTGTTGGGTAGGCTCATGAGGAAAAGAAGTCATTGCAGCGCCTGTTCTTCCAAGATTTGGAATAAGTTGCCATCCTTTTCCATCTACCTGTACGTTTTCTGAAAAATTATCAGCTTCCATCGATATAAACCCATTGCTTTCTACAAAACCCTGAATTTTCCCTTTATTAAAATTTTGAACGGGAACTTTAATTGTAACTTGCTTATAGGTTCCATTGACCTGAAAAGAACAGGTACTACTTCCTTTTGGCGCTTTCCCCCAATTCACCTGCACCTTAAGTCTCTTTTGATCCTCTATAGTACCCTTTTCTTCGGAAAGTTCTAACCAGGATGGTTTTTTCTGAATATGATGCTCAAAAGGCTTCTGCCCCTTATTAAAAATTTCTATGTAAAACTCCTGATCGTTAAATGGATCAAACGCGGGAAGAGTTGTGGTAGAACCATTCCCCGTAACCACGCTTTCCAAACCCTGGACTCCTACTCCCATTTCAGCATTTTCCTGAAGCGGAATCTCGCCAACCTCCGGCATGTTATTCTGGTCTGGCTGTTGCCAGTAAGTATAACCAATGTGAGTTTGAGACATCATGTGATTCCATTTTCCGCTAAGCTAATTCAGTGTGGTACTGGTTGGTAAGTTCCGCGTCCTTTTCAAAAAGTTCTTTCGTTTTCGCGGCATATATATTTGCTGCGGCTCTCCCCTGCGCTGCATACAATTTATTCTTTGCTGCAGATACATACAACTCATTAAGGTTCGCAGATGCCTTTACCGGGAACAGGACCAGTTGGAAATAGGCGTCTCTATATTTTTTCTGAATCTGTCTATAGATCGCTTCAGCTTTTTCTACCAGCTCGTTATACTCTTTTACAACTCTCTCAGCTTCATTAAAATTAGAAAGGCTGTACGTCCCGGGACTAATCAATTCGGGTTTTCTACGGCTGTTATACTTCGTATATGTTAAAAGAATATCTGCTATTTCTTTAGAAAATTCTTTACCTAATTGCCGGGCAGCCCAGTTTTGAGTATATTCTTTCAGGTCTCCTGCTCCTATTTTTTCAGGATCCCAGGCAAAATCCAGGAAGAAACTTGTGGGATATTCCATAGGTTTAATATCTCCCACATTTACTATCCACAGCTTGTCTGCTCCAAATTTATATGCCAGGTTCATTTGCTCCCAAACTCTGGAAATTTGAGTGGTGTTGAGCCATTTATAATTTCTTGGACCTCCTACATAATCAAAATGATAGTATATACCATACCCACCTTTCCGGGAAGCTTCCTCAGGATTTGGTAGCTTTCGAATATTTCCCCAGTTATCATCTGCCAAAAGCAAAGTTACATCATCGGGAACCCGCATTCCCTGGTCATAATAATCCTGTACTTCTTTATATAATGCCCAAACCTGAGGAGTCTCCTCTGCTCAGCTTTCCGGTTACTTCCGAAATAATTTGCCGCTGGTCATTAACTATTTTTTCGAGTAATTCAATGGCAGTGCCTTCACTCATAGGTTCATCGCCATCACCACGCATGCCTACAGTCACCACACTTTCGTAGTCTCCCATTCTTTCAATTCCACCTCTCCAGAATTCCTGAAGATTTTTTGGATTTGTATTATAATTCCAATCCCCTTCACCAAATCGCCGCCACTCGTCGTGTGCCCGCATTAGAGGCTCATGGTGAGAAGTCCCAATAACTACTCCGTACTCATTTGCGAGTTCAGGATTGCGGGGATCATCATCGTAAAAAGCTCTTCCCCACATGGTTAGCCACAGGTAATTTCCCTGCATGCGCAGTATCAATTCAAAAACATGTTCGTAAAATTTACTGTTGAAACCACCGAAGTTTTCTGTTGCCCACCCCGCGAGTGCCGGAGCTTCGTCATTAATAAATATCCCCCGGTATTTTACTTTTGGAGTACCTTTTGTATGTAACCCTGGCTGGACATAAAGAACATCAGATTTATTTGGGGGAACATCTGCCCAGTAGTACCAGGGGGAGACTCCAATTTCTCTGGAAACGTCATACATCCCAAAAATAGTACCCCGTTTATCACTACCCACGATCACAAACGCTTGTTTCACTCCAGGAAATGGATTTTCTACTACCTGAATAGCAAAAGTTTCCCATTTTCCTTCTATTTCTGATACACCGATCTTCCTGGTTTTTACAAGCTCATCAATTAATTTGCTTTTCCCCAGTGTTCCAACAATAATAAGCATCCCTGTAGATACCTCAGCAACTGTTTTAAGTTCGGGTAGCTTCCCGGTTACCCTTTCAATATCTTTTTGAAGATCTTCAGCTACACGATGAACCCCTTTAAAATCATCCTGATCAATGTAAATAGCTGCAGTTCCATTTACAGAGACCAGCGGGAAATATCCTGTTTCTTCAGAAGTAGTAATGTAAGATTCCTGTGCATAAAGCCCGGAGTTCATTCCTAAAACCGACAGGAACATAAAAAGGATTATCGTGTATTTAAATTGGGCTGTCATCCTGTTATTTTAACTATTCTTCTTCGACATTTTCTTCATTCCCGAAATTTATGACTTCATAATACACCTTCTTTCGCTGCATATTCTCATCAAACAAAAGCGGATAATTTTTTCTGCCTTCCACTGGATAATGATCCAGCCAGGAATATTGATCGGACAAGTTCCAGAAGGTCACTCCCGTCAACCCATCTTTGTAATCCCTAAAAACTTCAAAAAACATTTTATACGCCTCTACCTGACGCTGTTCAAGCTCGGGAGTAAAGTCATCATTATCCTCAACTGTTAATTCCCGTTGTTCCTTTTCCCAGGGGTATAGTGAAACATCCAGTTCCGTGATCTGTACATACAGCCCTAAAGAGGAATACATTTCCATAGCTTTTCGCAGTTCCTCTTCAGAGGGTCCGTGAATAGACCAGTGGCCCTGAATTCCAACTCCGTCAATAGGTACATCATTATCAACCAGGTTCTTCAGCATTTTATAGATTCTATCTCTTTTTTCGGGAATAATGGCGTTATAGTCGTTATAAAAAATCCTGGCATCAGGATCAGCTGCACGTGCATATTCAAAAGCTTTTGCAATAAAATCTTCTCCAATGATCTCCAGCCATTTTGATTTACGAAGCAACTCATCAGGATTGTCAGAGATTGCTTCGTTCACCACATCCCAGGCATAAATAATTCCTTTATAACGTCCCACTACAGAGTCTATATGAGTTTTCATCCTTTTCAGTAATTCTTCTCTGTCTACATCATTCCCATTTTCGTCTTCAAATATCCATCCCCCGGTTTGCTGGTGCCATACCAAAGCATGTCCCCGCATTTTGAGACCATTATCTTCTGCAAAAGCAGCAATCTTATCAGCATCCTCCCAAAAGAATCTATCTTTTTCAGGATGAATGGGTCCCATTTTCATCACATTTTCAGGAGTAATGCTGTTAAATTCAGCCATAATAAGTTCGGCAGATTTTCCTTCAACAGTTCGCGGTGCAACTGCTACCCCCATGGGAAAATATTCTGAAAAATAATCTTTCAGTCCCTTTTCCTGCTGTTTCTCCTGAGCTATAGGATCCTGTTCATCTTTTTCCGATTGATTTTTACAAGCTGTGAAAAGCAAAATAGGCAGCAGTAGATAAGCAGATTTTTTAATAAGTTGCAATGGTTCCATATATTTCACTTCAGGTTTTCCAGTATTCCAAGTTCCAGTCCCCGCAATTCAGCCAGTCCTTTTAATCTTCCAATGAAGGAATAACCTAAGCATAGTATTTCTTATCATTTTCCAGGGAGTGCAGGTAACCATGATCGGGCCGCATTGGTAGGCTTTTTTGTTTTTCCTGCTGTAATTTTAAAATTTTCTTCATTACTTCAGCCATTGGAACGTCACCGTCGAGATGGTCTGATTCCATAAAGACGCCTGAAGCTTCCTTCCTCACATTCCGCAGATGCAAAAAATGAATTCTGTCACTGAATTTGTCGAAGATCTCCAGTAGATCGTTTTCGGGGTTTGCTCCCAAAGAGCCTGTACAATAGCAAAGTCCATTTGCCGTTATATCAACATTCTGAAAAATGTATTCCAGATCCTTCTGCTTACTCACCACCCGTGGCAATCCCAGTACTGAAAAAGGTGGATCATCGGGATGGATTGCCAGTTGCACCCCATTTTCGGCCGCTACAGGAGCAACTTCTGAAAGGAAAGAAACTAAATTCTCCCGCAATTTTTCGTCATTAATGTGTTGATATGTTTCCAGCTGCTCTTTTATAATTTCCGGGGTAAAATTTTCTTTACTCCCGGGAAGGCCCAACAGTATATTTTTAAATAGCTGCTCTTTTTCTTCTGAAGATAGTTTTTCCCCCAACTCTTTTGCCTGGGCAATTGCCTCCGGGGAATAATCATTCTCTACGTTTTTCCTCTTAAGTAAAAAAAGGTCAAAAAAAGCGAAGGTAACGGGGTCATATCGCAATACAGTAGCTCCCTCCTTATTCTCAAAATGGTGCTCTGTGCGCACCCAATCAAGGATAGGCATAAAATTATATGCCACTACATTAATCCCGGATTTTCCAATGTTTTGGAGGCTTAACTTGTAATTGGCAATGTACTCTTCATAATTTCCGGCTCTTTTTTTTATATCCTCATGCACCTAAGCAGGCTCTCGATCACACTCCAGTTTAAACCGGAATCTTCTATTTCTTTTTTCCTCTCCAAAATTGCCTTTTCAGTCCAGACTTCCCCAACGGGAATTTCATGCAGGGCAGTAACAATACCAGTGATGCTTAGCTTGTTTTAATTCCTTTAGCGTGAGCACGTCGTTAGGACCGTACCACCGCATGGTTTGAGTCATTTTGTACATCTTAAAAACCTATTGAGTTTCCACCATCAACCCGTAGTACAGTACCAGTGGTGAATTTTGATTCTGAAGTTGCGAAGTAGTAAACTGCATCTGCCACATCTGATGGTTCCCCTAACCTGCCCATAGGTGTTCTGGACAGCACCTTATTCTTACGTTCAGGATCATTATCCAGCGCTTTACTGGACATATTCGTTTTAATAAATCCAGGGGCGACAGCGTTTACCCTAATTCCAAATTGAGCAAGATCTACAGCCATGGCACGGGTCATCCCGTCTATTGCCGTTTTACTGGCCGAGTAAGCAATTACTTTTGGAATCCCATATTGAGCAGCCATAGAACTGATGTTAATAATACTCCCCGAATTATTTTTCTTCATCACTTTGGCGACTTCCCTGCTTATAGCAAAAAGTGCCAGTACATTAGTATGAAGTATAGATTGGAATTCTTCATTGGTGACTTCAAGAAACTCCTTTTTCATATTGATCCCGGCATTGTTCACCAGGATATCAATTTTTCCCGCTTCCTCCGTCACATTTGCGACTGCTGCTTGTATTTCATCAAGATTGTTGAGATCGAGGATAAAAGGTTGAGCATTGGGTCCAAGCTCTTCACAAGCTTCCAATGTCTTCTCCTTATTTCTGCCATTTACAAAAGTTTTAATTCCGTTGTCACAGAATTTCTTTGCGGTTGCAAAGCCCAGACCAGCATTGGCGCCAGTAACTATTGCTGTTAAGTTATTATTCATATTTGTTTTTAATGCCAGGAAGGACTAATGCCAGGGGCATAAGGAAATTCCAGCGATTGATAATATTCTAGATCGTGTTCAGGTTCAGGAATGAAATCGGGTAACTCCATGCCCGAAAACTGCTGAAAGTACAGAAGTACTGCATTACGCCACCATTTCGCTTCTTTTAATTGAATTTGCAGCAGCATTTGAGTCTTTTCAAAGCTTTGGTCATCCACATACTCCTTCATGGAATTCCAGGTCTTCACCATCTCCTCTACATCTTCCACACCCTCCTGGTATTTTGCTGCCATATTATACCACAAGGTATTACCGTTTCCCATTTGGTAATCCCAGGGCAGGTGATGGAACCAAAGCAGGTATTTTTCCGGAGTGGTTTCAACGGAATTATATTTTTCCACAATAGGAGCAGCATACTGTGAAAGTGCTTTACTCCCCGTAGCCGTGCGATCAAAACCTACTCCCAAAGAGTCTGCCCTGTGATAATAAACAGGATTCCATTCAGGACGACCTAAATTGTCAATCCAGGGGCCGGGGCCGTAATGATGCCCCGTATCCATTATATGGTGAAGCCCCAACGGGGTCATATAATTTACCACTGCTTCCCGGGAAGCCATCATCATCTCGCTAACCTCCTCCACAAATTTTTCTTCATTAGAAAAGGTCATTTGTAACCATTCTTTCGCAATCTCTTCAGAATCCAGATAAGGATCCCAGGCAAGTCGACCGAAACCATACCAGTTAGCTTGCCCAAAAGGATGGCCTGTCCAGTTTTTTGCAGTTCCAATATTGGCAACTCCCGCAATTCCCGTTAATTTTTTATTTGACAAGGTCCCGTCAACCACTTTCGACACGGTTGATCCTTCTCCATTTACAAAAGTATCTTCATCCAGAACCTCTTTAAACATGGCAGGTAAATACACCAGGTGGGAACTAAACCCAAGATATTCCTGGGTAATTTGAAATTCCATCATAAGAGGAGTATCTGGCATTGCACCAAACATAGGATGAAAAGGCTCCCGTGGCTGAAAATCTATTGGCCCGTTTTTGACCTGTACCAGCACATTGTCGTGAAACTTTCCATCAAAAGGAACAAATTCGGAATAAGCCTGTTTAGCCCTGTCTTCAGGATCGTGTTGAGAATATACGAATGCACGCCACATCACGATCCCATTGTGAGGGGCAACAGCTTCAGCCAGCATATTGGCTCCATCAACATGAGATCTGCCATAGTTATTAGGACCGGGTTGACCTTCAGAATTTGCTTTTACCAGGAATCCGCCAAAATCAGGTATTTCAGCATAAATTTCCTCTGCTTTCTTTTTCCACCATTTCCTTACTTCCGGGTCCAGAGGGTCGGCAGTTTCAAGATCTCCCGACTCAATAGGCGAAGAAAAGCGAGCAGTTAAGTAGACTTTAATACCGTAGGGCCTGAATACCCCGGCCAGGGCTTTCACTTTTTCGATATAATGAGGCGTGAGAATTAGGGAATTGGCATTGACGTTTGTTAGTACTGTCCCGTTAATTCCAATGGATGCATTAGCCCGGGCATAGTCAATATATTCCGGTTTAATAAGATCAGGCAGGTGGTGCCAGTCCCAAATTGAGAAACCTAAGCATAACCCCTTTCCACAGTCCTATCCAGGTTATCCCAATGATTGAGAACCCTTAATTGGATTTTTGGGGAGTCCCGTATATTTAATGCTGTAATACTATTTTGCAACTGCATTTCCTTAATAAACCTAAAGGTACCATAAAGTACTCCAACATTAGTATTACGAGTAACTACGGTAATGGGCGAATCCCTGTAGGAAATACTTTTAACTATAAAACCTTCTTCATTTATTTCGGAAAAACTTTTTTCGAGAAGATCTATAATTCCTGCTTAAGTAGAAATTCTTTTGTTCCCAGTACTACAGAATTTGGCCTAATATCGGGTAGGGATCTAAGGTCCTTTTGTAATAAACCCATATAAGCTCTACTTATCTCCCCGGATGCCACTTCAAGAGTTGGGCTGTCACCAAAAACTTTTAAGTTCTGCAGGACCTTTAAATAGTCTTTCCTGGTTCCAGAATCTTCAATTTTATCATACTGCAACCAGAGATCATATCCTTCCTGTGCTTAAGCAATATCCCTGGCGATCCACAAATAATAAGGGCTGCAAGGAGTATTTTTTTTATCATAATAGGGTACTAATTAGAGGTTACGCATCTACATTTAAAATGTTGCGGAAGGAAAATTAGGCAAAAATAAAATAGCTTCAAAATATATTGCGCAATCGGTTGCGTTTAATTTAAATTTATGTTTAATTTGTTAAGCTTATCTCCTCCAAATGATTATCAAAATACAAATGCTCTTTACCCTATTATGTCTTATGAAAAGAGCTATATTCAGGGTCGTTTTTAAAATGATCCCTATAACATTACACGGTTATCCAGATGCACGAAAAAATACTTTAGTTAGAAATTTTAAAAATATTAACCAGAGGTTCTACCCGGGAGAAAGATTTATGAGTCTTAATTATACTTTACCTATAATTTTAATTAATAAAATACTTCCCCAAAATCCTGTTATTCCTGAAATTTTTTCCCAAATAACCTCATTTAAAATAGCCAACCAAACCTGAATAAATGAAAAATTTTATAGATGAAGATTTCCTTTTGGAAACTGAGGCTGCAAAAACGCTGTATCACCAATATGCCAAACACCTCCCGATAATTGATTACCACTGCCATTTACCAGTAAAAGATATAGCTACTGATCGAAATTTTCAAAACCTTACTGAGCTTTGGATAGAGGGTGATCATTATAAATGGCGGGCAATGAGAACATTGGGGATTCCAGAAAAATATATTACAGGCGACAGCACAGCTGAGGAAAAATTCGAGAAATGGGCTGAAACCATACCATACACCTTTAGAAATCCTCTCTATCATTGGACACACCTGGAACTTCAGCGGTATTTTGGAATTACAGAAATCCTGAGCCCTTCCAATGCCCGAAAAATATTTAATCAATGTAATTCCCTTCTCTCGACTCCTGCTTACTCCACCCGAAATTTGCTCCGCAAAATGGAGGTGAAGGTGGTTTGCACGACCGATGACCCTGCAGATGATCTTGAATACCACCGCCAAATAGCTGAAGATAATTTTGAAATTCAAATCCTTCCCACCTTTAGGCCGGACGGGCTGTTGAACATTGAAAGTAAAGAGTTCAATAATTATTTAAAAGAAATAGAGCAAAAGACAGGAATAGCAATTACAACAATCCAATCTTTCCTGAAGGCAGTAGAAGCCAGAGTTGAACATTTCCATGAGCACGGCTGCAGACTCTCTGACCATGGTCTTGAATTTACTCCGGCTGAAGATTTTACTGATGAACAATTGAATGACATCCTTCAGAAAAAATTAGATAACAGTGAACTTAATACTGAAGAAGTACTGGTTTTTAAATCTGGTTTAATGTTCCATTTGGGTAAATTTTATGCTCTAAGGAACTGGTCAATGCAATTACACCTGGGACCCATTAGGGATACTAATTCCCGCATGTTAAATGATCTGGGTGCTAATGCCGGAGTAGATAGCATTGGGGATTTCCCGCAGGCAAAGACCCTGGCAAAATTTCTAAATTCTCTGGATCAAATAAAATCCCTTCCTAAAACCATATTATACAATGTTAACCCTGCAGAAAATGAAGTAATGGCATCAATGGCAGGAAATTTTATGGGAGACACTCCCAAGGGGAAGATCCAGCACGGTGCAGCCTGGTGGTTTTTGGATCAAAAAGATGGTATTGAAAAACATCTTAATACGATTTCAAATATGGGATTGATAAGTTGTTTTGTGGGAATGTTAACCGATAGCAGGAGTTTTCTATCGGTTCCCAGACATGAATACTTTAGAAGAATTTTGTGTAATTTGTTCGGGAATGATATAGAGAAGCAAGAACTTCCTGCAAATTTTGAATGGATTGGCAAAATTATTCAGGATATATGCTATCACAATGCTAAGGAATATTTTCAATTTCCTGAATTGGTAAAACTGGAAAAACAACAGTAATATGCAAAAACTTGTAAGCCTTGGCGAAATTCTAATGCGGTTAACCTGTGAAAATTATTTAAGGTTTTCACAAGCAGAAAAGTTGGAAGTTGGCTATGGTGGCAGTGAAGCAAACGTATTAATTTCAGCTGCAAATTTTGGAAAACCCAGTGAATTTGTATCTGTTCTTCCTAATAATGATCTTGGAAAAGCAGCAGTCGCAGACCTTATACTCAATGATGTTGGCACTACAAATATCATTTATAGAGGAGAAAAGCTTGGGTCTTATTTTATGGAAAGGGGCGCAATTAACCGCTCTGGAAAAATTATTTATGACCGGGCCTATTCTGCCTTTTCTGAAATTCAAAGGGAATGGTTTAACTGGAGGGAAATTTTAAAGGACTGTGATTGGTTTCATTGGTCTGGCATTACTCCTGCCGTTTCTAAAAATGCAGCAGATGTTTGCCGGGATGCTATAAAAACTGCAGCCGAAATGGGAATCACTATATCTGCAGATCTTAACTATCGTGCTAACCTTTGGCAGTATGATGTAGATCCACAGGAAATAATGACAGAATTTGTGCAGCAGAGCCATATCCTCCTGGCAGGAAATTTTCCCTGTGAGAAATTTTTTGCTCTTCAAACAGAAGGGTTAAACAACGAAGAACTAACTAAGCTTTTAATTGACAAATTCCCGAATTTAGAAAAGATTGTCGTTACCAACAGAAAAGAAATCAATGCATCCCACCATACCTGGTCAGCATTTCTATTTAGTAATTCCAAAGGATACACTTCAGATACTTATGAGATCTTCCCAATTGTAGACCGGGTAGGCACTAAGCGATAGTTTCATGGGTGCACTTATTTATGGTCTTCAAAGCTTTGACGAGCAAAAAGCCCTAGAATTTGCCACTGCCGCATCCAGTCTTAAACATACAATCCAGGGTGATTTCAATCGCGTAAGTAAGGATGAAGTGCTTGGGGTTGTAAAAGGCGAAAGATCGGGTAGAATTAGTAGATAAATATTATGAGAAAACATTCAAGACCAGAGATAGCTACAAAATTAAAAGAAACGGGATTAGTTCCACTTTTTTACCATGCCAATTCACAAATTGTAAAAGATGTTGTGCTTGCCTGCTATAAAGGGGGAGCAAGATTTTTTGAGTTCACCAACAGAGGCGAATTTGCACACGAAGTTTTTGCTGAAGTAATAAGGTATTCACGTAAACACTGCCCCGAAATGATCCTTGGAGTAGGATCTGTAACAGATGCTGCTTCGGCTTCTTTGTATATGTCATTAGGTGCAGAATTTGTTGTTAGTCCGGTACTTAGGGAAGATGTTGCAAAGGTATGTAACCGCAGAAAAATACATTACCTGCCGGGTTGTGGTTCGCTAAATGAAATTTCCATTGCTGAAGAATTAGGTTGTGAAATTATTAAACTATTTCCCGCTGCCGTATATGGACCACAATTCGTGAAGGCAGTGAAAGGACCTCAACCCTGGACATCCCTTATGCCAAGTGGGGGTGTATCTCCAGACAGGGAGAATCTTAAAAACTGGTTTGATTCCGGAGTATTTTGTGTGGGAATGGGATCTTCTTTAATAACCAAAAGTTTAATTGAACAGGGAGATTATAGTGCTCTTGAAAAAAACGTGTCAAATGTTCTGAAGATAATTTCTGAAGTTAGGAACGAATGAAAAAACGGCTGACGCTTATCTTTCTTGTTTTATCCTGCTTCTCCTGTCAAAAGGAAAATGAGACAAAATTCCTTAAACTGGGGCATAGCCTGGGATTGTCTCACCCTGTTCACATAGCAATGGAATTTTTTGCAAAAAGGGTGCGTGAGAAGTCGGGAGGAAAGTTAATTATAGAAATTTATCCCAGCGGTCAATTGGGAGGAGAAAGAGAAAGCCTGGAACTTTTACAAATTGGCAGCCTGGCTATGACCAAAGTTTCTTCTGCCGTAATGGAAAATTTTTCTCCTAAACTACAGGTTTTTGGTTATCCTTATTTGTTCAGAGACAAAGAACACAGATACCAATTGTACGATAGCGAGCTTGGACAGGAACTGTTAGCTGAAGGAAAACAATACTGGCTTAAAGGTCTTACTTATTTTGATGCAGGCAGCAGGTCATTTTATACTAAAAACACAAAGATCACAAGACCTGAAAATCTTGAAGGTTTAAAAATTAGGGTAATGGAGAGTCCCACTGCCATTAATCTTGTGAAAACATTGGGAGGTTCACCTACCCCTGTGTCCTGGGGAGAACTCTACACCTCCCTGCAACAAGGAGTGGTTGATGGAGCTGAAAACAATCTCCCGAGTTTCTATTCCTCCAGGCACTACGAAATTGCCAAGGAATTTTCTGTAGATGAACATACCTCTATTCCTGACATTCTTGTAATAAGTACTCTAATATATGATAGCCTTACCACCGATGAACAAAAGTGGCTACAGGAAAGTGCCCGGGAAGCTGCTATAAAACAAAGGGAACTTTGGGAAGAAGCAGAGACAGAAGCTTTAAAAGAAATTACAGCAGCAGGAGTGAACATTACCTATCCAAATAAGGGGCTTTTCAGGGAAAAAAGTCTGGTTCTTATAGAAGATCTCAAAACCAGGGACAAAGCTTTGTATCAATTAGTACAGGAAATTAAAGAATTGAATTAATGCGGAAGAATCTAAATCTATTGCTGGAATGGATCGTGGTTATTCTATTAATCGTAATGTTGCTAAGTGTTCTTTGGGGCGTATTGACACGTTATATTTACGACGACCAAAGTACCTGGACAGATGAGCTTGCCAGGTTTATGCTTATTTGGGTAAGTATCCTTGGAGCCGCCTATGTTTCCGGTAAAAATGCCCATATAGCAATTGATCTCTTACCAGCAACCTTTTCAAAAAAGAAAAAGTTTTTACTGGATATTATGACCAGTATTATTATCACAGTATTTGTTTTTGTAACCTTTCTCGTAGGAGGACTGCGTTATATATATATTTCTTTTAAGCTGGGACAAACTTCAGCTGCTCTTGAAATCCCTATGGGTTATGTTTACCTCGTACTCCCTGTTGCAGGAGCTTTAATTATTTACTTTAAAATTTTGGCCATCCTGGATGCCCGTAAAGCTCTAAAACTTATTGACTAATGGAAATTTTTATGCTTATAGTAATTTTCATTGTTCTAGTAGGGATACGTGTTCCAATTGCCTGGAGTATAGGAATTGCCTCACTGTTTACCATTTTGTTCAGCATAGATTCAATTGCGGCTTTTACGACTATTTCCCAACGTGTAGTCACTAAGCCTTGACAGCTTTTCTCTTCTTGCTATTCCGTTTTTCATTCTCGCTGGACATATTATGAACAGCGGTGGAATTGCAAAACGCCTTATAGAATTTGCGAAATCGCTGGTAGGCTCCCTCCCTGGCGGTCTGGCCCATGTGAATATAGTTGCAGCCATGATGTTTGGAGCTATTGCAGGCTCTGCAGGTGCGGCAGCCGCAGCAATAGGCAGTTTTATGTCTGAGAGAATGGAGAAAGAAGGCTATACCAGGGAGTACGGGGTAGCAGTAAATGTTACAGCAGCAACTACCGGGCTTTATTAATTCCGCCAAGTAATATCTTCATTATATACTCCCTTGCCAGTGGTGGGGTAAGTATTGGAGCTTTATTTCTTGCTGGATATATACCCGGAATATTAACAGGATTAATTTTAATGATCATCGCTCTCATTTGGGCTCGAAAAAAGGATTTCCAACTTCTAAAAGAAGTTCAGCCGCACATATTTTTAAGTCTTTTCTTGATGCACTTCCCAGTTTGCTACTTTTGATCATTATTATTGGAGGAATAGTAGGCGGAATTTTCACTGCTACCGAAGCTTCTTCAGTAGCAGTAATTTACTGTCTCCTGTTGGCATTTTTGTATAAAGAATTGAACCTGAAAAATCTAAAAGTTGTTTTGGTTCAATCAGTTGGTACCATTTCCCTGGTAATGCTTTTAATCGCCATGTCCATCGCTATGTCCTGGGTAATGTCTTATGAAAACATTCCGCAGGAAGTCACTTCTGCATTGTTGTCTTTTAGTGACAATCCTATAGTTGTAATGATTCTTATAAATCTAATTCTTTTATTTATTGGGATTTTTATGGATATGACCCCCGCTGTTTTAATTTTTACTCCCATTTTTCTACCTGTAGCTGTAGCCATGGGAATTGACCCGGTACATTTTGGAGTAATAATGGTGTTAAACTTATGCATTGGGTTATGCACTCCTCCTGTGGGAGCAGTACTATTTATTGGAGTTGGGGTTGCTTAAGCACAACTATACAAAAAGTGGTAAAACCTTTATTACCTCTTTTTGCAGGAATGTTAGTTTCGTTAATTCTGGTGATACTTTTCCCTGCGCTAAGCTTGTGGTTACCCAAAGTTTTTGGGTTTTAGGAAGGTTTCCTTCTGCTGGAATCCCTAACAATAACTTCTGTGTCGAGCATTGTAATTTCAGAAATACTGGATCCTAAATTGTCCCTTGAATGCTCTAATATTTTTTGAGCAGAGAGCTCTCCCATTTTACGGGCAGGATGAGAAACTGTTGAAAGAGAAGGCTCTACGATGGAGGTGACAGGATCATCATTAAAACCAATAATTGCAAGATCCTGTGGAATTCGAATCCCTTTTTGTTTAGCCAATAAGATAGCACCAACTGCAGCAGTATCATTAGCTGAAAAGAGCCCGTTAGGTGGACGTTCCATATTTAAAAGATTTTCCATAGCTTCACTGCCTTCTTCTAAACTCAGAGTCTTTAATTTGATAATTAAACTCTCATCGACTTCCAAACCACTCTCCTGTAGTGCATCTACATATCCCTTTTTCCGGAGTTTGTAAACCTCTACGTGTTGGGCTCCGGCAAAATGAGCAATTCGGGTACAGCCTTGTTCTATTAAGTGTTTTGCTGCCCGGTATCCCGCAGCATAATTATCAATGATGACCCGGTAAGAATTAAATTCCTTAGGAACCCTATCTACAAAAACAACCGGAATATTCTTTTCTAAAAACTGCTTAAAGTGGCTTGTGTCTTTTGTTTCCATTGCTAAGGAAACTATTAACCCCCCTACCCTACTATCATATAGAGCTTTAGCATTATTTACCTCATTTTCATAACTCTCATTTGACTGGCTTATAAGAACGTTATAATTGCCCCTTCTTGCAGCATCCTCTATACCGCTAATAAGAGTAGACATAAAGGGACTATTGATCCTTGCGATCATTATTCCAATGGTCTTGCTCTTGTTGCTGCGCAGGCTAGCTGCAAGGGTATTGGGACGGTATCCTAAACGTGCAGCCGTTTTCTGCACTTCTTTAGTGGTTTTTTTTCCAATACTCTTGTGATTATTTAGTGCCCGGGAAATTGTAGAAGGAGAAAAATTCAGCTCTTTTGCCAAATCATAAATAGTAACTTCCTTTTTCTTCATGGAAAAGTTATTGAAAGTAGCTCTAGGCTGAGATAAATTAAATTAGAAGATTAAAAATAAACATTTTCGATCAATGTAGGGCACTATTTTTAATTAACTTCTTCCACTTTTCCTAAATTTTTTTAAAACTCAAAGTTAAAACCTCGCTTAGTTAATTTTTTATAGATCTCCTCATCAAACTTATAAAGCTTTGCTGCCCGATGTGAGACATCTTTCTGCTTTTCATTTACGTCAACGAGTAATTTCATTCGTAAAAACTTCCTTCTAAAGTTAGGCTTATCCATCTCTATGCCCAGAATACGTTCATAAAGTTGCATGAGTTGCAGGAGAGTAAATTTTTCGGGCAAAAGACTAAAACCAATTGGAGCCTGTCTTACTTTTTTCCTTAGATTTTCCAGACTATACTCCAGGATTTCAGTGTGATCATAAATCAACTCAGGAGCATCTTTTATGTTGAACCATTTGGCTTCAGAAGCAGTGAAACCTGCCCTTGCGGGATACTCCTCTCTCTTAACCAGCGCATAGTAGGCTACGGTAATTACTCTCCCTAAAGGAAAACGATCCGGCTCTCCAAAAGCTTTTAACTGCTCTAAATAAATATTCTCAAGTCCTGCGACTTCCCGCAATAACCTGTGAGCAGCAGCATCAATCCCTTCTTTTTCCTGTATCCACCCTCCCGG
The DNA here is from genome assembly GCF_021535135.1 of Antarcticibacterium sp. 1MA-6-2. Classification (NCBI taxonomy): domain Bacteria; kingdom Pseudomonadati; phylum Bacteroidota; class Flavobacteriia; order Flavobacteriales; family Flavobacteriaceae; genus Antarcticibacterium; species Antarcticibacterium sp. 1MA-6-2. Next base: position 3,537,136 of record NZ_CP091036.1, on the reverse strand, counting down.
AAGTCCCCATTTTCCCTGACTTATTCCCTGTGCATGCTTCACCAAAAGCACCTCAAGCTCTCCATTTTCAAACCCAAATATGGTACAATCTATAGTTATTGAACCCATTCCTTCAGGATTTAATAACATACCTGATTCTATATTTAAATAACCTCTGTTCATTCCAGTTTATAACCAATTTACACTCAGGATAAATTTTTTCTTCCGCTATCTTTTAAGATAAAACTAATCCACAGGATTAATTTTAATATTCCTTTAATATTAGCATCAATTAATTGCTAAATTAAAAATAAATATTTAAACTTGTGGTCATAGTAACCATAAGGATATTGATAATGGCAGAACCTCAAACTTTTAACAGTAAATACATTGTGTTGATTACCGTTGTTGCCAGTCTTGGCGGCCTCCTTTTTGGCTATGATACGGCGGTAATCTCAGGCGCCGTAGGGGCTCTTAATAATTTTTTTATAAGAAGCCTTGAACAGGATCCTCAACTGGCCCTTCAGGCAATTTTGGAATTTAAAATAATCATAAGTATTTGTATCCTGGCAATAGGTATACTTTTCGCTTCCTTCATTCTTAAATTCTTTAAACGAGGAACAGCTATAGGAATTATCGCTCTTATACTACTCCTTGGAGGTGCAATTTATTATTTCCAGTTCCTCACACTTCCAGGCGTACTAACCGAAAATTTAAAAAATTCCATTTTAGGGTTTATGGTAAGCAGTGCCCTGGTAGGGTGTATAATTGGAGCTGCATTAGGTGATAAAACAGCTAACTCTATTGGTAGGAGGAACGGGCTTTTACTTGCAGCCTTTCTTTTTCTATTATCAGCCGTTGGTTCAGCCTATCCCGATGGGATGAATTTTTTCTTTGGAAGTTCTCTCTCCTCCTTTATCCTGTATAGAATTGTTGGAGGAATTGGGGTGGGACTCGCCAGTATGCTTGCCCCCTTATACATTGCCGAAATGGCCCCTGCGAAAATTCGCGGAAAACTTGTTTCTTTTTATCAGCTCGCAATCGTTACAGGTATGATGGTAGTATACTTCGTTAACTATTTTATTGTGCAGGGGCAAAGTGAGGAATGGATAGATGCGACAGGCTGGCGTCAAATGTTCCTTTCAGAAAGTATTCCATCTTTTCTGTTTTTTATATGCTTGCTTCTGGTTCCAAAAACTCCCAGATTTCAGGTAATGAAGGGCAAGGATGAAGAAGCTATGAAGGTTTTAAATAAACTTAATCCTCCTGAAAATGCCCGGAATATACTTAGGGATATAAAAGCCTCTTTCAGCGTAAAAAAAGCACACTGGCTGGCATTTGGATGGGGAGTAGTTGTAATTGGTCTGCTACTTTCAGTTTTTCAGCAGTTTGTAGGTATTAATGTAGTACTGTATTACGCGCCTGAAATATTCCGCGGTATGGGAATGGAAACCGATGCTTCCTTGCTGCAAACCATTATTGTGGGGGCGATCAATATGATCTTTACTGTAGTGGCCATTTTTAGTGTGGACAATTTTGGCCGTAAAAAATTGATGATGATTGGTAGTGCTGTAATGGCTTTTAGTATGATTGGCCTTGGCTTTGCTTTATATACCGGGAATACTGGTATGCTTGCATTATTGCTTATGCTGTTATATATCGCCGCTTTTGCTATGTCCTGGGGCCCGGTGGTATGGGTTTTACTTTCAGAAATTTTCCCTAATTCCATTAAAGGGGTAATGGCGGTTGCAGTAGCTGTACAATGGCTGGCAAATTTACTTGTTTCCTGGACCTTCCCTATGATGAACAACAACAGCTTCCTTGTAGAGACCTTCAACCAGGGATTTCCATACTGGATTTATGGTGGCATGGCTGTACTCTCGGGATTATTTATCTGGAAATTTGTTCCTGAGACAAAAGGAAGAACTCTGGAAGATATGGAAGAGATCTGGAGGGGTAATAAGGAAATTGAATAATTAAAATTAAATTTTATGTACTTCTTAGGGATAGATCTTGGTAGCTCTTCAATTAAATTATCAATTTTAGATGGGGATAAGGGCTTAAGCATATGTTCGGTTAAAGTTCCGGAAAATGAAATGGAAATTCAAGCCCCCAGGTTTGGTTGGGCAGAGCAGGATCCCAACATGTGGTGGGAATATGTGAAACAGGGATTTGGACTGCTTAAAGAAAAGAACAATATAGATCTCAAAAAAATAAAGGGAATAGGAATAGCTTATCAAATGCACGGACTGGTGCTTACTGATGATAAACTAAACCCGGTACGTCCATCGATAATTTGGTGCGATAGCAGGGCGGTGGAAATTGGAAATAAGGTATACCAGGCTATAGGAGCTGAAGTTTGCCAGAGCCAGATCTTAGGGAGCCCAGGAAATTTTACAGCATCAAAGCTTAAATGGGTAAAAGATAACGAGCCGGAAGTTTTTAAAAAGGCTTCATTTATGATGCTCCCCGGCGACTTTATTGCCGCAAAACTATCGGGAGTTCCTCAAATAAGTACTTCAGGATTATCTGAAGCAGCATTATGGGATTTTTCTAAAGGTAAAATTGCCTCACAGGTTTTAGATCAAATGGAGATTTCCATAGATCTTATTCCTGAGGTTGTTCCCAACTTTGGCCATCAGGCAACAGTTAGTGCTGAAATGGCTGCAGAATTAGGCCTTGCTTCCGAAGTTAAAATTACTTATCGCGCAGGAGATCAACCAAATAATGCTTTTTCCCTGAATGTTCTTAAAAGCGGGGATATCGCCACCACGGCAGGTACTTCTGCAGTAATGTATGCTGTTACTGATGAAAATACAGGCGATGCACAAAACAGAATTAATACTTTTTTACACGTTAACGACACAGAACTTCAAAAATCTAACGGTGTCCTGCTTTGTATTAATGGATCAGGAATCACCTATCAATGGCTTAGAAAATTACTATCCTATGGCCGGGAGGAAATGGTTTCTTATGAAAAATTAAATGCCGAGGCTTCAAAAGTAGATCCCGGAAGTGATGGTTTAAGATTCTATCCTTTTGGAAATGGAGTTGAAAGAATTTTTAATAATAAAGAAGTGAATTCCGGAATTGAAAATCTTAACTTCAACATACATAAACCCGCACACCTGGTAAGATCTGCCTGTGAGGGAATTGTATTTGCCATGAATTACGGCTTTGAAGTAATGAAGTCTCTCGGGGCAACCGGGCAGGTTATCAGGGCAGGAAAGGAAAATCTATTTTTAAGCCCGGTCTTCAGGGAAATTTTCACCAGTACCACTCAAACAACTTTAGAACTTTACAATACATCGGGATCTGAAGGCGCTGCCAGGGGTGCAGCTTATGGTTATGGATTTTATTCCCAATTCGAAGAAGCCTTTAATAGCTTAAAGTGTCTTGATACTATTGAGCCACAAAAGGAGCTCTCTTTACAGTACCAGGAAATTTACGAAGAATGGAAAGCAAATATTAAAATAAAACAATGATCATGGAGAACAAATTTTTTAAAAACGTAGAAAAAGTCAAGTTTGAAGGGAAAGGGAGTAACAATCCTTTAGCTTTTAAATATTACGATGAGAATAAAGTAGTTGCAGGTAAAACCCTGAAGGAGCATACGCGGTTTGCGATGGCCTACTGGCATACCTTAAACAATACAGGATCAGATCCTTTTGGAGGACCTACTGAAGTTTTTGAATGGGATAAGAGCAGTGACGCAATCACCAGGGCCAAAGACAAAATGGATGCGGCTTTCGAATTTATTCAAAAACTTGGACTGGAATTCTATTGTTTCCATGACGTTGATGTAGTAGATGATGCTCCCACGCTGGGAGAATTTGAGAAGAGGTTGCAAACAATGGTGGATTACGCCAAGCAAAAACAACAGGAAACGGGAATAAAATTATTGTGGGGAACATCAAACCTTTTCAGTAATACCCGATACATGAATGGAGCCGCTACCAATCCCAATTTTGATGTACTGGCTTATGCCGGGGCACAGGCTAAAATTGCCATAGATGCTACTATTGCCCTTGGAGGTGAAAATTACGTTTTCTGGGGTGGCCGTGAAGGTTATATGAGCCTTTTAAATACAGATATGAAACGCGAGCAGGATCATCTTGGAAGATTTTTAAATACCTGTAAAGATTATGCACGTAGCCAGGGCTTTAAAGGAAATTTCCTTATCGAGCCTAAACCTATGGAACCTACCAAGCACCAGTATGATTATGATGCAGCTACTTCCCTGGCTTTTATCAATAAATACGGTCTTGAAAATGATTTCAAATTAAACCTTGAGGTGAACCATGCTACCCTTGCAGGTCATACTTTTGAACATGAATTACAGGTAGCCGTTGATGCGGGAATGTTGGGTAGTATAGATGCAAACAGAGGTGACTATCAAAATGGCTGGGATACAGACCAGTTTCCTATAGATGTTTTTGAGATCACCCAGGCTATGCTCATCATCCTTGAAGGAGGAGGAATTCAGGGTGGTGGTATTAATTTCGATGCCAAAGTAAGAAGGAATTCAACAGATCTTGAAGATAAGTTTATTGCCCATGTAGTAGGTATGGATACCTTTGCACGCGGACTTATAGCAGCTGATAATATTCTTCAAAATTCCAATTATAAGGAATTACGAAGAAAGCGTTATGAATCCTTTGACAGCGGTAATGGTGCTAAGTTTGAAAAAGGAGAACTTTCCCTGGAAGAACTGAGCAAGATCGCAAAAGATGGCGGAGAGCCAAGACAAATAAGCGGACAGCAGGAGCTATTCGAACAAATTGTTGCCAATTCTTTTTAAAATTTTATATGACCAAAGATGAAAGCGGTACATTTTAAAGGAAAAAGGTGTGTACCGCTTCATTTTTTATTTTCTGAATAAACTCCAATTACTTGAAAGCTACTTTTATATTTGGAGATCTACTGCCTCGTCTTTTTTACACCTCAGTTCATTTGGCTGAAGAAAGTAGGTGAAACACGCTTTTTTTATAAAGGTTGACCCTCCAGTCCTGCGGTAGCTTACTAAGTGGCTTTAAATAGTTTTAAAGAGCCACAGTTACTCATTCATGGGTTCTTTTTACTACAAGCTGCTTCACATCAATCTGATATTAAACAGAGATAATTTTTCAAACTAATACTCACACAATCGGTTGCTTTAAAAAAACCAGAAATAAGTTTAAAATATTGTCATTTGGGGATACAAACCACTCATATCATTGCTGTTAACATATTAAAAAAATAAAATTTACACGAATACGATTGATAAAAAATACCTATTTTTAGCATAGTAACCATCTTTTATAACAAACATTCCTAATTATTTAATTTAACTTAAATGGAAAAGAAAAAAACTCCCTTTTACAAATCCGCTTTGTTCACCTTGTCAATTCTTGCAATTACAGGTTGCAAAAATGAAAATAATTCAAGCCAGACCGAAGGAGCTCCAGAAGACACCACAAATCTTTCTAACGATACCCTACCCAAATTCGCTTCGGAACCCTTAGTGACAGATAATTATACAGCCGATCCATCGGCCCACGTATTTGATGGAAAAATATATATCTATCCTTCTCATGACTGGGATTCAGGTATTCCTGAAGATGACACTGGAGCTCACTTTGATATGAAAGATTATCACGTATACTCTATGGACAGTATTGGAGGAAAAGTAACAGATCACGGGGTGGTACTTGATGTAAAAGATGTTGCCTGGGCTAAACGACAAATGTGGGCTCCAGATGCAGCAGAAAAAAATGGCAAATACTATCTTTATTTTCCCGCAAAAGATGAAAAGGATATCTTTAGAATTGGCGTTGCAACAAGTGACTCTCCTGCAGGACCGTTTACTGCTCAAAAAGAACCAATAGCAAAAAGTTATAGTATAGATCCCGCAGTTTATAAAGATACAGATGGGAAATATTACATGTACCTGGGCGGTATATGGGGTGGCCAGCTGCAACGGTACCGTAATAATGAATATCAGGGCGAAGAAGATGTTTATCCAGCAGATGATGAACCTGCCCTAAGTCCCAAAGTGGCCCGCATGAGTGATGATATGCTCGGTTTTGCTGAAGAACTGCGGGATGTACAAATTTTGGATAAGGACGGAAATCCTCTAAGCACAGGAGATAATGAAAGAAGATTTTTTGAAGCCGCGTGGGTACATAAATATAACGACACCTATTATTTCTCATACTCAACAGGTGATACACATAATATTGCTTATGCCACTAAGCGACAGCCCCTATGGCCCATTTACTTATCAGGGGGTAATATTAGAACCCGTGCTTGGCTGGACCAATCACCATTCAATTGTAGAATTTGAAGGTAAATGGTATCTCTTCTACCATGACAGTTCACTTTCAGGAGGTAAGACCTATTTAAGAAGTATGAAAATGGCAGAACTACAACATAAGGAAGACGGTAGTATAGAAACTATTACTTCCTATGCAAATGATAATCAATAGCTTAAAAGTGTCTTTATAAAGGGTCTATTTGATTCTATATAAGGACACTTTTTCGATTTCCGGTTTTGGCAGGTGAAATACCAAATCTAAAACAGAAGGGAATGATCCTTCAGCAAAATTGAGAGTGGAAGGAATGGGAATAGCTCCCTCAGAAGAAGTCTTATCCTTTTCCCTTAGAAGCACTTCCCCAGAACAATGATCTGGTAGAAATATCTGTCTAAAAATTAAAGCTGATAAAGCAAATGTTTTATCAGCTTTGTTTTTTTAAAAATGTTTAATAATACCAAATTCAGCCAGACAGGAACCACATTTAATTTAACAAGCGATTGCGGGGAGTTCAGAGATTATAAGCATCGTTACAGTTACCCCTTTTAATCCCGAAAACTTTTAAAAAAAACTCTCTCCTTGGAAAAAGAAGAAATTAGTTCCAAATGTTTGTACTTTCTTCCCTGCCACTATGGTACTTTCCTATAATTTCTATGGCTTCTTCTGCTAAACTCACAGGGTATTTGCACGTTTTATTCTGACATACGTAGATCAAGGTTTCCCCCTCTACAAGTTTATTCTCGAGGAGTGGTAAATTTTCTTCATTGCCTCCCATAAAAATAGAGGTAGGCAAGTACTCGTTTTGAACCTGAAAATTCTTTTGTTGGGCACTATGTCCTACAATGGCAATTTCATACGCACCAAAAGCATTTGTACCCATTAACTTTGTCCAATTCGCGTAAAAAGAAGGGTCTTCCATTGTGAGATCATACATTTGGCTCATCATTTTCTCACTCATCTTTAAGTATTCTTCCTGTTCCAAAAGTGTCCCCAGGATAAAAAGATTTTTCGCCATAACAGAATTAGATGAGGGAATTACGTTATCATCCAATTCCATTTTTTGCGCAACCAGGTTGTTATTGGTTTTTGAAGTATAATAAAACATTCCGCTTGTGTCATCCCTAAAATTGCTGATAGCATAATCGACAATTTTGTTCGCCTTTGTAAGCCACTCCTTTTCCAGAGTGATTTGGTAAAGATGAATATATGCCTGGCTAAGCATTGCATAATCATCGAGAAAAGCAGCAATCCTGCCTTTCCCATCTTTATAACTCCTCCATAAACTACTATCCGGACTAAGCATTTTTTCGTTTAGGAAATTAGCACCATCTATTGCCCTTTGAAGATATTCGGGATTATTAAGAGCTAAAAAGGCCTCCAAATATGCTTCGATCATTAGGGCATTCCATGAGGTTAGAGATTTATCATCCACACTGGGCTGTATTCTGGTTTGTCGTTGTTTCAAAAGCTTTTTTCGGGCCTCATTGAGAGAAGTTTGGAGCTTGCTGTAATCCACACCTTCGCGACGTGCAAATTCTTCCATCGAGGATTTTCGAAAAAGTATATTTTTCCCTCTTTCCCAGTTTCCGTAGGGTTCAATATTGAAATAGTTAGTAACCAAATCAATTTCAGAAGGAGCTAAAGTATTGCGCAGTTCTTCCAAAGACCAAACGTAATATTTTCCTTCTTCACCATCTGTATCGGCATTTAAAGAAGAGTAGAAACCACCTTCATTATTTGACAGTTCCCGTTCTACGAATTGAATGGTTTCGACTATAACATTTTTATATTCTTCTGATGGAATAACTTTATACGCTTTAGAGTATAAGCTTATTAATTGGGCGTTATCGTAAAGCATCTTTTCGAAATGCGGAATCAACCAATCGGGATCTGTGGTGTATCTTGAAAAACCGCCACCTAACTGATCGTAAATTCCTCCCCTGGCAAGATTATCAAGCGTTGTCTTAACCATTTCCAGGGCTTTTTCGTTTTCGGTAAGATAGTAATACTGTAGAAGTGCATCCCAGCTTACGGGTAATGGAAACTTCTCCTCACCCCTGTAACCCCCTTTTGCAGTGTCAAACTTTGGCTCCCACGCTTCCATTAAAGCAATATAATCATCCTTGGAAATCTTATTTTGCTTCATTCCAAGATCCCCCAGTTTGTTTGTACTCTTAATTCCTTCAGTTAAAGCATTTGCGGTCTTAATTAAGGGCTCCTTATTTTCTTTATAAGCTTTAGCAATTTGGGTTAAAATGTTTTTCCATTCTTCAGGTGGAAAATATGTTCCTGCGAAAAAGGGCTTCCCATTTGGAAGAGTTACTGCATTCAATGGCCAGCCCCCACTACCGTTTAATAACTGTGCTGCATTCATATAAATTTTATCAATATCTGGTCGCTCTTCACGATCAATCTTTATAGAAACGAAATCACGATTCATGATTTTTGCTACACTTGAATCCATAAAACTTTCCCTTTCCATGACATGGCACCAGTGACAGGAAGCATAACCAACACTAATGATAATAGGTTTATCTTCTTCCCTGGCTTTTTCCAGAGCTTCAGGCCCCCATTCATACCAGTCTACAGGATTATCTGCGTGCTCTTGTAAGTAAGGACTATTAGCACGTGCGAGACGGTTTCCTTTGGTAAGTTCTTTCTCTGTTTCGTTTTTACACCCGGCTAACGTGCAAAGGGTGAGGATTAAAAACGGTAAAATAAATTTTATCTTAAATGCCACTGAATTAGGAGATCAAATTGAAGTTTAAAGATAGGGGAATTTCATAAAATTAATTTAAATTTAAGGAAACCGATTGCGTTCATGAAGTTTAAATATTGATTTATCCGAAATAACCACCCACCCAAAGATTAATCGAGAGTAAACTGATTTTTACACGCAGAAAATTAAATTTTTCAATGATAAGAATACATTATTTCCTGATACTTTTTCTAATTGGTACCTTCCAGTCCTTCTCTCAGCCTTCGCAAAAATTCAGGGATAGTATAAATAGGCTAAGCAGCGAAGATCATAAATTAATGATGGAAAAGCTGAACATTAGTGAATTGCGGTCGGGTCCATCTGGTAATCCCGAAGCTCCAAACGCAGCAAATTCTGATGAGACAAAAGCTTCTCCCTACGATAGCCTGCCGGATCCTTTAGTTTTTAAAGATGGTTCAAAAGTAAAAACTCCCAGGGATTGGGAACGAAGGAGGGCCGAAATTAAAGAAGATTTTGACAGAGAGGTTTATGGACGGGTTCCCGCAGAGCTTCCTGAGGTACACTGGATAGTGACTAAGCAGAAAAGATACAGTTATTGGGGGGCATCCTGTAACGCAGAAAGAATTATTGGGACGGGTTGACAATTCAATTTATCAAGAAATAAAAGTTGAAATTGAACTAACTCTCACCACTCCCGCAACAGCAAATAAACTTGTGCTTAGTTATAATGGAATTTGGATGGAACTGGCCTTCCCACATACCCCGGACTGTTCCTGAAGGTAAATCCTGGCAGGAACAGTTACTTGAAAAAGGCTGGGGCTATGCAATCCTGATTCCTACCAGTTACCAGGCAGACAATGGTGCTTAGTCTAAGGGAAGGAATTATAGGACTTGTAAATAAAGGACAGCCAAGAAAACTGGATGACTGGGGAACGCTTCGAGCCTGGGCATGGGGAGCAAGCAGAGCTCTGGATTATTTTGAAACTGATCCCGATGTAGATGAAGACCGGGTGGGAATAGAAGGTTTATCCAGGTACGGAAAAGCTGCTATTGTGACCTATGCCTATGATCCTCGTTTCGCAATTGGATTTATAGGTTCCTCGGGAGCAGGTGGGACAAAAATATTAAGACGGGAGTATGGGGAGCAGGTAGAAAACCTGGCCTCTTCTGCCGAATATCACTGGTTTGCTCCAAATTTCATAAAATATGCCGGACCTCTTACACCTAACGATCTGCTTAGAGTTGATGCCCATCAACTCATAGCAATGGCCGCGCCACGGCCAGTATTTATTAGTTCCGGAGATCCCGAGGTAGAAGGAAAATGGATAGATGCCAAAGGAATGTTCCTGAGCAATGTACATGCTGCTCCTGTATATAAACTTCTTGGGAAAAATGGAATGGGAACTACAGAATATCCTACTGATCATAAAGCTCTTCTGGAAGGCGATATAGCATTTCGGGAGCACAGAGGTGGTCATACAGTGGTGCCTAACTGGCCTTATTTCATTGAATTTGCATGTAAATACTTTACTAATAAAGAAAAATAGTCACACCCCATAACCAAAGATTGTGAGATACCTCCTTATATTTTTCACTCTGCTTCTAGCAAATAAAACACCTGCGCAAAATCAGTTTAACGTTTTTCTTTTCACTAAAACTGCCGGATGGCATCACGAATCTATAAATGAAGGAGTTACAGCTTTAAGGTCTATGGCTAAAAGACATAAATTTGATCTGCAATGGCACGAAGACGCCTCAAGGTTTAATGATGATTTTCTTCAACAGTTCGATGTTATTGTTTTTTTAAACACTTCCGAAGACATTTTAAATGAAGAGCAACAAGCTGCTTTTCAAAAATTTATTCAATCGGGAAAAGGTTTTGTGGGTGTACACAGTGCCTCCAATACAGAATATGAATGGCCCTGGTATAACCAACTGGTTGGGAAAATGTTTCATATTCATCCATTGGAACAAACTGCAATGGTAGATGTAATAGATACTAATTTCCCTGGTATGGAGATTTTCCCAAAACGCTTTCTTTGGACCGACGAATGGTATGAATTTCTTCCGGAAGAATATTCCAGCCACCTGAACATATTGCTAAGTGTTGATGAGGATTCATACAATCCCGAAGTTCAGTGGGAAGAGAAAAAAGGCAAAAGGATGGGCGATCATCCAATTGCCTGGTATCAATATTTTGACAACGGAAGATCTTTCTATACCGGATTAGGTCATATAGCAGAAATATACCAAAATCCCTGGTTTCTGCACCATCTTTATGGAGGTATTTACTGGGCTGCTACAGGTAAAGGAATTAAAGATGATTCCCGAAATTAAAAAGCAATTAAAGTAAAAGTACTCTCAAAATTCTAAATCCAAATATCTTACACTAAAAGTCGCATTTCTATTTCACTTCTTGTGTATGCCGGGGATCGCTCCAGGCAGTAAAATTTAAACCCTCACCAAGGCCATTTTTATAAATAAAGCGTAGCCAGCCGTCCGGCTTATAAAGTTAATACTATGCGCATTTAGTCAATAATTAATTTGTAGATCTTGAGTCGGGAACTATCATTTAGACAGAGCCGGAAGTTAAATAGAGTAAAAATCAGCTTTAATTGTAGCAAAATTATCCATCGGGATAGAATGTTCCAGACAAAAAAAGACCCTTTCAAATTATGAAAGGGTCTTAATTATCTTATTTAAAAATGTTTAGTAACCAGGATTCTGGTCCTCCTGTCCTATGCTTTCATTTGCAGCAATCTCGTCATTTGGAATTGGCCAGATCTCATTCTTTCCAGCCTGGAAACCATATTCTGAAAGATAATCTGCCGCAAGTTCCCATCTAACAAGGTCAGGGAAACGTACTTGTTCTCCCGCGAGCTCCACCATTCTTTCGTGTACTATAGCAGTGAAAACTTTATCCTGGGAAAGATCCATAGAAAGTGGTTGCAAATCTGCTCTCTCTCTTACTTCGTTAATGTATTCTATAGCTTGTTCCGGGTTACCCAGTGCGTTTTCAGCTTCAGCCATCATTAAAAGAACATCAGCATATCGTATTACTTTAAAGTTAATTCCGGAAGCCATATCCTCATTAACATCTTTGTAATAATTTTGATATTTTCTCCAGGCCGCGCTTCTATCGTTAGGAATAGATTCTATAACCCCACCTGCAAAAGTATCTCCAACAGTATAAAAGGTCTCATCAAATCTAATATCTCCATCTTCATATTCACTAAGAAGATCTTCTGAAGGATAAACATTGAACCAATCATTAAATCCATACTCCTGACCGCGGAAGGTAACTTCATTTGCACCTTCTCCTGATGCATTGGAATTCCAGACAGCAGAGTTTCCTAAATCATCATCGTAGTTTACTTCAAAAATAGATTCCGGTCCAAACTCATCTTCTTCTCTAAAATTTGCATAGTAATCTTCTTCAAGAGAATAATCTCCATAGATATTACTAAAAGCATCAAGAGCCTCCTGGTATTGCTCTCTATATAGATGTGTTTTACCTAATAAGGCATAAGCAGCACCCTGAGTAGCTCTACCATTTTCGGTACGGCCTCTTTCCCATAGAGACTCGCTTGCATCATTTAAATCCTTTACGATTTGATCATAGACATCTTCCTTGGGAGAACGAGGGAAACCAGATCCATCTTCGGGAATTACAGTGATCAAAGGAACATCGCCAAAACGGGTAACCAAAAGAAAATAATAAAACGCCCTCATAAATTTAGCTTCTCCAACAAACCTGGCTTTTTTATCATCACTTAAAAGAGAAGAAGGAATTTCATTAATTCTTTCTTCATTATTGATAACAAAATTGGCTTTGTTTATCCCACGGTAACAGGAATCCCAGTACCAGCTAATAGGAGGATGACTCGCATCAAAGGAATACTCAAGAAAAGCTCTTTTATCAGCCTCCAATTGAGAGTTTCCTGCATTTTCATGAGACATATTATCCATGGCAAAGAAATAAATCCTTGTATACAATCCTATTGTCTGCATATTAGCATAGATGGCATTCACAGCAGACTGCACCTGAGTCTCTGTCCTAAAATAAGTTTCAGGAGAAAGACCGCTGGGGTTGCTTAGCTCAAAATCTTCTTCATCACATCCATTTACTGTGAACAATGCGACAAAGACCATTAAAATTATTTTTATTTTTTTCATAAATTATTTTTTTAAAATCCTAATTGAAGACCCAATGTAATAGAAGTAGGCTGCGGATACAAACCTCTATCTATACCTATAGCTCCTGTACCCTGGAGTAAAACATTATCAACACCAATCTCGGGATCTAACCCTGAATAGTCAGTTAACGTAATCAAATTTTGACCGCTTAAATAAATTCTCAAATTAGAAAGTGATTCTCCAAATACAGCTTCGTCAAAAGTATATCCAATATTCAAGTTCTTCAATCTGGTATAAGAACCATCTTCTATAAAACGATCTGAAGCATTAAGATTTTGAGGCGCACCCAGGGCTCTTGGAATTGTGTTTGACGTTCCTTCTCCTGTCCATCTGTCCAGCACAGCCACTCCACTGTTAAACAACCTTGGCATACCTTCAAGGTCATAAAGATTGGTATTATAAATATCCTGGCCATAAGCTCCCTGAATGAACAGGGAAATGTCGAAGTTACCATATTGAGCACTTAAATTAAGTCCCATTGTAAGTGTAGGGTATGGATTTCCTATTACTGTTTTGTCTGCTGCATTTATATCACCATCTCCGTTAATGTCCACAAATCGAATATCTCCCGGTTGCACCACTGTTTGATCGGGATTCGCAGTATATACTGCATCCACTTCTGCCTGATTTTGGAAGATCCCATCAGTTCTTAAACCATAAAAGTGAAATAAAGCTTCTCCCGGAGCGATCCTTGTTAAATTCTCATTTTCGAAAAATCCACTCTGGACCTGAGTTAAATTTCCAATTGATAACACCTCATTTTTACTGGTTCCCAAATTTAGATTGGCAGACCAGGTAAAATCCCCTTCAAAATCATTATAGCCAAAGTCAGCTTCAAAACCTTTAGTCTCCACAGATCCTACATTAGAAGCTATTGTAGGACGATTATAACCTAATGTTGGTGGAAGAGGCAAGTCAAATAGAAGATCATCACTACGATTAATATAATACTCCACGGATAGGGTAAACGCATTGTTCCATACTCCTAAATCCACTCCAATATTTTTCATTGTCACCTCTTCCCATTTAAGGTTTGGATTAGCAAGTCCTTCGGCAGTAGTTCCCTGAAAAGCTGCGCCTCCAAAAGGGTATATAAAACTTGTAACTAATGTTGAAGAATAAAGATAATTTCCTATTTGATCATTTCCGGTTGTACCCCAGCTACCTCTAATTTTTAAATTGTTAATTTCTGAATCTTCCATAAAACTCTCCTTTGCCACATTCCATCCTGCAGCCACAGACCAGAAACTACCCCAGCGGTTATTGGCACCAAAACGGGTAGATGCATCCTTACGATAAGAACCCGCTAAAAGATATTTTTGGTCAAAGTTGTAATTTAACCGACCTAAAAATCCTACTCTTCTATATTCTGAAGACGCTGAAGATAATCCAGGCTGATTTAAAGAAACTTCTTCTACATCATCAGTAATAGGGTTCTGGCTACTTGCATCCAGGCTTTCACTATCAATTCTTTGATCTTCAGCTAAAGCCAAAATTTCAAAATTGTGTAAATCTGCAACATCAAATTTGTAGGTAAGGCTATTTGTAAGAGTAAGAGATTGGTTTGTACCACTGTTTTTGGTGATCTGTGCAAAACCAGATTGATGTGTGGCTCCGCTGCTGTCATCGTTATAAGAAGGTATGAAACTATCATTATTAAATTTGTAATAATCCAAACCTGCCTGGCTCCTAAAAGTAAGACCATCGATTATTTCATATTCTGCAAAAAGACTTCCTAAAACAGTCAGACCTTTATTTAGAGCATTACCTAAAGTTTGTACCCTTACAGGGTTCGCAGCATCCTGACCATCCAATGCAGAATTTGGCCCCTGGAAACCGCCTCTGTTATCAGGATTGTAAACCTGTAAGTAAGGTGCAGATTTAATAGCATGTTCTATAATTGACCTTCCACCATCAGCTCGTTCAGGATTTTGTGCTGTAAAAGAAACATTCAAGGTTTGGCCGAAGCTAAGTTTTCCAAAATTTACATTGCTATTAGATCTAAAATTAAATCTCTCAAATTCTGTTTCAATAACAGCTCCCTCCTGATTAAGGTAACCCCCTGAAAACCTGAAATTACTACTTTCATTACCTCCTGAAAAACCGAGGGTAATACTTTTTAAGATACCCGTTCTAAATATTTCATCCTGCCAGTCGGTTTCATTATCAATAAAATCAGCATATTCTGGATTGGTAAGACGTTCAGGATCAGTGTCTGTAATCTCTCTTGCGTACTGTATATACTGTTCCCGGTTTAATAAATCAAATCGGTTACTATTAAAATTAACACCTGAATAAAGGTCTAGGCTTAGCTGGGCTTTTTGAGATGCTTTTCCCGACTTTGTTGTAACCAGTACTACTCCATTCGCTCCTCTCGAGCCGTAAACAGCAGTAGTAGAAGCATCTTTTAATACCTGAATGTTCTCAATATCATTTGGATTAAGACTACCTAGTCCACCCGCTATAACACCATCAATAACATATAATGGGTCATTATTATTAGGGGAGGCAAGTCCTCTAATTCTTACTGCTAAGCGTGTTACCCGGAGCACCGGAGTTGATTACAGTCACACCAGAAGCTCTTCCCTGTAAAGCCTGCTCTGCAGTGGCAACAGGTAAACTGTTGATCTCATCGGCATCAATAGATGAAATAGCTCCCGTAACCTCAGCTCTTGACTGGGTACCGTAACCTACCACTATAACATCGTCCAATGCCTCTGCACTGGCAACCATATTAACGTCAATAACAGATCGGCCATTTATTGCCACTTCTCTTGTTTCATAGCTAATATAGCTAAAGACAAGCCTGGAATCGGGCCCTAGATCTTCATTCACCTGCAGTGAATAATTTCCATCAAAATCTGTTGTAGTACCTACCGTTGTCCCTTCCAGAATCACATTCACTCCGGGAAGCGGCCCATTTGCATCAGTAACTGTCCCAGTTATAACCTGTTGTGCCGAAAGGAATCCAAAACACATAAAGCATAGGAAAAACAGACTACTCTTAAAGTAATTTACCCTCATATTAAAAATTGTATTGTTAGTTAAGGTTAAATGTATAAAAAACATTTCCATTACGCAATCGGTTTCGATAAAATATTAATGAGGCCTTATAATCCCAAAAGGATTACCCTTAAATCCCTATTATTTTCCGTATCTTATTGAAGTTCTGATAAGTTGGAAGAGTTCACCCCGATGAATTGTAAGCGGTCATTGTTCTTCACGGGCACTATAATTTCCCGGCCATTGAAAGTCAGGGATAAAAGATCTTTTACATCTCCCGGCACGAAAAAACCACTTTGTGAAGCACCTGTCTCTTTAAAGCCACCCTTTCCATTTCCTTTCAAAAACATCCCATAGCCCGCATCATTACGTGTGGTCTCCACTTCTGACCAGAAGAGGTTTCCGGCAATTAATGCATCCAGATTTCCGTCCCCATTGTAATCATCAACGAGAATTTGATTTATGGAAGAGACCTGCGCAGCAGGAGGTAGTTCATGCCTAATAAATTTTCCGTTCCGGTTTTCCAGATAAACACTGGCGAAGGATTTCACCTGGTAATGAAGAGAGTTCTCAAGGCTTTTTTCAGTATAAACATCCTCCAGCGTGGCAGTTGAAAATGATTGATAATCGGGAAATTTGTTCTTTATCCCTGGCATTTGTTGCGAAGAACACTCTCTTCCCCGTAAAGGAAATTTTTCTCCCTCGTTATAATAACTTAGCACGATGTCCTGTTTATTATTCTCATCAAAATCATTGAAGTAGATATCAAAGGTTTCTTCTTCATTGGCCGTGTATTTGTAATTACGGCCCAAATTTCCCACGAGAAAATCCTGGTCCCCGTCACCATCGAAATCCCCTGTTTTAATACTCCACCACCAGCAGGTAGTATCGGCTAAGCCCAGGTCTTCTGTAATTTCTTTAAAACCTTTTTCTGAATTTTTAAAAACTCTTATGGGCATCCATTCTCCTACAACCACAATATCCTCCCATCCATCATTATCAATATCTACGATCTCGGCACTGGTGGCCATTCCCAGTGACTGAAATTCCGGGGCTATATTTTTGGTGATATCCCGGTACTTTGCTTTGCCATTTCCTCCTATGTTCTTCAGGATATAAGATTTTGCAGGTATAGGATAATTTCCGGGAACCAGGCGTCCTAATACCAATAGATCTTTTTTCCATCCTTATCAAAATCGGCCTCATAAACTCTGGAACCACTGGTGCGCATTTCCGGCAGTGCTGACTCATCTTTTTGAAAATTACCCTTAGTATCATTTAGGTACAACCTGTCTTGCAGATATTCAGAATCAGGAGCAAATTCGTTTCCTCCACTAACTACATAGATGTCATTGTGCCCATCCCCATTTGCATCAAAAATTAAGGCACCTAAGTCTTCAAACTTTTTGTCCTGTTGAAAGGCTGTGCTTTGCTGCTTTTCAAATCCTGTTGCAGTCTGGAAGTAAACATAAGCTTCATAGTTAGATGCTGCTCCTATAAAGAAATCATCCTTACCATCTCCATTTAAATCACCCACTGCAGCACCGGGACCAAATGTAGAGGTACGATGAGGCAGAAGAATTTCTTCTTTAAAATCGTCGTATTCATTTTCTATATGCTTAGTGACGCGGGAAAGAAATAGTATCGTTTATAGCTGTAAACAAGGGTTCAGGTTTAGAAAGCACCTCCTCCATTATTTCAGCTGCGTTTGTATAACTAAAAGTTAATCTTTGATTGGCTTTAACGTCATTTAAAATTTCAGCTTTACCATCTGGCCATACTATTCTAATTTCGTCAATAAGCTCATTTTGTGCCAAACCAAAGTGCAGTTGAGGAGCAACAGATGACTGAAATCCTCGTGTAAGGGTAAGTTCCTGCATTTGTTCCATTTCATTTGTCTTTACATAAGCTCTTGTTCCCAAACCAAAAACATTCTGCTCATTACCTTCAAATTCTATCTGCACGAAATTATTTTTTTCTGAACTGGTATTTTCAAAAAGTGAGGCCCTGTCATCAATGTTATTAGTGACAATTTCCAAATCGCCGTCATTATCCAGATCTGCATAAACTACCCCATTAGACCAGCCTTCATATTCTATTCCCCATTTTTTATTTGCTATTTCAAAGGATAAATCTCCGTTATTCCTGAACATGAAATTATCAATTTTTTCAGAAGGAATGTTAAGACTTTTTTCCAGTTGGTTTTCTTCTACCATCCTGGTATCCTTTAGATTATTGAAGTAATCGTTATTATTAATCTCTCTTCTGGTACCATTGGTTACAAATAGATCTTTAAGACCATCATTGTCAAAATCTGCAAACAAAGGCCCCCAACTCCAATCTGTAGAAGAAGCTCCCATTATACGGGAAAAATCAGCAAAAAAAGGATTTTCATCCTCAAAAACACCTGTGTTGGTTTGAAGTACATTTTGCATATACTGGTAATGAAAGTAAGCATCAACTGTGCTCCAGAACAATTCCGGGTTCATACTTGCCATGTTGGCTTTTTTCCTTCTGTTCTTCTTGGCAGACATATCTACCTGGTAAATATCCAGATTCCCATCATTGTTATAATCAGCGATATCCACACCCATACCAAAAAATGCGGTATGTGAGGTTGCTTCCTTTACAACCTCCCGAAAAGAACCATCTCCATTGTTCATATACAAGAAATCAGGAGAGCTAAAGTCGTTCGAAATATAAATATCAGGCCAGGTGTCGTTATTTAGATCGGCAACGGTTGCAGATAGGGAAAGCCCAAAGCTTCGTACTCCCGCTTCGTTAGTAACATCTGTAAACTTCCCTCTATCGTTTCGCAATAAATGATCAGATTCCAGATCACTTACATTTTTCATTTTAAATTCGTAGATAAAATTGGGTGAATCAAATCTTGTAGGAGGATAATTGGCAATGTACACATCAAGATCTCCATCTTTATCATAATCAAAAAAGGTAGCCTGCACGCTATTACCTGGATCATCCAATCCATATTCTTTAGCCCTTTCCTCAAAAGTACCATCTCCGTTATTAATGAAAAGCTGGTTATTCTTTGGCCCGAACTTTCCTCCTACAGAAAGATATATATCAAGGAAACCATCTCCATTTACATCGGCCGTCGTTACCCCGGTATACCATCTATCGTCTCCGGAAACTCCCGCAGCCTCAGTTACATCTTCAAAAACAAGATTTCCCTTGTTGAGATAAAGCTTATTTGGCACCTGATTTCCTGTAAAATACAGATCCTGTAAACCATCATTATTAAAATCACCAGCAGCGACACCTCCTCCCATATAGATATAGGAATAGGTGAAATAATTAAGCGAATCATTTTCGGTTAAATTATTACTGAAATCGATTGCGGAACTTGTCGAAAAAATAGGTCTAAAGATGGTGGTTTCTGAAGATTGAGCTAGCTCACCAGTCTCCTCTTTCTTACACCCGCCTAACACCACGAAAATGGTAATTGTTATTATCTTAAAAAAGATCCTCATATATAGTTTTATGGTTGAAATATCGTTCATACTAAGGGAGATAAAGTAAATTTTTCCTAAGTTTATGGAGCTAAATTATAAATTTATTCAGTGGGTATTACGGTAAGCAGCAACTTTTTAGTAAAGGATCGAAGGTCATTATATGGCTAATAGAGGCTAATTTTATAATTGGTTATTTGAAAAACCATTTTTTACAACTCCCTCTTTTGGCTATATTTCCAAACTCCGCGGCTAAATCCTATCCTATTAATCGGAACCTTTCTTACTTTTCTTAATATCCTGAAAGCTTGAGGATAAATTTATAAAGAATCCTTTTCTCATATATCTTTGTTGCGCCCGGTGATTTCAAATTTATTTTTTTATTGAAAGACCAGAGAAGATTAAATTACATAATATGAAATACGTAACAGGGATTTTATGTTTTTTATTTTTAAGCCTTGTCTCCTGTGACGACGAGCCCACAATGCCTGAAATAATTAGAAAAACCACTGAGGAACAATTTGATATTCCTGAAAATATTTATGCATCTACCCTGCGAATTGCCTATTTTGATAGTTTATCTAAAGTAGCTCCTTCCAATGAGAAAGAACGCTTCAATCTCAAAAAAGCAGATGCACTACTTTACGCGGGCAAAACTAAAGAAGCTATTGTTATACTCGAAAGACTGTGGGAAGAAAGTAACAACGGCAGATTACGTTATAAGCTGGAATCCTTTGAGGAAGAAAAGATTGGACCCTTACTGGCACTTGCCTATATGCGTTTGGGAGAGCAACAAAACTGTATACATCACCACAATGCTTCCGCCTCCTGTATTATACCTATAGATTCCGAAGGCTTTCACCAGGCTCCGGAAGGTTCAGGAAAAGCAATAAAGCTATTTGAGCAATTCTTAAAACAGGATCTACACGATGATAACAGTCGCTGGCTTTTAAATATCGCTTATATGACTTTAGGGGAGTATCCCGAAGGTGTCCCGGAAAACTATCTAATTCCCGAAAGTGTTTTTGAATCGGAATACCCGTTAAAGAAGTTTAAAGATATTGCTCCCAAATTAGGATTAAATGTAAATGATCTTTCGGGAGGGAGTATAGTTGAAGATTTTAATAATGACAATCTTTTAGACGTGCTGGTATCCAGTTGGTTTCTATCTGGAGAACTCAGATTTTTTATTAATGATGGACAGGGAGGTTTTATAGAAAAAACAGGATCAGCAGGCCTGGAAGAAGTTGCAGGTGGTTTAAATATGGTGCAGGCAGACTATAATAATGATGGATTTCTGGATGTTTTTATCTTACGGGGTGCATGGATGGGAACTCTTGGAAAACATCCTAATTCCCTGCTAAAAAATAATGGAGACAACACTTTTACCGATGTTACTATAGAAGCAGGATTGCTGTCTTTTCACCCAACTCAAACCGCAACCTGGGCAGACTTTGACAATGATGGATGGGTTGATTTATTTATAGGAAATGAATCTGAAGAAGGAAATATTCACCCTTCTGAATTTTATAGGAATAACGGAAATGGCACGTTTTCTAACTTAACTGCCCAGGCAAAGCTCACTGTGAGTAATGAAAATGAATTTTTCTATGTTAAGGGAGTAACCAGTGGAGACTATAACAATGACGGATGGATGGATATTTATGTCTCTACACTTCACCCCACGAGCAAAAATTTACTTTTTATAAATAAAGGCATTTATGAAACCGGAAAATTAAGCTTCGAAGAAGCAGGTGCTGTTTTTGGTTTAGGTGAAAAAATCTCAAGTTTCCCCACCTGGTCTTTTGACTATAATAATGATGGATGGACGGATATTTTTGTGGTAAGCTATAAAAGAAGTAACATTTACACCATAGTTCCCGATATTGTGAAAGAATACTTAGGACAACCGAATAAGGCAGAGACTATGCGTCTTTATCAAAATAATAAAGGCACTTTTAAAGATGTTTCTGCTGAAGTTGGATTGAATAAAATAGGCTACGCCATGGGAGCTAATTATGGGGATCTGGACAATGATGGGTATCCCGATATTTACCTGAGTACAGGAGAGGTAAGTTTTGAATCCATAATTCCCAACAGGGTATTTCGAAACGATTCGGGAGATAAGTTTCAGGATGTGACCACCGCGGGAGGGTTTGGACATATACAAAAAGGACATGCGGTATCATTTTCTGATATTGATAATGATGGAGACCAGGATATCCATGTAGTTATGGGAGGAGCTTATGAAGGCGATATCTTTTTCAATTCTCTTTACCTTAATCCTTATCAGGATGAGAATAACTGGATAAGCTTAAAACTGGTGGGAACACAGGCAAATAGGGCTGCTATAGGAAGTAAGATCGAAGTGACCGTTATGGAGGAAGGATTAAAACGTTCTATCTTTCATACCATTAGTTCAGGCGGAAGTTTTGGATCTTCCACCCTAAGGGCCCAAATAGGATTAGGTAAGGCATCAAAAATTAGTGAGATAAAAATCTTGTGGGCCGGAAGCAATAACCTACAAGTATTTACAAACCTGGAGTTAAACACCTTCTATAAAATAAAAGAAGGTAAAGCTGAAGCAGAAGAACTTGAGCTGCAACCCATTCTTCTGTAAATATAGACATCCGTTAAGCTTCAGGAATAGTAAGTATTGATTCCTGTCCCAAATGAACCTTTTTAAATTACCAGGCACAGAACTTCAGAAGGAATCTGTTTCTTTAAAATTTATAGGAGGCCGGAAAAAGAGAATCAGTGTCTACTAAAGAGTATTACATTTTCTGCTTGGGTAAATTATTTACTTCCAAAATGTCGCATAAAATCATCGGGATTTGCTCCTGTTCGGTATTCCCTGTCCAGAGCATCTATTTGCTGAATATCTTCTTTGGAAATTTTAAAATTAAAAACATCTGCATTTTCAAAGATCCTGTCCCGGTGTACGCTTTTTGGAATGGTAACCACTCCTTTTTGAAGATTCCACCGTATGACTACTTGCGCAATGGACTTATTATATTTCTCTGCCAGTTCTTTAAGAAGATCCAAATTAAAAACCTCTCCTCTCATTAAAGGTGACCAGGACTCATATTGTATATTCCTTTTTTTACAGTAATCCAGTAACGACTGCTGCACAAGCCTGGGATGAAATTCGTTTTGCAGGACCATGGGTGTTATTTCGGAATTATTTATAACATCTTCTAAATGATGTTCAAGAAAATTGGAAACTCCTATGGCTCTAATCCTTCCCTGTGAGTAGAGTTCTTCAAGAGCCTTCCAGGTTTCGAGATATTTACCAGGCACATAGCCAGTGTATCAGGTATAGATCCAAATAATCCATTTTAAGCTCAGCCAGAGATTTATCAAATGCTTTAAGAGTGGAATCAAACCCCTGATCATCGTTCCAAACCTTTGTAGTGACAAAAACCTCTTCCCTTGGTATACCTGAAGTTTTAACAGCTTCCCCAACACCATTTTCATTTCCATAAAAACTGGCCGTATCTATATGCCTATAGCCTGCATCCAGAGCATGTTGCACCGCATCGATCACCTCCCGGCCTTCTCTCGCTTTATAAACTCCCAGCCCAAGAACCTAAGCATATTTACACCATTACTTAGGCTGGTAGTCCCCGAAATATCTTTAATGTCCATATGATCTACTTTAATTTCAAAAATTCTAAGAACTTAGAAAATAGAATTTTTCCTTTATATCCTTATTCTGGGTTTCTAAAAACAGGAAAGCTGAATATTAATTGCCCTGTTCTTTTTGATATACTTCATCATCTCCCAAATAACTAAACCAGTCAAAAGCTGCTTTATTTTTTGATTCTTCTTCATTGGAAGTAGTATACATCCCTAAATTATTTCCTACAAAGCCACCTGCAACTTTTGTACTTAAATATTTGCCATCGAGTTCTCCTCCCAGGTTCTTCCATTCTGATCCTGTTTTATAGAAAAATCTATAAACATCTTCATCAAATTCCACTTTAAATTCTATTGCTTCACCCGAAGCTGGAAGCTTTTGACTTGCCAGCAACTCCTCACCATTTTCAGCACCTTTGAAAAGCTGAACAACAGGAGAATTTCCCTCATAGGATTTTGCTATAAAATAAAAATGGGCTTCATTTTGAAAAGCTATTAATCCTGCTTTTTCATTTTCCTTTTTAGTATCAAAATTCAGTGAAACAGCTGCTTCACCTTTTAAATGTTGCTGCCTGTGGGATAAGAAACTGGGATTGGCAGTACCTGAAACTGTCTCGGCTCTTGTTTTCATCACGAGATATCCCTCCCTGTCCTTTAAGCTATACCAATCTTCTTTTGGATTACGCAGGAACAGCCAGTGAAGATCAAGCTTCTTATTTTCAAAATCCTTTTTAAATTGAAAATTTCCATTGAGCGGAAAAAGATCCTTATTAATTTTAGTTCCTTCCGGGAGTGGGTATTCATATTGGATTTCCTCTCCTCCCAAATCAAAAATTGGCCAGTCATTTTCCCATTTCACCGGAGTTAAAAAGGTTTCCCTGCAGGTATTATAAAAATCTCCTTCGTAAGGGCGTACAGCAAGAAAAACACCATACCAATCTCCATTTGGATGCTGAATAATATCTGCATGCCCCGCAGAGGTGACAGGATCTTCCCTATCTGGATCCAGATGCCTTTGTGTCAAAATAGGATTTTCTTTAAATGGAATAAATTCATCATCTATATCACGGTTCCTGTAAATCATTTCTGAATGATTAATGGCAGTTCCACCCTCTGCAGTCATCAGGTAATAATATCCATTAAGCTTATAAATCCGTGGACCTTCTGCCCATACAGGTTTTGTAGAAATATCAACCCCACCGTTTACCAGGATACGATTCTCTCCCACAGTTTCAAGGTTTTGTTTATCAAATTCAAACATTCTTATCGTACGATGGCCGTCATATAAAGGTTTATTATCGGGAGCATCTCCGTTATAGACTATATAGGATTTTTCAACGTCAAAGAATAGTCCGGGGTCAATTCCCTGCACTTCCGGCAACCAAACGGGATCGCTCCACGGGCCTGCAGGATCTTTGGCTGTGACCACAAAATTACCTTTACCGTCTACAACTGTACAGGTAACATAGAAGGTTCCCTCATCAAAACTAATATCAGGAGCAAAAATAGCTCTTGATACTCCAAAACCTTCAAGATCAATTTGATCGGGCCTGTCAATGACATTGCCTATTTGTTTCCAGTTTACAAGATCTGTACTGTGAAAAACAGATATTCCGGGATAAAAAGCAAAAGTAGAATGAACCATATAAAAGTTACCCATGCCATCATCAGTAATCGCAGGATCTGGATACCAGCCCGCCAGGATGGGATTTTTAAAAGTTTCCTGCCCTGGGGATTGAAAAGCAAATCCCAAGATAAACAGCCCCAGGGCCAGTATTTTCTGTATTTTTAATTGTAGACCCATAATATAAGATTTTGAAATTTTTAATGAATTGCCAGCACTTCTTCCAGGTTAATATCTGAAACTGAATTTACAGTTACGTCGGGTTTAAAAGCATAGTTGTTTAAGTTCTCTCTTTGAGATACACTTAGTGAGAGTGAGGATCGTGGTATATCCTAACTGAATTCCTCCCAATATATCTGTATCCATAGTATCACCTATTATTATAGTTTCCCGGGCTTCCAATCCTAAATATTTTCTTGCCGACCTCATCATGACAGGACTGGGTTTTCCCACTGAAAATGCTATTTTGCCTGTTGCTTCCTCTATCATAGCCACAATAGCTTTAATACCTAAATTTGTCCAACCTGTTTTCTTAGGAGAAGGATCAAGATTGGTGGCAATAAAACGTGCCCCTCCAAGGATCATATCCACGGCATTATTTACCATTTCCAAAGTAAAATTGCGACCCTCCCCCACCACAACGAAGTCGGGGTTCTGATTCACGAGTTGATATCCCTGTTGGGTAAGGCTGGTAATAAGCCCTCCTTCTCCCAATACATAGGCACTACCCTTTGGCTGCATGAATGAAAGAAAGGAAGCCGTCGCCATTGCACTGGTATAAACATTTTCTTCTTTAATCTTAATTCCCATTCGGGCGACTTTATTCACGGTATCAAGAGGTGTTCTTTGGCTATTATTAGTCATGAAAAGAAACGGGATTCTTCTCTTTTGAAGTTCAGCTATAAAAGAATCAGCTCCCGGAATGAGGGTATCATTTCCATAAATAACTCCATCCATATCTATTAAAAATCCTTTTTTCATTCTCTTTCTGAATTTTCAGTTCTTTATAAAGCGAGTAACTATGATATAAAATCTGCTAAAATAATTTAACCACAACAACTTGTTGTCATTATTACTATAAGCCAAGATAGGAATATTTTTAACCTGTTTAAAGAGCATCTGAAAATTATCCAGAAAACTACACTATCATTTAAATAATAATTGAGCATATTGATGTAAAGACCTTCTCCAGGTCAACCATTCGTGAGAAGTATCAGGGGAAGAATAAAATGTGTAGTCAATCCCCTTATTTTCCAACATATCCCGGAAGGCATTAACAGTTTTAAAAAACACCTCAGCCTCTTTAGTTCCCAATCCCAGAAAAAGCACTTTTAGTTTCGATTCTACTTCTTTTGCATCGCTGAAGGCTCCATTTAAAAAAGTCTCTGCATCCAGCTCTTTATCTCCGGGAAAATTAGCAGTACCGCTAAATCCACCATAGTAGGAAAAGTAATCCAGGTTGTTCATAATAATAGCCATTGTTTGGCTGGCTCCCATGGATAGTCCCGCAATGGCCCTATTCTCCCTGTTTGGAATAGTTCGGAATTTCTTGTCAATATGGGGAATGACTTCTTCTATTAAAACTTTTTCAAAAGATGAAGGAGGACGATTTCCCCCTGCTTCCTTAAGGTCCTCCGGACTGTAGGCATACCCATTGTCCATTACAATGATCATAGGTTTCGCCTTACCTGAAGCAATAAGGTTGTCCAGAATTAAATTGGTGTGTCCCTGGGAAGCCGATCCTGTTTCATCCTCATAACTTCCGTGCTGAAGGTAAAGAACGGGATATCTCTTTTCAGTATCTTCGAAATAACCAGGTGGAGTGTAAACAAAATTGCGTCTCCATTGTTTTGTTATTTCTGAAAAATATAGATTTTCAGAGACTGTTCCGTGAGGGACATCTTTTAGAGCGTAAAATTCTTTATCGCTGGCAGGAATCTCTATTCCGCTACCCCAACGGTAAGCACCATAGAAATATTTAGAACCCGGATCTGGGACTGAAGCACCATCTATATTAAGTTGATAATAATGAAATCCTTCGTCCTGAGGAGCAGATTCCCCTTCCCATATCCCTTTTTCATTCTTCTCAAGATCGTATTTTACGCCGCCAATATCCAGCTGTACTTTGTTAGCTTCAGGTGCTTCAATTTGGACCCTTAGCCTCCCTTCAGAATTCACCTTGGGAAATTCCTTACCTGGTTGATTCAGCGGGGAAGATTGAAAATCTTCTACGATCTTTTCCTGTTCCGTTTGCGACATACCAATCGAGACGCAAAAAATAAATAAGATTTGTAATAATCGATACTTCACAATTTTGTTTTATTTGATCCCTATTTCCTCTCCAGCTTTAAATCCCGTCTATAACCACATAACCATAAAAGTAAAATGTAATAATAACACTTAAAAATAGTAAAAAAACACTGAGGTTTATCCTTTTTCTCATAATTGTGCAATTATTTTTTGATTATAAGAGAGGATCTGGTAAATAGTCACATATACAGTACAAAAATATCTGCATTAGTAAGATCCGCTTTTCCCGAATTACTGGAATGGCCATTCCACTGGCAGCAAACAGAATACGTTTTGGGTGGTGGAACTACCGATTATTTGTTCCTGATCCTGGCTGCAGATAATCTTTAAGTAAGAGTAATACCGGGGCACTTTTGAAGATTAGATTTTGGTGAACTAATAATATGCAGGATCCCTAAAGAACATTCTTAAAAGGGAATTTTCCACACGGAAAACACAGGTATAATAATCTTCCTGCTTACCTCCTGATATCTATTTCATAAGTAAAACTATCAGCACGGTAATATCCTATGTTGTATTCAATAGGTCGGTCCCCGGGATCGCAAACCAGCCGTTTCCTTAATAACAGTGGACTACCTACCTCTACCTTCAGGAATTTGGCCTGGTCCTTATTGGCTGTAATAGCGTTAATACGTTCTTTGGAAACCGTTGGAACCGTAGCATAATCATATTCAAGGATATCGTACAGGTGTCTGGAGAAATCCTCTTTTCCGGTAAGTCCAATGCGGGGATGGAAAAATGATATAAATCTTACAAAAGGTCCGTTTTCAAGCCCTCTAAGTCGTTCTAACTTCAGTACCTCCTTATTTTCTTCAATCTGTAAATTATCAGCGACCGATTTAGAAGCCTTTGTCCAGGAAACATCTATGCCGTAATTTATAAACTGCACACCTTTACTATGCATTTCTTCACTAAAGCTCGCCCAGTTATTAAGCTTGGTACCCAATGTTTCCCTGACTGCACGAGTTCCCACTCCCTTTTTCCTCAATAGAAGATTTTCGTGTTCTAGTCTATTGGTTGCCTGGCGAACTGTGTTGCGAGAAATCCCCAGCATTTTTGCCAGGTCTACCTCCTTGGGCAGCAACTTCCCCTCCTGGTATTCCGGCTCCTGAATTATCTTCCGTAGCAACTGCTCTACCTGGTAGTGCAGGGGGAGACCGCTATTGTGGTCCAGTCTAAACTGAACCTCTTTCTGTTTTTTACTGGGCATTACAGGTGAATTCATTAGAGCTTACAAAATTAACAAAGGTATTACTATTTATCTTTTTTGAATTAGAACCTGGGACCATCCTGAAAAATCTCCCCTTCAGTTGATAATTTCCAGTTATCAGTCCGGAAAGGAACCAGCGGTAAACCTTCGGAATTATAAAGGTCCAGTTCCCCGGGATTATCACTCCAGGCATATCGTACAGCCACAGGGGATTTAACCTGGTGAGACCGAACCACAATGGTATCATTTACTAAACTTGCCTGTGCCCAATAAAATTTTTTATCGCTCCCCGCAATTTGAAAACCTCTTATATAGCCGTATTTATCTTTCGCAACTAGTCCTTTTCCCGTATTAATAAAACTAATTACTGCCTGATCTCCTTTTATTTCCATCCCATCAAATCTGGGACCTTCTGCAAGTATATCCTTGTCATATGCGAGTTTAAGGGCCAGTCTCCCCAGGCGCTTTCCTACATCTTCCTTGTTTTTAGGATGAATGTCATTTGCTTCACCTAAATCTATGGCTACGGCCATTCCGGTATTTTCTTCTTTGAGAGCCAACTCCTGAGCTTCCCGTAGCTCTGCCCACAATGATTCATTCGGTTCCTGGGTCTCCTCCCGGTAGTTAGCGAGTTGTACGAACAGGAACGGAAATGGGCCCTGGTCAAATTGCTTCCTCCAGTCCTTTATCAATGCCGGGAAAAGGCTTCGGTATTCATAGGCCCTTAGCTCGTTAGATTCACCCTGATACCAAATGACTCCCTTTATTCCCAATTCCAACAGAGGTGCTATTGTACCGTTAAAAAGAACAGCAGGAGAAGAAAAGGGAGAGACATTGGCCAGTTCAGGACTTGTAAATTCTGTTGCCTCCACGGCCTTACCTCTATAGTATTCCCAGGTTCCCCAGAGAATTTCATTTCCCCAAAAGGCGTTTGTTGTAAATCCTCCAATACCGCCTGCATCAAACACGCGAACTACTAAAAGATTCTTGTTTTTCTTAAGGTTTGATACGGCTACCTTATAATTTCTGTGATTATGCCGCCCAAAGGTCTCCCCCACCTTTATATTATTGACCCATGTTATATCATGATCATCAATTTGTGAAAGTTGAAGAGTTAAAGAATCCCCTGTGAAATTATCTGGCAGATCAAAAGATTTTCGAAACCACACCGCACCATCATAATCTTTAAGATCTTCAACATTCTCCCAGGTATTTCCCGCAACTTCTATAGGCTTCCAACCAGAAGCAGGTTGATTTGATCCCTTATACCATTGCTGTTGTAATCCCTCACCTTCATAATATTGATCCTCAGACCAATTTGCAGTACCTTCTTTAAATTGTTCTCTCAGCTCCTTAAAACTTTTTCTGTCTTTCGTTTGAAACTGCGGAAATTTAGACAGTGCTTCATTACTCATCCAGGTCTCTATAGTTGTAGCTCCTAAGTTTGCTGAAATTATTCCCAATGGCACACCTGTTTCTTTATAGATAGATTTTCCAAAATGATAAGCCACGGCAGAAAAGTTGGCTATATTTTCATCACTTAATGTTTGCCAACCCAAATTTCTACTTTCTTTTTGTGGTTGGTAATCTGTCTCAGGTAATATTTTTAACAGTCGAATTTCAGCCTCTTTGATCCAGCTGCTGTCCATTTCTTTAAAATTGGTGTTTTTCACTAAGCCATTCCATGTTAGATTGCCCGGAAGCGATCCATACATCTCCCACCAATACATCTTTAAGGTCCCTTCTATCAGTACCCGACACAACTGAAATGGTATAAGGCCCTTTTTCTTTCAGCGGAGGCAGCGCCACTTGCCACTGCCCCTGGGAATTTGTTTTAGCCGAAACATCATTGCCGTTCATGCTTACTCTTACCTTTCTTCCCGGTAAGGCAGAACCCCAAATATTTATAGGTTTGGTCCGTTGCAGCACCATGTGGTCCTGAAACAAATTTCCAAATTGCAGGTCTTGTTTTTCCTGGGCGTGGAGAGGTATCAAAACCAGCATAAAAAATAAAAAGCAAATTCCCCCCCGTAAGGAAGGAATTTGCTTTTGTAGGAACAGAAGTTGTTTCATATCAATATTTCCTAAAATTTTAAAATTAGCTTATCCGGTCAGGAATAGTTACATACTCTTTCAAAAAATTTTCTATTTTCTTACAAAAGCTTTAACAGTGGCGAGCTTTTTTCCTTCCGATTCTCCAAATGGCCTGATAGTATATTCAGTTACCGAGGCGGGAACTATAAAAGTTTCAGCATAATGTACCACAAAGGGTTCAAAAGCACCTGTGGGGCTTTCCACAATTGCTTCCTCTCCTTCCACAAGGTTCAGTATATTTACTCCATCTTCGTTTTTATGGGGTACTGTTCCCGTAAACCAGTGTCTCCTGGTTTCAATGAACACAGTAGGATAGAGCCCTGTTCTTTCTTCTACCCAACCATCTCCTTCATCTACTATTTCTATCTTGTTGATCAATTCTTTCTGGCTGAACTCCTCTCTTCGGGACCAGTCGATCACCTTTTCACCGTGTTCTATATTTATTGGCCTTGGAAGGTTGTCCAGCCCAAGTCTGCCCCAATCCCACAGTTTAAATGTAAATATATAAGGAGTAGCGCTAATTTCGAGGACAACGCTGTCCTTTCCTGAGCAATGCACCGTTCCGGATGGAATTAAGATGTGGTCGTGCTTTTTAATTTCGTATTTTCCTACATGCTTATCAGCATCAAAATCACCCCCCGTTTCCTGGGCTACTTTTAATTCTCTGATCATTTCATCGGGATCCACATCATTTTTAAGCCCCAGGTATACGACGGCGTCATTACCTGCCTCCATCATATAATAACTCTCGTCCTGGGTGTAACTCATCCCAAACTGCTCTTTAATATAATCCTTGTCGGGGTGTACCTGCAAACTTAAATTTCCACCCTTCATAGTGTCAAGAAAGTCAAATCTTATTGGAAATTCAGCTCCAAATTTATCATACACATGGTCTCCCAGCAATTGAGGAGCTTCCCTCAGCACCAGGTTTATTGCAGGAGTTTCAAAAGTTTGATCTCCAAATCCCAGGAGCAAACTGTTTTCTTCTGGCACGCAATCAAAACTCCATGCAAAATTTATCTCAGTCCGGTCCAGATCCATAACCTCCTTCATCCACTGTCCTCCCCAGGGTCCCGGATCAAAAAACGGAACTACCCGAAATGGCTGCTGAGTAGCTTTTTTCAAAGCAGCGTTAAGAACCGACTGCTCTATCATTTTAGGCTCCCCTTTTTTATTAGCATCTACAAAGAAATCGACCTTATCAAAAATCTTCATTTTATGACGGTCCATAACTCTCCAGTCTACAAAGAAGGATTGTTTATATCTACGGGCGATATCTACCGTCTCGTTGGACACTCCTAAATTACTTATCTCATCCTTTCTCATTCGTTGCTGAATTTCCCAACGTGCCATATCAATATACACGGTAACATCGGCCTCAACCAATAAACTTGCTCCAGGGCCATAAATAATTTTAAGAGAACCGCTGTCCTTCTCAATCTGCTCCTTCAGTTCTTTAAGTTTGGGCTGATCGAAAAAATCATTCATTTCCAGATTGGACATATATCCAAAAATCCGATCATCTGTAACGAAAGGAAAAACCATTTCTGCTATAAGCTTCTCCTCCTTAAATACTTTTTTGGTTTCATAAAGCTTATCAGGAGACATTTGCTTTAAGGCCAACAAAATTTCTGTATCATCCACTCCCTGGTAAGTATCTATGGCGAGTTTTACACCATTTGATCCGGAGATGGCACGGAGTTTCTCATTTAGATGTGTCAGTATATTTTCCCAACCTATTTTTAAATCATTATTGTTCTCACTAATCTTAATCTTCGGGGTCTTATTGTAATTAGATTTCATGCTATTTTTATTTTTCCAGGGCCTTTCCGGCTCAATTTTTTTTCTTTCCTGATTCCAGTTCTGGTATCTATTGAACTGTTTTTGAAGAATTCTTAAGTTGCTTCTTTATTCTTGGTAATTGGACTAACCCTGTAACAGGTTAGTCCCAGCTTGCAACTTTTTAGACGTCCTTTCATATTTTCTGCAGTTTAGTCTTTACCTATTCACTCAAAATCTCCATTTAAACTATATGTTTCCCGAGCAAGTAACACAACCCAAAGAAGTCCGGCATATTTAGATTGCTCTGCAGCCACAATCTCGACTCCTGCTTCTGAAAGCCAGGAACGTTCCCCCACTCTCTTCTCAAGAAATGGAATTATTTCTTCTTTACTCTGCATAACTCCACCTCCAAGGATCAGCTTTTCGGGATCAAATGCGTGTAAAAGGTTTATTATTGCTGCAGCCCAGGCCTCCAGGCTTTTTAACTTAAGTTTCTCTGCTACTTCATCTCCCTGGGAAGCTTTGGTAAAAACTTCTAAAAAGTTTAAAGTCTCTCCCTGTGCAAGGCTGCTGCTCTTATAGTTTGGTATCTTTTCTAAATTTCTCTTTAGTGCCCAGGTGGATCCGGCAGTCTCAACACAACCCTTATTCCCGCAGTTACAAAAATCTCCCTCAAAATCTATTGACATATGTCCTCCCAAATTTCCGGCGAGGTAATTTTTGCCTCTTAAAAGTTCAGCATTTATTAAAACTGCGGAACCCATTCCGGTTCCCAGGGTGACCATTACAAGATTATCACAATTTTTTCCCGAACCATGTTGCCATTCTCCAACCAGTGCTGCCCGGGCATCATTTTCAATAAGTAAGGGAACATCCCAGTGTTTTTTAGCCCAACCTGGGATATCTGTTATATGGGCCTGCGGGTATTTCACATATTTTGACAGGATTTGTCCTTTGTCAAAATCTATTATTCCCGGAAAAGCAATTCCGATTCCTTTTAAATTATAATCTGTACTAATTAGCTCATTTATATCAGGAACCAGAGCCTCCAGCCTGTTTTCCATCGTCATTTCCGCCCGGGAGTTGAGACTTTTAACCTGTATAATTTTACCGTTGCCATGGATAAGCGCAATCTTTATTTGGGTGCCGCCCATGTCCATTACTAAAAATACTTCTTTCAAACTTTTCTATTTTTTAAGCTTAGGTCCAGATCTAATTGTTGGAGGGAAATAAAAATTTTCCGATTCATCCTACTCTTTTGATTTTACGTCCATTTCAGATAACTTTTCTGGTGATCTCCAGCTTTTTTCGATTTCTTCCAGGCTTCTCTGTTTAGTTTCTGGGATAAATAACCAGGTAAAGATGAGCAGGAAGATGGAGTTGCCCATGAATATAAAGAAAGTTGTTGCTCCTCCCAGATTTTCTAAGGCCATAGGCGTTAACTGTGTTATCAAAATGACCCCCACCCACAGGATAAGCGTGCAAAATGACATGGCCACACCCCGGGTTTTGGTAGGAAATATTTCAGAAATAAGCACCCACGGGATCGGTCCTAAAGAAGAGGCAAAACTGGCAATAAACCCCAGGATAAACAATAACAGCCACGGCCCTCCAAACAATTCGAACTGAAAGCATAATGCTGTACCCAAAAGGCACAATATCATTCCCGTCACTCCTCCTAAAAGCAGTTTTCTCCTTCCTGCTTTGTCGATAAGCCAGATGGCAAGAAAGGTAAATATGGTATTAATAATTCCTATCAAGATCGTTTGAAAAAAGGCTGACTCTACGCCCATTCCTATGCTCTTAAATATTTCAGGGGCAAAATAAATAATGGCATTAATCCCTGTGATTTGTGAGAAAAGAGCAAGCACGACACCTACGATAAGTGCCATACGATATTTCTTTCCAAAAAGTTCTTTAAAAGTTCCCCTTTCCTCATTTAAGGTAGATTTAATTTCATTTTCAATTGCCATTGCCTCAGAACCATTAATTCTTGAAAGGATGTCCCGGGCTTTATCGTCATGTCCATTAGCCAAAAGCCAACGCGGACTTTCCGGTACTAAAAACAATAAAATAAAAAATATACCTGCAGGAATAATTTCAGAACCCAACATCCATCTCCATCCTAGATCTATATTCCATTGGGGATCACCTGATACAGAGATAAGATAATTGACAACATAAATAATATTGATTCCCAGGACTATTGCAAGCTGGTAAACACTCACCAGAGTCCCCCGTATCTTTGCAGGAGCAGATTCTGATATGTAAAGTGGAGACAACATTGAAGCGGCTCCCACTCCCACACCTCCAATAAACCTGGCGACAATGAATATACTTAAGTCATTAGCTAATGCAGACCATATTGCCGAAAGAGAAAACAATAAAGCAGTCACCAAAAGTATTTTTTTACGTCCCCATTTATCACTGGCATAGCCAGCTACAAGTGCACCTAAAACGCATCCCCAAATGGCACTACTTGCTGCCCAGCCCACCATAGCGGGACTTAAATTGAATTTTTCCTGCAGGAAACCTATTGCTCCTGCAATTACTGCGGTGTCATAACCAAAGAGAAGTCCTCCAAGGGCAGCAACAACAGTTAATTTAATAATATATTTCTTTGAGATTTGTGCAGTTGACATGGTTCGGCTTTTTCTACTTATTAAATTTAATTTTCACGAACCGGGGTCTGTAAAGATTAGGTTTGCTTTCAATTATTTCAAAGAATTTAAAACTGTTCACATTATAACTTACAAGTAATTCCCCCGGACCTGAAATTGCAGGATGAGCTTTTGCATTGTAAGTAAAAAGATCAGGATCATCAACCTCCTGTGAGGTATTCCAGATTTCTTGTTTTTCGCCAAAAGGACCAGCCGGAGTATCTCCTAATTGCATAAAAATGTTAGGATTGATTCCTCCTCCCTGATAAATAAGTGCATATTGACCATTTTCCAGCTTTGAGACACTTAACTCATTCGAAACCTGCTGTGCAATATTTTCCATTAGTCCGTGCTCTTTTGTCCAGATATCGGGAGCCTTAAATTCCCAGGTACTAAAATCTTCAATAGTCTCAGCTTTCGTTCTCGCTACCACTAACTCTTTATTTGGTCCTCTTACTCCATAGATATAAACATCATCACCCTCGGTATAAACACCTGCACCAAAAGAAATAGGAGGCCCCGAAAGCTCTTTGTAGGAATGAGGAATTGGAAGTTGACTTGTTGTTTCCAGAGGGATTTGATCCTTATTTTCAATTACTAGCAAATCATTTCCTACTTCTTCAAAAGGAAAAGCACTCCCGTCATGAGTATCCCTAATGCGGTAGGCAAAAATATAAAGCTTGTCATTTTTGGGATTAACAAAACCATCTCCCAGCCAGTAATATTCATCACCTTCAGTATTGGGAGTAAACATACTAACCTTTTGACCTGATTCATCTTCCGACAGAAAGAAGTCGGTATTTAGGAGATCCTGTCCTTTTTTAAACAATCCAACCGAATTATGTACCATGCGGTAACCTGGTACCAATTCCCCATTCTCTATTTCTCCAAACATAGTGTCACTGAACAGAAATAGAATACTATCTGATTCGGTTTTATTATCATCTCCGGAATATGGAATTGCAAATATTCCATCTCCTCCAAACCAACCGGAGTTGCGTTTAAACACTGCACTCCATTCGGGTGCAGGAGCTACAGTAAACTCCAATTCATTTTCGGTTTCTGTTGAAACATCTTCCTTTTTATCTTTATCGGAATTACAGGACCAAACCAGAAGCGAAAAGATTAAAAAGTACTTTAAGGAGTTGCTGTAGGAATTCTTAAGCATAATATTGAATTTAGGATTATCGGGCATTTAAACCTGCCATTCTTTACTGTTTAAACAGCAGGTCAGGATAGCTATTGACCTGCTGTCTTTACTTATTTACATATTTCTTAGTCTCTGGGTTCCGGTTCAAAAGTGTACAGGAAAGTTTCAATTCCAAGACCAAACACCGTAAGATCCACCTCCAGGGCTAATTGAAGTTGATCTACGCTAAGAGTCACTAATCTATAACGCTCCTCCTGAATAATATCGGGAGTAAAGACATTGTATTTTTCCATTACAAAAAACTCCCCATCCTCAGTGATATACCAGTTCGCATAAGGAGTGAGGCCGTCAAAACCACAATTTCCGGTTCCTGTAATAGCACCGTAGTCTATACTCATAGTTCCGTCCGCATTAAAAAGGAAGGAATTGTCTTTTTCGCAGTCATTGATCACCTCTGCATTATCCTCATTTACGTGTTTGATTGAAGTCCAAACCCATCTTTTTGTCACCAAATTATCCATTGGTGATAAGGTCACAACGGCTGTAAGATCACTCGTTTGCATTTTTCCTGAAGTTGTAACCGCAGTGAAAGTAAAACCAACAAGTTCATCAACATCTGTCACAGTAGGTTCGTAAGTGAATTGGTAGTCAAAACTGTTTCCGGTTGCCTGTACTTCCATTGATCCTCCACTCCCAAAAGACGCATCAGCTTCCAGGTTGAGAGTTTTATAAATCATGAGGCTTTCAAGATTTTCATTTGATTCAACGTGAACATCTACAGTTAGCGTTTGATCAGATTGTAGTACAGTTCTATATTGACCTTTTCCCGGACTTTTTTGAGCATCCAGTTGCACAATAAAATCTCCCTGGTCATAGAAATCTTCCGGTCCCTGTGCATCATCTGACTCACAACCTAGCACCAGTGGCAGGCATAACATAAGGCCAATACCAAATATTCTGAATTTTTTTATTGCTTCAATTTTAAATTATTTCCTCTATTAATAACCATCATTTTGTGGAAGGTTAGGATTTACATCACGCTCCCGCTGAGGGATTGGAAAAAGATAATGATGGCTGGATACTGATACTCCTTTAGCTTCCATAACCGCTTCTTCAAGACGTCCAAGACGTGTAAGGTCAAACCAACGTTGTCCTTCGGCCACAAACTCTCTTCCTCTTTCTTCAAGAATTAAATCAATAAAATCTTCCATATTAGTAGCTGAAATTTCTCCAAGTCCTGCCCGTTCCCGAACCATATTAAGGTAGTCATTTGCTACTCCAAAATTGCCCAATCTTGCTTGCGCTTCTGCATAAACCAATAACACATCGGCATATCTAATTACCGGGAAATCCTGGTTGGAATCACCACCATTAGGTTCTGCAGTCCTATCCCAGTATTTATCAATCCAAACCCGGTCTAAAATTACATTGCTACCGTCATTGGCCACGAACTGTGTAAGAAAGGTAGCTTCTTTGCGTTCATCAGTATCAGCAAAAGTCTCGTATAGATCATTGGTAGCATATTGCCAACCCTGAGCATTAGTGATTCCGGCTTCAGAACTCAGGCGGGAAGGTAACAGCCTCACATTGAACTGACCCACTTCCCAGAAGGATATAGCTCCACCTCCTGTACCAAATCCAACTGAAAAAATACTTTCCTTTCCTCCTCTGTTAGGAATTCTGAAATTATCTGAAAAATCTTCCCAAAGTCCATAAGGATGATTGTTTATAACATCTAAAGCAGCTTGTGAAGCCTGCTCGTACATTCCTATTCTAAGGTAAACTTTTGCTAAAAGAGCTGTTGCAGCCCCACAGTAGCTCTACCTCGTTGTATCTCCCCAACCATTGGAAGATTTTTAGCATCTGATAGATCCTGAACGATCTGGCTGTAGATCTCTTCCACAGTAGCGACTTCAGGATTTAGAGGTGAATCCTCTGATACCAGTAAGGGTACTTCCCCAAACATACGAACCAGATTAAAATACAGCAGGCCGCGAAGGAATTTAGCTTCATCTACAAGACGCTCCCGAAGATCCTCGTCCATTTCAATAAGCGGGATCCTTTCTATAGCAATATTTGCCAGATAAATAGTCTTATAATGCATTTGCCAAATTTCCAGAATAGCAGCATTTTCTGCATTGTGAGAGAAATTGGCCAACTGGTCAAACTGTGGAGTTCCCAATTGATTGCTTAACATTTCATCTGAAGCCAGGCCAAGTGTTACCCAAAAGGTGCTGTGATATACCCCGGCAGTATTGCCAGCGTTATATGAACCCAAATATCCATAGATGGAATTTACGGCAGCAATGGCATCTTGTTGGGTTGTATAGTAATTACTGGTAGCCACCTGATTTTGAGGATCCTCTTCCAGGAAATCACTACAGGAAGTGAACATCCCGAGCAGAAGAACACCAATAGTGACTTTTATAGAGTTTAATTGAAAATTTTTCATGTCTTCTTATTTAAATTTTTTATAGTCCTATGTTAATCCCAATCGTATAGGTTTTCGCCATTGGATAGGTTCCGCTATCGATTCCCACGAGGTTAGTAGAGCTAGATAAGCATTCCCTTCAGGATCATATCCGCTGTAATCTGTGATTGTAAAAAGATTGGTAGCACTACCGTATATACGTAGTCTTTCTATTCCCACTTTTGTTATTATTCCCTCAGGAAGTTCATATCCCAGGGTTATGTTCTTAAGCCTGATGTAAGAGGCATCCTCAACAAACCGGGACGAGAAGGCAGAGTTAAAAACATCATTTGCATTTGCCCGGGGATATAAGTTGCTGGGATTATCTGGTGTCCATCTGTTTAATCCTGCTTCAGCAAGTACGTTTTGTTGTCCATTCAAATTTTGTAAATTCAGGGTATTCATATTTACCATCTCATTACCTTCAGAACCCTGAAGAAACACGTTCAAACTGAAATTCTTATAGGAAAAATCATTGCTGAAGCCCCAGGTAAAATCAGCCTCGGCCGTTCCAAGGATAGTTCTGTCAAATTCATCTACAAATCCATCAGGCTCACCGTTGGGACCACTAAGGTCTCGATACATTCTATCTCCTGCCTGAGGAGTTTCCCCTCTTAGTCTGGGTCCTGAATTAGCCTCCTCCTGACTTTGGAAAATCCCGTCAAATACGTAACCTTCAAAAGTTCCAATAGGATAACCCTCTCTTAGGATACTTCCACCTGCTAAGAGATTAATGTCCTCATCCCTGGAAAGATTGGCAATTTCATTCCTGTTTACAGAAATATTTCCAGAAGAGTTCCAGGTGAATTCACCAGTGAAGACATCTGCAGCCAACTCCAGTCCAAAACCGCGGTTATTCACATTTCCAACATTAAGTAAGGTTGTTTGAAATCCAGTTGTAAACGGGATAGGTGTACCCAACAAAAGATCAGAAGTCTTTTTATCATAGAAATCGGCAGTTAATGTCAAACGTCCATTCCAGAAGCGGGCATCTACTCCAAAGTTAGCCTGGCGGGTAGTCTCCCATTTTAGGTCCTGATTAGGATAACTCGTTGGCTCCTGTCCGAAAAAAACTGTTGCATCTGGCCCATAATTAAAAACCCCTTCTCCAAATGGTGCAATAAGCGCCAGAGAATTGTATGGACCTATAGACTGGTTTCCTGTCACACCATAACTCACACGAAATTTAAGGTCATCAAAGAAATCATTGTCCTGCATGAAAGGTTCATTGATGATTCTCCAGGCGAAAGCTCCCGAAGGGAAAAATCCATATTTATTACCTTCAGCAAATTTCGAAGATCCGTCTATCCTTCCCGATAAAGTAAAGAGGTACTTATCCTTCAGGGCGTAATTTACTCTTCCCAGGTACGAAAGCATGGACCATTCTAATTCATTATTAGCCGGATTTTGAGGATTTTCTGCAGCACCTAAATTGTGATAACCCGTCCTGCCGTCAGGAAAACCAAAAGCCAGAGCAAAAAGAGATTCGTTCCTGAATTGTTGCATTGTAAAATCAAGCAAGTGCCGTAAGCCTGTCAGTGTCATTAAACGAGTGATTAAAAGTTAAGGTGTTTTCATTCAACCAGGTAAGGGCCTGCAGGTCACTTACTGAGGCTTCCCCACCACTGCTTTCTGCCTGCCTTAAAAAATTCGGTCCAAACGTACTTGCTTTTGTAGTTACCGCATCAATACCAAAACTTGTTCTGAAATTAAGGTTACTAATAAGCTCATATTCAGCAAATGCATTTCCTAAAAGTCTGGAGGTATTGGTAACGGCTATATACTCCAAAGCTTCGGCCACAGGGTTTTGAATACCCTCTTTTCTATCGTGCTCGTAAGTATAACCTCCCGGAATATTTGGATTATAAACCGGAAGTATAGGATTCATTTGAAGAGCATTGGCAATGACTCCCTGGTTTAAATTACCTGCCCCGGTCAAAACACCGTTAGAATTGATCCTGGCATAGGAAAGATTGCTCCCCACAGTTAACCTAAGTCATTGATATCTCTTTCCAAATTTGTTCGGAAGGAGTAACGTTCGAAATCTGAACCAATCACAATACCATCCTGTGTAAAATATCCTCCTGAAATGGAATAACTGGTTTTCTCATCCCCTCCCGAAAAAGAAAGCTGATAATCGGCTACAGGTGCCAAACGGAATAATTCTTCCTGCCAGTCGGTCCCCTCACCCAAAGTTGAAGGATTTACATAAACAGGGTTTCTTCCCACATTCATTTGAGCTTCATTTACAAGTTCTGCAAATTGAGAGGCATTTAAAAGATCTAATTTATTGCTCACCTGTTGTACCCCGTAATAAGCATTAAAATTAACGGTACCTGCTCCCGCTCTTCCTTTTTTGGTGGTAATTAAAATTACACCATTGGCTCCGCGGGAACCATAAATTGCTGTAGCAGAAGCATCTTTAAGAATCTCTATAGATTCTATATCATTGGGATTGATGGTGGCCAAAGGTCCAACCCTTGGTCCTCTTGCCCCCATAGAAACTTCGTTTCCATTGCTGTTAACCAACATCCCGTCGATCACATATAAAGGTTCACTACTTGCATTGACCGAGCTGGTACCACGAATCCTGATGTTGGTCTCCCCACCGGGAACACCTGTAGTTTGAGTGACCTCCACTCCCGCAGCTCTTCCCTGCAGTGCCTGTTCAAAAGTAGTAACAGCAACATTCTGCAGTTCTTCTGCACTCACCGAGGAAATTGCTCCAGTCAAATCAGATCTGCGCTGGCCTCCATAACCTATTAGCACCACTTCTGAAAGTTCATTTTCGCCCCCTTCCAGCTGAATATTAAATTCTCGCTGATCACCCACTCTCACTTCCTGAGTCTCAAATCCTAAATAGGAGAAAACCAGTACAGCATCCTCATTGGGAACGCTGAGTGTAAAGTTTCCATCGAAATCTGTAATGGTACCTTCCGTAGTGCCTTTAATAAGCACATTCACCCCCAGCAAAATCTCTCCATCGGTCGAGGTAACCGTTCCTGTTATAGGGATCCCCTGCTGAACTACCGGAATGGGAGCTGGAGAAAAAGCTGTGACATTAAAACCAAAGCAGAACAGGAAAACCGGTAACAGCCAGGCTTTTGGATAACGAAAAACTTTCATATTATGAATTTTAGTGGATTAAAAAACGATTTTAGATTTATTGATTCAGTTGAATTTTGTGGTTGAGATGCGTACCTATTATTAATTCTAATACCTTAAAAATTTACTTTGCCCCCCATTTTATATTTGGTTCAGGACCTAAATAAATCTCCAGTTCTCCACCCTTTGCAAATAATTCGTGTGGAAACCAATATTTTTTATGACCCTTACCATTAAGAGTGGCACTCTGGATGTACATATTTTCCCTGGAATTATTATGGGTCCTAATCGTGAAGGTGTCTCCAGTATAGTATTTGGGATCTAATTTTATCACCACCTCATCAAAGATGGGGCTGGTAATATCATAAACTAAGCTGATTATCGACAGTTCCTTTAAGGCTGAAAATTCCAATAGCCATTAAAGCACTCACTCCTCCCATTTGTCCCTGGTCCTCATCATGCCCTCCATATCCTAATTCCGGAGTAGTTCCACCATAAGCC
Source organism: Antarcticibacterium sp. 1MA-6-2 (assembly GCF_021535135.1). Lineage (NCBI taxonomy): Bacteria > Pseudomonadati > Bacteroidota > Flavobacteriia > Flavobacteriales > Flavobacteriaceae > Antarcticibacterium > Antarcticibacterium sp. 1MA-6-2. The sequence continues at coordinate 3,494,930 of NZ_CP091036.1, read as the reverse complement.
TGCTCTTTGACCCGTCTCACCCAATACTGGGTCAACCAGGGTTTACCTGCATGATTAAAGACATGGGCATTTGAACAGCCGGGTTGATTTGCATAGCTTAAATAACCCTCACTGTATCCAAACACAAAGTCATCATCCTTGGCCATTTCAAAAGCGTGGTTTAATTTCTCACACAGTACTTCCTCCCCATCCATTAACGCAGCAAGATCAGGAATAGCATGTGAAACTGACCAGGTTGCCTGCCAGGCATTAGCCTCTACCCAACCTGCTCCTGATAGGGGATCGTCATGCATGAATTCCCCTTCCCTGTTCTTCGGAAAGACCAGGTTCTGGCTTTCTTTAAAAAGCTTTTTCCAGCCCATTGAACGACCTTCAAAGAATTTAGCATCGTCTTTCTTTCCTATTTTCTTTGCCCATTGTGATAGAGCGTAATCCTGAAACGCAGCTTCTAATGTAATACCTGCATTTCCCGGCCAATAGCCATTTTTAGTATAGAATTTAATATCCTCTTTATCTCCCAGCATCCCACCAGGCAGCAGGTTTTGCTTAACTTTTTCATAGGCTATAGCTGGATCAATTTTGGTAAGAAGTCCCTTTTGGAAAGTGGCAGCAATAAGATTAGTGGCTGGAGAACTGGTCATTATGTAAGAATAACCTCCCCCTGATGGACCCCTTGGCAGCAGGTAGCCATTTTCTGCATATTGTACCATGGATGCAGACATTTCATCCATGACTTCCGGCCAGGCCAGGCCCCAGAGGATATTCAAATTCCACTGTGAAAGCCACCAGGCATCAGAATTGTACATATTAAACTTTAAATTCCCCTGTTCGTCTTTTGGTAATGTTTTTACTTTAAAAACGGCATCGGTGAAATTACCTTCTCTTTTCCCGGTTGTACGGTCGGGATAATCACCTGAAATATCATTAATTTTCTGCCTTCCAAGTAGCACGTGCCAAAGATCAGTGTAAAATTTGACCCTTTGCTCGTGGGTACCTCCCTTAATCTGAATTTTTCCTAACCAGTCATTCCATATATCTCTGGAATCTTTTTTCACCTTATCAAAATCCCAGTGAGGAAGTTCTGCCTCCATGTTATTTCGTGCGTTAGCAATACTGGTATATGAAATAGAAATTTTCATTTTTAGTTCCTCTCCTGCCTTTACATCGTACAGATTAACAACCCCAAGACTATCTCCTTTGACCTCCTTTACGTCCCGGATACGCTTCTGTTCATCCCACGCATCCATCTGCTTAAAGGGTTTATCAAAAGCAGCCACAAAAAACACTTTAACCTCCTTAGGTCCTCCCCAGAAGCGGTCCACCGTACTAAAAGAACCTTCAAATTCAGTAGAGCTTACCTTTTTCACTTCAGCATTTGTCATAACATTATTATTGACAAGACCAGAAAGATTGGTGATAATTTGGGCTTCCATATTTTTTGTAAACTAGTACTTATAAAAGCTTACCCTTTCTGTAGTAGTGTTTTCTACCCATATATTGTGATCGCGAAGAAAAACCCTGTGAAAGCCGGGGCTTACAATTTCGTCTTCATGGCTAAACCTGGACTTCCAGCTTTGCCTTCCATCAGTAGGATCTATATGGGCTGGAGCAGGCATAACCTCAAGACCTCCCAGCATCCAACTATGGATTTGGTGAAACCCAAGGATATATTCAGAATTATAGTTATAACCTCCACCATACTGGTTCTTATTGCGGGTCATAGGGGCAGCTGATGCCATTCCGAAGGGTCTGGAACCAGTAATGAAGAATATGTAGCGGCCCCTGCTGGATTCAATATAAGGATCTACCCAGTCAATAGGATCATTTGTATGTTGGGGAGCAGCAAAAACTTCAATTTCGGAAAACCCGATATCTTTACCGTCAGCATCGGTTACCTCTATTTTTAGCCATTCTATTGTTTTAGATTCAAAAGTAATTTCTTTCCCATTTCCATTTCCGGGAATCTGCCTAACATAAATTTCACTTCCATCACTAAATACTATTTTTACACTCGCGGCATTTTCTTTTTCTGTCGCCCTATCATATAGAACGATACGGTTAATGATTTGAGGTTCTTCCCATTCCATTTTGATCCAGGGCAATTCAATATATCCCCAGCTTGTTTTCATTCCTTCACAAGCCCATTCCCCCATATCTTCCACACCAATAATTCCATCAGCAATTTTATCAGCAGACTTTTCCGGACTTAAAACGCTTGACGCGGTTATTTCTGCATCCTTAGCTAAATTATGATTCTGGCCCAATAGCGAAAACGTTATAGAAAAAAAGGTAAAGAGAAGTAAACTTTTATATAACAGGTTCATAAGAATGATCTCGATTAGTATGTTCAAACATATGAACATTTAAAAGGAAATCCTAATAAAACTTTAAAATTATCTTCCTGTTCCATTTTTGATCTATTTCAAATGAGCGGATAATGATAGGATTTTGCCCACGTGGAACTGTACTTTCTGCCAGCCAGCGTGGCCAGGCGCAAAATTGAATCTCAGATTTTAAGGATGTAGAAAATCCCTTTACAGGAAAGAAATTGAAGATTAAGAAGGGAATTTTGCCTTCATTTTAAATGGATTGTCCAAAGGTCAATAGGTTATTATCGGGATCAAGTAAGTAAAATTCTCTTTGTCCCCAGGTTTTGATTTGCAGATTTCCGTTTGGGTGTATGTTTACCTTCCTATCTAAAAAGAACTGGTATAGATGGTCAATGTTGCTGGTCCTGATGTAGACCTGTCCATAATTTTCTTTTGGATTGAGGTCTATAAATTTAAAAAAATGAATTTGGACTTGGTCCTTTTCCAACATTAGATACTCAGGATATTCAGCATCTCCAAATTTTTTAAATCCCAGATTCATATAATATTCAATGGTCCTATTTCTATTCCGCATTGGTAATTTTGGATGTATCCCGGTTAACATAATTATTATTTTTTTGGAATTATATTTAGTTGAAGCATACAAACAAAGATTAGGAACTTCTCAGGAGGTGATCCCTGCACCTCTATCACGGATTAATTTTGCCTGTCACCGAAAAACCGGGAATTTAATTTAAACTTAAATTTCCCCAAGTTACCTTCTCATAATTTCTATTTCTCTGTCATTTTAAAAAGGCCCGGCTCCGGAGTTGATCCCATAGTAAATTCCAGTACAGCACCATCTCTTAATTCCTTTAAAGGAATTTCTTTTTTCAAATAAGGTTTACCGTTTAAAAGGATTGATTGGATATAAAAGTTTTGAGGACCATTTTTATTAGTCCTCATAGTTAGGGTCTTACCTCCTCCAACGTCAATTTTTACTTCTTCAAAAAGAGGACTTCCAAACTGAAAGGATGGCTCGGTTTCAATGAGCCCCTTAACATCAAATAATCCAATAGCGGACATTACGTACCAGGCTCCCAACTGCCCCTGATCCTCATCCTGGCCAAAGCCATAACCATGAATTTCTCCTGTTCCATAAAATTCATCATTGATCCTTCTTACCCACTTTTGAGTTAACCAGGGTTTGTTTGTAAAATTGAATAACCAGGGAATATGAAGGTTTGGCTGATTTCCCTGATTATAGAGGTATTTAACCCCCGCAAAGGCATCTATATCTTCCCCTCCAAATTTCGTTTTTTCAGAAACAGTAAAAATAGAATCCAGTCGGTTCACAAATTTTTCTTCCCCCATGGTTGAAACTAATTCTTCAGGAGTATGAGGAACATAAAAAGTATACTGCCAGGCATTTCCTTCCTGAAATCCAACCCAGGGAGCAAAAGGATCAAAATCAACAAGAAACTCTCCGGTAAGCTGTTTTTGGGCGCACAAAATCTATGGAATCATCGTAAAGATTTTTCCAGTTTTTTGAGAGTTTCATCAATTCCCGGTATTCTTTCTCCTTGCCTAAAGCTTTGGCAAATTGCGCTACTGCATAACTGCTATAACTGTATTCCAGGGTATGTGAAACTGAGAAAGCAGATCCCCCGGGAGTGGTATCCCACCCGGGCACATATTCGATATATCCCTTATTTACAAATTGCCCAAGATCTGTTTTTCCTGCCCCCGGATTGCGATCAAGATGCCTCACCTCGTTTTCATAGGCCGCCCGGAATGCTAGTTCTACATCATAATCCCTAATTCCACTTTGATATGCCGAAGCTATAATGAGACCAACAAAATTAGTCCCAACACCTGAAACAAATTTTGAATTGGCTAATCCATCTCCTAACCAGCCGGAATTCTTATACACTGCCAGTTGCGATTGTACAAAATCATTGTAATACTCCGGCCACGCCAGAGTCCATAATTGTGTAAGGTTCCAAAATGCCCCCCAAACCGAATCTGTATTGTAAAAAGTGAATTCAGGTTCTCCATTCTCATCCAGTGGAATTTGACCCACTGTCCCATCATTCTCAGGAAAGTGGCCATTTACATCATTACCCAGTCCTCTTCCCAACAATGCGTGATACAGCCCGGTGTAAAATTTCGTTTTGTTTACTTCAGAAGTATCAGTAACCTTTATTTTATTTAATTCTGAAGACCAAACCTGCTGAGCACTTTTTCTTGCCTCTTCAAAAGACATATTTTTAGCTTCAGTTTCTAAATTTAATCGGGCATTTTCAACAGAGGTATATGAAAAGTCGGTTTTAATGAGGATCGCCTCTCCTTCTTCAGTATTAAATTTTAAATATAACCCGGCCCCATTACCTGTTTGCTCTTTGGTATTTGCAAAAATCTCTTCTCCTTTAAATGTTCCTACCTCACCCGGAACCTTATCAATTACACCAGAAAAATACATTCTAATTTCCCCTTCCGGTTGATACTTTTTCACATATTCGGGATAGGTAATTACCCAACCTTCAATAGTGTTATCTTCATTAAAAGTAACAGAAGCATCTTTTACCTTCCCACTTTCTCCCAGTTGGTTTCCTATATCAAAAAGAAGATAAGATTCATCAGACTCAGGAAAAGTATACTTTTGAAAACCCACTCTTTTTGTAGCGGTGAGTTCAGCTGTAACATCATAATCTTCAAGCTTTACTTTATAATATCCCGGGGTGGCAATTTCTTCTTCTTTGTTAAATCTGGACCTGTACCCACTCTCAGGATCTTCAAGGGATCCCGGAGTTGTTTGAAGTTCTCCTGTAATCCCGGTAAAGAGGAAACCACCAATTTGAAATTCATGCAAATTAGCAAAACCCTCTATACTGGTATGTCTTCCATCATAGCCTACCGCTTCCCATCCATTTTCATTTCCGTAGCTGCCGTTGGTAGAAGGTCCCAACTTGGCCATTCCAAAAGGAACTGCAGCCGGAGTATAGAAAAACCAGCGGCTATGCGCGGTACCAATATTAGGATCTACATAATCAATGGCTTCTTTTAAGGGGGTCTGATTTTTTTCAGAAGTGACAGCAGTACTGCAGGAGAAAAATGACAGTACCAGGAACGGGTAAACTATAAATTTCATTTCAGAATATGTTTTTAAACGGAAAATCATTAAAAGTACAGAAGACATTTTAATCTTCTCGATTTATATCCGGTCTTTAAATCAAAATAAAGGCAAACATATTCATTTAATATTATTCATTCAATTCTATGAAATCAAAAACCAACAAATGATAAAGTTTCAAAATTTCGCTTTTGAACAAATTTCGACTGCGAAAAAACGCCCTATAAATTTAAAAAAAGAGAAAGTTTGACTATTTTAGGAGTAGGAATCACCTATCAACCTGCTTTCTCCCATTTAATGGAGTTTGTAACAAATTTATACTCTTGAAAATTCACCTCCCCGCTTCCCTGATCTTTTCTTTTTTCTTCACTTTTTCCTACGCTCAAACAGAGGAAATGGATACTGTTTACCGTCCCCGAACCTACTCTCTAAAAGTGGAGCAGTTTCGCAGCTATCCTGATTCTAAAACAGATATTATTTTTTTAGGAAATAGCCTTACGGAGTATACTGACTGGAATGAATTACTGCAGTTACCTACTGCAAAAAACCGCGGAATTTCTGGTGACACCAGCTTTGGAATTTTGCAACGTCTGGACGAAGTAACTGAAGGTAAACCCTCAAAAATTTTCCTCCTGGTCGGGATAAATGATATATCCAGAAATGTACCTGCAGAACTTATACTGCGGAATTATGAAAAGATAATCCAGCAAATTAAAAAAGCGAGCCCGGAGACTCAACTTTATGTTCAAACCCTCCTGCTTAGTGAATAATAGCTTTACCCGCTATAAAAACCATTACAACAAAGACCACGTGATAAAAGAAGTCAACGAAGGAATAAGAGAGCTGGCTGCAAAGGAGCAGGTAAATCTTATAGATCTACACCCACATTTTCTCGATGAGGAGAAGAAACTGAATAAAAAATATACTGAAGAAGGTCTCCATTTAAATGCTGAAGGATATCATGTATGGGCTAATATCCTCCAGGCTTACTTAAAATAAAAACTACTGTACAATAAATACTGGTTTTAAAAATTCTCCTGTTTCACTTTTTAGAAACAGGTAAGTCCACCGGATCTTTTAAAATATAACTTTCTTTTTGTGTAAAGGTACGGCCGAACATATCTGTCGCTTTAACTTCTATAATGTGCTCACCTTCCTCCAGCTTTACAGGAATAGAACCTCGCCAGAGATGTGTTGAAATAACAGGATCAGAAGGTCGTCGTCCCGGCATCAACTCTGTTTTTAGATCCCATTCCATCACGTTTTCAATGAATGCGGGATCTGCTCTTTCTGCTTTTTGCATCCTTTTCCATTCGCCATCGTCGACCCTATACATAACTGTATCTTTTTCACTCCCCATAAAGAAATTCACGAAAATTCCTGCTTTCGTATTCTTCCCTCTGGCCACAACCTTTGGAGCAAAAATATTCATTTGGTAATCCGCAGGTTTTCCCGCAACCTTATAATCTATAGAATATTTGGCCCCGTCAAAATTTATGACAGCATAGCCTTTAGGTGTTCCATCTGCCATTGTGGAATAAGGAATTCCCTGGTTATCCAGTTTTCCCGAATACCAGTTTCCGGAAGTTGTTCCCACATTATAATGATGATGCGGCTTTTCCTGAAGCCACCCATCTTCAGCAGTTAAAAAATCCTGCCTTTGGATATGGGTGTGAGCAGAAAGGGAAAGGGTATTAGGATAATCCTTTAAAATCCTGAACAACTCCTTTCGATCTTCATCTCTAAAGGAATCACCTCTCCCCGGTTCGCTCAGAGGGATATGAAAAGCCAATACAATTAAATGATCTTTAGGAACATACCTAAGATCATTTTCTATAAATTCCAGTTGATCTTCTCTTAAACCACCCCAATATCCTTTTTGATCCCGTGGATCGGGATAAAGGATATCGTCCAGGATGATGAAATGAACTTTACCGTAATTGAATGCAAAATTTGCAGGACCAAAATGAGCTTCAAATGTCTCATCGGCCAACTCGTCTGACACTGCGTCGAAATTAAGGTCATGGTTTCCTATGACATTAAACCAGGGAGTATCAGCTTCTCCAATTGCTTTAACATAGGGTTTGAACAGATCAAGGTCGTTCCCCACCAGGTCTCCCAGGCTAAGTCCAAAGAGGATGTTTTCACTTTTTTCTATTTCTGAAACAATTCCTTTTCTGAAATATTCCACCTCCTGAGCTGTATATGGCTGGGGATCTCCAAAAAATAGAGCAGAAAATTCTTCTTTTTGTACTGAAGGAATTAAAGGAAAATTAACCGATGAAGGTAATTTTCCCGTAGGAGCCACTCCCGGAAATTTTAATTCCGGAGAACCTTTTGGCTTATATATGTAAAAGAACTGTGGTAAATTGTTTTCATCTACGGGAAGTATATAACCTGCCGGTTTTATTACCGAAACTATGTCTCCCTCCTTAATTTCTAAATTATAGTTACCATTCTTATCGGTGAGAGTTACCACTCTTCCATTGGTAACAGCCACTTTATTCAGGCCTTTTTCTGAAGGATCTAATCGTCCATTATTATTAGCATCTCTAAATACCTGCCCCTGTATCTTTGTTTGAGCAACAAGCATTACAGGTATAAACATCAGAAAGAGTAGGGCAAAAATTCTTTTCATAGTTTTCTTTTATTGATCCCACCAAACTTTGGTGTTAATATCGTCACTACCCCCAAGCATTTGTACTGCTTCCTGGTAATTTTCAGCATTGCTTATTTGAACATCTGTAGGATAAAAGAAACGTGCAGGCATTTCCCCGTTGTTTTCCATAGCTTCAGTCTTTGGAAGCTCAGGAAATCCTGTTCTCCTGTATTCAAACCATTGCTGATAATCTACAAAATATAGTGCAAAATATTTCTGAAGCATTATTTGTTCTAAAGTTCCATCGTAAGCTGCGTATTCATTTTCAAAATAACCTTCAGGAACTTCGGCTTCCAATTGTTCTATAGCTGCAGTAACCGCTGCCCTGTAATGCTCTTCAGGATTTGGTATGAATCCTCTTTGTGCGACTTCAGCTTTAATAAATTCTACTTCAGAATAAGGAAGAATAATTATTTGCATAGGATTTTCAACCTGCTCAATATTAAGAGTAGAGGGATTAAATTCAAATTGTGATTCGGCACCTTCATACGCACTTGGGATCCCTTTATAACCTATGGGTTCACTCTCAGGATCCCGTGCCAGGGTAGCTATAATTGGTCTTCTTGGATCTTCAAGTTGGTTAAGATTATCAATAAAGAATTCTGCCATTGCGACGTTCAACCTGAAATCCTGAGGCCTTCCCCATGGGGAAACATTGGGAGTAACTCCTGTTACCTCAAGAATGGCAGATTCCTCTGTACTTTCAAAAACAGGATATTCTTCAGGATTCCCGATCATCATGGCCAGCTTTTCAAAAGAATTTGCTTCCTCTCTGTTGGAAATTCTAAGCAACAGCCTCATATGCAGGGAATTTGTGAATTTTCTCCAACTTTCAACATCATTTTGAAAAAGGATATCTTCAGCATAAACCATATTTTGCTCCGGGTCATAGAGCGAATTTGCCCTTTCAAGATCTGCCAGGATCTTTTCATATATGCTTTCCTGGGAATCAAATTTTGGGTAGAAATTTCCCTCTTCTCCCATCACCGCTTCGGTCATTGGAACTAAGCCCAAAAGTATCTGTCAACTGTGCAAACAAATAGGCCTGAAAAGTAAGAGCGATAGCCTCGTAATTAGGATCTTCTGCCTCAACAGCGGCAAGTCTCATTTCTTTCACATTGTTAAGCCACCTGTAATACCAGTACCAGGAGGAGTTTCCAATATTCGGGCTCACGTCATACCTGTGCAAACCTCCCGATACACTGGGAAAAGGTAAGGCCACCTGCATTAGATCAAAAGTAATACTGGCCGCCCTGCTAAGCGTTATGATCGGCAAGACCATATATGATTGGATTTAATAAGGTCCCGGGGCTAATTTCGGCTATCCGGTTAGGATCTTCATTTATCTCTTCAAAATCTGAAGTACAGGCAATGGATGAAAATAGAATTACCAAACCCGCTAATAAAATATTTAAATGTTTCATTTTGTTCGTTTAAAAGTTCAGTTTAAGATTCAATCCATATGTAGCCGGAGATGGCATTTGTCCCATTTCAATTCCCGGCAAAATGGTATCCCCGTTTAATGCTGCGGTTTCAGGATCGTAGATTGGAAAATCTGTGATCATAGCAAGGTTTCTTCCGAATAATGAAAGATCAACTCCCTGAATCCCTATGTCGTCAATCCAGTTTTTAGGAAGGGCATAGGACAGGCTCACCTCTCTTAGTTTTATAAAAGAAGCATCAAAAGAATTGGATTCAACATTTGCCCTTCGGTAAAATCTTCTATACCAATCTGGTGTAACGGCTTCATAAGTATTTGGAGTGTAAGTTCCGTCTTCATTTAAAACAACTCCTTCCCCAACTATAAATCCTGTTTCCCGTCCTCTAAAGGTTGAGCGAAGTTTCCCCTGTTCCATTAATTTATGATGGGTTTGAGAATAGATTATTCCTCCATATTGTCCGTCCACCATTACATTAAGGGAGACATTTCCAAATTTAAAACTGTTATACAAACCAGCATTCCAATCGGGACTGGCATCTCCTATATACATAATTTCATCGGGATATGCAGGTAGACCTTTATCATCGTACACAATTTCTCCCTCTGGTGATCTTACAAAACCATAACCATAAACTGCTGTGGTAGTTCCTCCTACTTTAGCAATTAAAGTAGCCTGTCCTCCCGAGCCAATTTCCTGCTGGCCGTCTATTCCATCGGCCAGTTCCATTACCCTGTTCCAGTTTTTGTCCCAGGTAAGTGTTGATCTCCAACTAAATTTATTGGAATCTATAATTCGACTTATGAGAGTTAATTCCAGTCCCCTGTTCCGCACTTCTCCTGAATTTAAAACTCCAGAGCTGTAACTTAGTGGTAATATCCAGGGGAACCGATATAATTTGATTCTTTGTTAGGGTTTGATATGCTGTTACATCAAATACAATCCTGTTCTTAAATAACCTGGATTCAAAACCTGTTTCGTAACTGGTCGTGATCTCCGGTTTAAAGTTGGCATTGTAAAGAGTGGCAGGAACTGTGGCTGAACTTGGGAAAGCGTTCTGGCTGTAGTATTTGCTCGTCTTATAAGGATCTGTATCGTTTCCTACCTGGGCATAAGAGAATCTGTATTTTAAATATGGAATGGCAGAAGGAAGTTCAAAAATATCTGAAAGAATAAAACTTGTATTTACAGATGGGTAAAAGAAAGAATTATTTTCTACTAGCAGGGTACTGGACCAGTCGTTTCTTCCGGTCACGTCCACATAAACTTTATCATCAAAAGAAAGAGATAACAATCCATATAAACTGTTTACTTTTTTATTTTTATCATAAGTAGCAATTATTGGACTGTTTATCCCGTTGGCAAGTTTATATACCCCCGGCACTACAAGACCTTCAACAGAGGCATCTGTTCGGCGATATTTATAGCTCATTGCATTACCTCCTGCCGAGAAGGAAAATCCAATTTTTTTCGAAATTTCAGCGTTATAGGACAGCAGGAAATCTGTATTCACCTCCTGTTTATTTATATCCTGGGATTCATAATAACCCCGCGCATACCTAGTTGATGCTGTAAGGCCTTTGTTGTGCTCTATCCTGGCTATAAGTATTAAGGGAAGTTCGTAACATTAATTCCAGATTTGGAGCAAGATTAATATTAGCAAAAATGTTCCCCACGATTTGATCACTATCTAAAGGGTTTGTAGCTTCATAAGCAATCAAATAAGGATTATCAATAAAAGAACTGAAAGGAGCTATCTTTTGAATTTGATCCTGACCCTGCATCCAAATAGGACGATACCAGTCCAGGGAAATGTTAGGGTTCTGGAAGATCATAAAATAGGAAATAGAGCCATTGTTATAATAAGCTCCCGGCAGGTTATCACTTTTCCTGTTGTTGTAATTTATTACAGAACCAATTTTTATTTTTTCTGAAATCTGGAAATCTGCATTTATGGAGGCTGTTATTCTTTCAAAGCCCGTATTAGGCATAAGCCATTCATTCTTTTGATGTCCTACTGAAGCTCTCATATTTCCTTTTTCACTACCTCCCTGCAATGAAACATTATTATTAAGAGTAACTCCCGTTCTCCAGAAATCTCTTCTGTTATCTGGATATGCCTGCCATAGTTGTCGCTCGGCAGATTGTCCTTCTAACTCAGGATCATATTGAAAAAAATATTGACCGTTAAAACGTGGACCCCAGGCACTACTGGTACTTCCGGTATTACTACCATCTTCTGAACTACCAAAGGAATAATACGGATTTCCCTCATCATCAAAAGATTTTCCTGATCCCTGCCCGTATTCGTATTGATAATCCGGCCATCGCTGTATCACGTCAAGACTTACATTAGAAGTATAAGTAACTCCAAGGCCTTTAGAAGCTTTTCCTGATTTGGTTGTAATAATCAATGCTCCGTTAGCCGCTCTACTTCCATATAAAGCTGTTGCTCCGGGACCTTTTAAAACAGTTACACTCTCGATATCGTTTGCGTTAAGATCCGAAATTCCATTTCCATAATCAATAGGAGAATCGTTTCCCCCATAGGCACTTGAGGAACCTGAAGTGGTCATTTCATTATTAACTAAGTACTCCATCAATAACAATTAATGCATTGTTACCATTTGGGTTAAGCGAGTTATTTCCCCTTAGAGTAATTTGCTGCGAATTTAAAGGACCCGAACCTGAAGAAACAATATTTAAACCTAGCTACTTTCCCTTTTAAACCTGAGGACCAATTCGTTGGGACGGTTTGGTTGAGGTTGTCAGAATCTATAGAGGCTTGTGAGAATCCCAGTCGTTTCTCTTCTCTTTTTATTCCTAAAGCAGTCACAACTACTTCGTTTAAAACATTGGTGTCTTCTGTAAGAACTATTTCCTGAAAGTCATCTGGATCTGCAATTGTTTCACCAGGCTGAAAACCGAGAAAAGAAATTTGCAGTATTACAGGATCCTGTGATACCTGTAAACCAAAATTCCCGTCAAAATCAGTAATGGTTCCATTAGAGGTTCCCTTCACTACAACTGAAGCGCCCGGCAAAGGCATTCCTTTGGTGTCTTTTACTATTCCTTTTACCACAAGTTCCTGAGAAGAAACAAATCCTGAGGTAAAGCAGAATAAAATTAATACTAATGTTTGAATTGTTTTTTTCATTAATAGCGGTTTACGTTAAATGCTAGGATTCAATTACATAAACGGAAAATAGTATTCCTATTACTTCCGAATGGTTAGTGTTATAAAAACGAAGGTAATTAAAAAAAACAAATAAAAATACATTTTTTGTTAAATTAAGAAAAATTAGCTTTTTTTATGTTACTTTTAATTCTACATTTGTCTTTATAATATGGTTCTTGATGAAAAAAGAAATAAAAGAAAATAGTTTTGACAGGGAGGGTTTCCTTCAAATTGTAAAAGATCCTTCGATACTTTGGGATATTATAATTGTAGGAGGAGGAGCAACTGGTCTTGGGGTTGCGCTGGATGCTGCATCGCGGGGATTTAAAACCCTGCTTTTAGAACAGGCCGATTTCTCCAGCGGCACTTCCAGCCGAAGCACAAAACTGGCTCACGGAGGTGTGAGATACCTTGCTCAGGGAAATATAAGCCTCGTCAACGAAGCTTTATATGAAAGAGGCCTAATGCTTAAAAATGCTCCCCATTTAGTAAAATTGCTCCCATTTATAATCCCGAGCTATAATTGGTGGGGAAAATATTTTTACGGAATAGGACTAAAAATTTACGACTGGATGGCCCGTAAGCTTAGGATGGGAAAAACGGTTTTACTAAAGTCCCGCGAGGTAAAGGAAATAATGCCTGATATTAAAAAAACCGGGTTAAATGGCGGAGTCCTCTATTTTGACGGGCAGTTTGATGACTCGAGATTGGCAATTAATCTCGCCCAAACCTCTGCAGAAAACGGAGGTGTTCTTTTAAATTATATGAAAGTCACTTCCCTTATAAAAGATGACAATGGAAAGATTTCAGGAGTAACAGCACAGGATGTAATAAATGGAGAGGAATTTACCTTAAAATCAAAAATGGTAATTAATGCTACCGGGGTTTTTGTTGATAAGATCCTGAAGATGAATTCAGACATTAAAGATCCTATTGTTACTACCAGCCAGGGAATCCATCTGGTTCTGGACCGATCTTTCTTCAGGGGTGATCATGCTTTAATGATTCCTTCAACTTCAGACGGCAGAGTGCTTTTTGCAGTACCCTGGCATGGCCACCTGTTGGTAGGAACAACAGACACTCCTTTGGATTCTGCCAGCATGGAACCAGTGGCTCTGGAAAGTGAAATTTCCTTTGTATTAAAAAACTTAAGTACTTACCTGGAGAAGAAACCCGAAAAAAAGGACATCCTGAGTGTCTTTGCAGGACTGCGACCTCTCGTAGTTCCCGAGAAAGAAAAAGGAACAAAAGAAATATCAAGGGATCACAAACTCATGGCTTCTCCTTCTAATCTTATTACCATAACTGGCGGTAAATGGACTACCTACAGGAAAATGGCCGAGGATACTGTAGATGAAGCTATAAAAATTGGAAACCTTGACAAAAAAGCCTGTAGAACTATGAATTTGAAAATTCATGGAAACACTAACATTTTACCCAAAAATTCACATCTTGATATTTATGGGAGTGATTTAGAGAACATTACAAAATTAATTAAGAATAATAGTGAATTAAATGCCAAATTACACCCGGAATTTCCTAATATTAAAGCTGAAATTGTGTGGATTGTGCAAAATGAAATGGTTGTAACACTGGAAGATGTTCTAGCCAGGAGACTTAGAGTTTTATTTCTGAATGCCAAAGCGGCTATTGAAATGGCTCCGGAAGTTGCACACATTATGGCTGAAGAATTGAAAAAAGATTCAAACTGGGAACTAAAGGAAGTGAAGAAATTTACAGAACTGGCACAAAATTATTTACCGGAACCTTATTATCCCCCGGTTCCTGCAACTAAAACAGAAAGTCCAAAACTAAAAAAAATCTAAACCACAATTATGGCCCAATTTATTCTTGCTTTTGACCAGGGAACTACAAGTTCCAGAGCTATCGTTTTTGATCATAAAGGAGAAACAGTTTCAGTAGCACAAAAAGAGTTTACTCAAATATTTCCAAAACCGGGATGGGTGGAACACGACCCTGCAGAGATTTGGTCAACTCAAATTGGAGTAGCTGCAGAGGTTGTATCCAAGAGCAAGTTGAAATCAGAAAATATTGAGGCCATTGGAATTACCAACCAAAGAGAAACTACCATAGTTTGGGATAGAGAAACCGGAGAACAAGTTTACAATGCAATCGTGTGGCAGGACCGTAGAACTGCGGACTATTGCGACCGTTTAATGGCAGATGGCCACGAACCAATGATCAGAGAAAAAACAGGTTTGGTCATTGATGCCTATTTCGTAGCAACAAAAGTAAAATGGATCCTCGATAATGTTGAAGGCGCAAGACAAAAAGCCAATGAAGGAAAGCTGGTCCTGGGCACTGTAGACTGCTGGCTTATATGGAATCTAACCGATGGAAAAAAACATATCACAGATATTACTAATGCCTCGAGATCACTTCTTTTCAATATAAATACCCTTAGCTGGGATAAGGAATTACTGGACCTTTTTGAAATTCCTGAAAGTATGTTGCCCGAAGTTTGTTCCTCAAGCGGAATGCTTGCAGAAACTTCAGGTTCTATTTTTGCCAAGAAAATTCCTATTACAGGGGTAGCAGGAGATCAACACGCCGCTTTATTCGGGCAAATGTGTACTGAAGAAGGAATGGTAAAAAACACTTATGGTACAGGATGTTTCATGTTGATGAACATTGGGAAGAAACCAATTTTATCAAAAAATAAATTACTAACCACCGTCGCCTGGAAAATTGGGGACGAGGTAAATTATGCCTTTGAAGGCAGTATCTTCGTAGCCGGAGCAGTTGTGCAATGGCTAAGAGACGGTTTGGGTATAATTTCCACCGCTTCAGAAATAGAAGGGCTTGCTTTAAAAGTAGAATCGAGTGAAGGAGTTTATTTAGTCCCTGCCTTTGCTGGATTAGGAGCTCCTCACTGGGATCAACATGCGAGAGGCACAATAGTAGGCCTCACCCGGGGCTCTACCAAAAGTCATATTGCCAGGGCCGCTCTTGAGAGCATCGCCTTTCAAACCTTTGATGTCCTGAAAGCAATGGAGGCAGATTCCGGAGTAAGTATTAAAGAATTACGGGTTGATGGAGGAGCAACTGCAAATGACCTGCTAATGCAAATCCAGTCTAATATTTTAAACACAGCTATTGCCAAACCTGAGACTGCAGAGATCACCGCTCTGGGCGCCGCTTACCTTGCAGGTCTTGGAATAGGCTTTTGGAAAGATATTCCTGAAGTAAGGGAGAAATGGAAAATTAGAAAATCTTTTAGTCCTGAAGCTGATTGTTCCCGGGAAGAAATGCTGAAAGGTTGGAAAAGAGCTGTAAACGCAACTATTTCCTGGTCAAAAAACGAAGACACTAAAAACTAGAACTATGACAGATTTCACTGCAGAATTCATTGGGACAATGGTTCTCATCCTTTTAGGAAATGGAGTTGTTGCCAATGTAGTTTTACATGGTACTAAAGGAAATAACAGCGGTTGGATCGTAATTACCATAAGCTGGGCACTTGCTGTTTTTACAGCAGTTGTAATTGCAGGGCCATACAGTGGTGCCCACATCAATCCTGCCGTTACTCTTGGACTTGCAATTGCAGGAAAATTTTCCTGGGGTTTAGTACCTTTGTTCCTGGGAGCTCAATTATTGGGTGCTATGGCAGGAGGTTTACTGGTATGGGCGATGTATAAAAATCATTTTGACGCCACAAAGGATTCGCTTTTGCAACTGGCAGCCTTTAGTACAGGGCCTGCTATAAGAAATAATATATCCAACATCTTCAGTGAAATAGTGGGAACATTTATTTTAATATTTGTTATTTTTTATGTTACCAACCCGGTGATCCCGGGGGAACAGGAAACACCCATTGGTCTTGGTTCACTTGGAGCAGTACCTGTTTCCCTCCTGGTTTTTGCAATTGGTCTTTCTTTGGGAGGAACAACAGGCTATGCTATTAATCCTGCCCGGGACCTTGGCCCCAGGATCGTTCATTCTCTGGTACCCATAAAAAATAAATGTAAAAGTGACTGGAGCTATGCCTGGATTCCCATTGTAGGACCTATTATTGGTGCTTCCTTAGCAGCATTTCTTTATCTAATTTTAAGCTAACTAAATATAACCATGAAATCGAGTATTATTGCCTCTGTTTGTTCCTTAATTGTCATTCTATCCTTAAACAGCTGCAAGGCCAGCGACCCAGACAAAATTGTAGAAAGATCCTTTCCTGAATTTTTTAAAGAAGGTCATCGCGGGGCAAGGGGGCTCATACCGGAAAACACAGTTAAATCCATGAAACAAGCCATTGATGATGGTGCAAATTTCATTGAGCTGGATATTCAGTTCAGCAAGGATAAAAAGGTGCTGGTAGCACATGATGCTACTATTAATAAAGAGATTTCATTAATGCCGGACGGTTCAGAGATCCCTGAAGCTTCAGAGTTTGTGCTTTATCAAATGAATTATGAGGACATTAAAAAGTTTGATGTAGGTACAAAACCTAATAGACACTTTCCTCAACAAAAAAATGAGAAAACTTCTATTCCTTTATTTTCAGAATTAATTGATTCCGTGGAAAATTATATTGCTGAAAAAAATATTGCATAAGTAATTTATAATATAGAGATCAAGGCAAGTCCGGACAAAGATGGATTTTTTCAGTAAGCACCTAAAGAACTGGTTGGACTTGTTATGGATGTAATCAAGGAAAAAGGCCTTAAACCGGAAAGGTATCAAATCCAGTCCTTTGATGTAAGACAAATCCAGGAAGTAAACCAGAACTATCCCTATGTAGTTACAGGCTTCTTAACCGGGAACAAGAATAAATCCCTCGAGGAGAATCTTAAGGAGCTAGGATATGTTCCCCAGGTTTACAGTCCCAACTTCCAATTGGCGACTCCGGAACTTATAGAAAAAGCGCATTCCTATGGGATGAAATTTGTTCCCTGGACCGTAAATGAACAGGAGGATATGAAGAGATTAATTGGTTGGGGAGTAGACGGAATTATAACCGATTACCCACACTTACTAAGTGAATTAAAATGATGTTCTAAGTTGTAGTTTTTCTGAAAAAGAGAAATCAAAAGATCAATCTACAATTGTCACTTTAATCCCATAATCTTCCAAAGTTTTTTTGGTAAAATCTGAAATACCGGAATCTGTAATAATTTCATCAATAAGATCAAAACCGCATATTCTACCAAAGCCTCTTCTACCGAACTTTGTAGAATCTGCAAGAACGATGGTTTTTTGAGAAACTTCTATCATTTTCCGGTTTAGATGGGCTTCCATTACATTGGTAGTGGTTAACCCAAAGTCAAGATCTATCCCATCCACTCCAAGGAAAAGTTTACTGCAGGAGAAATCTGATAGGTTTTCTTCAGCATATAATCCTGTTACCGATGCTGAACGTTTTCTAAGAACTCCGCCTAAAAGAATTACTTCAATTCCCAGATGCTTGTTAAGTTCAAGAGCCACATTTAAAGCTGAAGTAATTACCGTAAGGTTTTCTTTCGGCTGAATATTTTTAGCCAGATATAAAACTGTGGTACCCGAGGCTATCAGGATGGAATCGTGAGCATTTACCATTTTGGCTGCGGCAGCTCCAATTTTTACTTTTTCAGAAGAATACATCTTTTCCTTCTCATTCACATGCCTGTCAGTCGCATAAGGATCGTTGAGCGTTGCACCCCCGTGCATCCTGTATAGCAATCCTTTTTCTTCAAGCAGCTTCAGGTCTTTTCTGGCAGTTACAGGAGAGATCTGGAAATCATCGCAAAGTTCCTGAACCTTTATTTGACCGTCTTTAGTAATTCTTTTTATTATTTCTTTGTGTCTTTCTATTGTGTTCATTAGACGGCTTGGTTTTTCGCTGTTTTTTTAAATTGAACTTTTTACGGATCAAAAATACTCTTACTTCCTACAAAGTGATAATAAAATAAGAAATTTTAAGGTTTTAAAGCTAATGTTGAAAGAATAAATTGTCCATTACTGGGAAAATTGCATTAAAATGGCAAAAATTGGGATTAAGGCTTCTCTTTTATACCGAAATCGAAAAGAAAGGACGAAGCCTGAATTACTCCCGTCCCGGAAGCGTCAATTTTGTACAGTGTTTAGAAGGTTCCAAATCTGCACCTTAATTAGCTTTTAAACACAATCTCTAAAATTAAATCACAGATTTATTGATGCCAAAATGAGGATTGCATTGCAAAAGAAACTTATATAATTTGGGTAGTTCGGAAAAATGAATCAGTGAGTATTCGCATACTTCATTATATTAAAGTAGGTATCTACATAATAGTCCCTGCTGTTATTGGCTAAAAACTGCAATAGTTCCTCGTGGGCTTCTGAAGATACAGTAAGGTAATCTCCTCCTACCCCGTGAAATATAATGTTTACTAAGGAAGTTCCGGCGGGTAAATTTTTTATATAATCTATTAACTCACGGCCACTCACCTCATTGGGAGCCCAAACCACAGAGAAACCTGTCTCTGTTCCCTGTCCTTTATAAGCAATAAAAAGTTCCCTTAACTTCTCAATATATTCCTTTTCAATTCCTGCCATAAGATCTCCACAAGGCGGTGTAAAAGTGCGTTCAGTTTTTCCGTCCAGCGCCTTTAAAAATGTGTTGGCAGTAGTTAGCTCCTCTACCATCTTTTCTAAACTATACTCATCGAGATCGTGATGGCGTGGCACCCACTCTCTGCCGGGCCGGGATTTACGACAGGGATGATATACACTGTGGTTGCCTAATTCATGGCCTTTTTCGGCAATATCCTTCCATTCTTCTGTTCGTTCAAAAAGAGAGGGAGCATTTGGCAGAATATAAAAAGATCCTTTTAAATTAAACTTTTCCAGTGCTTAGCACCACATTATCTAACTGGCTGTTTAAACCGTCATCATAGGAAAGGCTTACAGCTATTTTCTGTCCTCCGGGCCAGGTAATTTCTTTTACTTTATCCTGGGAAAATCCATTCCCAAAGATTCCCAATACCGAAATAAAAAAGAATATACATCGAATCATAACCAGGATTGTTTTATTTTGATCCACAAGGGAAGTTGAAAATTACATTGTACCAAACTTATTACCTAACGTATTGTTAATTTACTTTTGTAAATTTCCGGGGTATGCGTCACTTCCTCAAAAAATTATTTTATTTAAATTTTGCTTTAGCAGTTATCTATAGTTCCTGTGGCCTTGCGCAGGATTTACCTCCCATTCAAAATTTTGGCCCCCTTGATTATAGTGGAGAATACCAGAACTGGGCGATCACCCAATCCCATTCCAAAAAAATATACGTTGCCAACCACACCAGTTTAATGGAGTATGATGGGGTGCGCTGGAAGAAATATAAATTACCCTTAGAAACAATTATCAGGTCTGTTCATGCCGTAGGGGAAAGAATATATATGGGGTGTTATGAAGAATTCGGGTATTGGGCGCGGAATCAAAAGGGGATTCTGGAATACACTTCAATATCCAATAAATTTAAAAGTCAAATTCTGGATAACGAGGAGTTCTGGGATATTCTGGTTGTTAATTCCAGCATATTATTCCAGTCACTTGATAGAATTTATATTTACGATCTGGAGACTGAAAAACTTTCAGTAATAGAGGCTAAAACCGAAAAAGCCAAGCTTTTTGAAATTGGTTCCAAAGTCTATTTTCAGAAAAAAGAGGAAGGGCTGTTTACCCTGGAAAATGGAAAAGCGGTATTAGTCAGCGATGCCGGAGAGATTAAAAATAGTAGTATTATTAATATTTTTGATACCGGGAACAACCTCCTGATGATCACATATGACGGGATTTTTTATTCTTATAGTTCGGGAAAATTTGAGCTGTGGAATTCAACAATAAATGAGCGGGGAATAAAGATGTATTCCGCAATTCGTTTAAGTGACGGGTCTTTTGCCCTGGGAACCATTTCCGATGGTTTATACCATATGTCTGCTGAAGGGGAAATCATTGAGAACATTAAGCAAGCCAATGGATTAAATAATAATACCGTGCTTTCCCTTTTTGAGGATGTAGATGAAAATTTATGGTTAGGTCTGGACAATGGTGTAAGCATTATCAATTTAAATTCTCCATTTAAAGAATATACAGATCGGGTTGGAAATCTCGGTTTAGTTTACGCAGCTCTTAAGCATAACGGGCATTTATACCTGGGGACAAATCAGGGCCTGTTCGTTAAAGCTTATGACAGCAAGGATAAATTCAGTTTAATTAAAGGGACCGAAGGCCAGGTTTGGAGTTTGCAGTTGGTAAATAATACTGTTTTTTGCGGCCATAACAGCGGCACCTTTGTTATTTCCAACGATCAGGCGCAGCTGGTTTCCACATTTCCGGGGACCTGGGTTGTGAAGCAAATTCCCTTCAAAGAGGACCTTGTGATTCAGGGAAATTATAATGGATTGAGTATCCTTGAAAACAAGGCCGGGAACTGGTCTTTAAAAAATGTCATAGACGGCTTTGAAATCTCAAGTCGTTTTTTTGAGATGGATTCCCTTAAAATGGTGGTCAATCATGAACACCAGGGGCTATATTATTTAGAATTAGACCCCGATTTAAAGGAAGTACGGAAAATAAAAAACACGGCCCGCCAGGGTTATGGCTCAAATATTTTTGAGTACAATGGCGATTTGATCTACAAAACCCACGAAGGCATTTATAACCTTGATTACGAGGGAAAAGAATTTCAGAAGGAAGAAAGCCTGAACCAGTTGATCTTCGAAGAAAATAAAAAACCAATCAGCCGAATTATTACTAATGCTAATGAACCCAGGCTTTGGTATTTTACTGAAAACGGGATAAGTTATCTGGACAAAAATACCATAACCGGAAAAGCCATTACCGCTCACATCCCGGCTGCCGGAAACTTTATTACTAACCTCGGGGTGGCCGGATTTGAAAATATAACTTATATAGGACCAAATCTCTATTTGATTGGGATCTCAAATGGTTACGTAAGCCTTGACCTGGATAAGATCGACCCTCAGGAGTACCAAATTGAGATTAATGCTGTTTATAATGGCGATTATGAGAATACCTCTAATACTTATTTAAATACTGAAGGAAATTATGATTACAGGAATAACAACCTGGGATTTGAATTTAGCGTTCCGGAATTTGATAAGTATATAGAAGTTAAATATCAGTATAAGTTGGAGGGGCTCGATGAGGACTGGAATGAATGGTCTTACATTCCTGAAGCAACCTACAAAAACCTGAATTATGGTGACTACGAATTCAGCGTTAGGGCAATGGTAGGAAATCAACTCTCAAACAACCTGGCAAGTTATAAATTTAGCATCGCCCGCCCCTGGTACGCCTCAAATTTGGCCATAGTATTGTATAGTCTGGGCTTATTATTGATAATCTTTTCAGTACATAAATCTTATAAAAAATATTACAGAAGAAAGCACGATCTCCTTATCGCAGAAAATGAAAAGGTACTGGAACAAAGGAGATTGGAAGAACAGGCTAAAATCTCGAAGATCTTAAATATAAATCTAAGGAACGAAATTGAAAGTAAAAACAGGGAATTGGCCATTTCTACTATGAGTATTGTAAAAAAGAATGAATTTCTCTCAGCAATTAAATCCCAGCTCAATTCGGTTAATGAAAAAGAAAAAGCGGTGAGTACAGTGATTCGCAAAATAGACCAGAACCTCAACAGCGAGGAAGACTGGAAATTTTTTGAAGTAGCTTTTAATAATGCTGACAAGGATTTCTTATTGCGCATCAAGGCGAACCACGAAAATTTAACTCACAACGACCTTAAACTGTGTGCTTATCTCCGCTTAAATCTTTCCTCCAAAGAGATCGCACCTCTTTTAAATATTTCTGCAAAGAGTGTGGAAATGAAAAGGTACAGGTTAAGGCAAAAACTCAACCTCTCTCACGAAGACAATTTAATGGATTACATTTTAAATTTCTAGATAATTCTCACTTTCTATGACTTTACCACTCTACAACTTTCTGAATCACCTCTACAACACCTCTACAGGTATTGTTTTTTAACATATTAACTCCTCCTGATACTCAAGGTCCTTCAACAGAAGATCTTTTCGGAAGCCTCATATTTCAGAGGGCTTTTTTAAGAAATCATTAATATATCCACCTCAAATTATTAATTGTAGGTTTTTTATAGAGGCTGCTTTTTCCCTAAACCCTTTTAAATGTCTCTATGTTTGAGAACAACCAAAATTCACTGAAATGAGATGTGGTATCATAACAATTATTTTTCTCCTTTTTACAGCTTACGGATTTTCACAAAACAGAACAATCACCGGAACGGTATCTGACAATATGGGACCCATTCCCGGGGCCACTGTTTTGGTAAAAGGAACTACTAACGGCACTGTCACCGATTTTGACGGAAACTACAGCTTATCTAATGTTACTGAAGATGATATCCTGGTGTTTAGTTACTTCGGATATAAATCTATTGAAGTAGCTGTTGGCGAAAAGGATATCGTTAGCGCAAACCTGGAGGAAGACACCCAATCCCTTGATGAAGTCGTCGTTGTAGGTTACGGTACCCAACGAAAAAGCAATGTGGTAGGTTCTGTGAGTAGCGTCGAAGTTGATGAGGCCACCTCTATTCCCACCACCAATGTTTCTGAGATGCTTAGAGGAAGAGCTGCAGGTGTGCAGGTAAACCTTGGAAGTGCGAGACCCGGTGGAGGATCAAATATTGTAATAAGAGGAAATGTTTCTGTTGCACCCAACGGTAACTCTCCTCTAATTATAGTTGATGGGGTACCATTTGACAGTTTAAATGATGTTGCACCCGATGATATTGCGAGTATAGAAATTCTTAAAGATGCTGCTTCAACCGCTATTTACGGTTCAAGAGCATCAAACGGGGTAATTCTTGTAACTACTAAAAGAGGTATTGAAGGTAAATCCACAATAAATTACCATGGGTATACCACCATCCAGTCCCTGACCAAGAATTTCAATCTGTATGACGGCTCACAATTTATAGATCTAAGAAGAGAAGCAAACAGGAACAGGTTCACAGGCGATTACCTTAGGGATCAGAACATATTTAGCCCTTTTGAATTGGAAGCCATTGAAAATGGCGAATTTGTAAACTGGGAAGACCTGGTGTTAAGAGACGCGGTAATTCAGTCGCATTCCCTTAGCTTTTCAACAGGAACAGAGAAAACCAAGATATTTTCAAGTGTAAATTATTTTACCCAGGATGGTATTATCCCCGGCTCCGCTTTTGAGAGAGGAACTTTTAAATTGAACCTGGAGCAGCAATTAACCGATAAACTAACCTTCAGAGGTATTATAAATTATCAAAACTCTAATCAGGACCAGGAAACAGGAGGATTAAACTTTACTACCATAACGCCCCTGGCAAGACCTTTTGATGAAAACAACGAACTGGTAAAGTTCTACCTTGGGAATTCTATAACGGCAGTAAATCCGTTATGGGACCAAAGAGAATCTGTAGATGAAAGCAAGACAAATCTCACCGATGTTAATCTAAACCTCACCTATGCCTTTACTCCGTCTTTAAGCTATACCCTGAATACTTTCCTTAGAAACAGGAACACCAACAGAGGTATTTATCGCTCCTCCCTCCACTCTGCGGGGGATGAAGGAATAGGCGGAATTGGCGTGCTCGCGAATTCATTATTTAAACAGGTGCTTATTGAAAACATAATAACCTATAATCCTGAGATTGGTGAAAATCATAGCCTCGACTTTACAGGAGTGCAGGCCTTTGACGAACAGGACAATGAATATACCCAACTTGATAAATCAGGATTCACTAACAATGCCCTGGGTTACAATGGCGATGCCACTACCCTCCTTGGGAATGTTAGAAATGTTTCAGAAAGAAGGCTACTATCCTTTCTGGGCAGGGTGCGTTACGGGTATTTGAACAGATATCTTCTGGAAGCCACTGCACGGGCAGACGGAGCTTCTGTTTTTGCAGCCAATAATAAATGGGGATATTTCCCGGCTGTTTCTGCTGCGTGGAAAATTCACGAAGAACCATTTCTGCAAAACTCAGAGAACATCAACGAACTGAAACTCCGTTTAAGTTATGGAGCTACAGGAAACCAGGGGATCAATTCTTTGGAATCTCTTGGGGTTGCAGATGATCGTCCTTATGTTTTTAATGGTCAGACGGTGGGTGGAGCAACGGCTTCCTCTCGTTTGCCAAACCCGAATCTAAAATGGGAGACTACCACCACCTTTAATGCGGGAGTCGATTTTAGATTATTTAAAAACTTTTTTGAAGGTACCGTGGAATACTATAAAGCCAACACCACAGATCTTTTGTTAGACAGAGCGATCGCGGGAACTACAGGTTTTAACGTAATCCGTTTTAATGTGGGGGAATTACAGAACCAGGGTCTTGAAGCTTCTTTAAATACTAACTTCATCAGGACGGCAGATCTTAGATGGACTATGGGGCTGATTTTTTCAACTAATAAAAACGAGGTTATTTCCCTTAGCGAAACGGATGATGACGGAAATCCTATAGATATTACAGACAGTTCCGGAAGAAGGCTTTCTATTGGACAATCCATCAACAATATCTGGCTGCCGAAGTATGACGGGATCTACCAGGTAGGAGATGACATTGCAGGATCAGGAAATCCTTTAGCGCAACCGGGAGATGTTCGGGTGATCGATCAGGATGGGAATGGCCAAATTGATAACAGGGATAATGTATTCATAAGGACAGATCCCGATTGGTATGGCTCTGTTACCAACACCCTCCACTATAAAAATTTCGAACTTTTTGCCGATGTATATTTCGTGCAGGGAGCAACACGCTTAAACACTGTTCTTGCTAACGGGGAACTTTGGAAAGGAGCAATTAATGGGATAAGAACCAAGTACTATACTCCGGAATTCCCATCTGCTGATTATCCAAGACCAAAACCGGATACTCACCTGCACCTCTTCCCTTTTGCAGTACGTGATGCTTCCTACATTCGTTTGAGGACCCTGACTTTTGGCTATACTATTCCGAACAAAGCCTTTTCGCAGGCCGGAATCCAAAACGTGAAGATTTATGCTACAGGAACCAACCTGTTGACATTTACAGATTTTAAATCCTATAGCCCGGAACAGGACCCATTAAGCAATGGCGCCACCTCGTTCCCGGAAACCAGAAATATCACTATAGGAACCAATATTATATTTTAAGCGACTAATTTAATTTCCCTCTCATTTTAAAGGGATATAAAATTAGACCAGATAAAACTAAATAAATAGCAAAAGATGAAAATTATAAATGCTTATTTGTTATCGAAAAGATTCTTTCTAATTCTTGTTGCAGTGCTGTTGACAACGTCTTGCGAAAAGGACTTTTTGGAAGATAAATTATTGTCAGATACCTCTGTTGAATTCCTTTACTCCTCTCCTGAAGGTCTGGAATCTGCAGTTGTAGGGCTTTATGCTCTTAACAGGACGATCTACGAAGACAACAGACTAAACGGCACCATTCCGTTGATCTTACAGGCCAAGAGTGATCTTGGTGCGGGAATAACAGGAGAAGTTTCCCTTTACAGCAGACTCTTATGGGGAGCAAGTTTAGGTGACTATGGTACTTCGGAAGGTCTCAACGCCTACTGGGTGTATTATTACCGAATTATAGATCGTGCAAATGCTATTATCCGCGGAGCTGAAAATTTAACTGATGTTGATGAGGACAGAAGAAATCAGATCCTGGCAGAAGCAAAGACTATGCGGGCGAATTCCTATTTTATTTTGTACCGCCTTTTCAATAATATTTTCATTACCACAGAACCCACAACCCCTGAAAATGCTTTTGATGTGCCTCAGGATGCATCTTCTGAAGAAGAGATCTTTGCTCTGTTGCATTCAGATCTTGATTTTGCTATTGAACACCTAAGCTACAATCCCGAGCAATTTGGAAGATGGAGCCAGGGTGCCGCAAGACATTTACGTGCTATGGTTGCACTTTGGGAAGAAGATTACAGTGAGGCCGCCGAACAGGCTGATGCTGTTATTAATAGCGGTGCTCACAGTTTAACCGAAACTACTGCTGAAGTTTTTGCGGGAGACCTCAACCATTCAGAAACCTTATTTGCAGTGAATTTTGAGTTTCAAACCATAGGTGGTGGTAGCCCGCACATATTGAACTGGAATATGGTATCTTCTTATGCTGATGCTCCCGGTTTGGTACAATCTGTTGAAAATGGCGGGGCCGGAGCAGGATTTATTTCCCTGAATCAGTACCTTATAGATCTTCTTAAGGAAGATCCCAATGATACCAGGAGAGACAATACTTATTACATTTTTGAATACAAATACAATGACGAGAGTGGTCTTCCCCCCGGCAAGGAGATAGGAGAACCCCTGGACCTATACACAAACAGTGAAACCAACCAAAATGAGTTTATGCTGTATTACCGCAGGCAGAATCCGGGTGTTTTAAAATTCTTTGATGAAACCGTAGAGCCTACGGACAGAAATCATTTTAAGAACATTATGATCTATCGACTTGCCGAGACCTATCTCATTGGTGCTGAAGCCCACATGATGCTGGGCAATAATGCAAAGGCACTGGAATACCTGAATGCCGTAAGAACAAGAGCAAATACCGATCCTGTTACGGAAATAGACCTGCAGGAAATCCTCGATGAAGGCGCAAGAGAACTGGCATTTGAAGGCCAACGCTGGTATACCCTAAAACGTACTGTAGAACTATACACCTTCCTGCTGGATCATATGAACAATGATAACCTCAACGAATCCTACCCTGAAGGAAATCCTAAGAACATCCTGAGGGAATACATGAAAAACTGGCCTATCCCCCAGCAGCAAATTGACCTTCTTGGACCCAACTATCCGCAGAACGAGGGCTATAACTAAGAGTTGAAAAAATAAGGTAACTAAAAAACCACGAAATGAAACGGAATAGTATAAACCAACACCTACAGAGTTTTAATTTACCTCTAAGGCTGCTTCTCGTATTTATGGCAATCGGCTTAATGATTTCCTGCGAGGCGGAAGATGATATTCCTCCTCCATCTGCTTATGTGGAGCCGGAACTAGTAGAAGGTTGTGAATTTGAAGTAATAATCCCCAATCTTGCAGAGGGAGTGATAAACTTTGAATGCGGTGCACCTGAAACCACCTTCTTTGGAGAAGCTGCGGGTTCCTTAACCATTGAGCTAAGCTGATAATCCCGATAAGGAAGGCATAAATACTTCAGATAAAGTAATGAAAGTTACCCAAACGGCAGGTGTGGAAGGCTGGGCCGGATTTTTCTTTGATCTCTCCGGAAAAGTAGATTTTTCAGAAAAACAAACCATTAAAATAAAAGTCTATTCCCCGGCTGCAGGCCAAAATGTAAACCTGAAACTGGAAGACAGTTCTGATGGTTCCGTCTCGAAAGAAGTTACTATGACCACAACCAAGGCTGAAGAGTGGGAAGAGATATCATTTGCCTTTTCTCCAAGTGATACCGATAAGTTCGACAGAATGGTACTGTTCTTCAATTTTAACGGAGACAAGGGTGGCACAACAGTACATTATTTTGATGACATAATTCTGGCTGAAGGTGGTGCTACTGAGGAGCCCGGTGATGATTCAGAGCCAACTGAACCAAGCCCCGATCCTACTGTTGCTGAAGATAAGGTAATATCTTTGTTCAGTGACGTTTACACCAATGTAACTGTAGATACCTGGAGAACAGAATGGTCTAATGCAAGCCTGGAAGAAATTACGATAGACGGGAATAATGTAAAAAAATACAGTGATTTAAACTTTGTTGGAATTGAGACCGTTGCATCCCAGATTGATGTTACTGCAATGACTCATCTCCATGTAGATATCTGGACTGCAAATGCTACAGAGTTTAAGATCAAACTGGTTGATTTTGGAGCCGATGCTGCTTTTGAAGGTGGGGATGATGTGGAACACGAGATCGTAATTGCCAATCCAACACAAAAGGAATGGTTTGCGATTGATATTCCGCTTGCAGATTTTACCGGGCTTACCACAAAAGAAAACATTGCACAATTGCTCTTTGTTGCAAGTCCTTCCGGGGAAAACACTACTTATGTAGACAATGTATATTTCTATAACAGCTCAGGCATATCCACTGAACCGGTATCTGCAGCTCCGGCACCTACCCGTGCGGAATCAGATGTTATCTCCCTGTTCAGCGATGCTTATACCGATGTAACAGTAGATACATGGAGAACAGGGTGGTCTTCAGCAACTTTAGAAGATATCTCTATTAATGGAAATGCGGTGAAAAAATACAGCGGACTTAATTTCGTAGGAGTTGAAACCGTAGGAACTCAAATTAATGCTTCAGAAATGGAATACTTCCATACCGATGTGTGGACGGCCGATGCTACTGAGATCAGGATTAAACTAGTGGATTTTGGAGCAGATGGCGCATTTGAAGGTGGTGACGATGTGGAACATGAAATTACCATAGCAAACCCCCAAAGGAATAGCTGGGTATCTTTAGACCTTGCGCTTTCAGACTTTACCTTGCTTAACCAGCAGGGCAAATATTGCACAAATAATTTACGCGGCACAACCTGCAGGTAACGCAACTATCTTTGTAGATAATGTTTATTTTTACAGGGAATCAACTGCGGCAACTGAACCGGAAGCTGCAGCACCCACTCCCAACATTGATGAGGGAGATGTAATTTCTCTGTTCAGTAATGCATATTCAAATGTAACAGTAGATACCTGGAGAACTTGCTGGTCTGCAGGGACACTGGAAGATATTTCGATAGACGGAAATGCAGTGAAAAAGTACAGCGACCTGAACTATGTGGGAGTTGAAACTGTGGCTAACCAGATAGATGCATCAGAAATGGAGTTCTTTCATACCGATGTGTGGACTGCAGATGCTACAGAGATCAGGATTAAACTCGTGGATTTTGGAGCAGATGGTGGCTTTCAGGGCGGTGATGATGTGGAACATGAAATAACAATAAGCAATCCTGAAAAAAATACCTGGATCTCTATAAAACGTCCGCTTTCAGACTTTTCAGGATTGACCACAAGAGCAAATATTGCGCAATTGATCTATTCCGCACAACCCTCAGGAAGTGCGACAATCTTTATTGATAATGTATTTTTCAGTAAATAATCCTGAACACGGAATATCTGAATAATTATCATCAGGAATAAATGCTCAACTAATGAACTATGAACATGATAAGGAATAATCCCTTTTACAATTTAAAACCTATGAGCTACCTATCTTTGACTTTTTTTCTGCTATTTCTTGCAAACTCCTGTAGTTCCGGAGATTCAGAATTTACTACAGCCGTTTCCAACTTACAGGTAGAGGTAAACATAGTTGGTGCTACAGAGCAACAGCCAGAAGGAGATGGTTCAGGAGTGGTTAAGGTAACCGCTACGGCCGACAATGCTGTGAGATACGCCTTCCGTTTTGACAATGCTGCAGTTCAGGAAAGTACTTCTGGGACTATAGAATACACTTTTCCACGAGAGGGAACACATGCAACCAGTGTTGTAGCCTGGGCTTATTCTGAATCAGGAGAATTTATAAACAAAACGGTGAATTTCACCATTTTTAAGTCTGATGAAAAATTCACGAACCTTGTTTTTTCTGATGAGTTTGAGGAGGAAGGAAATCCCGATGGAGAAAAATGGCATCATCAGGTTATTCCGCCCAACAATGGCAGCTGGCACAATGACGAATTACAACATTACACCGCCCGGCCTGAAAATTCTTATGTGAGCGACGGTACTTTAAAAATTAAAGCCCAAAAAGAGCAATATACCTATGGTGCCTCCACGAAATCCTACACCTCGGCCCGCCTGAATTCGAAATTTGCATTTACTTTTGGCCGCGTTGAAGTACGGGCCAAACTTCCTGCAGCAGCGGGTACCTGGCTAAGCGATCTGGACCCTGGGCGCAAATTGCAACGAAACCGGAAGTGTTTTTCAGGGCCAGTATGGCAGCGGACAATGGCCTGGCTGTGGTGAGATTGATATCCTGGAACAAACAGGATGGAATAAAAATGAAACCATCTCCCACTTCCATTGGGGAGACAGAAATACCGGAGAATACAAGAACATGGGAGGTACACTACAGGTTGAAAATACAGCCGAAGAGTTTCATGTCTATGCCATGGAGTGGACGGCAAGCAGCATTAAAACCTTCGTGGATGACGAACTGGTCTATGAATTACCCAACTCAGCCGACAAGCCTTACGATCATCCGCATTATTTATTGTTGAATATTGCAATAGGCGGAAACCTTGGCGGTGACGTTCCGGCAGACTTTTCCGAAGGAACTTTTGAAATAGATTACGTAAGGATCTACCAGTAAAATTGAAGTACGAAGGACGAAGTTAGAAGTTAAAAGTACGAAGTTAAAAAATGCGGGAAGTTGGAAGTCGGAAGTCGGAAGTACGAAGTTAGAAAAGCGGGAAGTTGGAAGATCGAAGATCGAAGTTGGAAGTTTGAAGCCGAAAGTTCTTCTGTACAAATGCATTTATCTTTAGGTCCTTCCGGTTAATTTCTGTGCCAGTTACTGAAACTACAAAAACATTTTTTCCAGTACATCCCCTACGTAGTAAGCCAGTAGTGCTGCAATTCCGCCTAACAATAATGTTTCCAGGATTCCAATTAGTACATTTTTTTCGGTTACCAAACTTTTAAGAGCTCCTACAATTGATAATGCAATTGCAGTTAAAATACAGGAGTAAAGAAAAAGTTGGGAGTCCAGCGTTGAGATATCATTACTCATGAACACATAGGAAAGCAGGGGAACAGCTCCCACCAATATAAAACTTACAAAAGTTACTCCCGCAGTTTTATAAGGGGTTTTTTCACCTCTCACCATCTCGAGTTCTTCTTTCATCATAGTGTCTACCCAAACCTCCTTGTTGGCTGTTATAACCTCTACTACCTGTTCCAGCAATTCTCCGCTAAACCCCTTCGCACTATAGATCTCCCTTACTTCCTGCACCTCCTTTTCCCTTAGGTTTTCAATCTCCCAGTATTCTACCCGCCTGTGTTTATCAAAATTATCTTTTTCAGTTTTGGTAGAAATAAAATTACCTACAGACATGGAAAAGCCATCTGCAATTAAATTAGCCAGTCCCAGTATGATAACTACCGAAATTCCAAGGCTTGCACCTTCGGCACTTACCACAACAGCAAATGTTGTGATAGCGCCATCTATGCCACCATAGACAAACTCACCAATATATTCTTTACTAAAAAATAATCTCTTTCCACCGGAATGGAGAATGGTTTCATTTTTCGTAGACTGCTCCGGTGGCTGCTGATTTAGCATAGCAAATTTATATTTTTATGAAAGTTAATTGAAAAAGATTAGAATCTCAGTGGAATAATATTAAGTATATTAGTTAGTTACACAACATAACTTCCAACGCCCAGATTTTCCTCTTTCCACTGTTTCCAATTTACAAACTTCTCCCGCGCCCAGACTATCCTCCTTCCACTCTCCACTTTCCACTTTCCTCCAACCTACAACATACAACCTACACAAACTCCAAACTTTCAAACTCCCTTTTGTGTGTTGAGGGGCTTTTTTTACTTTTGGCAAATGATAAGATTCCTTCTCCTAAGCATTTTTAGCCTCATCCCTGCTCTCCTCACTGCGCAACTCGTGAATATTGAATCGAAACGTATGCAGACAGATTCGGTGAGGTTTGCACTAAACGCCGATTTTTCTTTTAACCACACCAATAATGACGGCAACCAGGTAAACCAGATAGATGCTGCCCTAAGTACGCAGCTGAAATCAAAAGACCTGAGGAAGCTTTATTTTTTCGTGGGGAATTACAGGCTTATAGATTCCGGAGAAGAAAATCTACAGAATGCATGGTTTCTGCACGGCCGATTTAATTATAAATTTGAAGGATTAGAGTTATTGAGATTCGAGAGTTTTATCCAGGGCCAGTACAACCAACTTTTGGTCGTGGAACAGCGCAACTTGGTAGGTGCCGGACTTCGGGTAAAGTGGATAGACAGGAGACGTTTTAGCGGTTATGCTTAAGCAACAGTTATATGTATGAAGTCGAATATAGTGACCGGGCAGGAACTACCAATTATAACCACCGCAACAGCACCTACCTTACATTAAATTATACTGCCAAATCCCAGAAATTTTCTGTTGCCAACACGGTTTATTATCAGCCGCTTTACAGGGATTTGAACGATTACAGGATCCTGGAGCAATTCCGCCTCGACATTCCTCTCTCCGGCTGGTTCAAAGTTTTCACGCTTTACAATTATTATTTTGACAGTCAAACTCCGCTAAACACCCGGGAATATACTTCCAATCTTAATATTGGGGTGGGGGTAAGTTTGTAGTTTGCTGTTTTAATATTTTCTAATAAAATTTGGTCCCCGGAATTTTACGTTGAAAGCCGCTCCCCTTTCCTTTTTAACTTTTTAACTTCTAACTTCTAACCTCTAACTTTTTAACTTCTAACTTTTAACTTCGATCCGCGTAAGAAATCTTGAAAATCAGCGTTATAAAGTTTCATCAATCAAACAAACATCATGTTCAAACGCTTTTTTATCTTCTGCTCCGGGGCAGACACTAAGATACTTGACTCCTGTTCTCCCGGCGAACAAACAAAATATGCAGGCATAGGCGCCACTGTTTTCTTTACGGCCGTCATGGCATTTATCGCTTCTTCTTATGCGCTTTACACGGTATTTGACAATTATCTTACCGCAGTTTTCTTCGGTTTGATCTGGGGTCTCCTTATTTTTAATCTGGACCGTTTTATCGTCTCAACGATCAAAAAGAAAAACAACTTCAGGAGTGAGTTTCTTCAGGCCACCCCGCGTATTATTCTGGCAGTAATCATAGCAATTGTGATCGCCAAACCGCTGGAGCTTAAAATTTTTGAGAAAGAGATCAACCAGGTCTTGCTGGAACAAAAAAATGATATGACCCTCGCAAACCAGGAGCAGATCGCCACCCAGTTTACTCCGGAGATATCCGCTCTTAATGCGGAAATAGCATCCTTAAAGGAAGAAGTGTCTGCTAAGGAAGCGGAGGTAAACGCCCTCTACAACACCTATATCACAGAAGCCGAAGGTACAGCCGGAACCAAAAAATTAGGCAAAGGCCCGGTATATGCTGAAAAAAGGGAAAAGCATGATGCAGAATTGCTGGCTCTTCAGGAATTAAAGGAAACAAATGCTGGTAAAATCGAAGTTGCCCAGGGGAAGATCGATTCCTTAAACAAAGATTATGAGGCCAAAGTAAATGAGTCGCAGCCTGTTATTGATGGCTTTGACGGACTTATGGCGCGAATAAATGCTTTAAACAAACTGCCGTTCCTGCCACCTTTGTTTATTATGCTCTTGTTCCTGGCAATTGAGACCTCCCCTATTATTGCCAAGCTGCTATCGCCGAAAGGAGCCTACGACCTGAAACTGGAAGAAGAGGAAAACGCACTTCAAACCTGGGTCTCACAACAAATTCAGCAGCGGGAACTCATCCTTAAAACCGATGCTTAGTGTGAACAATCGGGTATATGCAGACATTGCCGAGGAGCAGGAACTCTACGACTACAAGCGAAAAAAAGCCCGCGAGCTCATGCAACTGCAGACGGATGCTTTTTATAATAAACAGAAACAGATCCTGGGCTAGCGATCAAAGTGGAGAGTGGAGAGTGGAAAGTTGTAGGTTGTAGGTTATAGGTTATAGGTTATAGGTTATAGGTTGTAGGTTGTTGGTTGATGGTTAGTTCCAGAAAGTCTACTTTATTAAAGCATATCCACTCCAGAAACTTGAAACCAAAACCCTATTCTTTGAACCTTGAACTTGAAACCCTGTCCCTGAATCCTTGAACTTCGAACTTTAAACTTTGAACCTTGAACCCTTTAATCAACCTCTTCCGCAATTTCTTCCAGGGCATTTACCATCACAAGGATGTCTTGTGGAGAGAGGTATAGACGGGCCTTTCTTTTTTTATATGAATCTGTTAACTGCGAGTGATTGAGGATGAAATCTTTTGTTGCAAAAATATAATTGCCCATCCTGTGGTTGATTGCGTAAGTATCGGCTGTGCGTTCTGCTTTTTTAATGAATTTTTCTGAAGAGGAATACCGGGCTCCGAATTTCAGCAGCTCTGCAGTTGATTTTTCGCGGTAGTCCATAATATGACCCAGTTCGTGCCCCAGCCAGCCTATAAGTACTTCAGAAGGTGCATCGGCCATAGCAAATTCTGCGTCTTTGATGAGGAACTTACTGCTCATATAAACATTATAGCTACGCTCTTTTTTTCCTTTGAACAGGTCCGCAACTTTTGGCTGTGCCTGCATAAAAGAATTCTTCATCTTGTTCTTATATCTGAACTCGATTTTCACATCCTCAAGTTCAGGGTAATGTGAGAGGGCAATTTTAACTTCCTCGAGAATATTTATCGGAATGATTTTATTACCGCCTACAGTAACCTTTTCCTCTGCAATATTTCTATTTGCAGCACAGCTCCCAAGAAGGAGTGAAAAAATTAGCACCAGGGCAAGAATTCCGGGGGGAGGATTTATAAAGTTTAAATTTTGGAGCACAAGTTAAACTAAAATTGAAGAGGGGAAACCTTTGATATTTTTTCATAAAGAGGGGCTGCCGAATTAGAGAATTATGAATTAGCAGCAAATCAACCATTATGCCATAACTTTTGGGGTGATCGGGTGAAGTGGAGAGTGGAGAGTTGTTGGTTATAGGTTGTAGGTTGTAGGTTGTAAGTTGTAAGTTGTAAGTTTTATTGAATAGGCAACCTTAATCAGGCGAGCTCCAACCTGAAACTTGAAACCTTAAACCTTAAACCTTTTTTTACCATTTCATCTGCAAAAAAATGTGGCTCATCAAAATCTGTTATTTTGGTAGTTAGATGTTGCCATACCCCAAGATGCTTCCCATACCAGGTTACCGTTTCCCCCGGACCTATTAATCCGCTGGTTCTTCCTCCAACTGCTTTTTCATTTGAAGTCATAACCATTCTGGACTGAAAATCTATATTTCTGGCCAGATCAAATACAATCTGCTGCTTAGCCATTATATATGTTTCCAACCTGATTAAGCATTCTTAGAGTATTTACTTCTTTGAGGGGATTTAGGCTTTTAAATATCTTGAACCTTGAACTTTGAACTTTGAACCTTGAACCTTGAACCTACCCAAATAATCCTTTTATATTTCCCCCGTCGTGACTAAGAGTTTGGCTAAGTGACGTACCCTGAGAGCGGTGAGAGCAACCAGGTGGCCAGAGAGGCAAATTCTTCAGCTTTTCCCATTCTTCCCACGGGAATATCTTCGGCCAGTTTCCTGCGCATTTCCTCCTGCGACTTCCCACTATCCTCACTTCTTTTTTGAATCACCCGTTCTATTGCCGGAGTTTCATGAGAACCCGGGGCCAGAACGTTCACGGTGATTCCCATTTTGGCAATTTCCAGCGCCAGGGTCTTGGCAAATCCCACGACACCCGCGCGAAAAGAATTGCTGAGCACCAAAGAAGGAATAGGCTGTTTTACCGACTGGCTCTCCAGAAACAAGATTCTGCCGTACTGTTGTTTCTGAAAAATAGGAAGCAGGCGTAGCACCAGTTCCACTTTCCAACGCAAGACTGACCTAGTAAGCCTTATCCCATTGCTGTATATTGGTTTCCAGCGCCGCCAGGGCTTGGCGGACCACCTAAGCATTCAGCAGCATTCCGTGCAGTTGCTTTTTCTCAAGCCGTTTCTCCAATTCAGAAATAACCGCATCTTTTGTTAGATCGCCGACAAAGATTTCCACCTGCTCCGGAAATTCCTGCTGTAAAGCCTTTAGTTTTTCTTCCCTTCGCGCCACAGCAAAAACATGAGCCCCTTCCTGTAACAAACTTTCCGCTATCGCTCTCCCAAATCCGCTGGAGGCACCACAGATCAAAAATAATTTGTGCTTAAGTTGTAAATCCATTTGCTTCTTTTTTGGCTCATTAATATAAAGTGAAAACCCTAACATTGGAGGCAAAAGGAAAAAAAATTAATTTAAAATTGCCAGGAATTCAGATACTGTTCTATTGCCAAACCCAGAATGCTTTCCATACAAGGTAACTTGTTCCTCAGGACCTCTCAATGTAATGTTCTCTGTTATAATTTGTTTCTTCAGTTCATTTACCCTTATTGGAAAAAAAGCTGGAGGATTATTTCGAGAGAAAATAAACTAATGAAAAAAGCCGCTAAAACAGCGGCTTTAAGTTCAATTATTCATGTTATGGTTCTTCTTCCGGTGGTTGTTCTTTGGGTTCTACCTGTTCTTTTTCACCATCAGTTGAAGAGAGGTTAGGGGAATTCATTATTTCTGCTAAACTCTCTCCTGTGCAAGAGATAAGAGATAAATTCCCTAACAGAATCAATACTATTAAGCTTACTTTTTTCATTATTATCTTTTTGAAAAATTTGACAATTGATTTCCTGCTGGTTGAAAACCAGAATTTTTTACAGGTAAATCTTGAATGCCGCGAAGGCGGGTATGATGGGAAGTAATGATTCGGTACGGCAGAAAAGAACTACTTCCCGGTGGCCCTATCGGCCGTACCA
This sequence comes from Antarcticibacterium sp. 1MA-6-2, assembly GCF_021535135.1. Classification (NCBI taxonomy): domain Bacteria; kingdom Pseudomonadati; phylum Bacteroidota; class Flavobacteriia; order Flavobacteriales; family Flavobacteriaceae; genus Antarcticibacterium; species Antarcticibacterium sp. 1MA-6-2. The sequence goes on along the minus strand of NZ_CP091036.1, from coordinate 3,457,670 downwards.
ATCATATTTATGAAAAAGAGGTGCGCGTGCTCCCGATTTGCAATTCCGAAGGTTACTCTCAATCACAGATCAAATTAAAGAAGGAAAAGGCAGGACCTGTTGGACACAGACAGGACAATAGTTGGACAATTCCTGGACAAAAATGTCTTTGTGGTTTTCCGTAAGGAAACAAGAGAAGTTTTCTTACTTTTATACAGCTGATTTTCATCCAAATGACTGACCAACTTTTAGAAATAGCATTTGAAAAAGCCGAAAAAGAAACAGGTAAGGATTCGGCGAATGGCAGAGCTGAATATATTTCAGAATATATTTTAACGGAATTTAAATACCCTATCTCTGCTAAATCCTTGATTCGATATTACAAGAGGGAATCTACCCCCGGTAAGGAAACTAAAGATTTTCTTGCTCAATTTTTGGGTTATAATAATTATGAAAGTTTTGTTGTAGAACATTCAGGAAATCCTGAAGGAGGAAAGAGGAATATGGCTAAACCAAAATTTTACGTTCCCAGAAAATCTCTTTTTGCAGCTCTGTTATTTATTCCCATTATTGGAATTTCTGCTTTTATAGGTTATACAAGTGGAGAAAAAACATGTATGGTTTGGAAAGAAGACCAGTATATTAGAACTACCTGTAACGGCGCCGAACTGGAACGGGAGTTTATTCCTTATCTGTATGAAAATTTTAAAAAAATAAAGGTTACAGATACCACCACTTTTTTTGAGAATGGAGAAGTCAGGATTTAGTACGATAAGAGCAATAACAAACTGGAATTTTTCACTGCTCCGGGGATACATCCCGAAAACGGAAAAACTTTGCGACCCATTACCGAATATATGATTGAAAAGTATATTCGCTAAATAATAATTCTTTCACTCGAATAATTCTATTAAAATTCTTGTATTAAGTGGTACGGTAAAAGGTACCTGGATAGTTCTTGAGAAGAGTATTTTTATAAGATATAAATAAATTTTTCACAGTCTAATTCCGGATTATGACTTCAATAAAAGCTATTAAACCAGGACCAAAACCTAAGAAAGATGACGGTACACCTGACAAAAGAAGACGAGTTACACCAGAATCAAAACCAAAGCATCCCAAATTGAGACCCCATAGACACAAACCCAATGACTAAGAGTATATTCAGAATTTTTTTAATGGGAAATGCGATTTAATTTGCAATCAGGATGGCATACCTAGGAGGAAAAAGCTTACAATAACTCCAGAAATAATTTTTTATACAATTGCGGTTAAGCTTTTCGTGAAATAGAATTCGTAATAAACAACATCAACCGTTTAAATACTCACACAACCCCTTCTTTTTATTTCTGTTAAACAATTCACAAAAATTTTTCCTCCTTTTACGGGAAACCGTAACAATCTGAATTACAGAGTGCTTATGTTTGGTAAATAATCTACCAAAATGGGCTTCAGATTTCAAAAGAGGATTAATTTAGGAAAAGGCCTCGGTTTAAACATAAGCAAATCGGGTATCTCCCCAAGCATCAGGACAAAAGTGGGATCGATAAGTTCCAAAGGCTACTCTGTAAGAACTAGGTGTTCCTGGTGCCACCTATCGCAAAACATTTTCCAAAAGTTCAAAAGGTGGTTGCGTTTTAAGCCTCCTTTTCTTCATAACATTTTGTATCTCCAGCTTTTTCTTCTTCACTAAAATTCACTAACCAATGGAAAAAATTCTTATTCCTACCGAATTAAAAAGTCATTTTTTAAGATTGTATCAAATGGCTTTATCCGATGACAGATTTGATGTTTTGGAACTTAAATTATTATATCAATTTGCTGATGACAGGGGTGTTCCTAAAGACGAACTGGACCGACTCCTTCTAAATCCCGTCGATCATTCTACCAGCATACCAAAGGATATCACTACAAGAATCGAATACCTCTACGATCTCGCCTGCATGATACTGGCCGATGATGTTATAACTGAAGACGAAATAAATACTCTGAGAAAATACTGTAGGAAATTTGAATTTTTGGATGAAAATGTAAATGAACTTGCTGATTATTTACTGGTCTGTGTTCAAAAAGGAGTATCCAAACCTGAAATTATTAAAAAACTTAACGGATGATTTATGGAATCAATTAGGAATTTATTCGCAATTAAAAACTCAGTAAATAATAATTCTACTGGCAATGGTGAACTTGAGGAAAATATTGAAGACCGGGAACAGATAAGGATTACCTATTATCAAAGCGGTTTTGCTGCCTCCACAAAAGCTTCGGGAAAACCTATTGTCTTACAAGCCTGTTTCCAGAACCTCTTTGCAAGTTTCGAAGATCAATGTAGACGCCAACAGGCGGAACAGGAACGACTTAAACAACCTTACAGGGAAGAGCAAGAAAAATTGCGCACTGAACTGCGAAAATTAGAAACCTAGCTTAGGGATTTTTGAAAAAAAGGAATCAGATATTTTAGAAGCAATTGAAACAGTAAAAAGGGAAATTGTAGATGTAAAAAATAATCCCGGGGAATATGGAGTAGATGCAGATAAGAGGCCCAAGGCTCAATTTTATATAGGATTGTTTGTACTCCTGCCAATCACTTTATACTTATTGGTTTTTTATATTTCTGCTTCGTATTCTGCTTTCTTTAAAGAATTTACTGATGATGTTCTCTCCGCGGCAATTTTCGACAAAGATGCTTTTACTAATGCATTTAACGATAGCTGGCTGGAAGGTTTACTTGTTGTTACCATTCCTTTTGTTTTTATGGGTCTGGGTTACGTAATACATATGATGCAGAAAGGAAAAGGGTTTTTCAATTATTTAAAATTAGGAAGTCTGCTAATAATAACATTTTTATTTGATGCACTTCTTGCTTATCAAATTGAGAAGAAAATATATGATTTTAATAAGACATTAAATTCTCCTCCTTATGACCTGGAAATAGCTTTAACCGAAGCAGAATTCTGGATGATAATTTTTGCAGGTTTTGTGGTATACATAATCTGGGGGCTTGTGTTTGACTTTATTATGAAGGAATACGAGAATATTGACAAAATAAAAGTATTTATAAAACACAAAAAGGAGGAAATATTCAATTTACAACATACACGTAAAGAAATTGAAGAAAAGCTGGATGGGTTTAGAGATAAAATGACAGAGGTGCAGGGAAGAATTACTGAGATTCAATCCAAAATAAACGGTTTCATTTTTCCAATTAAAGAATATCTTCTTTATCACTCACAATATAAAGAAGGATGGTTTCAGGCAATAAATACTGAAATTGCTTTACCCACACAACAAAAGAATAATTTACTGGAAGATTGTGAAAGAACATCTATTGAATATCTGGCAAAGATGAATTTAAGTGATTCTGATTACCAACACCTAATTTATTCTAAAAACTAAAAGATGAGCAGTAATAAAATTAAACCGAAATACTTTATTCTTTTGTTACTTTTAGGCATTTCCTGCAAAAGTGATACACCCGTATCTCAACCGCAGGAGGAAGAAGTAGCTCAAATACCTTCTGATAATACAACAAGCACAAATCTAAACATAAGTATTCTTCTTGATCTTTCCGACAGGATAAATCCCGACAAATACCCCAATCCTGCAATGGAATATTATCAAAGAGATGTGGCTTATGTAAAGTCTGTTTCTGATGCTTTTGAATCCCACCTCGGAACAAAAAAGGTGAGGCAGATTAATGATAATATTCAGCTCTTTTTTGAACCAGAACCGTTAAATAAAGAAATTAATTCAATTTCGGAAACTTTAAAATACAAGTTGACCAAAATGAATGTCTCTAATGAAATATTAGCTGAATTTTCTGAAACTTATAAAACTGAACCCTTAAAAATATATGAGCTGGCAATTCAAGATGACAAATTCATTGGCTCTGATACCTGGAAATTTTTTAAAAATAAAGTACAGGACTACAGCATTGAAGAAGGATATAGAAATATCCTTGTTATACTTACAGATGGTTATATGTTCCATAAAGATACACGCATCACCGAAGGAAATAAGACCAGTTTTTTAACTCCAGAATATATTCGAAGCATCAAATTAAATTCTTCCAATTGGAAACAAAAATTTGAAGATGAAAACTTCGGTTTTATACCTGCGGCTCAAAATTTAGACAATCTCGAAGTTCTCGTTTTAGGTATTAATCCAGATACAAAAAATGTTTACGAGGAAGAAATTATTAAAAATTTCTGGAGCGATTGGTTCCAACAAATGGGCGTAGCCCGGTATGAAATTAAAAATGCCGATCTTCCTTCTAACATGGATAAGATCATCCAGGATTTTATTTTAAAAACTTAATTAATGCAAGGTTTACTTCCCCTCCTGTTCTTTGTTCTAATTACCTTTTCCTGCAATCAGTCGGAAGCTTCCGCTGTTGTAGGAAAAACAGGTTCTCAAACGGCAAATGCAGATTTAGCCGGAGGAAAAATTCTCTTTAAAGCAAAAGTAACTGGTATTATTGATGGAGATACAGTTGATATCCTATACCACGAACTCCCTCTAAGAATCCGCATGGAACATATTGATGCTCCGGAGAAAAGAGGAAAACAAGCTTTTGGAAATAAAGCCAAAATAGTTATTTCCAACCTCTGCTTTGGGCAAATTGTAACTATTATAACTAATGGAGAATTTGATATGGGAGGAAGATTAATAGCGGAGGTTATAAATGAGAAAGGGATGAATGTGAACAAAGAAATGGTAAAACTCGGATACGCCTGGCATTTCAAAAAGTATAGTAACGATATGTCCTATGATGCTCTGGAAATGGAAGCTCGGAAATTAAACATTGGATTATGGCAGGATAAAAATCCTGTGGCTCCCTGGGACTTTAGATAATAAAATTCAACTTTAATTTTGAACCAGTAAAGCACTAATCTAATTTCCCCCCATTATGAAAAAGTTATTTCTAATTCTCTGCGTAGCAGCCCTCAGTACTTCTGCTACGGTGTACGTGCCATTTACTGTACAGGACGTTTTTATATGTGACAGTAAAGGCGGTAAAAAATATCATTTTAATAAAAATTGCCGCGGACTAAGTGCATGTAAAGCACAGATAAAGAAATTAACTCTTACTGATGCTAAAAAACTGGGAAAAGACATTTGCGGCTGGGAAGATTGATATAAATCCAAAAACGAAATTTTAAAAATTTCAATTCATTAGTCAAAGTTTTAAGAAAATTTTTAGATTTACTTTCTCATAATTTTTGAATCTGCTCTACCCTACCTGCAGAATTAGAAAAAAGGCCTAAACCTGTAATCCTAATTTAAAGCTGTTTCACCATGAAATTAGAGAAGATTCTCGATAAACTTGGTTCTTTAGAAAAGAATTCTTTTATCAAAATTGTAGACAATATCATTTCAAAGCAACCGAAAAATATCAAGGAAATTGAGAAAATATTGAGTGCTACAGACAAAGGTTTGAAATCTGTAGATAACCAGAATATTTCTAAAATTTTTCTTCTTATATCTGATGAGTTTGCAGAATGCATTCATAGCGAATTTCAAGAGGCTTCTTCGCAATTAGATATTCTTATTGATATTATAATACGTGATGGCAACTGCATCATGAGACAGGACTGGTTTTCGCGGCTCTACGAAAAGGAAATAAAAAATCTGAAGAATGGGATTAAAAATTTAGAATCTGAATTAAAAGAAGGAAAATCTGAATTAGGGGATGCCAGGATTAGAGATTATAAAATTTATAAGTCCTGTCTACATACTGCGTACAATAATGATATTGGAAATAATAGGGATGCTAAGATTAGTTCCGATGAATTGTCCATCATACTAACTCTGGCACGGCAACTGGAGCTATCTCAGGAAGAAGTAAAGCTTATTAATTATTCAATACTGCCAATTAAGAAGTTCGAGATCCAGGAAGTAATAAATAGCCTTAAGAATATAGGAGTGATTTTTTATTCTAAAAAAGACAGTACTATTTATGTTGCCGATGAAATGGTTCGGCTTTTAAGGAAAATTCGCGAAAAAGAGGTTGCTAACAAATTCTACCGAAGAACATTAAAATTGCTGAGGGAACCTATAATAAATCAAATTGCAAAAAGGCATAATATTAATCGCAAGTTGAGCTATTCTGAAAAAATAGAAGAGATATTAAAAGAAGGAATTTCTTTTTCCGGCCTGCTTACCAATGATATTTACAAGGAGGGAACTACCTTAACCGAAAAGAAAAAAACTTTAAATGAGCTTTGCGAGAATAGCTTAAACATAAAAAATCTTAGAGGTAGTACTCTTGAAGATAAAATTTTCAGTTTAATAGAATATTTTGAAAACGTGGAAAATGATGAAAAGGTAGGTATATCTCTTGACGGGTTTGAGAGACTGCTTACCGAATTAAATATTACCCTTCCAAAATTTAACAATCAAATAAAAAACCAGTTTGAGTTACAGGACGAGAATGTTTTAAGGGCAGATTACCTTTTGGATTACAATATAAAGCCACGTGATCTTCTTGACCTTATTCAAAAACCTGATATGGTTGAGTTCATTAAAGAGAATGGTATAAAACAACGTGGAGATGACATCTTAAACATTCTGGAACATTACAAGGATACGGAAAATCTTTACCTGGAAAATTATGAAAATGTGGGCTACAGAAATTTAAACCTCCTAAAGAGAATGGTATCTCCACTAAAGAAAGCGAACTGGGAATTAAATTCGAAGAACTAACAAAAGTGCTGTTTTCCGGCCTTGGATTCAATGTAGATGACAAGCTAAAAAAGCAACTAAATACTAATAAGGATATGATCGATATTCTTATAAACTTAGGAAACAATGAGGTCATCATTGTGGAATGTAAAACCAGTAAAGAAAAAGGTTATAATAAATTCAGTACAGTTTCCAGGCAACTAAAATCTTACCAGAAATTAGCATTACATAACGATTTAAGAATAGTCAAAATATTACTTATTGCTCCTGAATTTAGTGACGATTTTGTTACTGATTGTGAGATGGATACAGAAATGAATCTTTCGTTAATAACAGCTTCAACAATGTTGAAAATCTACGACTCTTTTAAACAATCTAAATACCCTTCTTTCCCGTATGTGCTCTTTAGAGATATTGTGATCAACGAAGAACGAATTCTAAAGGCTTTAACCAAGTGATCAATGGTTCACCTAACATTCATAGTTTCAACCTTGTCTAAGGTTTACATCTATACCGAACACGAACCCCTGCGCGAGGAGATCTTCTAGTGCATGGACAACCGTCCAAGGATTTAAAAGCTAGAGAAATTGGGGAAAGGATTATTGGTAAGGTGAGGGAATTTGTGGAGGTGTTTGTAAGGGGGGTGGGACTTAATAAAATTTAATGAAAGACTAATTGTGAAACAGCATCAATCCAAATTTACTATTTCAAAATTGTTTTTTCAAATTACCATAACGACCAAATTTATTTAGAACTAATGAAAAAAATAAAATAACCTTTAATAAAGAAAAGATGGGCAGCAAAGAAATAGTACAGAATAAAAAGTTCAAATCCGTAAAAGATAAATTAGAATTTATACAGAAAAACTGTCCTGAAACAGAGTTATTTGAGGACCTGAGAATTTTATTTCAAAAAAAGGGATTCGATAATGTTCGAATTACACATGGAAATAGAGAGTTTGGAAAAGATTTGGTTTTTTCGAAATTGGATAAAGAGCTAGAAGTTGAAAAGTGGTTTGCTATTATTGTGAAGAATAAAAATGCTAGTCAAAATGATTTTTTGCCAGGAAATGAAATTGGAAATCAAATAAACTTGGCTTTAAGTAAGCCTTACAAAAATCCCAAAGGTGAATTTAAAAACATTTCTTCGCTCTTTATTATTATCAATGGTAGAGTCTCTGACCAGGCAACCGAAGTTATTTCAGAATTTATCCCTCCTATAGTTCTTCCTCATATTAAAATTTTTGATTACCAGGATTTAAAAAACCAAATTGAAAAGTTTTCCAAAGATTCTTTTTTGGATAATATAGAACCCGGATTAGGACTTTTTCTTTCAGAACAAATAAAGCACCTATCAGATATAAGTTCTACCAGCAATGTGTTTGACCTTAAAATTGATGATATTAATGAAATATTTGTTAATGTACAAACCACCTATTCGCGTGAATTAAAAAAAATGAATAATTACGTCTCTTTTGAAAAAAATGAAAAGAAATATATCGAGGAGGATTTGGAAGGATCAAATGAAATTTTAACTTCTAACGAAAATTTTATAATTCACGGAATCCCTACGAGTGGCAAAACTCTTTTTCTGAAACGAATAGGTATTAGAGCACTAAAAGAAAATAAAATAAAACCAAATGGAGTATTCTATTTTGATTTACAAAATTTTGATTCTGATCTTTTAAATATAGATTTTCTAATTAGAGAACAATACGAAAAACTTACAAAGGAAAAGGATTTCAACTTTGAGGATTATGAAAAAATAATATTACTGTTTGATGGTATTGATTTTGTCAGAAAAACAGATGTTAGAACTGAAATTTACCAAAGTATTGGCCGCTATTATTTGAGTAATAAAGATCTATTTAATATCCAAATTATTATAGCGACCCGTAATTTGGATTTTGTTAAAGAACAAAAAGGCCTAGAAGGTTTTAAGGATACAGAACTATTGCCTTTTAACTTTGTGCAAGCCATTCAACTAGTTAAAAAAATTATTCCCAATGATGAAAAAAAGAAAAATAATTTTATCCACGCTCTTAAAAATTCTCTTTTAAATACTTCTCTCCAAAGAACACCATTGGCATTAACTTTATTAGCTATTCTATATAGAGATGATCAAGTTGATTTAAGGGAGTTACCTGCAAATATTTTTGCTCTTTATGATAGGTTTACAGATGTCTATTTGGATAAATGGAATGCCTCCAAAGGTTTATCGCAATTATATAAATACGATCAGACAAAAAATATTTTGGGTTTTATAGCTTTTCATCTTCATGACAATGGACAAAACTATATACATGAAGGGGATTTACTAAATTTCTTATCCTCCTTAAGAAAACAATATAATTATGATGAGTTAAAGAACATTCCTAATTTTATAAATTATCTTAAAACTCAAACTGGAATTTTTAATTTTGATCCAAACAGTCAAACCTTTTATTTCTTCAATCACTACTTCCAAGAATTTTTTACCAGTCTAAGTATTGAAGATGATCAATCAAAAGTTTTAATAGATAATTTTTTCAGTCAGTGGTGGAGCAATTCTGTCGTTTTCTATTGCGGCAAAAATTCTAAAAGTTTCCAGTTACATAATAATATTTTGAAGAAGATTATTCCTGTAGGTTCTAACCAGAAAATGTACTATATAGATCAACATTCAAAATGTTTACAGGCGAGCCATGCGATTTCAATAGATGATAGAGAAAAAGTAGTACGTCGTCTATTAAAAGAATTTAATGGATTCTTTGAAACTTTATTTGAAGAAGGAGAATCACATGAGGAAGCTCTCGTTAATGTTATTCCCTTTGTTAATTTATTAAATCAAAGCAAAACTATTTTTGAAAATATTTTTGGATCAAAACATATTTCGACAGAAGAAATAATTGAGCTTTTTGAAAATATCCTTGTAGAAGATAACAATTACTCAAATATAACAAATTATAATATTGCCTATTTTTTAGCTTTTCATCAAAATAATGCCGCTCCTTTTGAAATTTTCGAAGCAAAAATTGAAGAGGATATTGTTTATAGTAGAATATTATATGTTGATATAAATTTCTTAAACCTCAAAAAGAAAACGGATAGTAAAAAGTATGTAAGGATACGGAGAAAGATGAACAAAAATAAATTTTTAATTCAACATATATTAAGTAGTACTAATCCGGAAATAAAAGCCTTAAAATAAATCCCTAATATACGGCCTAGAATTCTCAAAAAAAATATTTGCAGATGGAAGGAGGAGTTTGTCACTCCTTATCCAATGCATAACTTATGTTCCCTTGTTATGCTTTGCCTAACCTCGTGCCTTCTCCCAAAGCAAACCAATCACAAACACTCATAGATCATCATCATCGCCAAGGTTATCGGAAACGCAGAAGCGGAGCAGTACCTTTTAATTGTAAAGGAATGCAATTGAAGATGAAATAGATTTTTATATTAGATTAACACTACTTTAAACTAATAAACCAGCTTTCCTCTTTTAAAGACTCAAAAAAAATAGAAAGCTTTAGCCAACGAAAGCCGCTATGACGCATATCTATGAAAAGAAATTGTGAGGTGGTAACAAGTTGGAATTCTACTCCGGTTTAGGCTCACACCATCCGGAAATAGTAGATCCATATATAGCTGTAGTATCTGCTTTTTTCTTTATCAATGGATTTTTAGAGCATTGAATAGAATTATGGAAACAGTTCTCAAAATGTTTTCGTTACCATTCCTTCCTCATGAGGTTCAGAAGTGTTTTTAATCACAAAATCCACCACCCCAAGTACCAGTTCCTCTTCTGTAATTACATCAACTCTCCATTGGCCTTCCTTAAGGTTCGTTTTATGAGTATATCCCCGGAAACCAAGGTCCCGTCCACTAGTAACTTTAAAGCTAATGTCATCAGTTACTTCCCATTTTTTAGTTTCGGGATTGTACCATTTCCACCTGTGAAAAATAGCCTTTTTTAAATCTGTAGGTGCAAAAACAGAAGTGAACACATAAACTCTTTGACCTGCCTGACGATGTAAATTGGTGTCATGTTTACGCCAGAATATATACCAGGGATTCTTCTCGTAAGTAACGATGTATTCGTTATTTTTCCTTTCCACATTATGAGCCACCAACCCGGTTTCCATAGCCAGCGGCACCGGGGGAATAAGATTGAAATAGTAAAAAACATTAATTGTTATATAGATAGAAAGGATAAGACCAATCAGTTTTTTCAGACTTGTCTCAGCTCTTGTGCCCGGGCCTGACCTGTATATAAACGTGATGAGTGCCAGCGTACATCCCAAACTTACAAGCCCCGAAATGATGAAAATAAAGGTATTCATTTGCCTGATGAGCGTGGGGATCATAAAAGCGAAAAAGGTAAAACTGATAAAAAAATAAACACTAAACTGAAGGTATTTATTAGAGATCTTCTTTTTAAGAAACTCGTTTGCAAATAAGAGCAGCACCAGGAGTATGAAAAAAAACATGGTTTTTGACATGGACACACTTCTGAAAAAATAAATGACAAAAGCACTGGAAAGTGCGCCAAAGAAGAACTGTATGAGCAGCGGAAAATATTCGGAATAACGACTTATGAAAGTACCTTCCCACCTGTCATTATCCACTGTATTATATAAATAAAGCGTTATGGATAACAAGGTCATATGCGAGCATAGTACCAGCGTATCATAAACCCTATCTATTCGCCCTAAGGTCAGGGTGTCAAAAATAAAGCCACCCATAAAGAAAAAAATGGGAATATATTTTTGATTGCGAAAAACAAAACTTCCAAAAGCAGTGTTTCTATATCTTACTAAAACTCTTTTCATACTATATTTAGTAGCGCCAAATTTAGCGTAAAAAAAGAACCAGGAGTCACGAACCAGGAGTCAAGAGTCAAGAACCAAGAATCAAGAATCAAGACTAAAGACTAAAGACTAAAGACTATGGACCTCTCCACAATTAATCACACTTTATCCAGCTCTTCCAGTAGCGCTAGCCGCATTTTATATTTTTCCCTTAGATATTCCTGGAGTTCAATCAACTTTTTCTCGCCTCCCAGTTTTTTCATTTGCCGTAAATAGGTTAGTAATCTTTGATAATATTTCCTGCCCACATTTTGTTCCAGGTCATCTTTAACGGCCACGGAATAAAGATCTACCAACTGTGCTTCATAATCTTTTGCCAGATATTTTCTATTTTCAGAAAGTTTAGTTAGCGTCGGGTTTTGGCTAATAAGCCTAAACAATTTGTCCCAGCGTTTTTCCTTTATATAAATATTTCTAATTAAATCAAATTCTCTCCACCCGCCCGTGGCCTCTATTTCTTTCACCAAATCGTTTACGAAAACTGGCCATGCTACCGTAGATACATTTTCTTTTAATACTTCGTAAAAATCTTCTATTGGCATATAATCATCCAGGTATAAAAATTTCGCAGATTGAATAATCATCTCCCGGTCATCCAGGGCACGACCAATTTTTAACAGGTATTCATACCAGTCTTTTAGATACCCGGAGCCCGTTTTGGAATCCTGACGAATGCCTCCTTTAGCTAAAGCTATTCCGAGATTGAAATCCTTATTATCAATAGCTTTCTCAATTTCGGCCTTTCTAATGAGTCTATTGGAAAGATTTTCCCTTAAGAATGCTTCGGCTGCTTCCTTTTCTTTAAACTTCTCTAATAAAACCAGTTGTAATGCCTGGGCCTCTTTCTTATCCAATCTATCTTCAGAAACACCTTTTAGTATTTCCAGCAAGAGGTCGGCTTCTGTTTCAGTTTTTGTAAGTGCTACTGAAAATTTCAACATCCCCAGGTGCCAGTCCCATCCTGAAAAGATTTCCTTTTTGTAAGCAGAAACACTGTAGTTAAATAATTCCTTCCGAAGTTTTTCATCCAGGTCTTCCGCAGTTAACTTTTCAAAAATAGTCAAAGCAGCATCTATCTGCGCCCCAAGATATCCCGAACTGTCATCGGTATAATCCAGCGCTTTGGTAACCTCCTCCAAAAATGCGGCACACAGATGAAAAGAGGTCCTGAAATTTTTGGCCTGAAAATGATTTTGGGCATTTTCTAAAAAAGGAACTATGTCATTTACCAGGTCTGGCATATTCCTCCAGTGTATAAACCTCCTGTTGCCCCCTGCCTGTTTAAAAACGCTGCGTAATTGCTGTTGGTATGTTGCTTTTGAAATTTCCCCGGAAGGAATAAAATATTCGTAAGTAGCAAAAAAGTTATTTCTGAAGGTCTTATCATCCTTCGCCTTGTCGTGAATAAAAGCTTTTAAATCACTTTCCGAAAGCTGCACCAGTATATCGCTTAGCTTTTGTGCTGCCGTACCTGATCCCGATTTGGATCTTTTAGATGACTTTGCAGTTGCTTTTTTCTTCTCTTTCTTCTCCGGCTTTTCAAGATCCATTAGAAGTATATCCTTCTGAAGGCTGAAGATGGCCGCAACTATATGTTTACAAACAAGCCCCAGGTCATAAGGGCATTCACAGTTGTACCTGGTAATACTGTTATTTTTTACCTGTAGGGATACCACATCTTCCTCACTGCCCATAACTATGGCTTCATATTCCCCTTCGGCAATCTCCTCAATATCCAGAACATTCCCGTCATTATAATAGTTAAATCCTCTTTTTAGAATGGTCCTGTCAATTACCTGTTCAAATTCATCCAGGGGTATGGTCATAACAAAATTATTGAGGGTTTTAAAAGGAAAAGAAATATAGCTTCACTTTTTTAAGGAAGCAAAAAAGTCGGCTAAATTTTTTAATTCAGCACTCGTTATTCCTTTCTGTTTTCATTTTGAAGAATTGCTACAACTTTATAAAGTCTCCATTCTCAAAGAAGAGATATGGGCAAGATGGTGTTTGCAATGCCAGGCGTACATCCCTATAGCCTCTGCTATACTCGTTTCTTTTCCCACTGCAGGATGTATGTATTTCCTTTGAAGTTCCTTTTCGTCCAGACTACTTAACAAATGTGCCCAGCGCCAATGCAATCCTTTTAGGAGCAATAAAGAAACATCAACAGGAAGTTCCTTAGTGTCTGCAAGCTCTGCCCATTTATCTTCCCGGTAGGGTTTTATTACAGGATGATCCTCTGTTAAGGCCAATTTTATCCTGCATAACGCATTCATATGACTGTCTGCACAATGATGCACTACCTGCCGGGCTGTCCAGCCACCTTCCCGGTAGGGAGTATCCAGCTGTTGGTGAGATAAATTTTCTACCTCATTGGTTATTCGTTGAGGAAAGGTTTTAATGACTTCAATCCATTCTTCAATTGATTGCCGATTTATGACTTCAGGTTTTTCAAATTTTCCTATTGGATATTGTTTATCGATCATACTGGTAATGTTTCTTTTAAAGCAAATTTTCCCTTTAGATTAGTATTCAGGCAGGGGTATTTTCAGAATAAAAATTTATACTTGTTAGTGCTATAAAATGTAAATTATAAAAGCCAGACAATAACATTTTAAAAGTAAATAAAATCTTAGTTTCAAAAATTCGCTATTATTATTTTATCTGAAATAAAATCACTGTTACAATGGGCTTAAACTCTTTAATGGAAGTTACAGGAGGAGATATGGGTCTTAAACAGTAACAAAAACATATAATTTTTAAGATTTTTTCATTTACTTTTTTCAACCCTGATTTTTTCATTTTTTTAATCAACCAGGATTAAACAAATTATAAAACCTTTGATGAGCCTAAAGTTATACTTTCCTGAAATAACAGAAACGGGGAGACGTAGTATTTCAATTACTGTTTTTGTAAAGATGTATCTTTGATTTAAACAAGGAAAGTTGACAGTAAAGAAGAAAATCCAGGAAGACCAGCGATTACAGTTTCTAATTGGAATCGGATTAATTCTCATGATCTCCTTTATTTGTTATCTTTTTATTAATGTAATAGGCTACCACATTGTTGCCCTTATCCTATTGCTCACGGTCTCGGTACTTGCTATGTTCTTCAAAATATGGCCCGTAGTAACTGTTGCTGTCCTTAGTGCATTGATCTGGAATTTCTTATTCATCCAACCCAGGTCTACTTTTAGTATTACAACTCCTGAGGATGCTTTATTCTTTTTGATGTATTTTGTCATAGCCGTTATGAACGCGGTCTTCACTACCAAGATTAGAAAAGCAGAAGAAGTAAGCCGAAGGAGAAAAGAAAGGGAAAATGAAATGAAATTGTACAACACTTTCCTGAATTCCTTGTCACACGAACTTCGTACCCCAATCTCTACCATTATAGGTTCAATTGATACTTTAAAGGAAAATTCCACCAAACTCTCCCTGCAAAACAAAATTGATCTTTTTACTGAAATTGAGATTGCAGGCCATCGGCTTAACAAGCAGGTAGGAAATCTTCTGAATATGAGCTTACTGGAAAGTGAGTTTGTAAAACTTCAGTTAGACTGGTATGATATAAATGAAATTATTTATTCCATCATTCAGCTAAATGAATCTGAAGCAATAAATCACAACATACATTTCGAAGCCGATGAGGAGCTGCCATTGTTCAAAATAGATGCAGTATTATTTGAACAAATCCTCCAGAACATTCTTAACAACGCCCTTCAATATACTCCCCCAAATTCGGTCATCACCATTCAAACCTCTTACAATTTAAAGGAATGTATAATTCATATTTCTGATAATGGAAAAGGTTTTCCTGAAGATAAAATAGAGAAGGTATTCGACAAATTTTATAGGCTTCCTAATACCGCGACGGGTGGTACTGGTCTTGGCTTATCTATAGCACAGGGATTTGCACAGGCGCATAATGGAACTTTATCCCTGGAAAATTTAAAAACCGGAGGTGCAAAATTCACTCTTAAAATTCCGGCTGAATTGGCACATCCTAAAAATTTCAACAATGACTAAGGGTGAAATTTTAATTATTGATGATGAACCTCAAATAAGGAAGTTACTACAAATTTCCCTTGAGAGCAACGACTATAAGGTCATCCAGGCTTCCACGGGAACAGAAGGTATTCATCTGGCTGCCAATCATTCTCCCGATCTTATAATTCTCGATTTAGGACTTCCCGACAAGGCTGGTCACGAAGTTTTAAAAGAACTCAGGGAATGGTTTGAAAAACCCATCATAATTCTATCTGTACAAAATGAAGAGCAGGATATTATAAAAGCACTGGATAACGGGGCTACAGACTATCTCGCCAAACCATTTAGGACCGGGGAGCTCATGGCGCGTATTCGCTCTTCCCTGCGAATGAATCAAAATGCTGAATGTTCTCCCGTTATAGTTTCCGGCTCCCTGGTGATAGATTTAAGCACCCGGAATGTTTTAAAGAACACTGTTCTTTTAAAGCTCACTTCTACAGAATATAATATTCTTGCCCTGCTCGCTAAAAACCAGGGAAAGGTTCTTACCCACCAGTACATTCTTAAAGAAATATGGGGAATTGGAGCTCAAAAAGAAACCCAGTACTTAAGGGTGTTTGTTGCTCAACTGCGAAAAAAAATAGAAGACAATCCCAACACTCCACATCATATAATTACCCAGAGCGGTGTAGGTTACAGGTTTACCTAATCTTTATAAAATCTTTATACCCTGCGCCTAATCCTTATATTCTCCTTATATGCTTCAGCCTAACTTTGTACTTCCTTAAATGTATTAAAGTGATTGAAGAAAAAAGGGCTAAATCTAAAGAGGAACAGCAAAGTTTCCGGCATTTAAAATGGCCCGCCATCATATTGGGTATTTTAATTTTTTTACTCGTAGTCTCTTTAAATTACTGTTCCAAAACAGGAACCCTCTAAGTTTCAGAATTTGGAATACCAGGAACTTCTCAAGCGAAGAAAAAATGAGATGCGTCTCAGCCAGTTAAGAAGACTCTCCTTTTGGTTAAGTTTCCTGGCAGTGGGAGTAATTGTTTATGACCTTGGCTTTAAACACGATCTTACAACCGAATTTTATTTAACCAACATTTACTTCTTCACCCTGTCCATCGGGATGATTACTATTATCACCCGCTACTTTCTCAGAAAGGAACTGCTGGCAAAAAAAGTAAAGATATTTGACGCTGTAATCCTGTTCCTTTATACTATTCTTCTGTTGGCCAAGGTAACAGATATTCCTGAAGACCTCGGTTTTCTCAACTTTTTCAATAAAATGGGCTGGGTGTATGTAGCGGTCCTCACCTATTTTGTAAGAGAGCTCTCCACTTCCAACATACACGTTAATAATGATCAAATCAACCCGGCGCAGCTGTTTATCGGCAGTTTCCTGGTATTGATACTTTTCGGCACATTTCTATTAATGTTACCCCAGGCATCCTATGAGAACCTTTCTCTTATAGATGCCCTTTTTACATCTACCAGTGCTGTATGTGTTACTGGTTTAATTGTAGTAGATACGGGTACTTACTTTACGCAATTCGGGCAGACTGTAATTCTTATCCTTATCCAATTGGGAGGTTTGGGAATAATGACCTTTGCCAGTTATTTCAGTTATTTTTTTAGAGGAAAAAGCTCTTACGAAAACCAGATCATGCTTAAGGATGTCACAAATTCCCAGAAAATTGGAGAAGTGTTCGTGGTTCTTAAGAAGATCATCCTGCTCACTTTTTCAATTGAATTAATTGGAGCTGTGTTTATATTTTCTTCCCTTGAAAAAGACCTGATCCCGGGAATTTTCAATAAAATATTTTTTTCCATCTTCCACAGTATTTCGGCCTTTTGCAACGCGGGATTTTCGACCCTGGAGAACAGCCTTTATGAACCGGAATTTGAATTCAATTATTTGCTTCAACTCGTAATTATTGCGCTTTTTGTCCTGGGCGGAATTGGCTTTCCATTACTTTTTAATCTCTACAGGTATTTCGTCTACTCTTTCAAAAAACGACTGGTGAGTTTTAATAACCCTAAGGAATGTCTTCATCTTCCCTGGGTCCTTAATCTTAACAGCCGCATCATTCTTGTGACTACAGGAGTGCTATTGTTAGCTGGTACCGTTTTATTTTGCTTTTTTGAATATGACAATACTCTTGCATCCCACTCCCCCTTTGGAAAGTTTGTAGTATCACTCTTTGGGGCGGCAACTCCCCGTACAGCAGGTTTTAATAATGTGGACATGTCTGCCCTGAATTTTTCCACAGTAATGGTGATTTTTTTGTTAATGTGGATTGGTGCTTCTCCAGGCTCAACAGGAGGTGGTATTAAAACAACAACTTTTGCTTTGGCAACTTTAAATTTTTTGAGCATTGCAAAGGGGAAAGATCGGGTAGAAGTATACAGGAGGCAGGTTTCTGATCTTTCCATGCGCCGGGCTTTTGCAATAATGGCTTTGTCGCTGGTAGTGATAGGAACGGCTGTTTTCCTCATCGCTTCTTTTGACAGCGAAATGACCTTGTTAAGTATAGCCTTTGAATGCTTTTCGGCATACAGTACAGTGGGTTTAAGTTTAGGAATAACCGCCTCTCTTAGCGGCTCCTCAAAACTTGTGATTATTGCAGTTATGTTTATTGGCAGGGTAAGCATGCTAACGATCTTAATTGCCCTATTAAGAAGGGTCAAACATCTCAATTACAAGTATCCACAGGAAGAAATATTAATGAATTAATTATGAAGTACATTATTTTAGGCTTAGGAAATTTTGGAGCATCACTTGCTGAAAAGCTCACGGGAATGGGAAATGAAGTTATTGGTGTAGATACTAATATGAGTAAGGTAGAATCCTTAAAAGATAAAATTACCCATGTCGTAAATTTGGACTCTACAGATATAACTGCTGTTTCAAACTTACCTCTTAAAGATACAGATGTAGTAATTGTCGCGATTGGAGAGGATAAGGGAGCAAATATTCTTGCCACTGCCTTAATGAAACAATTACAGGTAAAACGCCTGATAAGCCGGGCTGTTTCCCCGCTGCAGAAATTAGTCCTGGAGGCTATGGGCGTGGAGGAAATTATTCATCCTGAAGAGGAGACAGCTGAACGCTGGTCGAAAAAACTGAATTTACAGGGTGTGGTAGATTCCTTTGAGGTGAACAGAGACTATAGTATCATTGAAACTTCAGTCCCGGAAGAATACGATGACAGAACCCTGGAAGAGGTAGGGCTAAAAAGAAAATATGGAATTATCGTTCTTACTACTATGAAGGTGACAACCGAGAGAAATATGCTTGGCGCAAAAAGGCAGGTTTCTGAAGTAATGGGTGTAGCTTCAGCAAAAACCATCTTACATAAGGATGATATTATGGTGCTTTATGGTCACAACGCCAATATTAAAAAACTGCTTCAGGATCAAAATAAGTATTAATTTCCGGCTGAACTAATGGGAAAGAAGATCAATATCTCCATTCCCATTTTAAACAGATCTGCTTAGTTCAAAACCCTCATTCCGGAATCTCCCGACTCAAAGCATTTTTTAGTTCAGTAGCCGCATTCTTTATACAATCCTTATTAAAGTATAGCTCTTACGGAGCCACACTTTTATAAACCTTATTCTCCTTATTTCCTCCTGAAATCAGGTAGGCCATCAAATCTTTTAGTTCTTCGGGATTGAGACTGTTGATCAAACCTGGCAGCATCACAGAAACATCTGAAGCTTTTAATCCTTTAACTTCATTTTTTGCTATTTCCCTAAGATCCTGAGGTGCAAAAGGATTTTGGGAAACAAAGTAAGTTTCCTGATCCTCTTTTATAAGCCTACCTACAATGGAATTTCCATTATTAAGTTCAAACACTGTAGCTGCATATTGATCAGAAACTACTTCATTGGGATGTATAGTGGCTTCAAGGATATCTTTAGGGGTAAATCTGTTCCCTAACTGGGTAAGATCAGGACCCACAATACCTCCTTCTCCATTCATAGTATGGCAGGAAATACACAGCGTCGCTGCATAGAGTTGCTTTCCTCTCTCAAAATTTCTGTTATCCAGGCTATCTTTTACAACCGCTAAAGCTTCATCTACTGTCCACTGCCTGCCGGGTCCTTTAGGTCCTTCTACATCTGCCAGATCATTGCCTCCACCGCTAACCAGGGAATCTCCAGATAAGGTATTATAGTAATCAAATTTATCTTTAGAAACGTGACTTAATGCTCTCCGGCGGGCTACATCGATAAAACCAACATAACTCCTGCCTCCTTTGTAATCAAAAGAAGATCGAATCCAGTTAAAATATTTCTCATAGAGATCGGGGGTCCACCCGGTCTTTGCTTCACTTAATACGGTTGCATAATAAACCTGTTGCCCGGGAGGAGTTTTTGCCAGCATTGCTGCTATATCCAATCCATATTGGGGGTTTCTCATGATCAAATCCGTAGACTCTGTAAATGTTTCCTGATCTGAACTATCATCCTTGGCATCTTTGAGTAAAGCAATAGTCTTCGACACTGCCTTAGGTGCCTGCAGATTAACCAGTAATTTACTTAGTGACTAAGTTGAGGTTATTAGATGGAGCAGGATACTGAGCATCCAAGTATGTTATCACCTGCTCCTTTAAAGCTTAAGTGCCGGATTTCCTTTACGGAAGAGTACTATTTCAAAAGCCCGTAGCAAATCCTGTTGTTCCTGCTCTGAAAGATTTCCGTAGTCAACCGAAATAAGGGATTGCAACATTTCATCGACCGGGTTTTGTTGGCTATGTCTTGCCAGAGCGATAATTGCCTGTGACAAAGCCCGGGGATCTTTTTCATTTAAAGCCCTTGCCTGCCATTTACTTACAGGCTGGTGTTCTATAGCAATACGGGCAGCGTAGCGTACAAAGCGGTCATTATGGCTCAAATAAGGCCATGCAACCTCTATTGCCTCTTCTTTTTCTCCGGTATGAAATTCCTCCAGCTGTTCGCGTATTTTGGATTCCTCTGTTCTTTTAAAGGATTTACTTAGGTGTTTGAAGCTAAATTTGAACTTTCATCCTCCTCATTAATGTACGAAACCCGATAAAGATCAGATTCTAACTTAGCGGCCACCTAGTGAGAAAGTAGAGGGCACCATCGGGTCCAATTACCCCATCAGTCAAAGGTAATGGGGATCCTGATAGAAATTCTTCTGCCTGTGCTGTGTAACTGGCACCACTAGGTTCAGGAAAGATAGCATATATAATTCCAAAGCTCCAGTCAAAACCGAACAGGGCATTACGGTATTTTTCAGGAAAATTAGCATCACCTCCGGAAACCAGATTGGTTGGAGATCCCTGCCCAATATTAATTGCGGGAGGTAAATTATCTGCATAAACAGGAGACCATTTCCCGTTACCTGTTCGCCACCCAAATTCACTACCGCTTGTGGCATGCACTACTCTTGTAGGTCTATACCAGGGCAATCCAAAATCCCACTCCATATCAGAATCATATACAAAGAGATCCCCTGCTTCATTAAAGGCTATGTCAAAAGGATTACGGAATCCTGCACTTATAAGTTCCCAGTGCTGTCCAAGGGAATCCACTTTAGCAATCCATCCTCCCGGAGCTTCCCTGTCATTCGCATGACCCCGAGGATCCTTTATTTCAGGAAAAAGATTGTCGTAGTCCCACACTGCAGGAAGCTTGGTAAGTTTCCATCTCCGGCACATCGGTATGATTTCCGGCTACCACATATAAGGATTGTTTGTCGGGAGATAAAACAATGCTATGCGGCCCGTGTTCTCCCGAGCCTACTAAAGTTTTGAGTAAGGTTACCTTATCGAACTGATCATCACCGTTGGTATCCTGAAGGCGGTAAAGTCCGCTACTTTTACTGAATTCTTCATTGTTGCTGTGATTGTTCACCATCACATACAGGCTGTTAAAGGCCCATACTAATCCCTGAGCGTACCCCATCCCCACACTAAGGGAATCAGCTTCGTTCCCTTCTCCAATAATCAGTTTTTCTACTTTTGGTTCGATGGTATCAGAAGCAGGAATTTCCAGGCGGTAGAGCGCTCCAAATTGATCAGAAGTAATTAATCTGTCTTTATCATCAAAGGTCATGGCTACCCAGGAACCCTTGCCATTATCGCCCGGGCTGTATAAATGTTCTGCCAGGAAACCTGTTGGTAATTTTAATTTTTCAACTTTGGGATGGACAGGACCAGCCTGGTAGGATTCAGTTTCTTTATCTTTGCAACTAATTAAAGCGGTGAACATAAAAAGGAAAGAGCATGCCGCTACAGCTTTAAGACTTTTGACTTTTTTCATAAAATAGACTTCCTAAGATCTGTGAATCCAACTATTTTGGGATTTGGATTTATAACTATTAACTGATCAAATACAGGTATTTAGATAACTGAGAATCTGGCTTTTTTAAGTGATTTTTCCTGAAACATGTTGCAACTACTTCTGCAATAAACTGCAGGTTATAATTTTCTCTAAATCTTAAGGTACAAGCTTCCATTGTTCTGAAAGATCTCTATAGTTCCTTTAATCTTATGTTCCGGTATTCTACCTTCATTGGAGGTCCCACGTGTACCTGAATTCCGAGTTTTCCGGAATCTTTTTTGTGAACCGTATCATTATCTGTTACATCACTCATTAATATTCCATTAATAAAGTGCTGCATTCGGTTTTGATTTACTACAAGATGAATCTCATTCCATCCCTCTTTTTTTATTAAAGTCGCTAAGGAGTCAGTTTCACCCAGGGATTCAACTACAGATCTTTCGGTCCAGGCATTATTGACTACATTATCTCGTAAGGTCCCCGACCTATCACCAGGAGGATTTATAATTACTTTTTCCCCCCGATAACCAAGAGTTGTTCGTCCCCGTTCCTCATAACTTTGTCCCGTATAATTATTTTTCCCGTCAATGTCAGCCTGATATCCTTTGAGTGCAAAAGGAATGGTTTCTACAGCTTCACTTCTATAATTAATTCCGCTGTTTCCTTCACTGGATATT
The DNA here is from genome assembly GCF_021535135.1 of Antarcticibacterium sp. 1MA-6-2. Lineage (NCBI taxonomy): Bacteria > Pseudomonadati > Bacteroidota > Flavobacteriia > Flavobacteriales > Flavobacteriaceae > Antarcticibacterium > Antarcticibacterium sp. 1MA-6-2. The sequence goes on along the minus strand of NZ_CP091036.1, from coordinate 3,435,168 downwards.
CGAAATTCAGCTTTTAATTCAAAATCTGCTTAAGCTCTCCATCTTTCCATATTATGAAGGTATTTTCTTTTAGAGGAGTTGATGGAGTTATCTGCCCAACCAGATTACCGTTTTCGACACTCCAGTAAGTAGAATCTCCCTCCCAACCATTTAAACTTTTACCGTCAAATATTTTTACAAATTCATTATTCCTGTTGCTGGCACCGCTATTGTTACAACCCGCAGTCAGGGAAATAAGAAGTAAATGAGGAAATAAAAATTGAAGTAATAATTGATGATATTTCATCTTATATAGTAGATTATTAAGGGATATAAGAGCAAGTGTTTATTGAATTTTTCCAAATATATTATTTCTATCTCATTAAACAATCCTGAACTGTGTTGTATTGGTCATTTTATTCTTAAAAAATCTTAATTGTAAATAGATTTGTAAGTCATTTTTAAAGATCAGTACCTGACAGGAAATTATCTTCGGAAGTTTTAACAACGGAAATCACTTCATCAATTTTGAACTCAAAATTCAGCGAAAATGTTCTCAGGCGCTACTGCACGGTATTGTCCTGGCAAGAATATTTATATATAAAGACTGCCTAATAAGGAACGTATTCTTCCGGAAGAAACTGGAGAGAAACCGGTATAATTATTTTTAAAAAGAACAGGAGAGGCTTTCCGGTTAAAATTGAAATCTCCTAGCTTTGCAAATTTTAACTATTATTTTTAGCCCTGAAATTCTTCCGATTACTGGAAAAATTCATTTTTTGTAACAGATATTAGGCAATAATTAATGGAAAAATCAAATGTCTTAGGGTAGATACGGTTAATTCTGTTATTTTAGCATGCTTAACGAAAAAATCTAATTATGAAAAAACTTGTTGAAAACATCCAAAGTACTTTTGAATCTTTCCAAACCGATGCTTCTGCACAATTAGAAAATGGCAATAAAGCTGCCGGAACCAGAGCAAGAAAATCCTCACTGGAATTAGAAAAACTATTAAAAGAGTTTCGCAAAGTTTCTGTTGCAGAATCTAAAAAGTAAAAACTCACATTTTTTAAAGTGCCCCCAGGAAGTAAACACCTTCTGGGGGCACTTTTTATTAATAATTACCTACTCCTATTCTTCGGAATAATTATTTCTCCGGCACTTTCATCTCCTGCCGAATATCTTCAGCTAATTTTTTTTAGAGCGCTAATGTATTATCATTACTGTCTGGAAGAGGAGAGAAACCCTTTGCCTCCACTAAAGTGCGTGAACTAGTTTGTGTTTAAAGTTTTAATTGGGCATCTGTAAGTTTTACTAAATGGGGGAATTTACCCATTTCACATGCTTTTCCTAAAACTTAGCTTCATAAGACTTAGTTTCATAATACTTCCATTACCAGTTCCTGGCCCCCACTCCCCTCCCGGCCCCGGTAAATTGATGTAAGCTTCTTAGGAGTTTAAATTAACCAATTGTTTATTACCATGAAAACCTTTAGCCTATTCCTCGCCTACCTTTCAGTTTTCACATTAATCTTCACTTCGTGCAGTAAAGATGAATCCGGATCCATCAATTCAGATCCTGAAAAAGCCACTGTTTCATTTGGAGCAATAGTGAATGATCTTGTAACAAACAGTGCAGCTTCAAAACAATCTATGGGAGATCTTCCTGATTGTTCTGATGATACTCCTGCTTATGTGAGAATTGTTCTTATGCAAGGTGATGAAGAAGTAGTAGGCACATCGACTTCCCCGCACCGCGTGGACCTGGTGGCCGGAGAAATATTTACAGTAGAAGATGCTGAACTTGAACTTGAACCTGGTAATTATACTCTGGAACATTTCTCTGTTTACAACAGCGATGATGAAGTGATCTGGCTTGCTCCACGTGCAGGAAGTAATTTGGGCGCCTATGTAAATACTACTTTACCCATTGCTATAGATCTAAGGGCAGGAGTTAAGAAATATGTAGATGTTCCTGTTTTGTGTTTTGATAACCGTGAAGTAAATCAATATGGCTACTTATTCTTCGAATTGGATACTAATGTTGCACTTACTTACTGCTTCTTTGCAAACTATTGTAATGATGATGGTATGCATTATCCTGCTCGTTACAGTATAAGCATCTGGTCTGGTAATAATGCAAATGGTGTAGCGATTTATACTAATGAGACTAATTTTACAGGACAACATAATAATGGGGATTACTATGCCACACCATTATGTCTTGCCTTGCCAGATAATGATGACCTTGATGAAGAGTATTTATATTATGAAATGACTCTCCTTGATTGGGATGAAAATTACGGTGATGTTGAGCAGGTGATGATGTCTGGTACTATAACTAAGAGAGAAATCCTGGCCAACTTTGGTGATAGCGAAGAAGACAATGTTGAATATGAGCACGTAAGGTTTTGTGGTGACGATGGAGAGCCTTTAAATGACACTGATGGAGATAATATACCGGATTATTTAGATCAGTGTCCGGAAGAGGCAGGTTCTGCTTCCAATAATGGGTGTCCTGCGAAAACCTGCCCTGGACTACCCGCCGTTTGTAATTTTAATATGGGAACTCTCCCTGCAGATTGTTATCTCACAGTTCTTGAAGGCGCTAATGAAGGCGGGTACGTAAAAATTGAGAGTGCAGCAGACATCGATCTAATTCAGACTATAATTGGTGAAGAATGGGGCAAGGTTAACGTGATGATCTCTGAGAGTGGTAGTGTAATGATTTCAATTGATGGAGGACTACCAACAGATAGAATTAAGTCTTATCAGGTAATAGTAGCATTAAGTGAGCATGATAATATGAGTTATTCCTGTAGAGAGTCTCAGTGTAATGCCTTTGTAGAAGATGTTGCCGGGGATCAACCTGCTATTGAGTTAACTTTTGACGGCTTATCCTATGCTTATCCTATTTATTTACAGGTATCTACAGTAACATGTGAAGCTTTTGAAGAAGGAGAGTAGGTTTAAAATTTATATTTCGCTTCAATGAGGAATACCAGTTTTGAAAAATTTTTCAAATTTCCACATTTGGCGCCAAAGGTATAAAGTATTGCTGCTTTTCCTAAAAAGCAGCAATTGACAAAGGGACAAGAAGTAGGGATTATTAGAGTACCCTATAAAAACGAATAAGTTTTTTTGAGCTAATAAAATATTTTTATGGTTGTAAAACCAGTGAAGCAGTACTTCAACGATTGCTAGCAATCAATATCCGGGTCCTATGGCTCCTCTCCACAATTTAAAACTCAAGCTATTATGTCAATCCCAACTTTTTTTCCTGATCCAAGGGTTTAGAGGTGTGAAAAATATTGAGTTCTTCCTATTCAGATTAACTAATATTTTTGCTTAGTCCACAACATTCATGCTTGATCCATGAGATACACAACACAACTTCAGTTTACCCCATAAAAAAAGCCTCTCATTTCTGAAAGGCTTTTGCAATTTTGCGGTCTGGACGAGACTCGAACTACTCCTGAAACACCCAGTATTACTGGGTGTTCCAAAGCACCATTTTTTAAACTCACCGAATGCGGCACCTTTAAGAAAATTTTAACAAGCTTTATTTCCTTCAAATAAGAAAGAAATGGTGTCAATAAAATTTAAATCAACTTTCCAATTGTCTAAAAATTGGGCTGAGAATTATAAAAGCAATTTCCATCTGGCCTAATTAATTTGAAATATCTCTGCCTTACTACTAACCTATTAAAAAGATTAAAACGTTACGGCTATCAGAGTGGCGTGTAATGAAGATTCCACTTTTAGTTGAACCAAGTGTTCCATGTAAATAAATGTAGTAAAATAGCTCTCTCAAAAAGTCATTTCTGGACAGTCATTGGTGTTCCCTGGCTTATTCCTCCAAACAGCTTCTACACAGGTAAAATATAGGTTTATATTTTTGGATATTATTTAAGTTTTACTTAAATTTGCCATAGAACGAAAATAATAAACATGCTCACATATTTAAAAAATCTACGTGTTTTGATTTCAGAAAAAATAACAAATGATTTTACTAATTGGGTTGTTTCAAATCCGATTAATTATGCTACTAAATTTTGTGAGCTTACTAATGAAGTTAATAATGAAATGTTGAATATTTCTCTTAAAGCCTTCTCCAAATTCGATTCTTCTAATTATTGGAAAGAAGAAGTGTATTTCGATAAAAATATACAGAGGGAAGTCAAGGAACAAGATATTCTTAGAAGACAAATTCAACGTTTGATTGATGATTATGTTCAGGAGTATGAATTGTCCAAATTAAGTGACGAGGATCTTATAAAAATAGCTAATGAGCTATTTAAAGGAGATTTTCATTATGACATACTCTCGGATATTAAGGCGTTTGAAATTTCTCGAAAACGAGAGAAATATTACAAAAGGCAAAAAGGACTTTTTCTAAAACGGAAGCGTAGAAGCTTAATAAATTTTAGGGAAGTTTTTCGCAAACTCTATTGTTTTCACTTTAAAAATTTAGATGACGAGCACGATCTTGCTTATACTAATCTTCATATGATAAGTTAAGCAAGGTCAAATTATATTTTAGGCCTTGTATTAAATAAATAAAATTTAATATAAAAAGGCATGAATAAAGATAAATTAATTAAAGATATAGATAATGCAATAGCATCTGATAAGATAGATGAAAACACAAGGAAATTATTAATTCATTATCGAAATGAATTATCTATTACAACTAATAAGAAGAGATATATTGAAATATTTGTTAGCCTAATTCGATTAATCGGGATTGGCTACGATATATTCTCCAGCTAGGATAAATATTATGGAAATAGGTCAAGTTCTACAGAAATTAATTAAGCAAAAGGGTTTAACTCAGGCAATGTTAGCTCAAAAAATAGGCAAATCGCCCACGGCACTTTCTCAGATTATTAAAGGTAGGTATTACCCTAATCCTGAAACTTTAGATAAAATCTGTGAAGTTTTAGAGGTGCCATCTAACTATTGTTTATTTCCTATCTATTTCGGAAAAAGATATACCGGAAGAGAAAAGAGCCCTTTATCAAATGATTGGCCCGAGTCTAAAATCATTTATTATTCAAATTTTCGGAGAAGAACCTTTAGAATTAAAAGAAAAATTGGAATTGCAAAAAAATTGATTCGAATTAAATGTGCGCAGCCTATGCACAACGTTTCGATTATAAAAAGTGTTCGCACGGCCTTTCGATATAAGACTTAGGTTTATATATAGCTTATATTGTTTGGCAGAGCTTAATTCATTTTTGAATGTCTGCGTTTTTCATTCTAACAGCTTCGTTTAATTGTGCCCAACGGGCTAGGTTATTTGTAGTGCGGGATTTCAAGGTACTTCATTGTCCACCTGCCGAAAAATTTGTTTGATGTATTTCCTTTCTCATCAACACTTTCGCTCGCTTTACGTATAGCCAATGTTGTCTGTTCGTGCTAATTTTCAAGTTCTTCAATAGTCACTAGTTGTATACCTTTTCCAAATTTGGCTTTAAGATCATCCTCGGTAATGCTTTCGGGAAAAGCCATAGCGAGCAGGTGCTTTGGACGAGATAATGCCACGTAAATAATTCGTTGCTTTTCGCTTGGAAATTCCTGCCCGCTGGATTCAATGTCTGAAAAAGTTATGTTGTCTTTGTGCTTCTTTTCGTTGAAAAAGACTAGGATAGAATCCAATGATTTTCCCTTGACTTGGTGAACGGTGGTAATGGGGATTTTGCTATCGGAATATGACCTCTTAAAATGATCTTTAAGGGGTTCATTTAATATTGCTTTATCAAATTTCCCTTTATAGTTTCTTTCCTTTTGCTCGAAATTGACATTCTCCGTTAAATCCAACCTTTCCTTCAGGAATGTTTGAGTTGAGGTAGTCCAATCGGAAATGGTCTGGTCAAAGCTCGGAAGATCGTGCAGTAGATTCAACAACAGGGCATTAAACCGATTGTTTGTTTTGAGATCTTGTTCCAACTCTTTAATGTCAACCATTTCTTTGCCCTTGGCAATGAGCAATACCGCAATGGAACGGATTGCCTCAATGGCCGCCTTTATTTCATTGCCTTCATATTTATGCTTGGCATCGATAATGCGGTAAGGAAGGTCCTTTTTCCATGGCACCTGATCGACTGATTTGCCTAGCATTTGATTTTTTAATGCATTTCCTCGGACAACGATCTGGTTGTCTTCCAATCTGCTTTCTTCGCAAAGTTGGTCAAAATGCTGCACAATGAGCGGAGAATTGGTCTTATTGTATCGATAAACCATAACAGGCAATCCAATATCGTTGTTACAGGTGGTATATATGGCAGGGTCGCCTTGCTTGCGAAGGATTGAAAAGCAATCAATTATACGTTGTGGGGATCTTCTGTTGTCGCATAAATCCAGCCCTTGCCAATTTTGAGCATCGGCATATTTGGTATTGAAGAGTTCGGGGTCTGCGTCTCGCCACTCATAAAGGCTTTGATAGGGGTCTCCTATGAATTCGAGATTAAGGAGGCCGAGTTCTGCGAGTTTTTCAAAAAGGGCATGCTGAACGGCTGAGGTGTCTTGTGCTTCATCTACGATTATATGAGGAAAGCGAAGCGCGAGCCAATTACCGATTTTGGGTTGGTCGCGCAGCAGACTATACGCAATGAATGCGGAATCGCTCGTGGTTATCAGACCTAGGTTTGAATTTGCCATTTCTTTAGCGCTGTGCAATAATTTTTGAAAACGTCAGGTGCCACCTTGTCCCGGGAAGGTTTATAACCGTTTGACGACAAAGAACCATCACTTTCAAACCTGATGGAGGCAGGAGGGTAAGCAAAGCAAATGAGCTGATTATTTCTCGCCCTAAATTGGAATCTACCTTTCCAAGCATCATTTAGGAAACCAGGATCATCAAGTATTTTAGGCCGCTTGCCATTCTTTTCAAAGAGATAGTAGTATGGCAGAGTGATGTACTGATTGATAAAGCTGTCGATGGTGGAGACCTTGTGGGGAAAACCTAAAAAATCCCCGCTCAATACGGTGTATTTTTCGCTTATCTCGTCTTTTGCTGTATTGGTAAATGATAAACAGGCAATGCCGCTGAAGCGGCTAAGGGACGTTTTGTAATCGTCCTGCAGCAGCATAAGTTTTCTTGCTATGGCTGTGGTTTTTCCGCTTCCGGGGCAAGCATTCAGAACAATTTTGCCTCGTGCATCCATATAGGCTTGTCGTTGTGGATTAATCTCAAATTCCATAGCCTTAATTCAACTGAGATAAGGCTGTCTTTATATACTGCGGAATCACAAAATTCTGCCGTGCACTGTCGAGATTTTCGAGAATATAAAGGGCAAAATCTTGAGCAAAAACGGCCTTTCCTGGCATTGCTTTCCAGAGTAGAATGGCTGTTCTACGATGTTCCTCGTCACTCAATTCGTCATTCGCGAACGTGGCGGTGTAGGTTTTAATCGGATCGGTTTTGCTCGAATCCAAATTTGTTAGGTATGAGAACAGAAAGTTAGCTGTCAGCTTAGTTCTGTCCTTCGGAACATTAGCAAGGGCTAATTCATATTCCAATGTTTTAAAAGCAGTGTTTACGCTTATTGATGCATTTCCATTCGCAACCGAGGCTAGGTTAGCAATTCTTCTAATTGGTGTGCCTGCTTGAATTTTGGTGTCTAGCTCAATAAGTTTTGCATAGTTGTTTTTAAGTAATTTGTCCAAGCCATATTCGGTCTTCTTTGAAGAAATGAATTGATCTTGATCTGTTAAAATAGCAATGGATTTGTCAACTCTCTTCTTTGCGTCCGTGGAATTGAATAGGTAAAGGAAGGGATAGAAGGAGGTGCCACGGACATTCACCAGTTCTATTCTATAATCTTCTAGCCTATATCCCTCGACTTGTGTGAAGGCAGATATAAGTAGCTCTTCGGATATTCCTTCTACAAAAAGCCCAGACTTGGCAAACAATAGTTGAGACTTAGTTACATCTATGTACCGTTCTAATTTCTTTCGCCTTATTTCAAAATCGAGTTTTGTTAAGGGGTTGTTCTTTGAGGTGTCTTCAATAATTCTCTCGGCTTCTCGGTCATTAAATAGGTTTCCGAGCCTGTAAGCCTTGGTTTTCTCCAGTAGTATGAGGTTTTTAAGTGGCACTTTAGACGTGAGTGTTGGGGAATGGGAGGTAATGAATAGTTGACTGTTATCTGATTTATTTGCTTGCTCTAAGAAGTTGTACAGGCTGAGTTGGAGTTGTGGATGCAGGTGCGCTTCTGGTTCTTCAATGAGCAACGCAAAATGGGGCGTGCCATCGTCTGCAATTTGTTCTTTTATGTCGCCAAGAACGGTGGCGATATAGATAAGGTTATTATAGCCAAGACTGTTTTGCCACAGATGGAAACCTTCATCTTTCAGTGTCTCCCGGTTATGTGGCAAGAAGGGCTTAATGGCATTGACGATGTATTCAGTTTTAGATTGCTCAATCTGCAACCCTATTTTGTTGTCTTCAAATGCCTTGAATATTCCTTTCAGGTTGCTGTTAACACCCTCGCGTGTGTCTTTTACTTCGTCTCGCTCCAACAACTTTTCATTGGCAGTCTTCATTATTTCCTCTATTTCAGCTTCGCTGCCTTTCCTACCTACGAATCGTCTAATGACCTTTCCAAGTATGTTACCTCTTGAATTGAGTAAATCTTTTGTGCTGTCCCTAAGTGCTCCCAGATAATAATGTTGGAACAATTCAAAGGTTTTGTAATCTGCTCTCTGCCCCTCAACATCGTTGATGCTATATGTGAAATACGGGTATTTCCCATTCCTGTTCTCATATTGAAGCTTAATCTTAGCATAATCATTATCCTTGTTATCTGGATCAATGACCATGTATTCATAAAAGGCACCTTTTTGAGAATTAGTCAGCCCTTTAAAATGGTAGGTGATTGTTACCTTCGTTGCAGTCTCCATTTTGATTTCGTCCTCTTCTTTTGTAGCTTTTTCGTGAAAGTCATTCAGCGAAACCGAAATATCGCGAATTGGTTCCCCTATGTTATAAAGCAGGCGAATGGCATCAATTACAGCCGATTTATTGCACCCATTTTCACCGATTATGATATTAATGTTAGGGTCGAAATCGACTTCGAGGTAATCAATTCCACGATAATTCTCAATGCTCAAGTAGGATAAGTACATTCTTAAATGTTTTTTTGCATGACAGCCAACATATAACTAAAACACCATTACAGTTTAGTATTGGTAAACTGTAATGGTGTTTTTATTTCTTTTTAGTTTCAAGGCAGCTACCTTTTCTTCAACAACTCCTCCAAGTATTTCACCTTCTCCTTCTCCGCCTCAACAAGACGCTCATAAAGTTTTTTGCTTTCCTCATAGGACTTTTTCAATTCCTCGAGAGGATTAAATATACAATGGTTGTTATAGACTTGGCCAGTACTGTTGTCATAGAAATTACTGAAGTAGTTGAAAACAGCTTCTTCAGAAAAATTTTCAATTGCCTCTTTAGTGACTCCCAAAGCCTTCGCTACTTGTTCCAGTTTTTCATCCTCAATAGTTTCACTCTGCTCAAGATGTGATACACTCTGCTGACTAATGCCCAACTCTGCGGCAAGAGCTTCCTGCTTCATACCTCGCAGTTCCCGGATGCGACTGATCTTTCGACCTATGTGGTTAGATTTTGTTGCTGTCTCCATACTTAAAAATAAAGTTTCTTCTTTTTAAATTTTAGAAATACCAAAGTAGGTAAAAAACAATCCTTCTTTGGTAAAGTACCATTGCTTCTGGTTCGGTACGGTACCAACTCGATATAGCTTGTAGGGAAGTTATAGAGTCGCAATATTAACGCCAATTTAGGAAAATTATGGAACATGCTGATGAAAATTACAAGGCCATTGATCCCAATGTTTTAAATAAGTTTAGACAGAAGATTCAGGCAGTGGAAGATATAGAACAAGTTTATCTTTCGGAAGCTATAAGGGAGGGTACTGTTATTACCATACTAGTTAAGCAAGAAAGCCCGGTGCTGTCACAAAAAATTTCCTACCTGATGGAGAATCTCCTCGAGAATCTGCCAAAACTTAGGTTTAGAATTTACAATTTTGCCTATGCAAAACAGGAATTGGAGAAAGGAAATTTATACTTCATTAAAAATTGCATTCTTGGAGAGCTGATCTCCAAAGGTTCGACTTTAGAGAAGCTGAATTTAAGGAACAGAGAAGAACTTGAAACTCTTATAGAAAAAGCAGCTTTTGAACTTGAAAACGAAATTGAAAGGATCAATTCATTTACTGTAGGCATTAGCTTTTACTGGAAGAGAAAAGAATGGGCGGGTGCTGCATTTCTTATTCACCAAAAAATAGAATGGCTTTATCGGTGCGTGGAAACGTTTGCAATGGGAAAACCTCTAATCTGTCATAAGATTAAAAATCATTTGAACTATGCCCACCCTTTTATACATGGAGCCGGACCTCTATTCGATACTAACAGAAGAATCAATATTCAGTTACTTGATATTCTTGACAGAGCGTACATAGAAAGCAGATATTCTTCAGGTTATGACATTACAAAAAAAGAAGTAAAAATTCTTAGTAAAAGAGCTGAAATAATGGAGCAACAGGTAAGGGAAATTTTTAGTTTCCGGTTAAAGGAGTGTTATGAGCTGCTGGAAAAAGAAAAATTAAGTGCAGAAATTCCACTTGAACAACCAAAAATCCATAAGCCCGCAGAATCCCCAACTGAGAAAACGGATCAAACTAAAGAACATTTTCTGGCGGAAAAGCTTTTAAACAACCTAGTAATGCTAAAACCACATGACACATACAAAGGAAAATACAAGGTTGATCTGCTTTATGTTGAAGGTTATGGGGAACTTTTATTTACTATTCGTTCTCTGCTGTACCTGTGCATTAATTCTCTGGAATATGGAGATTTTAAAACCTACTCACCAGATCGAAATCCTAAAAGTAATATTCAAGATGTTCTGGAATTAGTATCAAGACTAATTCCTATTGAGGAAGGAGATCTTCTGGATGAGTTGAGGGAGATCGTACAGAGCCGAAGCTGAGGAGATTCAGAAAAAGCTTCAAATTGTCGATACTTGTAGTTGTATTCTCTCTACTCTCCCTTAAAACAAGGCATGAGAGATTTTATTTAGGCAAGAGGTTTGAATCTCCTATCCTAAGTGGCAACTGATGAGCTCCCAATTTTGCAAAAGATCATTTGCTACTAACACTTTGAGGAAATTGCCTTCACCTTTAATAATGCAAATAACTGCTTATAGTACGGAAAAAATGTTCCTTGGTTAAATCGGCAAATCTTCAATGGACTATGCTCAACAAATTGTAGATTTTTATGCTAAAGAGGCAAAGAAAAAATATTTATTATAGCTCCTCTTAAACCTCCCCAGCTACAGAATTATCAGCGCCCAAGAAGCTCACCCTAGACAGATGAAGTTGAATTTATAAACCACGTGGACCCGCTAATGGCGGTGATTTATTTCTCTAATACCTGATGTCAACCTTGTCTAAATAATCCCTTAGTCTTTTTAGATCTTCAGAATTAAAATTTTTTACTTTCTTATTCATTACCTGATAAGGAATCCTCAAGGTTGGATTCTTTTTATTGGCGAGCGGAAGTAAATCCTTCAGGTAATCTCGGAAAGCTCTCTGGCGGATTCGATTATCTTGTTTTTCCCCCGGGAGCAACTCTGGAAATATGGCATCTTTACTTCCAAGTTTGGTAAGGGTAGTTTTTCCAGGTTTAATACGTGCTTTTGCATTTAAGTTTGCATAGACTTCAAATAAGTAATTAGTTTCAACATCCTGATAAAACTTTAAACTGATTTTCCTGAATTGGTTGAAATGCTGTTTCTCATCAAATTCCACGGCAAAATTAAATGGTTCTCCTATCCAGATATCGTATGATTGCTGTTGCGCAAGTTTTTTATCCGGTAAATCAATAATAACTTCTTCCAGGTCAACCTGCCCATTTACCAGTTCGAAATGAAGTTCTCGTATAGAGGGAAATTTTTTAATTAAACTCAACTTAGGATAAGTCAGTAGCCAATCCGGTTTATACTCGAGCCTATAGCTAGTCTCTTTTCCATATCTTTGCTTCAGATAAATCAATAGCCAACGAGCCAGTACTTCTAATTTATGTTGTTTCTCCTGTTTTTTCTCCTTAGGAATAGTTTTGGGTGATTTATTATTGAAAGAATTTTCTTTATTTCCCGAATGAGGAATAATCCATCTGGAGCCATTTTGAAATGCGTGAGGAATTTCTCCATTCCGGCACTTTTTACGCAAAGGTGAACCTGCCCGGGAAGCGGAATCAGATAAGATGCCTTTCCTGTCTAGCCAGGCATTTACTTCCGGTGGTGTTGTCGTTGGTTGTTTATTTATTTCGAGAAATTCATCAATTGCTTTAATTATTTCTTTGGAAGAAGCCATGGATTGAATATATGAATTATTGACCTTATTTTCTCCTCTTCAGACCATCAAAAATTACAGGATCTCCAGTTTTAAGATAAGCAAGTATTCTGTTAGATTGTGGAGCAGCCACGAGATTAAATTTCTCTCTAATTTTGGGGCCGTGAATGAGTAAGAGCTTATATCGTTCTATAGCTTCCCTCTCCTCTTCCTTTTTTGTTTGTGCTTTTGGTTTGGCAGGTTTCTCTTTGTATTGCGGATAAATGATCGACTGATCCAGGCGATTTAGAATTATTTGTTGATTCTCCAGGATCATGTCCATCTTCTGCATGAGTTGGTTAATTAATTTTTCCATTCTTCGGAAGGATTATGTAAAAATTCAAGTGGTTAGCGATGCCCAATGGTTGGAAAATCCTCTATATACAAACCACTTCCTACAGGGAAAGATAATCTAAAACTATTATTGGCACCACAGAAATACCAGAAAATTCATCCTCTAGATAATTTTTGTACAAAGTATACTGCAAAAAATTTTGCGGGTTTCACCCATTTGTTATTAATTTGTAATCGTCATACTCAATAAAAAATGAAGCATCAGATAAAACATTTGGCAAAGATAACCTCAGGGATATATCTGAAAGGGAAACCTTCCGGGGATGTTTTCAACCTGCAGGCCCGGGATGTAGATGAGTTTTACAGGTTCAGGAAGGGATTAAGCCCGACAGCGTTTTCAGATGCCAAGGTCGAAAAACATTACCTGCACAAAGGAGACGTTTTGGTGGCTTCCAAGGGAAACGATTTTTTTGCAGTTGTTTACAACGAAGAATATTCTCCTGCTGTAGCCTCTTCAATATTTCTAGTCATTAGAAACCTGGATATACATAGGGTGGTGCCGGAATATCTCTCCTGGTACATTAACCATCCAAAGACTCAACATTTTTTTAAAAGCGTATCTAAAGGCACCTCCCTCCCTACCATCAACAAAAATTATTTGGCTTCCTTAGAAATACCTTTGCCTTCGATTGAGAAACAGAAAAAGATCGTTTTATTTGATAATCTAAAGGTGAGACGTATGAGACTTCCTTAGCAAAATAAACGACCTGAAAGAAAAATTAATGTATCAACAACTACTAAACACCATAAATAAATCATGAATACCTCTTTAAAAACCCAGGATATCAACAGAACCGTGTGGAATGCCTGCGACACCTTTCGCGGTGTAATCGATCCTAGTCAATACAAGGATTATATTCTTACCATGCTTTTTCTTAAATATGTAAGCGATGTAAATAAGGAAAAACGAGCCGCTTATACAGAAAAATATGATGGTGATGAAAGCCGTGTAAACCGTGCTATGAGTATGGAGCGTTTTATTTTACCAATAAATGCGCATTTTGATTACCTGTATGATAAAAGAAATGAAAGCAACATTGGGGAATTAATTGATATCGCACTGGCAGATATTGAAGAGGAAAACCGGGAAAAGCTTACCAGTGAAGACGGTTCAGGAATTTTCAGGAATATTTCTTTTAACAGCAATAATTTAGGAGATTCGAAGCAAAAAAACCAGCGGTTAAGAAATCTTCTGGTAGATTTTAACAATCTGGATTTAATGCCATCCCATTTGGCTTCAAGAGATGTTATAGGTGATGCCTACGAATTCTTAATAGCCAATTTCGCCAGTGATGCAGGGAAAAAAGCGGGAGAGTTCTACACACCGGGAGAGGTTTCCACTCTTTTAGCTAAACTCACAAAAAGTGAAGTTGGGGCGAGGATATATGATCCAACATGTGGATCTGGTTCTCTTTTGATCAAAGCAGCAAAAGAAGTAGGATCAGATAACTTTTCGCTTTTTGGGCAAGAGGCAAACGGAAGCACCTGGGCTTTAGCGGTGATGAATATGTTCCTGCACGGCTACGACGGCGCATCCATACGCTGGGGGGATACGATTAGAAATCCAAAGCATAAAGAGGAGGACTCTTTAATGAAGTTTGATACAGTTGTGGCTAACCCTCCTTTCAGCCTCGATAAGTGGGGAGCTGAAGATGCTGCTGCTGATACCTTTTCAAGATTCTGGAGGGGAGTTCCACCAAAAAGTAGAGGGGACTGGGCTTTTATAACCCATATGGTAGAGGTAGCAAAAGAAAACACAGGAAAAGTAGGTGTAGTGGTTCCTCACGGAGTTCTTTTTCGCGGAAGTAGCGAAAGCAAAATTCGCCAACAATTAATAGAAGAAAACCTTCTGGAAGCGGTTATAGGACTCCCTGCTAACTTGTTTTTTGGAACAGGCATACCTGCTGCCATTTTGGTGTTTAATAAAAAAAGAAACCTGCCAGATAAGAAGAATACAGCAGTTCTTTTTATCGATGCAAGTCAGCAATTTGAAAGCGGTAAAAATCAAAATAAACTAAGGGATGAGCATATAGAAAAAATCCTGCAGGCTTATCGCGACTTTGCAGTCGGAAATACAACACCTGGCGAGATCGAGGAGAAATTCAGCTATGTTGCCACTTTTGACGAGATCAAGGAAAATGACTTCAACCTGAACATCCCGCGATATGTGGATACTTTTGAAGAAGAAGAAGAAGTAGATATTCCTGCTGTCCAAAAAGAGATAGACCAATTAGAAAAAGAACTTTCAGAAGTTGAGGGAGAAATGAACCGCTATATGAAAGAGCTTGGGTTCCAGGAATAAAAGCACCAAATAAACCACCTATGAAAGTCACAAATTTGATAGAGCAAATCGAAGGGTTAAAACAGCAAATCGATGTTCACGGGAAATTACCTGAAGAGGTGCTGAAAAAAGTCAACTACAAATTTCGCCTTGACTGGAATTACTACAGCAACAGGATGGAAGGCGGCACCCTTACCCGCGATGAAACCCGCAGCGTAATGATTGGTAATGTCTCTGTGGAAGGAAAACCTCTGAAGGATGTTCTAGAGATGAATGGACACGATGAAGTAGTGCGGGAAATTTTGAATATTGGAAGTGGAAAAAGTCGTTTATCCGAAAAAAGAATAATAGAAGTCCATAAAGCTATTATAAAGGAAGATAATGATCCTGACAAAAAACGACAGATTGGGAACTGGAAGGAACAGCCAAACGAGATCATCAATTACAAAGGAGAAAAGATCAATTTTACCTCTCCCGAAGAGGTGCAGGAGGAAATGCACAGATTATTGAATAGGACGAATGCTGACCTTGACGCTTTTTTCAACAAGAAAAAAGATGCTAAACATCCTTTATTCATTGCCTCAGATTTTCACGTGGATTATGTAAGCATTCACCCCTTCTTCGACGGCAACGGTCGAACTGCCAGAATTTTCACTAATCTTATTTTGATTTCCTGCGGTTATCCTCCTGTGGTTATCAAGGACGAAGAAAAGGAAGGTTATTATAAAACTCTTGCAGATATCCAGGCTTATGGTGGCGACAGAGAATTTTTCTATGATCTGATGGGGAAGGTACTTTTACGTTCCACAAGGTTAGTATTAGATGCCATTGAAGGAAAGGATCTGGAAGAACCGGGTGATTTGGAAAAGAGACTTCAGCTATTAAAACAGTTGGCTGAAGCAGAAGATGAAGAAACCATAAAACTTACCAATAGACAAATAAAGTCAAAGGAGGTCTTATACGAAATCATTGCACCTGTCTCGAAATCTCTTTTAAAGCCATTTCGAAAAGTAGCGCCTCTTTTTTCTGAAAATTATTTTAAAATTTCAATCAATTCTAAAGGTGGAATGCTCCAACCACAGGAAGATTTAGAAGACTTTTTAATTTCTCATTTTTCTTCGCAGAGCATTTTTGATGGATCTGATCTAAACGAATACAAATTAGAACTCGGACATCAATATTTTAAAAAAGGTGGAGTAAATGCCTTTCATGTTTGGTGGGAAGCAATAATAAGATTTGAAAGCACAAGATTTGAGGTGTACATTAATAGAAGTAATCAACCCGCTTACAAAAAGCTATACCACCAGATAGTAAGTACAGAGGAAGTCAATTCCATAGCAGAGGGCTATCTTAAATATATTCTGGATGAAATCGACCGAAACCTAGAACAAATAAACAGCATTGAAGATTAAGCATATGATGGAAAGTATTTCAACTTCAGGGAATCTGGAAGTTAGATCTGGTTACAAAAGAACCAGACTTGGTTGGATCCCAAAGAATTGGCTAGTTCAATCCCTAGGAGAAATTTTGGATTTTAAGAATGGCGTGAATGCCGAGAAAGAAAGTTATGGCAAAGGAAAAAAGTTCATTAATGTGATGGAAGTCATTAAATACAATGTCATTACAGATTCGAACATTCCTGGAATGGTCATTTTATCCGATTCCGCTTTTCGTCAAAATCAAGTGAAATCTGGAGACATTCTCTTTAATAGAACATCTGAAACTAATGATGAAATAGGAATAACAGCATTGTATCTGGGGGATGAAGACGTTGTTTTTGGAGGCTTCGTAA
This sequence comes from Antarcticibacterium sp. 1MA-6-2, assembly GCF_021535135.1. Taxonomy (NCBI): domain Bacteria; kingdom Pseudomonadati; phylum Bacteroidota; class Flavobacteriia; order Flavobacteriales; family Flavobacteriaceae; genus Antarcticibacterium; species Antarcticibacterium sp. 1MA-6-2. The sequence goes on along the minus strand of NZ_CP091036.1, from coordinate 3,418,343 downwards.
TTCGGGGTCGACCTAAAAATGCAGTGTTAACAAATGACTTTAAGAAGTATGGGTTTTCAACATCAATAGTACGAAAACAAATTATCTCTAAAGGACAGGGTGCTGTTAGGACGAATATCGGCCAAAAAGATCTAGAAAAGGTTTATTTGGCAATTCCTAGTAAGAATGAACAACAAAAAATTGCTACTGTTCTTTCGACCTGGGACAAGGCTATAGAAAATTTGGACTTAGCTCATTGAACGAAAAGAACTCCGAAAGAAGGGCTTGATTCAACAATTGTTGAGCGGGAAAAAGAGACTGCCGGGGTTTAGCGGGGAATGGAAAGAATACAGATACAAGGAGGTTTTAAAGGAAGTGAAAAGGAACTTTATATGGGATGATGAGGAATTGTATCCTTTGATAAGTGTTCGGAGGCGTAGTGGCGGACTTTTTCATCGAGAAAGTCTTTTTGGTCATGAAATAAAGACTAAGAATTTGAGATCGGCCAAGGAAGGCGACTTTTTAATTTCTAAAATGCAAATCGTGCACGGAGCTTCTGGTTTAACATCCAAAGATTTCGATGGGATGAAAATTTCTGGTTCTTATATAGCTTTAAGAACCAGAAATGAAGATCTTTTGGTTATTCATTTCTTTAACTGGTATTCTAAAACACCTTTTTTCTACCATCAATGTTACATATCAAGCTACGGAGTTCATATCGAAAAAATGACTTTTGATTTTAAGCTTTTTTTGAATGAAACTTTAATTCTTCCAGGAATTGAGGAGCAAAGGGCAATTACAAAAGTTCTGGACACGGCAGCTGAAGAAATCCATGTTTTAAAACAAAAACTGCTGAAGCTAAAAAAACAGAAAAAGGGACTGATGCAGGTGTTATTAACTGGAAAGAAAAGACTGATTAAATAAAGAACTTTATGGACTTTAATATATATAGTGATGAAAGTGGTTTAGAAGCTTTAATCGATAAAACGGCACACAAATATGTCGGCATAGGAAGTATTTGGATGCCTGCTGATTACAGAGCCACTTTTAAGGAAGAATTTAAAAGAATACTTGCGAATCACAACAAATACGGAGAGCTAAAATGGCAAAAAGTTTCTCCAAGTTACTTCGATCTATACCTTGACGTTCTGGAAATGTTTTTCAATCTCGATCTTTTAAGATTTAGGATCATCGTAATTGAATCTAAAAGTGTTGACCATATTACCTACAACAAAAACGACGCTGAATTAGGCTTCTACAAGTTTTACTACCAGTTATTTCATCACTGGATATATGACTTTAATAATTACAGTTTTTTTCTTGATCATAAGGAAAATCGGGAAGTAGATAGACTTTCTGTACTTCGGGAGTCTTTAATGCTCTCTAATTTGTCTTCTAAGATATTAAATGTTCAAGCCCTTCCTTCTAATGAAAGCCTGGGAATCCAATTGGCAGATATTCTTACAGGTTTAGTGCTGGCTAAATATAATAATCAAATTACCAGTAAAGCCAAAACAAAAATGATTTCCGCTTGTGAAAGCCATTTAGGTCGAATAATTGGTCCCACTGGAAAATGGGAAGAAAAATTTAATGTGTTTAAAATTGATCTAAGGGGTGGGTGGTAAATATAAAAAGATTAAGCCGTACGAATTAACGGAACAGGAATTAAGAGAGATCTGGCATAGTACTTATTGTGCCGGAAATGTAACAATTTTCACTCTTGACGGTGTTCTGGTAAAGTTTTATGAAGATCAATTTGATCATTGCTTTTATGAAAGTGCAAATCGAAAACAAAGGGACAAATCAATATTATCATTAAATAGACTTGAAAAAATTTATTGGATTAAAGACACTCTAGAAGATCCTGAAGCTATCCTTAAAAGCGGATGGTTACGTGATAAACAAACTTATAACCACAGTAGAAGATTAGCTCTGGTAAAGGAAAATTATGTTGTAATTATTCGTTTTATAAAAGCTGAACGAGCCAAATTTGTAACTGCCTATGAAATTAATGATGACGAAAGTCTTGAAAAGATTAATGAGAGCCCAGATTGGAAAAACCCTTATAAAAAATAAAACGCTGTTTCGGGTACAGCGTTTGAAACCTTTGTAGGTTCCCTACCTCTGGTAAAGAACAAGGCAAATGTACGTATATTTTAAACCTATACAACATTAAGTCGGGAATTTAACGACTTTTTAAGAACCTACATAACACTAATAAAATTAACACTTTGTTTGATGGAAACGCTCAGCTTTAAAGAAGATCATATTTCTCAACTTCCGGCACTTAAGATGCTTATCAACTTAGGCTACACCTATTTACATCCTAAGGTGGCACTGAAAGCCCGTAACGGCAAATTCAGTAACGTGCTGTTGGAACCTGTTCTGAGGGATCGATTAAAGAAGATTAATACTTTAAAAGTCTCATCCAGCCGTAGTGCCGAATTTAGTGATGCCAATTTAGCGGCGGGAATTCTCGCTTTAAAGCAGGTTTCTATGGCAGAGGGTTATATTGCGGCTTCAGAAAAAATTTATGAGCTACTCACCTTGGGAAAGGCTTTAGAACAAAGTATAGATGGGGACAAAAAAAGCTTTACGCTGCAGTACATTGATTGGAAAAATCCCGCAAACAATGTCTACCACGTTACCGAAGAATATGAGGTGGCCCGTACCGGAAGCAAAGAAACCTACAGGCCAGACCTGGTCTTGTTTGTGAACGGGATTCCACTTTCCATCATTGAATGTAAACGACCAGACATTAAGAAACCTATTGCCCAGGCTATTTCACAGCACTTAAGAAATCAGCAGGAAGATGGAATAAGGGGCTTATATATTTATGCACAGTCTTTAGTAAGTATTTCAACAGACTTGGGGCGGTATGCCACTCTTGCTACTCCCGAGAAATTTTGGGCACACTGGGAAGAAAAGTTTGAAAGTAAAAAAGAGGAAGATCATATAAATGAAAAAATATATCGATTGAAAAATCAGCAGCTGTCGTCGGAGGCAAGAAAAGAAATTTTTAGAGACCGTCCTGAAGTAGCTGATTTCTTCTACAGTCTTGACGCGGATTCTGTTTTACCTGCACCTCAGGATTTTTACTTGTATGGCCTGTGCAGCCCAACCCGTCTTCTTGATTTCGTATTCAATTTTATCCTCTATGATAATGGTGAGAAAAAAATCGCCCGGTACCAGCAGTTCTTTGCAATAAAGAAAGCTTTGCGGCAGGTGCGCCAAATAGAAGGCGGCAAACGAAAGGGCGGAGTTATCTGGCATACTCAGGGAAGCGGCAAATCATTAACCATGGTGATGTTGGCACAGGCAATTCTTTTGGAATCTTCTATTAAAAATCCGAAAATAATATTGGTTACAGATCGTACTGAACTGGATGATCAAATATCCAAAACCTTTGCTAAATGCGATGTTCCGGTGGAAAAAGCAGCTAATTGCTAGACTGGTAGAATTACTGGAAAGTGATAGCGACAAAGTGATTACAACTATTATCAACAAATTCAACACAGCAGTAAAGAAGCTAAAGGAGCCGCTTACCAACTCTAATATCTTCGTTCTGGTAGATGAAGGACATCGCACCCAACATGGCACCTTTAATCTTGAAATGGAAAAAACACTCCCCAATGCCTGTTTTATTGCATTGACAGGTACACCCCTATTCAGGAAAGACAAAAATACACTCAGAAAATTTGGCAAGTTAATCGATGCGTATACGGTAGAAAAGGCTGTGAGGGACAAAGCAGTAGTGCCTTTATTATATGAAGGACGCCACGCGTTCCAGAAGGTCACAGACGCACCCTTGGACCAATTCTTCGGAATGATTTCCGAACCTCTCACTCCCTATGAGAGAGCAGATCTAAAGAAAAAATTCAGCAACGCAGAACAACTCAATATTGCTGATCAAAAGATCCATGCGATTTGTTGGGACATAAGTCTGCACTACAGGAAGAACTTTCAGGATCTACCTTTTAAAGCTCAGTTGGTCACCCAATCTAAAATAGCAGCAATTCGATACAAGAATTATCTTGACCAGATCAATATTGTTACTTCAGAAGTTATAATGTCCAAGCCAGATGATCGCGAGGGAGAAGACAGTGCTTTTGGAGAAACCCCAGATGAAGTGAAGCGATTCTGGAAGAAGATGATGGATCAACACGGGAATCCGAAAAGATACGAAGAGAACATCGTCAACCGATTTAAACATAATGATTCCCCCGAAGTTATAATTGTAGTGGACAAACTGCTAACAGGTTTTGATGCCCCCAAAAACACGGTCCTTTATCTAACCCGTAACTTAAAAGGCCATACCCTGCTGCAGGCCATCGCCAGAGTTAACCGTATTTACCCGGGAAAGGATTATGGATACATTATAGACTACTATGGTGTTATCGAGAATATAGACGAAGCTCTGGACACCTACTCTTTTGAAGATTTTGATGAAGAGGACTTGCGGGGAACGTTAATCGACATGGACAGGGAAATATCGAAATTGTCGCAAAAACATTCTGAGCTATGGGAACTGTTTAAAGATGTAAAGAACAAACGGGATCTTGAAGCTTTCCAGCAGGTATTGCGAGATGAGGCGTTACGGGCAAGGTTTTACGATACCTTATCGGCATACGCACGCATTTTAAAACCTGCACTCTCTTCCATTGAATTTCATCGCAAAACAGATGAAAAGAGCATTGCCCGGTACAAAGAGAATCTCGGATTTTTCATGAAGCTGAAAATAACGGTACAGCAGCGGTATTCAGACACCGTAGATTACCGCCAGTACGAGGGGCAGATCCAAAAATTAATCGACACCCATATCCCTACTGAGAAAGTGGAAGTGATCACTGATCTTGTTAATATTTTCGACAAGGAGGCATTCCAGAAGGAACTGGAAAGGACCACCGGAGAAGTGGCCAAGGCAGATAAGATCGCTTCCAGAACTACAAAACATATTACCGAAAAGATGGAGGAGGATCCTGCCTTCTACAAGAAATTCTCTGAAATGCTGACGGAAACCCTCCAGGCATATCTCAACCACAGAATTACAGAAAAACAATACCTCCAAAAGGTCCAGGACATAATGGATAAGGTGCTTTCGCGGACAGATACAGAAATTCCAAAGGAACTGGAGGAGAAAGAAGTTGCACGGGCTTTCTATGGTATCTCCCTTAAAGAGTTGGAAGAAAAGGTTCCCGATGAACAGATTTTAAAAAGTCTTTCCACCGAAATAGCTTTAAAAACAGACGAGATAATCAATGACCTCATTGTAGTGGACTGGCATTCCAATAAGCCTGATATTCCTAAGAAAATGGTTTTTCTAATTGGGGATTATCTAATTGATGAAGTAAAGGATAAGTACGAGCTTGATCTAAGTTTTGGGGAAATTGATGAGTTGGCAAAAAGAATGGTAGATGTTGCGAAAATCAGGTACAAATAGATGATTGATGAAATTGCTTTTGGCGAAGAAACCATTTCCTATGAAATAAATTATGCCAGCCGAAAAAGCCTTGGTATAAGCGTCAACCCGGAAATGAAAGTGCTGGTAAAATCTCCGGAAGGAGTTCCTATTGAAAAGATCAGGGAAAAAGTAAAAAAAAGAGCCCCATGGATCTTGAAACAAAGAGACTTCTTCCTCTCCTTCCACCCACGAGTTACGGCGCGGCAATATGTTAGTGGAGAGACCTTTCTCTATATGGGCCGTCAATATTTATTGAAGGTCAACATATCAGATAAAAATGAAGTCAGATACAAGGGCAGGTTCATAGAAGTTGAAACCATTCAAAAAGATAAGACGAAAAGCCTAGTCATAGACTGGTACCGGGAACGAGCTAAAATAAAATTCCCTGAGATAGCAGAACCGCTCATCGAGAAGTTCCAAAAATACAAAGTCCAGCCTAGCAATGTTTATATCCAGGAAATGCCACAGCGCTGGGGAAGCTGTACCCCTAAGGGAAAGATCATTCTTAATCCCGAGTTGATAAAAGCTCCTAAACCCTGTATACAGTATGTAATCATTCATGAACTCTGCCACCTCGTCCACAGGAACCACAGCCCAGCTTTTTTTGCACTCCAGGAACGTGAGATGCCAGATTGGGAGAGGTGGAAGGAGAAGTTGGAGTTTTTGTTGGCTTAGAAAAAAATCAAAAAGGACATTATTAGAATAAATTTAATCCCATGATACTTTCAGGATATGACAGAGAGATTCTCCACATCGTAATTGAAGATTTAGAAGACCTTTTCTCCGAATTTGGTGGTGTTGAATACAAGGGATCTAAGCTGCGGAAATCCTCCTCTACTCTAAATATGTTATTAATAGAAAATTCCTTGTTAAAGGCGTACAAGATAATTTACGGCAAAATGTCATCTCCTGTTATTGCAGCCCCTAACCTTGATCTTTATCTTGATGCAGATGAAGACAGAAAAATAGTTTGTGCCGTAGCGGGCGGAGCTACTTTTTTAACTCATGAAGTTGCTTTAATTATATTAGGAGGTGCAGGAAACACAAACTTTTATCACGCTGAAGATTATAAGTTTAATTTTACTAGCTACCTTAATGGAACTTCCTTTTTTTCGATGGTCATAGAATATCCAGAGAAGTTATTATAAAATATATAGCAAATAAAAGAGGAGGTAAACATATTGATTTTAAGCGGAAAGGAACCCAGTTGGATAAATTATACGAGATACTCGATAAACATGCTGATTTCTTTAACTTTTTCGGCAAAAGCGGACTTTTCGTGGAACTTCACGCCATTATTCAAGCAATGCAGAAATCAAACGACATCCAAAAATTTATGCGGGACGGGAAAAAGATTATAGCCTTGGCTTAAAAAATAACATTCAGTCGGCTGCTGGTAAAACGCAAACGAAGCGCAGCGAAGTGCTGCAAGCCCTAAATCTACCAGAACTAATACTATGTTGTGAGGCAAAAATTCTTGAGTTCTGGCTTTACTATAAAAATATTTACTAAACGGTTTTATTAATGCAATGTCAATAAGAACAATTATTTACTTTTGGCATATTGACCAACATGTTTATGAACTTTTCAAAGCAAGTAATACTATCGAAAATCATTTTTCCCCTAAAATCTACCATAACTTACCTGCGCCGGATCCTATGCTGTTTTTTTAGTGTACGGGAAGTTAAGCGTTAAGAAAAAACAGCATAGGGCGCATCCTACTTACGTTTTACTGTAAATTTTTGCCTGTTCTTAAGGGTTTCCAGAAGATTTACTGTAAATCTTATATATCTTAATTATCCCCTGCTCAAAAGGAGAGCTCATTTAATACTGTATTTGTCGCAAAATTGTGACGGTTTTAAGGTGTTTCAGGGCATTTGTCGCAAACCGAAGTGCTTCTTAATTGTCATTACAAATCTTACTTTTGATCATCTATCCACTGGCAATACTTTTCTTTAATTTCAGAATGTGCCGCAAAAAATTCCTGTTGGAGCTGATTTTCAGATTCTAAAAATAACTTAGTAGATTTGAGAGTTTTCTTCCCGTTGTGCATTTGCGGTGTAACTGAAATACCCCACCAATCCTAAGGCAAAGATTCCCAGTGCGCCGAAAAGGATGAGAAGATAACTAGGAATAATTCTGGCGTTTTTTAGTTTTTGATCAATAGACTTTAAAATTTCATCCCTTTCCCGGCTTTCCAATTCCTGCTTTTTTAGGAATTGGTGCAGGTTCTTTTCCATCGCTTCTGTGCTGATGGGGATGCTCAGCTCAGTTAATAGCCCGGAAAGCAATTGAAGTTGCAAAATAGCAGTTTTAAAATCAGCCATTTCATCTGCCATCAGTTCCATGATCTCGTCTAGTTTTTTCATCGCTCAGGATTTTAATGTCAAATACCAATTCCCGTATCCAATGCTCTTTTAATAACTCCTTTAATGAGTTCTTTGCCTATTTTGGTTGTAAGACTGGCACTTAATTGTACTGTTTTGTCCAGAATCTGCAGGCTTTTGGGCGCTTCAATTGACCTGGTCCAACTTCTATTCCGTGATATTTCAGCAATCAGTCTATTGCCACTCATGTTCCGGTGTACCTCGCTTGCTTTTAGATTTACTCCTTTGTATTCAAACCGAAACCCCTGTAGCTCGTTGGATTTGTTGATAGTAGGAATCACTTTCACTTTATGCTCTTGCATCTGTCTGATATAACTGTCGAGTGATTTTGGCCTTGAACCCAACACTTTTTCATGGATCTTTCTAATTTCCTGCCGGATTCCATTTAACTCCTGAAGCTTTTCCTTTTGTACTTCCCGTACTCTTGTAAGTCCTAATTCTTTTGCCACCTTATCTGCAGCCAGCTGGCTCCGCTTTCCAATAAAATTGTCTTTGTAAACTTCTCCGGTAAGACTGATCCTGTTGACGTAGATATGAATATGCGTATGCTGTTTGTCCCGATGTACAAATGCAATGGCCTGATGGTTTGTTAGTTTCATTTCCTGTAAAAAACGCCTCGCAACTTCTCCCAGATCTTTCCTGCTTAGGTTCTTTCCATCTTCTATGGTAGGACTTACAACAAAACTCAGGGTGTTATTAATGCAACGTTGGTTTTGGGACTGGATGATCTTAAACTCTTCAGTAATTTCTTCAGGGGTATCTCCGGCCAGGTACTCTTTGAGTACAACTTCAGCTTCTTTCTCCTGGTTCCAGCCATACGCAATAGATGCTCCTGTTCTGGAGATGGAATGTCCTTTCCCGATCATTTTTTAAAGTTTTTTAAATGGCTCCTTATTTCCTCCGCAAGCTTCTCCACCGTTGCAGCCAGTTTTGGGTCCCGCTTTTTGAACATACTGCTGATCCTGGCAAAATTGTTTTTATACTGTACCAGCATCCGGTAATATTCCAACTGCTCCGGAGTAATCCGTTCTACAACATTTCGTTCAAAGGCAGTGGAACGAAGATATTCTGAAAGGGAAATTCCTGCCCTGGCCGCCCTTCTTTTGAGTAGCTTCTTTTCATAGATCGAGCAACGGATCTGGATGTATTCCCTCTTCATTTTTAAAAAACTTTGCAACCTCCGGGCGTAAAGTAAGATTGTCATTACAATGACACATCTTGCTTTGCTACTCAAAAAAATATAACACTCTCTTTAGGTAACTTTTATTTGCACTCATTTTGTATTCAGAAGTTTTTCATTTAAGTCTTTAAAGCCTGTATAAATTGAACTTCTATCGATGATTTTTGGGCTGCTTCTCAACAAATTGCCCGTGGCTTCTAAACCTGAAAAATCCCTGTCCAGGTATAAACTAATTGTAACGTAGTTTTCTAAAAGGGGTAGAACCTGAGGAATAAAGGAAAGGGAATTCAGAATCAGCAGATCTGAATTTTCTACTTCTTCCGGAGATATGATAGCCAGAGATAAGAGATCGAACATCCCTTCCAACACTACAAGATGTTGTTTATCCTTCTTCCTATAGGAGTAACTCTTAGGTGAGGTGGAACTTTTGGAGTACAAATTCCGAAGCTCCCATCCGAGCAAATGGTTCTCAAGACCCACGGCAAAGAATATCCTTCCATTGCATTCAAACCAAATTTCCCTACAGTAGATTTTAGCTACTGAAATTGAAATTTTTCGGGAAATAAGGTACTTCTTCAGTAAGGGATGTTCTATTGTTTTCACCCTGAGTACTATATTTTTAGGCTTTGTTTTCCTTTCCCTAAATTCGTATTTACCATAGTTTGATAATACCGGAAGTTCATCTGAGAGATAGGATAATGCATCTATAACCGAACAATTAGAGACAAGGCATACCAGATCTATCACGTTTCCTCCTCTTCCAATTCCGAAGTCATACCACCTGTTCAGGGGAAGAGATACCTTAAAAGAGGCATGGGTTTCTGACCGAAGGGGACTTAGAAACCAGGCTTCTTTTTCCGAAATGCGGCTGGGAAAGTGGCCCAACCTCTCAAGAGTTTTGACGATGCAAATGCTACGAGCGCTTTCACAGCTTATTCTTTTTGTTTTCATCAGCATTTTATATTTCCAAATTCGGTTCTGTGTGGAATCATTCAACTCTTCTCTTTATTCATCATTTTTATTTTGATGACAGTTTGATGACAGAATGATGACAGCCGTAACCCTTGCTATTACTGGTTTTATCTTACTTTATCATCAATTCATCAAAAAATATATAGTCTCTAAACTTTTTCTTTCAAAAGCAACTTTTATTTCGATGATTCGATGACAGCAGCTGAAACCCTCATCAAACACTGAAGGTTTCCCGTCATCATTTTTTCATCGTTTCATCAATTTTCCCTGGAGAATTTAATTCAGCTGAATTTTTCCTCCTCAAAGTTCTCCAGCAAGAAACTTTTATCTATAGTGAAATAGCGTCCTTTAGCATCCTGAAAATTGGTGCTGCCATCCGACCAGATGACAAACTTCCGGTAGTGATTGGAATTAGGCTGGTTCTCTAGTTTCCAATCCTTCTTCAGGATCTTTCTTATTTGGGTAAGATCGGTGCGCAGCCTTGTTTTACTGATGGCATTGAAGGCATCCAGCGGACAGAGATCGAGCTGCTCCAGGTCGTGGTTTTCCATCACCATCATAAAAATACCTAGCTAATTCTCTTTCTACCCGGTTCCGGTTGTTCTGAACCAGCTTCTTCAGGGCAGGTGTTTCTATTTGATCAGCAGAAAACCACATACGGGTTTGGTGTTTAGTTGAGAGTTTCCGCTTCTTCAGGTAATTCAGAAAAGCCGGAATCTCTACAGCTAGGGCTTCAAGAAATTCTGTTTGCTCTTTTGTTATGGAAGGCACCTGTATGACCCAGAAACGGGTTTCGTGGTGGTCGATCTTTATGAAGTTTTCTTCATTATTACTGCATAGGATAAACTTACCAAAGAACTCTACTTCCCTTTTATCTTTTCCTTTAGCCTCCAGTTTATTAAAATTCGTAGTGCTTAAGTATTTGATCCTTTCAGTTAGTTCTTCTTTATTAAAAAGCACTTCATCTATACAAATGAGGAGTTTATTGGCCCAGTCTGAATTGAACTGGCTGGTAAAGCTGTCATTGGTGAGATATTTTAGGTTGTTCTCAAAGATCAATTTCAGCCACTTTAGAAAAGTACTTTTTCCTGTTGAGCGTTCCCGGGATACCAGGCAAAGGATTGGAAGGATCTGGGTAGGTTTTACATACAATAATTGCAGGTAGTCAAGACCCAGTTCATAATGACTTCCAAAGATGTGCTTTATAAAATTTAAGGAAACCGGGCATTCACCTTCACCCCATTTATGACTGAGGGGTGCATAAGTGTTGTAAAAATTGTGGTAGGAATATCTAAAATTTAAATGATCTGGAATACAAGTGAAACCATCAAATTTTGGAATTGCCCCAAGATATGTCTTCCCATGATCTTGCCTAATGGTTTCAATATTCCAAAGCACCAAGGATTCACCTATATGACCGGAAATACTAGGTATTTTAACCTGCTTATAATATTGGGTTCCAACTCTAATATATATATCCTGTTTTTTCACTTAATGGAATCTAAATGTATTGACAAAACAACATTTAAATTTAGTAAAATAACCAATTGATTACCGAATATTTACAAAACATTTATTTTTATTGCGAATAATACAATTTAAACACAATTAATAGGAAGGCCAATTATTTTCTATTTATATGATATCATTTGTATAGACAGTAAAATTTGGTTCAATAGAGGTTTTAAAGGAATTGCAAAGAAAAAAGTCAAAAGAGGATAAATTTGACAGAAGGTTCTATATCAGGTTCTTGAAATTAAAAGAATGGGAAGAAGGAGCTTTATTTTCGACCGAAGGAGCTTGAAAATAAAGCTCCTTCTTCCACTTCTTTTTGAGCTCCCATTTTTATGGGTGCTCGCTCATGCTGAAACTTCAAATGGCAGGCCACCTTTAGTGACTTTCAATGGGATTTATGGCAGCATACCCTACGATGTTGCCATTCTCTAATCTCTCAAGACCATAAAAAACAGGCGCATCAGAATAAAAACGGGCGCTTAAATACTAGCTGTAATAAAAGTAGGCGCAGTTAAAGTTTTCTAACAGGGGAAATGAACTAGCTATATCTTCCTCGATTCTACCTTTTAAAAAAGTAGAAGGGGCTTTATTTTTGACCGAAGGAACTTGAAAATAAAGCTCCTTCTTCCGCTTCTTTTTGAGCTCCCATTTTTATGGGTGCTCTTTCGTGCTGAAACTTCAAATGGAAGAACACCCTTAGTGACTTTAAATGACGATAAGTGTCTATTACACAGGTCGCCCTACCTTAAATAAAATGCTTATTTTTTCTTTTTCTGCACATTCTTATTTTGCTGCTCCAGAATTTCCATATCTCTACCAACTTTCTCATCTAAAACCTTTGCATAGATCTGCGTGGTCTTAAGAGAACGATGACCCAGCATCTTGCCCACACTTTCGATAGGCACCCCTTTAGAAAGGGTTACAGTGGTCGCAAAAGTGTGACGAGCTAAATGGGTGGTAAGATTCTTTTTAATGCCGCAAGCGTCAGCTATTTCTTTTAAATAGGAGTTTGATTTCTGGTTCGTCAATACCTTAGCAGCACTCCTTTTCCGGCTTTCACATATGGATGAGCTGAATATTTCTCAATTATGGCTTCCGGGATTTCCAGTAGAGGAATGCTGCTAAGGGATTTGGTTTTCTGCCTTTTTGTCTTGATCCACTTTTTTCCGTTTATGTTATGGACAATATCATCTGAAGAAAGTTTTTTTACATCGGCAAAAGCCAAACCCGTATAACAGCAAAACAGGAATATATCCCTCACCAGTTCCAGTCGGGGAATATCAAAATCTTTTTCAGCCATTTCCTGAAGTTCGGCATCAGTTAGATATTCCCTTTCAGAAGATTTCCAGCTTCCTTTCCAGTGAAAAAAGGGATCTTTCTCTATCCACTGGTTGGCATAAGCGATACGGATGATCTTTTTAAAATTCACTATATACTTCTGTGCAGTATTGTGGGCGCAGTCTTTTTCTGATCGTAAGAAATGGTCGAATCCTGTAATAAATTTATGATCCACATCTTCTACGGGAATATCTTTCGCCTTTCCCCTGAAAGCCAGGTAATCTTCAATATGTTGCTTACAGGCATTGTACCGCTGTAAAGTTCCTTTGGTATATCCTTTCCCTATTAATTTCTCCATTTGATCATTATGATCCTGAAAGATTTCCAGCAGCATATACTGTTTCTCTTCTTTTCCAAGATGGATATCCTTAATTATACTGGCTGAAATGCTACGATCTTCTCTTAAAAGTCTGTCGTGAATATCGTATAAGCTTAATTTTAAATTATCTAAAAATCGATTAACAGATCTTGATTGCTCTGAAGTTCCCCGCGCTTTCCCGCTTTTACTGTTCCAGATGGATAGGTTGATCCGTCGGCTGGTACTGAACTCCGCTCGTTTACCTTTGTAGGTAATTCTAGTATAAAGAACAGCAGATTCGTCTGAATCTGAAGCTCTATGTTTTGGGTAAAATAAAATTGAAAATAAAGAAGCCATAGGTGACAGTTTTAAAATGCTCACCGAAAGGTACAAAAAGAAGGGCCTTGAAATTGTTAAAGGAATCGTGCAACGCATTAATTAACAGTGCTTTAGGAAGATTCTGGTGAGCATTTTTTGGCGGGAAAAATGCTCACCGAATTGAGCACCAATTACTTACATTTATTTGGTATTATTTGATATCAAATCAAATAAAAAAACCTCTAAATAATTGATTTAGAGGTTTTTAAGTGTGTTTTGATAATCAAAAAGCGGTCTGGACGAGACTCGAACTCGCGACCCCCTGCGTGACAGGCAGGTATTCTAACCAACTGAACTACCAGACCGTTGCTTTATTGCGAGGGCAAATATACAGCAGATTTTATATTACACAAACATTTTTTTAGATTTTGTTTCAGGAATATTATCTTCTAAGAGGCAAATTTTTGTCTCTCAACAAGATAGGTAGTCAATGTTTTTTCAAAATTTTCTCCCACGTCTGCTTCTACGTACTTTATCCTGTATTTGGCACACTGTAATTTAAGTGCTGCAAAATATTCTTTAACCGCGAGAGTATAAGTATCTCTAAAATTTTCAGCATAAAGGTCTATGTGTGCACCTGATTCTACATCTGTAAAACGTTTTGGCGTATCATCAAAATCAAAATTTATTTCCCTCTGCCTGTCCACTACATGAAATAGAACTACCTCATGTTTATTATACTTAAGATGTTTCAAAGCTTCAAAAAGCTCCTTCTCATCCTTATCCTCCTGAAACATATCTGTAAACAGAAATATTAAAGACCTACGTTTAAGTTTTTCAGCTATTTGATGAAGATATGTAAAACTATCAGTAGATACCGTCTGCCTAGGTTGGGTGACCAGCTTGTCCAATTCATTTAAGAGCATCTGGTGATGCCTCTCACTGCCTTTCTCCGGCGCGTAATATTCGTATTGATCACTGTAAATGCTCAAACCTACTGCATCTCGTTGTTTCTTTAGAATTTGCATTAGAGAAGCAGCTGCCAGGACTGAAAATCCTATTTTATTGAGATTATTCCTATCCAGTTGCTTTACTTCCGGATAAAACATAGAAGAAGAGTTGTCGATGATTATGTGACATCGCAAATTTGTTTCTTCTTCATATCGTTTGGTAAAAAGCTTATCTGTTTTGGCAAAAAGTTTCCAGTCAATATGCTTCGTGCTTTCACCATTGTTATAGATTTTATGTTCAGCAAATTCAGCAGAGAAACCGTGAAAGGGACTCTTGTGCATTCCTGAGATAAAACCTTCCACTACCTGCCTGGCAAGTAACTCCAGATTGGCAAATCCGCCAGACTTATATATTTCCTGTTGTAGATCCATAGGCGCCGCCTCATCTCTCTCCTGAATAATTTAGAGAGTCTGGTATTTTTTTACTAATATAACTATTTGAAAACAGAAAGGCCCGGCAGTGCCGGGCCTTTTATATGTAAATTTCTCTTACTACAGCAATGCATCAAGTGCATCTGCATAAGTATTCTTAGGGGCAACACCCACCTGGCGACCTACTACTTCTCCATTTTGAAAGATCAAAACGGTTGGGATATTTCTTACTCCATATTTTGCGGCAAATTCCTGGTTGGCATCTACATCGAGTTTTCCAACAACTGCTTTACCTTCATAGTCTTTGCTAATATCATCAATGATTGGACCTACCATTCTACAAGGTCCACACCAGGCTGCCCAAAAGTCAACCATAACTAGCTTTTCACTCTTTAATACCGTTTCTTCAAAATTAGCGTCTGTTATCTCTAAAGCCATAATATTTGTTTTTCGATTATATTCAATATGTAAAATTAGTCAATTTTTTTTCCAATTCTTACAGTCTAAAGATAGGTTTTGGCTATTAATCTATTGCACCACCCTATCCCGGAGCCTGTTTAATTTAATTTATAATGCACCTGAACCTCTTCTAATGCATTCAGCAATTCCTGGGATATCTTCACTTTTTGTTTCCTGCTGGTCATGCTCACTTTCACCATTTCCTTCATCTCATATACTATGAAATTGAGGTTGTGATCGCCGCGATGCGCGCGAAGAATATCTTTTAAAGAATCTATTTGATCAGATTTCAGGTCGTTAATGTCCAGCTGAATAGTCAATTTCCTAGCGTACATGTCCATGACGTCGTGCAATAGCTGGAAATTATTGAATTGCAGCCTTGGATCTCCCTTACTTCCGGTTTCCTTATTTGTCCAACCTTCTTTTACTAAAGCTTTAATGAAAACAAAGGAATTGGGCACGAGGAAATGCTGAAATTTGAGATACTCTTCTCCAAAGATCCTGAACTCATAGGAATCCCAGTAATCTTCAACAGTAAAAGCAGCCCAGCCTTTTCCCATTTTTGAGGTGCGATGCTGCACTTCAGAAATAACTCCTCCAAAAGCCAGCTCCCTATTGACAAAATTTTCCAAAGTATTAAAGTCGGAAACTTTTGCGTTACAGAAGTAATTGATTTCAGCTTTAAAATCATCAAGCGGATGGCCTGAAATGTAAATTCCCACAACTTCTTTTTCCCGCCTTAACTTCTCCATAGTCCCCCATTCTTCACAGGGAGGTACCGCAGGCTCCGGAATTTGAACATCGCTGGCTTCGCCAAAGAGGCTCACCTGCGACGAATTCTCACTCTCCTGGAATTTTGCCGCGTATTTTATGGCTTTTTCGAGGAAGCTTATCCCATCCCCGTCGTGGTGGAAATATTGAGCACGGTGATTTTTAAAGCCGTCAAAACCTCCGGCCAAAGCGAGGTTTTCAAAAGCTTTTTTATTTGCTGCTCTGAGATCGATTCTCTTAGCCATATCAAAAATAGAAGAATAAGCTCCTTTTTCTCCCTTACGGTTTTCAACTATGGTAGCCACAGCTCCTGCTCCCACTCCTTTAATAGCTCCCATTCCAAAACGAACAGCATTTTCTTTGTTTACAGAGAATTTGTAGTATGATTCATTTACATCAGGACCAAGAACGTTCAGCTTCATTCGCTTACATTCTTCCATAAAGAAGGTCACCTGCTTAATGTCATTCATATTGTTGGAAAGGACAGCCGCCATATATTCCGCAGGATAATGGGCTTTTAAGTAAGCTGTCTGGTAAGCGATCCAGGCATAACAGGTGGAGTGGGACTTATTAAAGGCATAGGATGCAAATGCCTCCCAGTCTTTCCAGATCTTTTCAAGAATATCTTTGGGATGTCCCTTAGCTTCTCCTCCTTCAATAAACTTTGGTTTAAGTTTTGCCAGCAGGTCTACCAGCTTTTTTCCCATCGCTTTCCTCAACATATCGGCTTCACCCTTTGTAAAGCCTGCAAGCTTTTGGGATAGAAGCATCACCTGCTCCTGGTAAACTGTGATCCCGTAGGTTTCCTTAAGATACTCCTCCATCTCGGGCAAATCATAGGAAATCTCTTCATCTCCATGCTTACGCGCAATAAAGCTGGGTATGTATTCCATAGGTCCCGGCCTGTAAAGGGCGTTCATTGCAATAAGATCATCAAAAACCGTAGGTTTAAGATCCTTCATATGCTTTTGCATCCCGGGAGATTCGTACTGAAATATTCCTACTGTTTCACCTCTCTGGAAAAGCTCGTATGTCTTCTCATCATCTAGAGGAAAATTATCTGGATCTAAAGTTATATTGTGACGACCTTTTACAATTTTAACCGTGTCTTTAATAAGAGTTAGGGTCTTCAAACCCAAAAAGTCCATTTTTAGAAGACCTGCACTTTCAACGACCGAGTTATCAAACTGGGTAACGTAAAGATCTGAATCCTTAGCCAGAGCAACGGGTACATAATTGGTAATATCACCCGGAGTAATAATTACCCCACAGGCGTGAATACCAGTATTCCGCACCGATCCTTCAAGGATTCTGGCCTGATTTACTGTTTGTGCCTCCAGGTCATCCCCATCGGCAATGTTTAGCAGCTCGTTAACTTTATCAAGATCTTCACTTCGGAATTTCTTTTTCAGCTCCTTTTCTTCCAGACCAAATATCTTATTCAGTTTGGACATATTAGGGATAAGCTTCGAAATACGATCTGCTTCATTAAGCGGAAGATCCAGTACTCTTGCGGTATCTCTTATCGATGATTTTGCAGCCATTGTTCCGTAGGTGATGATCTGCGCCACCTGATTGGAACCGTATTTTTTGATCACATAGTCCATTACGCGGCTACGGCCTTCATCATCAAAATCAATATCAATATCAGGCATACTCACCCTGTCCGGATTAAGGAATCTCTCAAAAAGCAGGTCGTACTTGATTGGATCTATATTTGTAATCCAGAGACAATAGGCTACCACACTACCTGCCGCCGATCCTCTTCCCGGACCAACTGAGACATCCATCTCCCTGGCTGCTCTTATGAAATCTTCCACAATGAGGAAGTAACCCGGATACCCGGTGTTTTCAATGACCGAAAGCTCGAAATCCAAACGAGTTTTAATATCTTCGGTTATTTCACCATAGCGTTTTTTGGCACCTTCGTAAGAGAGATGTTTTAAGTAGGCATTTTCACCACGTTTCCCACCATCAAGTTTGTCATCTTCCACCAGGAATTCCGCAGGAATATCAAAAGTCGTAATAATACATCTCGGGCCAGCTCATAAGGCTCAATTTTATCGACGATTTCCTGAATATTAGAAATAGCTTCCGGTAAATCCCTAAAGAGCGACTTCATTGCAGAGTCACTTTTGAAGTAATACTCGCTGTTTGGAAGTCCATACCTGTAACCTCTACCCCTACCAATTGGAGTTGCCTGCTTTTCCCCGTCTTTTACACACAAAAGGATATCGTGGGCATTTGCATCTTCCTGCGAACAGTAGTAGGTGTTGTTGGTAGCAATCAGCTTCACATCGTGCTTTTTGGAAAACTGGATAAGAACATCATTTACCCTATTCTCTTCCTCCTGATTGTGCCGCATCAATTCGATATAAAGGTCTTCTCCAAAAGTTTCTTTCCACCAAAGCAAAGCTTCTTCAGCCTGGTTTTCGCCGACATTGAGGATCTTTCCCGGAACCTCACCATAAAGGTTTCCGGTAAGGACAATAATGTCTTCTTTATATTTTTTAATGACTTCTTTATCTATTCTGGGAACATAATAGAAACCTTCGATATAAGCTATAGAAGCCATTTTTGCGAGGTTGTGATATCCTTTTTTGGTCCTGGCCAGTAATACTACCTGGTACCCATTGTCTTTACGCGATTTATCAAAATGATCTTCGCAAACAAAAAATTCACAACCCACTATAGCTTTTAATTCCTTTGCTACCGGAACTTCATTTTTTGCCAGCGCAGCTTCATTACGGGCTTTGACCGCTTTGTTGTAACTCCCTACTTCTTTTACAAAGTGAAAAGCACCCATCATGTTTCCATGATCGGTAATCGCAACTGCAGGCATTTGTTCTTTACCCGCAGCCTCAACAAGATCGGGGATACTAATCGTAGATTGTAAAATGGAAAACTGGGAATGGTTGTGTAAATGAGAGAATTTGACCTCATCCAGCTTTTCCAGGTTTTCCCTTATTTCTGCAGTAGATATTTTATCGGGAGCATTTAACTTCTGAAGTTTCTCCCTTATTTCTGCGGAAGCTTTTTTAAGATTGATATGCTTTAAGCCTATCAATTTAATTTTTTGCGGATTCGCTTCAGAAAAATTTCTGAAATAATCTACAGGTACATCCAGCTCTTCTTTTGTGAAAATTTCTTTCCTAATCAATTCGAGGAAACAACGAGTAGTTGCCTCGACATCTGCGGTAGCATTATGAGCTTCAGCAAAAGGTTCAGAAAACAGAGCTTTGTGGAGTTCGGTAAGAGTTGGCAGTTTAAAACGCCCGTATCTTCCACCCGGGAGTTGGCAAAATTCGGCAGTCTTCTCAGTACAGGTATCGAGGACAGGAAACTGCTGTAATAGATTTTTCCTTTGCTCCCTAAGGAACTCTGCTCCCATAATATTAATGTCAAAACCTACATTTTGACCTACTATAAATTTACATTTTTTTAATGCCTCCTGGAATTTGTCAAGCACTTCACTTAAAGTTTCACCCTGTTCTTCGGCAAGTTCAGTTGAAATACCGTGCACTTTCTCGGCATCAAAAGGAATGTTGTAACCTTCAGGTTTGACAAGAAAATCCTGGTTTTCAATGAGGTTTCCCATTGCATCATGCACCTGCCAGGCGATTTGAATACACCGGGGCCAATTGTCAAAATCAGTTAATGGTGCATCCCAGCGTTTTGGTAAACCGGTAGTTTCTGTGTCAAAAATAAGGTACATTGAGGCAATTTTTTTAAGTAGTGCAAAAGAGGAAGGCAAGTTGCAGCTTCATCTTATCGTGCTAAAATAAGGATATTTTGAGGTGAGTTAAAGACAATTTTTCACCAGTTATTAACGCTGATTTTGCATCCCGTCAGATTATATTGCATTCCGTCGGAAAACTCTTTAGTTAACCCAACTTAGAAAGTTTATTTGCTCTACACAACGAACTTTCTAATCTTTACCACAATGAAAAAACTATTACTAGTTGTCCTTTGCCTTAGTTGCTGGACCCAGTCTTTTAGCCAATCAGAAATTGATCTTACCGAAGAACAGAAAGAGGAGGCGTGGAATTTTATTTTAAAGACTTATTTTTCACAAAGTTCCAAGTGGTTCCAAGGAGCGGAAGTATTTTATGATGATATTGGCTATTATATTAAAAATGCGACCGCAAATGACAGCTTAATGCTTCAGGGATTAATACCTGTTTTAGACTCTGTAATACCCCAAAACGTTTATTACGCAAAAGATGAAAAATCAGCGAATTTTATAATAAACATAAGTTACCCGAAAGCTACTGATTCTATAAAAATTCGATGGAATCACGACACTAAAATTGCTAATAGAAAAGGAAATTACAATAATGAAATAGAATCTCAGCATTTTGATCTTGTTGCACCAGAAAATCTGAGGGAAAATATGATTAGAAATTCGGCTGTGATAGGATTAGTTGCCGGATTAAAATATAGGCAAAACTTAATAAGAGAATATAGTGAAGAATATATTGATTATAATAGTGTACTGCTAAATTTCTTTATGCATAAAGATGTGCATAACACTCAGTATTCAAAAACGAAAGAATACGACAATTACATAATAGATCAAATTTACTCCCCAAATTTAAGAAACAAAGCAGAAGAATATGTAAGGCAAGAATTCAATTTTTGGCAGTATATAAACTGGAAGTTTGGAGGAGAGAACACTAGAGTATTAAAAATTTTAATCTTTATATTTTACTTTTTAATCACTCTTTTTATTGGATATAAGATACTTTTTTCAAGAAAAAACACAAAATCCTTAATTGGATATTTTCTTAATTCAACATACTTAGGAATAGTCCTTGTAATTGCATTTATAATTTATCTCAGTACACCTGTATTATCTACAGACTACTTAAGAGAAAATAACACCAATTTTGATTATACGACAATTGTTTTTATTCTCGTCAGTACATTAATTATATCTTTAATTGGGATTATTCTCTATTTTACAGAAAAACTCACTTTAGCTACAATTAAAAACCTTTTCCTGAAATCCTTCATAAGGTTTAGTATCCAAATTGCAGTTTGTTTTTTAATATTATATGGAGTCACCCTTTTTTTCTTTCTTAAAGGAAATAATTATGCATTCAATCAGACCGAAGATATAATTTTACTTAGTTACTCTTATCTTTATAATAGCCTCTTTCGCCAGGAGTGCATTTCTTTATTTCCAAGAAAAGAATGAAAATCTGATCTCAGAAAAAGACCTTCAGTTGAGTTATCTGTCGGCTTCAAAAGCCGAAGCTGAAGTTGCTTCCCTTCACGCACGTATTAACCCACACTTTCTCTACAATTCATTAAATTCTATCGCTTAGTTTGGCGCACATAGATGCAGATAAAACAGAAAGAATGGCGATTTCCCTTTCTGATCTATTCAGGCATAATCTCAACAGGAAAAATGAACCCTACTGTTCGCTTCAGGAAGAAATAGAAGCAGTGGAAGCCTATCTTAAAATAGAACAGATCCGGTTTGATGACAGGCTCGACTACAAGGTAGACGTTGATGACACCTTACTGCAATACCTTATTCCAAGAAATATTATTCAGCCATTGATTGAAAATGCCATAAAACATGGAATATCAAACCTGACAGAAACAGGAAAAATTAAGCTTGAAGTTGTTCAAAACCACGATCAAATGGAAATTTCGGTCTATGACAATGGACCTGCTTTTCCTGAAGACAGCGTAAGGGGCTACGGATTACAAAGTATATTTGACATTTTAAATCTCACCTACAAAGATAAAGCTGGGCTTTCCCTGGATAACCAGCCAGAGAAACGGGTTTGGGTAAGCATTCCTATAACAAAATTAAAGAAACAAAATGGTATTTAAGACCTTGATCATTGAAGATGAACTACCAGCGAGGTTACGCCTCCAAAAGCTGCTATCAAAACATTCGGATAAAATTGAAATTATTGGCACCGCAATTGACGGCAACGATGGCCTTAACCAAATTAAGAAATGTAATCCAGACCTTATTTTTTTGGATATACAGATGCCTGGTATGACTGGTTTTGAAATAATTTCAAAATTGGAAAAAGTCCCGCTTAACATTTTTTGCACCGCTTATGATGAATATGCCTTACACGCCTTTGAAACCAACAGTATCGATTACTTGTTAAAGCCCTTAAAAGAGGAACGTCTGGGCCAGAGCATTTTGAAACTGGAAAGGCACCACCCGGGTTTGAACAACAAGGAAATCCTAAATTTTTTAAGGTTTTACGAACAAAAGGAAACAAAAAAAGAAGTCACCTCACTAACGGTGAAAAGTGGCAAAAAAATGTTTTTCCTGAAATTAAAAGAGGTTGTTTATTTTAAAGCCGAAGATAAATATGTGAAAATTTACATGAGAAATGGTGATGAGCATCTTTCTGAACAAAGTCTACAGGCATTTGAGAATTTGCTCCCCCAGGATTATAAAAGGATTCACCGTTCTTTAATTATAAACTCAAACTATATAAAAGAAATCCACACTTATTTCAATAGCAGGTTTTCCTTTATTTTGAATGATAAAAACCAAACCAAACTTATAAGCAGTAGATCGTTCTTAAAAGAAATAAAAGATTGGACAAAGATTTAATAGACCAAAGAACCGATTACTTAAAAAAAACCTTTGGGGTAGTGCGGTAAAGCACAACCCCAAAGGTTTTAGCTAATTCAATCTTAAAGGCTTTCTATCAAGCTCTTTGCTCAAGTGATTTCACTTTATTAAGAGCTGCAGTAATAGCATTGCGTTGTTTCATAAGGATATTCTGTGTTGAGGGCGGAATTTCAGGCGAATGTAGGACATTGTTATATTCCTCTACAGCCGCTTTTTCTCCTCTCACGGTTTCTTCAAGTACCGCCTCTTCTTTATTTCCGGAAAATGTGGTTTTCAGGTTCATCCAGGATCTTTGTACATCTCCTTCCAGGCTACTACCTTTGTCCGGGCTTTCACCAAAATTTCTGATTTCCGATTTTAGTTCGTGACCAAAATCATATCTCTCCTGTGCTCTTTCATTGAAATAAGACTTCAGTTGAGGGTCATTTACATTTTCTGCTGCATATTTATAACTCTTTTCAGTGTCATAATTCTTTTCCAGCAGGTCATTCAGCTTATTAGCAATTTTTTCTGAATACTTCATGATATATATATTATATAATTATTAGTTTTATTTCCTTCTTTAAAAGTACGCGCTAAAAGACACGAAATCAATTCATTTAACAGGCTTTAGTAGTAATTAACGGCTTTTAACAGGAAGAAATAGTAATCACCAGAGAGATATTTGAAGCAGCTGCAGATGACCCAAATAAAGAAAAGAACTATTTTTCTTTAGATCAACAAATTATGCTTCAGTAAAAAGAAATATAGTATCTTTGCACACTTATTAATAATCGAGGTCGTGAACCTCACAAATTAATTTTTATGCCTGTAAAAATAAGATTACAAAGACACGGTAAAAAAGGGAAACCATTTTACTGGATTATTGCTGCTGATGCACGTGCACCTCGCGACGGAAAATACCTTGACAAAATAGGTATTTACAACCCGAACACAAATCCTGCAACTATTGATTTAGATGTAGACGGTGCCGTAAAATGGCTACAAAACGGAGCACAACCAACAGATACTGCCCGTGCAATTCTTTCTTACAAAGGAGTTCTTCTTAAGCATCACCTTGCTTAGTGGTGTGAGAAAAGGCGCCCTTACTGAAGAGCAAGCTGATGAGAAATTCAATGCCTGGTTGGAAGAAAAAGAAAACAAAGTAACAGCTAAAAAAGAAGGCTTGAACAAAGAGCAGGAAGCTGCCCGTAAGAAAGCCCTTGATGCTGAAAAAGAAGCTAACGCTAAGCGTGAGGCTGAAGCTAATGCAGCTGCAGAAGCTGAAGCTGCCGCTAACGAAGCTGCTGCAAAAACCGAAGAAGGTGAACCAGAAGCTAATGTTGAAAAGCAGGTAGACGCTGAAACTGCTACTGAAGCAAGTACAGACGAAAAGCAGGCTGGCGAAAACATGAAGTAATTTACTTTTAACGATGCTTAAACAAGAATGTTTCTATTTAGGGAAAATCGTTAGTAAATTCAGTTTTAAAGGGGAGGTATTGATTAAACTTGATACCGATGAACCCGAAGCTTACACAGGAATGGAATCAGTTTTCGTTGACTACAACGATAATCTGGTTCCATTTTTTATTGAAAAAGTTCCCTGCACAAGAGCGATCTTCTACGTGCAAAATTCGAAGATGTAAACACAGAGGAAGATGCCGATGATCTTATGCAATGCGACCTTTACTTACCTCTTTCCTTACTTCCCGAACTTGACGAAGATCAGTTCTATTTCCATGAAGTCATAGGCTTCACAGCTGAAGATGTTAACTTCGGAAAAATGGGTATTATAAAAAGCATCAATGATAACAGGGCCCAGCCTCTTTTTGAAATAGACCACGACGGCAAAGAAATTCTTATTCCTGTAAATGATGACTTTATATCAAAAGTTGATAAGAAGAACAAAGTCATTTTCTTTGACACTCCCCCGGGATTGATTGAAATTTACTTATAAGCCCCCGGCCCCCGAAGATACTATGGTGAATTCCTAATTATATAGAGATTATCTCTTCTTTTTTTTAATTTTGTTTAAAAGAAGGCTTCGGTCAATTCGTTGATTCGAAGTCTATCTAGTGCGGGGCTTTGGGCTCCGCTTTTTTTGGAATTTGGTTTATACTTTTATTTTCTTTTTTTGATTGGGTCCAGTCATAATCCTTTCTATATTCTTCATCTTTTTTCCAGAGGGTATAGGCAAGGATCAATAATTTTCTCATTCCGGCTACTATGCCTTTTCTTTTAATATCTGGATTTCTCTCTTTCACTCTTTCATATAATTTTTTAATAGGCTCATTAGCTTGAACAGCACTCATAGAAGGCATATATAAAGCCTGGCGTATCCTTGTGTTACCTCGTTTTGAGATTCTTGTTTTTCCTTTATATTTTCCAGACTCATTTTGTGTTACATCTAATCCCGCATAGCTTACCAATTGGCTAATGTTATTAAAAAGAGCAAATCCATTTGTTTCACATACTAAAATCACTGCTGTTTCAAACCCTAATCCTGGGGTGGTTTTTATTTTTCTTATTTTCTCTTTTAAAACCACATCCTGATTTACCTTGGCTTTAATATCTTTTTTAATGAGCTTAATGGCTTTTTCAAAGAATTCAATTTGTTCTCTCTTTAATTTTAAAACGACTTCCAGCTTTCTATGAGACTTTTCAAGGGCATGAAGTTGCGATTGGGCTCGTTGCTTTTCTTTTTTAATACTAAGAAGTTCTCTACATAGATCCCTAAGATCTTTATAGCCTGGGGACATTGGTTGCCATTCTTCCAGTTTTCTTTCTATTCCAAAACCGGTAATCATCTTTGAGTCACCCTTGTCTGTTTTTGTTTTGATATTAAGGCTCTTAGCGTAGTTCTTGATTTTATTAGCCAGCACTACAGATACATTCTGGTCATTAGCATATAGAAAATATGCCAGATTCTCATAATAGATCCCTGTGGCCTCCATTACGAACTTGAGAGAATAATTATTCTTTTGCTGTTTTAAAGCCCAAGAATAGAATTCCTGGAATCCTTTTTCTGTATTTTCAAAAGTACGGGTGCCTTTAATCTTAATAACATCATTTTCTGTTCTTAATTTAATACAGGCATGAAAATCATTCATAGAGATATCAATGCCAACCACAAGCTTTTTCATAAAAGGTTTTTTAAATTAAAGGAATTCTTCTTTTTATCTTTCCTCGTAATTATACGGGATACAAGTGATATACAAGTTCCCTAGATACTATTCAGATTTTGAGAAGAAAAGAAACAGGAGCAAAATCTTCGGGTCGATATACATCAAAAGAGTTATCTAGGGGGAGTTGCTAATCCTGTTCCTTCCTTAGTTATAATTAAAATAACCAAGATAATCTCTACTAACAAAATCTTATATTTGAAATAGTAATCAAGATTCAAACATACGAGGGGGACTGAGAATTTATCCTTTAAAACTGTTTCTAACTTCCCTGTTATTTTTACTCAATACTCATTACTCAATACTCAATACTTTTTTATGTCCAAGCCTTTCAAATTTAAACAGTTTACAGTAGAACAGGATCGTACCGCAATGAAAATTGGTACAGATGGCATTCTTCTGGGAGCATGGGCAAATGTGGAGAATACAGCTTCTGTTTTGGATATTGGTGCTTAGTACCGGAGTAATAGCTTTAATGATCGCTCAAAGAACAGATGCAGAAACAATAGATGCACTGGAACTGGACGAAGACGCCTATGAGCAATGTGTGGAAAATTTCGAGAATTCTCCCTGGGGAGACTGGCTGTTTTGCTATCATGCAAGTCTGGAGGAATTTTCAGAAGAAATGGATGAAGAGAAATACGACCTCATCTTATCCAATCCTCCTTTTTTTGAACTTCCTGTTTTAAAAAATGATTCTGAAGAATTCTCAGCAAATGCGCGGGAGAAAGCGAGGTTTTATAATTCCCTGCCCTTTGAAGAGCTTGTCGAATATGCTTCCGGCTTATTATCTGATAATGGGAGCTTTTCCGTAGTTATTCCTTTTTCTGAAGAAGAAAAGTTCCTTCAGCTCTGTGAAGATGTCAATTTGTACCCGAACAGGATTACGCGGGTTCGCGGGAACAAAGATTCCTCTATTAA
Organism: Antarcticibacterium sp. 1MA-6-2; assembly: GCF_021535135.1. Taxonomy (NCBI): domain Bacteria; kingdom Pseudomonadati; phylum Bacteroidota; class Flavobacteriia; order Flavobacteriales; family Flavobacteriaceae; genus Antarcticibacterium; species Antarcticibacterium sp. 1MA-6-2. The sequence continues at coordinate 3,391,585 of NZ_CP091036.1, read as the reverse complement.
GAGAAGCCTCCTTCAACTCTCCTTTACCAATTCTGAAGTAGATGAAAACGAACTCGTCCTCGAGATTTCAAGACACGAATACACTCCTGAGTATACTGAGCTTGTAAAGGAATTTTACCTGAAAATGTAATTACCCTTACAATCTTAGTCAGAAATTTTTCTTTTCCCTATTTTCCTGATCTTTAATTTCATATTCCTCATAATTATAGATCATTAAAAATTGTTTCCTAATTTACCGTTGGCTAAATTTGTTTAAAACCAACCTTGAATGAAACAAGATCTTTTTCAGGCACCCGACTATTATAACATTGACGACCTGCTTACCGATGAACACAAAATGGTACGTGATGCTGCACGGGAATGGGTAAAACGGGAAGTCTCCCCTATAATTGAAGAAGCGGCCCAGGAAGCAAAATTTCCTAAAGGAATTATTAAAGGTCTTGCTGAAATTGGAGCTTTTGGTCCTTACATTCCTGAAGAATATGGCGGGGCCGGACTGGACCAGATTTCCTATGGACTAATTATGCAGGAGATTGAACGCGGTGACAGCGGGGTACGCTCAACAGCATCTGTACAATCTTCCCTCGTTATGTATCCTATCTTCAAGTATGGTAATGAAGAACAAAGGAAAAAGTATCTCCCAAAACTGGCTAGTGGAGAGTGGATGGGCTGCTTTGGCCTTACAGAACCTGATCATGGTTCCAATCCGGGAGGAATGACTACTAATATTAAAGATAAAGGAGATCATTATTTGCTGAATGGCGCAAAACTATGGATCTCGAATTCTCCCTTTGCTGATGTTGCTGTGGTATGGGCAAAAGATGAAAACGACCGTATCCAGGGATTAATAGTAGAAAGAGGCATGGATGGTTTTTCCACTCCTGAAACTCACAACAAATGGTCTCTTCGCGCGAGCGCAACCGGAGAACTCATTTTTGATAATGTAAAGGTTCCAAAAGAAAATCTCCTTCCAAACAAAAGCGGACTTGGTGCTCCGTTAGGATGCCTTGACTCTGCTCGATACGGTATTGCATGGGGAACAATTGGTGCTGCTATGGATTGTTACGACACTGCCCTGCGATACGCAAAGGAACGCACCCAATTTGGGCAACCCATTGCCGGATTTCAGCTTCAGCAAAAAAAGCTGGCAGAAATGATTACCGAAATTACCAAGGCTCAACTATTGGCATGGAGACTGGGGGTTTTACGAAATGAAGGCAGAGCAACTTCAGCTCAAATTTCTATGGCAAAGCGCAACAACGTAGCTATGGCACTTAACGTGGCACGTGAAGCAAGACAGGTGTTAGGCGCAATGGGAATAACAGGGGAATATAGTATTATGAGGCATATGATGAACCTTGAGAGCGTTATAACTTACGAGGGAACACATGATATTCACTTGCTTATAACAGGAATGGATATTACTGGAATTTCAGCTTTTAAGTAAGCAGATCTTACATCTAAATTTTAAGAATACGCCACAAATGGTCAATCACATAGGAAATGTCATCAGCAAAAAGATTTACTAACGCGTACAAAAATGCCCGGCGTATCTCTTTTAATGACAGTTCCAAGTTTGTAATTTTTAGTGATTGTCACAGAGGCAACAATAGTTTTGCTGACGATTTTGCCAAAAATAAAAACAGTTATTTTCATGCACTATCCTATTACTACAGAAACGGTTTTACATACTGCGAATTAGGAGATGGGGATGAACTATGGGAAAACCTCACCTTTGAAGCCATTTTTGAAGCTCACAAAAATGTATTCAAACTTCTAAAATTATTCTTTGCTGAAGGAAGACTTCACAGGATTGTCGGTAACCACGATATGGCTTATACAGATAAGGACTATGTTGAGAAACATCTTTCCTCTTACTGTGACAATGCAAAAGAAGAAGAAATTCCGCTTTTCCCGGGAATAACTTTTCCTGAAGCTCTTGTGCTCCAGCATGAAGACACAAAACAAGAACTTTTCATGGTTCACGGCCACCAGGCAGATGGTCTTGGTTACTACCTATGGAAAGTTGATCGTTTTATGGTACGGGTATTATGGCGACAATTGCAAATTTTCGGAATTGGCGATCCTACCAGCCCTGCAAAGAATAATATAGAATTAAATAAAGTTGAACGCCGCACTAAACAATGGATTATTGCCAATGACAATATCTTTACAGTAATACAGTCATACGCACCGTCCCAGGTTTCCACAACCCGGGGAGATTCCGTATTTTAATGATGGGAGTTGTGTTCACCCGCGTGCAATAACAGGACTGGAAATCGAAAACGGAGAGATCTCCCTGGTAAAATGGGAGATTGCAACTACTGAAGAAGGCTATTTAAAAGCTATTAGAGTGGTGTTGGAAGGACCACAGAAGTTGATTTCCTATAGCAGGATCACCATCTAGACCAGATCAAAACAGGGACAACGTTTGCAGCGGTTTCCCTTTTTATACTTTTCACAGCATTCGCTCTTCAATGCCCGGGGCTTTTTGGCTACAACACCGTCCACCCGTAAATAATCCTTTGACTTTCTAGAATAAAAGATCAAAACACTAATAATATTTCCCGGTCCTGCTCCCATCATCAATTTTCTTATAAACGTCTTAATCGTATTACGTAGATTCCGGCGCAAGTTTCACCTCCAGACCTTCAAGTTCCTTTGTAATAAAAATCTGGCAACCGAGCCTGCTGTTATCTTCTACATAGAACGCCTGGTCCAGCATATCTTCTTCTTCAAAACTCTTTTCAGGAAGCAAATGCTGATGACTAAGGACATAACACTGGCAGGAAGCACACATAGCCATTCCACCACATATTCCAATAGTTCCCTCGGGAGCGAGCTCGTAAGAACGCACCACCTCCATTAAGTTCATATTCATATCTGTAGGAGCGTCTACTACGTGAGCTTCTCCTTCACGGTCTATAATAGTAATTTTTATATCGGACATGGTATACAAGCAGACCTCACAGGTTTTAAAAACCTGTGAGGTCTATTTTTGTTACTAATTAATACTTTTTACAACTTCTCTTTTAGCTTCTTTTCTGGAACCGTCAAAACCATCTACACCACTAACAGTAGTGTATTTCATCACGTACTTCTTATCAGGAAAAATACGTTGGTAAGCACTTTGACACATAATAGCAGCCTCGTGAAAACCGCAAAGGATGAGCTTTAATTTTCCGGGGTAAGTATTTACATCTCCAATTGCATAAACGCCAGGGATGTTTGTCTGGTAATCGTAAGAATTATTTACTTTAATAGCATTCTTTTCAATCTCCAGTCCCCAGTCACCTATTGGACCTAACTTGGGTGACAAACCAAATAAAGGAATAAAATGATCTGTAGGTTTCTCCTCCTCATCGGTAGCCTGACCTTTGTGCCTGATGATCACTGTTTCCAGTTCATTTTCACCTTTAAGATCAACAACCTCAGCATCAGTAATCAATTTGATCCTGCCTATTTTTGAAAGTTCTTCAACTTTTTCAACAGAATCTAACGCGCCTCTAAAGTCTTTTCTCCTGTGCACAAGGGAAACCTCACTTGCTACATTAGAAAGAAAAATTGACCAATCCAGCGCAGAATCTCCACCGTAAGCAATAACAACTCTTTTATTTCTATAAACTTCAGGATCTTTAATTATATAAGCCACGCCCTTGTCTTCGTAATCCCCTATGGAAGGAATAGGTGGTTTTCTGGGTTCAAAACTTCCAAGTCCGCCAGCGATCACCACGACCGGGGCGTGATGCTTTGTACCTCGTGAAGTTGTAACGATAAAACTACCGTCCTCCAGTTTTTCCAGGGTTTCAGCTCTTTCTCCTAATGTAAAACCGGGATCAAAGGGCTTTATTTGCTCCATAAGATTGCTAACAAGGTCTCCTGCTAAAACTTCAGGAAAACCCGGAATATCATAAATAGGTTTCTTTGGATAGATCTCAGAACATTGACCTCCCGGCTGTGGCAATGCATCTATAAGGTGGCATTTTAATTTTAATAATCCTGCTTCAAAAACGGCAAATAGGCCTGTGGGTAGCCCCTATTATAATTATATCTGTTTTGATCATTATATTTGAATTCTAAAAAGGGGAAGATTTTACCCTACATTCACTACTTCTTCTATTTGCGGGACGTATCTCTTGATGGTCATTTCCACTCCTGACTTTAAAGTCATTGTATTCACGTGACACCCTACACAAGCTCCCAAAAGCTGCACCTTCACAAGACGGTCATCCTCAATGGAAACAAGAGAAATATCGCCTCCGTCACTTTGTAAAAAAGGACGGATTTCAGCTAAAGCTTTCTCGACATTTATTTTAATTTCTTCTGTGTTCATCTATTTCTTTTTAACTGCACTACAACCTGCCATGGTAGTAATCTTTATGGCTTCTGTTGGCGGAAGGCTTTTGTTTCTGTTCACTGTCTCCTGCACCACATTTTGAGTAATTTTTTCAAAGGCTGTTTCAAGAGGCGTTGCTGTTTGCAAAGCAGCAGGCCTTCCTATGTCCCCAGCTTCTCGTATGCTCTGCACCAGGGGAAGTTCTCCCAGAAAAGGTACGTCCATATCTTCAGCAAGATTTCTGGCTCCCTTTTCACCGAAGATATAATATTTATTCCCGGGAAGCTCTTCAGGAGTGAAATAGGCCATGTTTTCTATAATTCCCAAAACCGGAACACTGATGCTTTCCTGTTGAAACATGCTAACCCCTCTTTTTGCATCGGCCAAAGCCATTTTTTGAGGCGTACTTACTATTACAGCACAGTAATTGGAAGAGACTGCATTATTGAGAGATGGATATCTCCTGTACCGGGAGGAAGATCTATCAACAAGAAATCCAGTTCTCCCCAGGCTGCATCAAAAATCATCTGATTTAAGGCTTTTGCTGCCATGGGACCTCTCCATACCACAGCCTGGTTAGGCTTAGTAAAAAATCCTATAGAAAGCATTTTTACTCCGTAATTTTCTACGGGTTTCATTTTTGACTTTCCGTCTACGTTAACAGATAATGGTCTTTCAACTTCCACGTCAAACATAATAGGCATTGAAGGACCGTAGATATCGGCATCCAGAAGACCTACATTAAAGCCCATTTTTGCCAGTGTCACGGCAAGATTGGCGGTAACTGTAGACTTCCCTACTCCACCTTTTCCCGAAGCAACCGCAATAATATTCTTTATTCCGGGAATAGATTTTCCTTTTATCTTAGGTTTATCAGCATTCTCAACCTTTATATTAACCTTTACTTTAGCTTTCTCGTATACTTTTTCATGAATAGTCTTAAGAATATCTACTTCAGCTCTTTTTTTAATATGTAATGCAGGTGTAGTTAAGACGAGGTCTACCACAACCTCATCACCAAATGTCATCACATTTTGTACTGCACCACTTTCCACCATATTTTTCCCTTCTCCGGCTATGCTAATGGTTTCCAGGGCAGCTAATATTTCTTTTCTATCTAGTTTCATCTTAAAATCTTATTTGCAATTATGCTTTTTGCATTGGTTATCTAAAGTAAATTTGATTATAGTATCTCTATTAATTTGATAACCTCTTATGTAGATTCATTCTAAATGCAAATATAAGGGGAATACCTAAGATTATGAAGGAATTAAACTATAATTGACTGATGCAATAATAACTCCAGACTATTGTAAAAGATCCTCTTCCCGCCCAAGTTCAATAGAAGGATCCCAAAATATCTTTTCAAAATCCTGCACCTGATTTTCCCTGATCTCTACACCCTCACTTTCCAGCATTTGTTGCATAGCTGTAGTACCTCCAAAATGATGTTTCCCGGTAAGCATCCCGAAACGATTTACAACCCGTTGGGCAGGTACAGACTCGATCCGATGAGAATTATTTAATGCCCATCCTACCATTCGCGAACTTCCCGTGGAGCCAAGGTATCGGGCAATTGCACCATAGGAAGTAACTCTCCCGGCAGGGATCTTTTTGACGACCTCATAAACCTTTTCAAAGAAATTCTCCTTTTGTTCCATTAGTAATAGAAGATCCTGATGAGAGTTATTATTACCAATAACAGCATGAGGAATGCCATAAAATAATTAGAGTAGCGAGTAATCAAAGCTGTCTTATCTTCTATTTGAATAAAGGATAAAACGTAAAAATAGAGTGTCGTAAAAGTTCCCATTGTTGCAGCAAGGACAAACGAGATCATTAAAGTCCAGTCATGAGAAATATCCCCTCCTACGTTTAAAGCTGCTCCCAATGCGACGAAATATGGAATAGGAAAAATATTAAGAACCGCAACCAGCATTCCTTTGAAGATACTATTGGAATTAGCCTTTGTAGAATGAGTTGCAATGTGAGGATCCCTCCTTGCTTTTACGAAAAAATAAACGGTGAGAAGAATAAAAATTACCAGTCCTGCCCGTAACAAAATATTCCTCACGAAGGGATTATTAAAAATATACCGGGCCAGCAAAACTGCAATAAGAGCCTGAAAGAAAACTACAATTGTGGCTCCAATGGCCACATACATTCCATTTTTTTTGCCACTTTCAACACAGGTTTTGGCCACAGTCATATTAACCAAACCGGGCGGTACCACTCCAATTAGAGCGGCAAAATAGGTGATAAGGAAAAGTTTAGTTTCCTCCAAAGTGTTATTTTATCTTAAACTGAATGTAAGTAATAGGTTTTCCCTGTTCAAGGTACTGTTTTTCGTAGAATGTTTGTATTCCCGTCACTTCTTTTGGAGAATATTCATTTTTATAGACGTCATGGTTTGCCTGAATGATCTCATGACCTTCCCCGTGAAGAAGCCCTAAAGTGTAACCGTGCATAAATTCGCTGTCGGTTTTTAGATTTACCATTCCACCTGATTTTAAAATTCTCTTATACTTTTTTAGAAATTCAGTATTGGTTAACCTATGTTTTGTGCGTTTGTATTTTATCTGAGGATCAGGAAAGGTTATCCAAATTTCGTCTACCTCGCCTTCTTCAAATAGAAGATCTACCAATTCTATTTGAGTACGAATGAAACCCACGTTATTAAGTTCTTCTTCCAGAGCTGTTTTGGCCCCTCTCCAAAACCTGGCACCTTTTATATCTATACCAATAAAGTTCTTATTGGGATGTTGCATGGCCAGTGCCACACTGTATTCCCCTTTCCCACAACCCAGTTCCAAAACAATGGGGTTCTCGTTTTTAAAGAAATCTTTGTTCCAGTTTCCTTTTAAAGGATAAGCACCCTCCACGATTTCCTCTCTTGAAGGCTGCACTACATTTTCAAACTTTTCGTTTTCCCGAAATCTCTTAAGCTTATTCTTACTCCCCACAGATCTAATTTTGGGCTAAAATTAGTTAAAATCGATCAAAAAGATGCAAAACCTTTCCAACTGCTTTAGCTTAATGATTCTATATTTGTATATGCCTAAAAAGAAAATCCTGGTTGCACCTCTAAACTGGGGCCTGGGACATGCTACCCGGTGCATTCCGGTCATTAATGAACTTATAGGTCAGGATTTTGAACTAGGTTCTCGCATCAGATGGTGCTGCTCTTCAAATTCTTCGGAAGGAATTTCCGGATCTTCAATATTTTCATCTTCCTTCCTATAACATAGTTTATTCTAAAAAGGCCTACTTCTTAAAATGGAAACTATTGCTGAATACACCTCACATCTTAAGGACTATTTCTGAAGAAAAAAAGGTCGTTAGGGAAATAGTTCGGAAAGAGGGAATTACAGGAATAATTTCCGATAATCGATGGGGAGCCAGGTCGCTCCTGGTGCCATCAGTTTTTATTACCCATCAGGTAAAAGTACTTTCAGGAATTACGACTTTTTTAAGCAGTAAAATTCAGCAGAACTACATTAAAAAATTTGATGAGTTATGGATCCCCGATGTTGCTGAAGAACCCTCCCTAAGCGGGAAAATGGGTCATAACCATAGTTTTAAGATCCCGATAAAATATTTGGGGCACCTTAGTAGATTTCAGAAGGAAAATGTTGCTACTAAATATGATATTACAGCAGTACTTTCGGGTCCAGAACCTCAGCGATCTATGCTGGAGGAAAAACTTTTAAAACATCTTAAAGGTATCCCGCAAAAAGTAGCAATAGTAAGAGGTGTGGTGGAACCTGAACTAAAGGTTACTGAAGATGAAAATTTAGTTATTTATAATTTTTTACAATCCAGGGAACTGCAGGATTTACTTAATGCCAGTAAAATTGTTATTACACGCCCCGGCTACACTACACTAATGGACCTTGCAAAACTGAAAAAACAACTATTTGTTATTCCCACTCTCGGCCAGTACGAACAATTATATCTCGCAAAGAGATTGATAAAAAACAATTTGGCGGCAGGTTGTAAACAGGGGGAATTCAATTTAATTAAACTTGAGGATATTGCAGTATATAAAGGCTTAGGCAGTTTTGAACCTTTTAACTAGGTTTAAAAGTGTTTTTACTCTTTTCGAGGGTAAATGAGAATTCACTTCCCACCCCAAAAACGCTCTCTACATAGATCTTTTCATTATGAGCTTCAATAATGTGTTTTACTATTGAAAGACCCAGACCCGATCCTCCTTCTTTCCTGGATCCACTCTTATCAACCCGGTAAAACCGTTCAAATAATCTGGGAATGTGGGCTTTTTGTATTCCTTCACCATTGTCGGTCACCCTTACTATAATCTTATTTTTAATAAGGTTTTCAATATTCACTTCAGTTGTACCTCCCTTTTTACCATACTTAATAGAATTGACTACCAAATTGGTTATTACCTGTTGTATCCTTTCCTTATCACCGTATACCAAAATAGGTGCTTCATAATCCATATCAAAAGTAAGGGTGATGTTTCTTTTAGCAGCTTTCATTTCCAGCAGGTCAAAAGAGCTTTGAACCACTTCAACAATATTGAAATTTTCCATGTTCAAATGGAGATCACCCGCTTCGAGCTTTGTTATCATATCCAGGTCCTTTACAATATAAATGAGCCTCTCCACTCCTTTATTCGCCCGCTGGAGATATTTTTTCCTTACCGCCTTATCTTTTAAAGCCCCATCCAGGAGAGTAAGAATATATCCCTGAACTGTGAACAGTGGTGTTTTCAATTCGTGAGAGACGTTTCCCATAAATTCCTTACGATAGGTTTCCCTTATTTGTAAAGTTTCAATTTCGAGTTTCTTATCTGCAGCAAATTTTTCAACTTCCCTGGTGAGGGTAGCCATATCTGTAGTAATAGGGCTTGGCCTTAGAGTAGTAGCATCCAGTAAAGTAACATTATCATATATCTTCTTTACCCGTTTGTAAATGAAATGCTCTACCCTGTATTGGATGATAAAAAAAGAAAAGAGATAAGAGGTTACAGCAAAACTTAAGATGGGCAACCATTCAAGATCATACTGTATGAATAAAAATACACCTACAAGCAGCGTAAGAAAAATGGTAATAAAGAAGGAAGTCTTTACGGCAAATTTATATGATCTCTTAAAATCGGGCATTATACTACGAACTTGTATCCTACTCCTTTAACGGTCTTAAAACTATCGTCTCCTATTTTTTCCCGCAATTTTCTTATGTGAACATCAATGGTTCTACCGCCTACCACAACTTCATTTCCCCATACCTTATCCAGGATTTCTTCTCTTTTAAAAACTTTTCCCGGAGTTGATGCTAACAGGGAAAGTAATTCAAATTCTTTACGGGGAAGTATGAGTTCTTCATCATCTTTAATGATCTTGTATTCATCCCTGTTAATAGTTAAATTACCAATAGTAACTATGTTGGAGCTTCCAGTATTATCTTTAAATCTTCGCAGCAATGCTTTCACTTTGCTCGTAAGCACCTTTGGCTTTATAGGCTTTGTTATATAATCATCGGCTCCTGCGTCAAAACCTGCCATTTGCGAATAATCTTCACCCCTGGCAGTGAGAAAAGTAATAATTGTATCACCAAGTTCCGGAATCTTTCTAATTTGTTCACAAGCTTCTATGCCATCCATTTCCGGCATCATCACATCCAGGATTATAAGATGAGGCTTCTTTTTCCGGGCCAGCTTAACTGCTTTCACGCCATTTTCCGCAGTGATAACAGAATAACCTTCTGCCGAAAGATTGTAGCTCACGATTTCCAGAATATCTGGTTCGTCGTCTACTAACAGTATTAAAATATCCTTTTTCTTCATAGGGTTATGATAATCATTCATTAACAAAAGTAAGATAAAATTGATCATCTGCTCTTAAGTACAAACACGGTGGTAACATTGGGTTAACAAATAATACATGGATATTTTTTCTCTGCTTCCTTATGTATCACAGTTGTACAGGTGTTTTGGGTATTACTGAAGATTATTAAAATAAAACCTGATGGGAGTTTCGAAACTTTAATATAACATTTCTTCCGGCCTGCTTAACGCAAAGTTAAAGTTTACGTAAGCTTCAGGCCGAAATGGGGTGGTTAATTTGCTGCATAGAATTAAACCACATAATGAACAGAATTTTAATTATAGCAGCTGTTTTTTTAAGCTCAATTTTAAACGCGCAGGAGTCGACTCAGGGAACGATTGCAGGGAAGTTGACTGATGGGGAAATGAATGGAGAACCTCTTCCCTTCGCCAACATAGTTATTAAAGGAACATCTCTTGGAACAATGTCTGATATTGACGGATTGTTCGCCCTGGGCAAACTCGATCCCGGGACTTATACGGTCTCCTTTAGCTTTGTGGGATACGAAGTGCGTGAAATACCCAATGTTGTAGTTTCTCCGGGAAAAGTGACTGAAATTAATGCAGAGCTTGGGGCGAGTGCTGCCGCTTTGGATGAGGTTGTAATTTCAACTGTCTCAAGAAGAGATTCTGAAGTAGCATTACTTCTGGAGCAAAAAAAGGCTATTACAATAAAACAATCTATTGGAGCTGAAGAACTATCCCGAAAAGCAGTTAATACTGTAGAACAGGGACTTTCCAAAGTCTCAGGTATAACAACTGTGCAGGATCGCGGGATTTTTGTTCGTGGCCTTGATGACAGATATAATTATTTAATGGTAAATGGCCTGCCACTTGCCTCATCAGATCCTGATTTTAAGATCATTCCCTTAAGTTACATTTCAACTAATATTGTGAGTTCTGTAGATGTTTTCAAAACTTTCAGCCCAGAGCTGTATCAGGATTTTGCAGGAGCGACATTTGTACTGGATACAAAAACAGCTCCCTCTTCCTCTGTCACTACTGTTAACGTAGGAGTGAATTATAATACCAACACTACTTTCCAGGAATTTAAAACTGATGATAGCGGGGATTCAGAATATTTTGGATTTACAGGGGGAGGTCGTGAATTACCTAGCCGTTTTTGAACGTAATAGATTTAGTCACCGCGCAAATGCCGGGGAATCAGCTGAATTATTTAACACCTCCTGGACTCCGGAGACAAAAAATGCTCCATTGGATACCCGCTTTGGTTTTACCCATGGACAGAGAATCTACAGCAACGACAAAGAAAATTTGGGGTATTTTCTTGGAATAAACTACAGGAATTCTCACAGAAGACAAAGTGGACTTGAACGCACTTTAAATTCTGAAGGAAGCTCCGGCCAGGATTTTAGGAGTGAAACCTTTGAATATACTACTCAAAAATCATCTTTATTCTCTTTAAACTATAATCGGTTTGAAAAACTTAAGCTTGAATTTAATACCATTTATCTACAGAACACCTCCAATTTCATAAGAGAGGCTGCTTAGTAGAAATGATGGTTTCACTCAACTTAACAACAGGGATTTCTTTATAAGAGACATGAAGTATACTGAGAATGATCTAATCACCATTCAACTTGTTGGCGATTTTGAATGGGCGAACCAAAAACATCAAATCCATTTTGGTGGCTCGGGAAGTATGGGAAAAAACAATGTTCCAGATCGCCGGGTGCTTCGTACAGCCGGGGTTGGTGAAGCTGCTGAATACATTACTACAAACGGTATAAATCCTTTCAAGTTTTATCAAACTCTGGAAAATCTTAATTACAATACACGAGTTGAATATGAATTAGGACTGCAAAGGAATGACGAGGGAAATTTTAAAACTAAAATAAAAGTAGGACATAATTTTGACCTGCTTCAGTATGACTTTTTCACAAGGTTCATTACAGTCCAGGCCAATGGAACCAATTTACCAAACCTGAACACCAATGATCCCGAAAGTTTTTTCCGGCAGGGTTTTTCTCAGGGGTTCCTTACCTACAACAGCACATTTGATCCTACTGCGACCAGCAAGATCGACCAATACATAAATGCAGGATATCTCAATGTCATTAAAGAATGGGAAAATCTTCTTATCGATCTTGGGCTGAGAGGAGAATATGCCCCACGGGAAATAACTTTTAGAGGCCCGCTGGACAGGCCTGAAACTCCTTATGAGGTTATTACATATGATCCTTTTGACCTTAGCCCCTCCTTAAACGCAAAATATACAGTAAATGAAACTTCAAATTTAAGACTAGCGGCTTCAATTACCACTACCAGGCCAAGGTTAAGGGAAATTCTCCCTACAGTTTACCAGGATGGAGATGGAAACCAGGTAATAGGAAATCCCTCGCTGCTTAATTCGCGTAATTACAATTTTGATTTAAAGTATGAAGTATTTCCAACTAACGCACAATTGCTGGCCTTAACGGCTTTTGGAAAATACCTGGAAAATCCCATAGAACGTTTAGTGAGGTCAACATCGGTAGGGTACAGGACATTTTTTGACAATTTTGACCAGGCATATTTATATGGATTAGAATTGGAAGCAAGAATGAATCTTGGCTCCACCTTTAAAAGTCCGGTTCTGGAAAAAATAACTTTTGGTTTTAATGGAATATTAATGACATCCACTGCCACTGCCGATGTAAATAACCCTCGTTTTGCCGCAGTTACAAATAAGGAAAGAGAACTACAGGGAGCTTCCAATTGGGGCGTAAATGCCGATGTAGGTTATGAGCTGTATAAAACCGATGTAGCAGAATCCACTATTAATATCATCTTTAACACTTTTGGAAAAAGGATCTATGCAGTGGGGGTTGAGGGAGCAGATGAAATTTATGAGAAACCACTAAATCAACTGGATCTATCCTGGAACACCCAATTTAATGATCACTGGGGATTAAATCTTAGCATAAGTAATATACTCGATGAGAAGTCACTATTTACTCAGGATCCAACACAGGACATCAGGTTTCCCGAAGTCTTCAGTAATGTAGTTGAGACTTTTGATCAGGGAACCACCTTTGGTGCTAACCTCACTTACACATTTTAAACTATAAACAATTAAACCTAAAATTATGAAAAGAACCTTTTTATCAACCGTATTTGCTTTGGCCCTCCTTTCAGGATTCACTTCCTGCAGCAGTGGAGATGATGACCTGGCTCCTGTAACCGATGATGTGACCGGAGGTATAGATGGGGTTTTACAGGGTACTGTTTTAACCGGAAATATTACTGAAGATCTACTTGTAGAAACAGGAAATTATAGCCTTAAAGGAGCTGTAACAGTAAAAAACGGTGCCACTCTCACCATTGAACCCGGCACAACCTTTACAGTAACTGCAGATGATCAGGCAGCAGGAATAAACCTTTTATTCGTAGAACAGGGAGGTAAAATTATGGCAGAAGGCACAGCAGCTCAACCTATAGTTTTTACTTCAAAAAATAAGAATGCTGAAGGTGGTGACGGCGACTGGGGAGGAATAGGAATTCATGGCCGTGCAACTATGAATGCACCGGGTGGAACTTCTATCTCTGAAGCAGGACAACTTCCTTACGGTGGGACTAACGACAATGACAATAGCGGAAGCTTAAAATTTGTACGAGTCGAATATGCCGGGCAGGCTTCATCTGACGGTCAATTTGAATTTAATGCCTTTTCTTTCTTTGCAGTGGGAAGTGGAACTGTATTAGAAAATCTTGAAGCTTTTGAAGGAGCTGATGACGGATTTGAATTTTACGGAGGTACAGTTAATGCCAAAAACCTTTCTGCAATAGGTATGGAAGATGACTCAGTAGACTGGGATGAAGGTTATAGGGGTACTATAGATAATGTTGTTATTTACCAATATGACAATGTAGGAGATTTTGCTTTTGAACTTGCAAACCGAAGTGGAGAAAATAATGCCTCTCCAAGATCTAAGGCCACAGTAAAAAACATAACAGCAAGAGGACATAACAGAAGTGGAAAATCTGCCTTTGATCTCAAACAGGGAACAGGAGGAATATTTGACAATCTTGTAGTATATAACTATGAAACGATTATTTTCCTTAACAACCAATTACAGGAAGTAGAAAATGGAAATTTAAAATTTTCAAATGCAAACTTTGATTTCAGTGAAAATTTACTTGTAAATAATATTGATCAAACAAATGTTGCAGATCTATTTATTTCAATGAACGAAGATGCCACAGGTGCAGATCTTACAGCATTTGAAGGATGGTCAAATTTTGATTCAAAAGGCGGTTTCTAATTATCTGGACTGTAAAGATTCCCTATCTCTTACATATTTTCTAAAAGGGTGGTTTATAGAAATCACCCTTTTTATTATCTATTCATTGTATGTTGAAATTTTTTAAAATTAAAATTTACAGAACATGAAGATCAACCCTATACTTAATATTTGCTTTTTAACAGGAATGGTTATGACTAGTTGCAGTAATGATGATATCACTCCTGAAGTTTATCCTAACGATCCGGTTTATAGTAACAATGAATGTTTAAGACTGGAAGGTCACGAGATCACGAGCATTACAGCATCAAAAACTTCCTATTTTACAGGAGTAGATTCTTTGGGATCAGAAATAACCCTGACTATTCCTCAAGGAGCAATGATTTTAAGAAGTGTTTTCAGGAAAAGTTCAAATTTGCCAATCTTCATTATAAAAGAATAATTACCGGAGAAATTAATTATCCATTCCTAAAAAAAAACATAGGTGTATTAGTAATAATTTTAAATTCTTAATAAAAAGATAAAAGAGTTGCTTCTTCCTTTTCAATTCCTTTTGAAAAATTTTTGGTTTAACACATTTTATGGCTCGATTTTTGAAATTTTCTTTGTAAGTTTGTTATTAACCTATTTAGAGAGAATGAAGCAGCACTACTTATTTAGTTTTTTATTAATATGTCTTTTGCTGTTCTCCAACAACTTAGCAGCACAAGAAACCAGCCCTCCTGCTTTTGCTCAGGAGAAACCTATTGCTGGGCTATCTATATATCCTAATCCGGTGACTGGAAACAAGATTTTTATCACTTCAGAAAAAAATCATACAAAGGAAGTAGAAGTTTATAATGTTTTAGGAAAAATGGTGTTATCAGCCAGGCTTGTTGGTAAAGAACTTGACGTGACAGAATTAACTCCGGGAATATATATTGTAAAGATAAAAGAAGGAAATACACAGGCTACACGTAAATTGGTAGTGAGATAAAACCTTTTCATAAAAGTTTAAAAAAGCTTCTGATCTCAGGAGCTTTTTTTATTTCTAACTTTGCCCGGCTTAGAATCTTTCAGCAATGGACTCTCAACGTATATTTTCTATTTCTTCCGAAGAACAATTTGAAGAAGTTGCTTTAGAAGTTTATAGATACCAATATAAAAAAATACCTGTTTACTAAGCAATTTGCTGATCTCCTGAAGAGGACTCCTCACAGCGTACGGCAAGTAATAGATATACCTTTTCTGCCTATTCAATTCTTTAAAAGCCATAATATTGTAACTCCTGGAGTTGAACCTGAAAAAATCTTTACCAGCAGTGGTACTACTAGCAGCACTACGAGCAGGCATTTGGTTACCAATCTTTCTCTTTACGAGGAGAGTTTCGTAAAAGCCTTCACCAATTTTTATGGAAACATAGAAGATTATGTTATTCTCGCACTCCTCCCCTCTTACCTGGAGCGGGAAGGTTCTTCTCTTATTTATATGGCCGATTATTTTATAAAAAAGAGCAAACAGGCCGAAAGCGGATTTTATCTAAATGATCTGGAAGGACTGAATGAGAAGCTGATATCCCTTGATAGATCTGGTAAGAAAATACTGTTGCTGGGTGTTTCCTTCGCGCTCTTAGACCTCGCAGAGATGCGGCGTCTACCATTAAAGAATACAATTATTATGGAGACAGGCGGGATGAAAGGCCGTAGGAAGGAGATGATCCGGGAAGAGCTTCACGCTATTCTAAAAAATGGTTTTGGAGTAGAAAACGTTCACAGCGAATATGGAATGACGGAGCTACTTTCACAGGCTTACTCAAAAGGAAACGGAATTTTTAATTGCCCCCCCTGGATGAAAATATTAATAAGAGATCCTGAGGACGCCCTGCACTACCCTTCTAAAGGCAAAACAGGCGGAATTAATGTTATCGATCTTGCCAATTTAAATTCCTGTTCGTTTATAGCAACACAGGATCTGGGTAAAATAAAAGGTGAGAATGAAATCGAAATTCTCGGGAGGTTTGACAACAGCGATATTCGCGGGTGTAATTTAATGGTTATTTAATCTACTCCACTCACCCTCAGAAATATTTGATCAACCCGAAGAAGATCTAACTCTTCATTAATATTTCCTCCCTAAACTTACCTGTATGTACAACAGAATTCTTCTTTGTAAAAATTAAGGTTAGGCTGTATTAATTATATTGGTCAAACTTTTTTTCCCTGCTGAATATACTTCTGCTAATTCTCCTATTCTTCTGATGCATAAAAAAATTAAAGTCGGGACTAAAATTTAACATTTTACTGTGTAATGATTTGAGAATCTCCCG
This sequence comes from Antarcticibacterium sp. 1MA-6-2, assembly GCF_021535135.1. Classification (NCBI taxonomy): domain Bacteria; kingdom Pseudomonadati; phylum Bacteroidota; class Flavobacteriia; order Flavobacteriales; family Flavobacteriaceae; genus Antarcticibacterium; species Antarcticibacterium sp. 1MA-6-2. The sequence goes on along the minus strand of NZ_CP091036.1, from coordinate 3,374,849 downwards.
ACCTATATATTGTAAACAGATTTGTGGTTAGGTTTTGTTTACACTAGATGAAAGTTTTTTCATATTAGATTGGTTAGTTAGTTGCAAACCCCTTTAGGCTCTCGCTTGAAGGGGTTTTGTAATTTAGACCACGCTAATAATATAGGTATTACGTTTCCCTTTATTCAGGATAACATATTTGTTGTTAATGAGATCTTTTGAGGTAATTTGATACTCCTCGCTTACTTTATCCTTATTAACCGATATAGAATTTTCCTTTAACGCCCTTCTGGCTTCCCCATTTGAATTTAAAAATCCTGTTTTAGCCGAAAGCGCTGCTATCATATCCAATCCATCCTCGACATCTTTACGGGCAACTTCAGCCTGGGGCACTCCTTCAAAAACATCCAGGAAAGTAGCTTCGTTTAAGCCTTTAAGATCATCAGCTGTACTTTTACCAAACAATACTTCCGAAGCTTTCAGTGCATTATCATAATCTTCCCGGGAATGAACCATTACCGTAATTTCCTCAGCAAGTTTTTTCTGCAACTGCCTAAGGTGAGGTTCTTTTTTATGATCTTCAACCAGCTTTTCTATTTCCTCTTTTTTGAGGAAGGTGAAGATCTTTATATATTTTTCGGCATCCTCATCGCTTGAATTTAGCCAGTATTGGTAAAATTTATAAGGAGAAGTGTAATTGGGGTCGAGCCAAATGTTCCCGCCTTCCGTCTTTCCAAATTTCGTCCCATCAGCTTTGGTAATAAGAGGGCAGGTAAGAGCATATCCTTTTCCCTGGCCTATTCTTCTTATTATTTCTGTACCAGTAGTAATATTCCCCCACTGGTCACTTCCTCCCATTTGAAGAGTACAGTCGTATTCCCGGTACAAGTGCAGGAAATCATATCCCTGCACCAGTTGATAAGTAAATTCAGTAAAAGACATTCCTTCTGAAGCATCTGAAGACAATCTCTTTTTTACTGAATCCTTAGACATCATGTAGTTAACGGTTATATGCTTTCCCACATCCCGAATGAAACCCAGGAACGAGAAATCTTTCATCCAGTCATAGTTATTCACTAAAACTGCAGCATTCTCACTGTTACTTTCAAAATCCAAAAATTTCTTTAGCTGATTTTTAATTGAATTTTGGTTATGTCTTAAGGTTTCCTCATCCAGCAAATTTCGTTCTGCAGATTTTCCTGAAGGATCTCCAATCATTCCCGTAGCACCACCTATAAGGGCAAAAGGTTTATGTCCACATAATTGAAAATGTCTCAACATCATCACACTTACCAGATGTCCTATATGCAGCGAATCTGCCGTAGGGTCTATTCCCACGTAGGCAGCGCGCATTCCTTCCAGTAAATGTTCTTCAGTTCCCGGCATCACGTCGTGCAGCATGCCTCTCCAGGTAATTTCTTCTACAAAATTCATATTGGTCTAATCTTATTCAACATTAATAAACTTCATGAATAACAGGAATCAGTTCTATGTATTTACCTGTATTCTGAAATAAAAACAGCGGTAAAGATACCAATAACTCACATTTTTCCTAAGCTGAAATGGCTATATTTACCTTATGATATTAGTTACAGGAGGCACAGGTTTAGTAGGATCTCATATCCTGCTGGAAATTCTTAAAACCGAAGAAACAGTAAAAGCTATTTACCGCGAAAGCAGTAATGTAGACCATGTAAAAAAAGTGTTCTCTTACTACATGCCCGAAGAGGATGCGCAAAAATATTTTTCCAGAATAGACTGGCTAATAGCTGATCTTAATGACATTCCCTCCCTGGAAAAAGCTTTTGTGGGAGTAAAAAAAGTTTATCACTGTGCAGCTTTGGTTTCCTTTGATTCTTCCCTGGCCTCAAAACTAAGAAAGGTTAATATAGAAGGAACTGCTAATATTGCAAACCTGTGTATAGCACATAATATTGAAAAGTTGTGCTATATAAGTTCCATTGCCACTATGGATGCCAATGTGGGAGACGATTTTATTTCTGAAAACTTTACCTGGCACCCCGAGAAAGATCATACAGAATATGCTATTTCAAAACACGGCGCCGAAATCGAAGTTTGGAGAGCGGCCCAGGAAGGTGTTCCTGTAATCATTCTAAATCCCGGTATTATCATAGGACCCGGATTTTGGAACAAGGGAAGTGGAGAGATTTTTAACCGTGTCCATAAAGGCCTAAAATACCACTTTCCAAAAATAACAGGATTTGTAGGTGTAAGAGATGTTTCCCGGGCAGCAATTCAATTAATGCTGTCTCCGGTTAAAAACGAACAATATATCCTGGTTGCAGAAAATCTTGGTTTTAAAGAAATTCTCGATAAAGTAGCTATAGAATTAGGCAAACCAAAACCTGCAAGCGAATTAAAACCATGGATGATAACAACGGGTTGGCTCTACCAGTCATTCCTAAGCATTTTTGGAGGTAAAAAACTCTTAAACAAAAGCGATTCAAGGTCTCTTTTTGAAAATGCTTTCTATAAAAATGATAAAATTGTACGGGAGCTGGATTTTCATTTTACCCCTATAAAGGAAGTGATAGAAGAAACAGCAAATTTTTACAAAAGGAACAATTCCGGTTAAGTAGGATTTCTGTTTCGTCGCATTTCAGGAAGAGGCTTTAAAGTGTCTATAGCCTTAGATACGGGCACAAGATTATTTCCTTTCACTAACGAATCTCTCCTTGTTCGCAAAGAATCACCTTCAGGAACAAGGGAATTAATAGAATCCTGAATTCTTTTCTCCTCTTCCCTTATTACTTCTAAATCAGTTTTTAAGGAATCCAGATTCTGCTGTACTTTCAAGTAAATTCGCTCCAAATTAGCCGGGTCCTTAGCATAAAATTTTGTGCTTTCCGCCAGGCTAAGACTGTCAATGTTATGCTTTTGGTAAAGGAACTCTCCAGGTTTAAAACCTGTTTCTTCCAGCATTCGCTAAGTTAAAATTTCTTGCAGAAATCATTAACGAGAGATCTGTCAAAACCTCAACCATTTTACTTTCAGGTATAAGATTTTCCGGCCTTTCTACTTTCTCAATATCCTGACAGGAAAGAGCAAGTAAACCCACTAAGATCAGCATCCGGAATTTCATAAATTTATTTTCTGTCAAAGGTCAATTGTTCCGCTCCGGGAGCAAAAGGCAAAAATTTGAAATTTTTATATACCAGCCTCCCATTCACAAAGGTATGGGTGATCCTTGATTTAAACGTTACTCCCTCAAAAGGAGACCATCCACACTTATATTCAATATTGCTTGGTTGCACGGCCCAGGGCGAATTAAGATCTACCAGGACAAGATCGGCTTTATAACCTACCCTTATGAATCCCCGCTTTTCTATTTGGAACAGGATTGCAGGGTTATGGCACATCTTCTCGACAATCTTCTCGAGGCTTATCTTCTCCTGATGATAAAGCTGAAGCATTGCTTAAGCAGGGCGTGTTGTACTAAAGGCCCACCACTTGGAGCTTTAGTATATACGTTCTTTTTTCTTCCCGTGTATGTGGGGCATGATCTGTGGCTACTACATCAATACGATTATCAATTAATCCCTGTAATAGTGCTTCCTGATCATTTTTGGTCTTAATTGCAGGATTCCATTTTATAAATGTTCCTTTTTTCTGATAGTCGGCTTCGTTGAACCATAAATGGTGCACACAAACTTCTGCAGTAATTTTTTTATCTTTTAATGGCTTCTTATTTTCAAATAATGATAATTCCTTTGCAGTCGAGAGATGAAACACGTGGAGCCTTGCACCTGTTTTTTTAGCCAATGCCACTGCTCTTGAGGAAGAAATATAACAGGCTTCTTCACTTCTTATTTTTGGATGCAGTTCCACGGGAATATCGTCACCATATTTTTCTGTATACTCTTCAAGGTTCTTTTGAATAGTAGCTTCATCCTCACAATGTACAGCTATCATTAAAGGTGACTTTGTAAATATTTCTTCCAGCACCCCGGGATCATCTACAAGCATATTTCCCGTTGAGGAACCCAGGAAGAGTTTAATAGCCGCTGTGGTTTTAGGGTCTACCTTTAAAATTTCTGAAAGGTTGTCATTTGTGCCACCAAACATAAAGGAATAATTGGCGTAGGAAGTATTTTTTGCCAGTTCAAACTTCTCCTGCAATTTTTCAATTGTAGTAGTTTGTGGCAATGTATTGGGCATTTCAATAAAAGAGGTTATTCCACCTGCTACTGCCGCCCGTGATCCCGATTCTATAGTTTCCTTATGAGTTAACCCCGGTTCCCGGAAATGCACCTGATCATCGATAACACCCGGCATGAGATAATTTCCCTCGGCATCTATAATGTTTACATCAGGAGATTTGGCACTTATGCTGTCTGCTATTTCAGCTATAATACCATTTTCAATAAATACATCTCCTTCGGTTATTGTTCCTTCATTAACAATACGTGCATGCTTAATTAAAACCTTCTTCATTACGTAGACATCTTATTAAAAAGACTTTTAAATTTCATATTAATTACCCCAAATACAGCTTCAGAAATTATGCCGCTGCTCATTTTTGAAGTTCCTCTTGTCCTGTCGGTAAAGATTACCGGAACTTCCTTTATTTTGAAATTTAACAAATGGGATTTAAATTTCATTTCAATTTGAAACGCATATCCAACAAATTGAATTTTCTCCAGTTTAATATCTTCCAGAACTTTACGTTTATAACAAACAAAACCTGCGGTGGTATCGTGAATTCTCATTCCCGTTACTACCCTAACATATTTTGAAGCCAGCCAGGACAATAAAACCCGGCTCATGGGCCAGTTAATAACGTTAACACTTAAGTTACGTACCGCGATCCAATGGCAACATCGGCCCCTTTCCTTGCACAAGCATTATACAACCTAATGAGGTCATTAGGGTTGTGCGAGAAATCGGCATCCATTTCAAAAATGTACTCGTAATCCCTTTGAAGTGCCCATTGAAACCCATGAATATAAGCGGTTCCAAGACCGTTCTTCTCCTGGCGTACTTCCAAAAACAGTGCCCCAAAAAATTCTGCCTGTAATGCTTTAACCTTTGAAGCTGTTTGATCGGGAGAATTATCATCAACCACTAAAATGTGAAATTTACGCTGCAGGGAAAAAATGTTTCTAATTAAGCGCTCAATATTTTCAATTTCATTGTAAGTGGGTATTATAATAATCCCATTTGACATGCCAAAATTTTTGAGCAAATGTAACTAATTTTGAGCTTTACAACTTCAAAATTACTTCCAACTTTTAACCCTATAAATTATACATTTGCATAAAATAAGAAAATTTGGAAGCCTTAGAAAGATATAGTACTTCTAATGATTTGCCTACAATGGTTATTATACTTGTACTACTATTACTAGTGCTTGGAAAACAGCTATTTCAGCATAGGTTTGATGACTTTATTTCTATCTTCAGGTCTGGAAAGTTTATGATCATTAAGAATAAAGAACATAAGGCCCTTTTTGGATTTAATGTCATTATGTTCTTTGTTCATGTTCTTAGCATATCGATATTCCTGTTCATATTATACCGCATTTTTATTTCACTTAAGCATTAAAGGATCCGGGAGTCATAATTTTAAGAATTTTCACGGCTTACAGCTTTTTTGTTCTTCTAAAAATTACCGTGGAAAAAATTATTGCTAACGTTTTTGATATAGATGATACTGCAGAACATTATTTATTTCAAAAGCATACCTATAGAAATTTTATTACTCTTTGCTTTTTACCTGTTATAATTTTCCTTGTTTATTCCCCTAATCCTGCCAAAAATGCAATTTTCACAGTTATAGGAATTTTTGGCTTTGCTATTCTCTATACCTATTTTCGTATCATTAGAAAAAATGGATCCCTCGTTTCCCGCAATTGGTTCTATTTTATTTTGTACCTTTGCGCTCTCGAAATTACCCCTTATGTTATTTTGTTTAAGCTAATTACAACCAGCTAAAGATTAAATGTGATATTATATGAAAGTGAAAACAATTTTGATTTCTCAACCAGAACCTAAATTAGAAAACTCACCGTATTCTGAGCTGGAAGAAAAACAAAAGGTAAAAATTGATTTCATTCCTTTTATCCACGTTGAAGGGGTTTCTTCTAAGGACGTAAGACAACAAAAAATTGATCTTACCCGGTATTCTGCTGTCATTCTTACAAGTAGAAACTCTGTAGATCATTTCTTTCGTATTGCTGAAGAAATGAGATATAAGGTGCCGGACACGCTGAAATATTTTTGCTTAAGTGAAGCCGTAGCCTACTATTTACAAAAATATGTAGTCTATCGAAAAAGGAAGATCTATGTAGGTAAAAGAACGTTCGCTGAACTTTCTCCCTATATAAAGAAGTATAAGAATGAGAAATTCCTTCTCCCTGCTTCTGATATGCTAAAACCCGATGTGCCTAAAACTCTAAATAAACTTGGAGTTGACTGGAAGCAAGGCGTTTTTTACAGAACGGTAGTAAGCGATCTTTCCCATTTGAGGGATGTGTATTATGACATCCTTGTTTTCTTTAGTCCCAGCGGAATCAAATCTCTATTTGAAAATTTCCCTGATTTTGAACAAAAGGAAACTAAAATTGCGGTTTTTGGAAACACCACTGTTAAAGCAGCAAAGGAACACGGGCTGATTGTTAATATCCAGGCTCCTACTCCAGAAACGCCATCAATGACAATGGCTCTTCAAAAATATATTAAAGAAGCTAATAAAAAATAACAATTACCTTTCCTCAATTGTAATTTAGAAAGCCTAAGCATTCATTCCTGAGATGATTACTCTACTTTTGCTTTTAGTAAGCTTAAAGGTTATATAATTGGTCCTCCCGAGAGGATTTCTTTATTAGCGTTTTCTTCAAATTTGGCAAAGTTGGCCTTAAAAGAACTTAGCCAGCTTTTTTGCCCTGTCATCATAAGCACTTTTGTCGTGCCAGGTTTCTCTCGGGTTTAATACATTTGACGGTACATTTGGGCATTCCGTGGGCATTTGCAATCCAAAGACCGGATGTTTTGTGTAAGAAACATTTTCCAACTGCCTTCTAAAGCGGCATCAATCATGGCCCGGGTATACTTCAACTTCATCCTGCTGCCAGTACCATAGGCTCCACCAGTCCACCCCGTATTCACAAGCCACACGTTTACATTCGCTGCCTTCATCTTTTTGCTAAGCATTTCCCCATATACAGTGGGATTAAGCGGCATAAACGGGGCTCCAAAACAGGCTGAAAAATTTGGCTGTGGCTCATCGATCCCCTTTTCAGTTCCTGCAACCTTTGCAGTGTACCCACTTATAAAATGATATGCTGCCTGACCTGGGTTTAATTTGCTTATGGGAGGCAATACTCCAAAAGCATCTGCTGTAAGAAAAAAGATATTTTTGGGGTTCTTTCCAATAGATGGAACAGCAATATTATCTATGTGATAAATAGGATAACTTACTCTTGTGTTAGGAGTAATAGAAGTATTGGTGTATTCCACATCTCCATCTTTATCCAAAATGACGTTTTCTAAAATTGCACCGGGTTTTATAGCCCGAAAAATATCGGGTTCATTTTCTTCTGTAAGATTTATCACTTTTGCATAACATCCACCTTCAAAATTAAAGATAACATTATCTGTTGTCCAGCCATGTTCATCATCTCCTATTAATTTTCTATTGGGATCTGCAGAAAGAGTTGTCTTTCCCGTTCCCGAGAGTCCAAAAAAGATAGCTGTATCATCGTCCCTGCCAATATTTGCTGAACAGTGCATTGGAAGTGTTTTCTTATGTACTCTAAGCAAAATAAAATTCAAGGCCGAAAAAATGCCTTTTTTAATTTCTCCCGTATAACTAAGTTCCTCCAATAAGAGCTATTTTCCTGGAAAAATTTAAAATAGAAAAATTTTCCTGTCTTGTGCCATCTTCTGAAGGATTTGCCTTAAAGCCCGGAGCATTGATAATAATCCAATCCTCTTTGAAATCCCGGAGCTCGTCTTCTTCGGGTCGAAGAAACATGTTATAAGCAAAAAGATTAGACCAGGCATATTCGTTCACCACCCGGATGTTTAACCTAGGTGATTTCCTTCTGCGCATGCATAGCAGTCTCTAACAAATACTTCCTTCCCGGCCAGGTAATCCACCACCTTAGTATACAAAGCGTCAAACTTCCCAGGATCAAATGGGATATTGATATCCCCCCACCAAACCCTGTCTCTGGTTTCATCATCTTTCACAAGGAATCGATCCTTTGGTGACCTGCTTAAGTAAATTCACCTGTATTCACTGCCAAAGCACCGGAACTGGCTTCCATTCCCTGTCCCTTTTCAATTGTTATTTGATGAAGTTCTTCCGGAGACAATTGGTAGTGTACTATGGAATTTTTTATCCCGTACTTTTTCAGCGCAATCGTTTTCGTAATTTCTTTGTTTGCCCACATAAAAATTTGAATTGAATGTTTGTTTAGGCTACAAAAGTAGAAAATCCTATACGTAAAGCCGTGGAAAACTTTTTTTTATTCCTTTTTTAACTTTATAAAATAAAACAATAATAAGCCCCAACAAAAGATTAACAAACTCCCACCAATGGGAGTTACAGGACCAAGTACCTTAAAATTCATCCCGGTTAATTCATTAGTAGCGAGCAGGAATATGGATCCTGAAAACAGAAGAATTCCAACAACAAGAAAGTAAAATATCCAATTAAAAAGGGGAGAAAAAGCAGTCTTCAAATTGCCCAGAATCAGCAGCAGTAAGGCATGGTACATCTGGAACCTTACTCCCGTTTCAAATGTGTCTCGTGCTTCTGGTGTGAGAACTTAGCTTAAGTCCATGGGCAGCAAAAGCACCGAGAATAACTGCCGTCAATCCAAAAATTATTCCTGCTATATAGAACCGTCTGCCCATTCTGAAGTTTTTTAAGTGTCAACAATTAATTACATTCGTGTAATTAGCCTGTAAAATTAATTAAGAAAATTTTAATATGCGACAAATCCTGGTAATAGGTGCTAGGTAAATCGACTTCGGTACTCATTAATTATCTTCTGGAAAAATCTTCTTCTGAAGATCTTTTTCTCATAATTGCTGATAAAGATCTCTCCCAGGTAAAAAAACTTTCTCAAAGCCATGCCAGGAGCAAAGCTATTTCTCTTGACATCTTTAATAAAGAAGAGCGAGAAAAAGCTATTATGGAAGCAGATATTGTGATTTCCATGCTGCCCGCAAGATTTCATATCGAAGTCGCACGCGATTGCCTGAAATACAACAAGAACCTGGTAACAGCCTCTTATGTAAGCAAAGAAATGAAAGCTCTGGATAAGGAAGTCCAGGAAAAAGGTCTTGTCTTCATGAATGAAATTGGGGTAGATCCCGGAATTGATCATATGAGTGCCATGCAGGTTATTGACCGTATTAAAAATTCAGGAGGGAAAATGCTAATGTTTGAATCTTTCACCGGAGGTTTAGTTGCCCCGGAAAGCGATACAAATCTATGGAATTACAAATTTACCTGGAACCCCCGTAATGTCGTGGTAGCAGGACAGGGAGGTGTAGCTGAATTTATCCAGGAGGGAAAATATAAGTACATTCCTTATCACCGCCTTTTTCGCCGAACTGAGTTCCTGCATATTGAGGGCTTTGGGAAATTTGAAGGCTATGCAAATAGGAACTCTCTTGACTACCGCAGTATCTATGGCCTGGAAGACATACTCACCCTCTACCGCGGAACCATAAGAAGAGTAGGTTTTAGCAGAGCATGGAATATGTTTGTGCAACTGGGAATGACAGATGACACTTATGAGCTACAGGATTCTGAAAATATGAGCTACAGGGATTTTGTGAACTCCTTCCTACCCTATTCTCCAACAGATACTGTTGAGTTAAAGTTGCGTCACAGTCTTAAAATAGATCAGGATGATATTATGTGGGATAAAATTGTAGAACTGGACCTCTTCAACGCCAAAAAGAAAATTGGAATTGCCAATGCAACTCCTGCACAGGCACTCCAAAAAATTTTAGAAGACAAATGGACTTTGGCTGAAGATGACAAAGATATGATCGTGATGTACCACAAATTTGGATATGAAATTAATGGAGAGAAGAAACAAATAGATTCTACTATGGTGCTTCTTGGACAGGATCAAACCTATACCGCAATGGCTAAAACAGTAGGTTTACCTGTAGCAATTGCTACTCTTGCCATTTTAAATAAAAAAATACAAACCCCCGGCGTCCAGATACCTATAAGCAAAGAAGTATATAATCCATTGCTTGAAGAACTTGAAGCACACGGTATTATTTTTAAAGAAAAAGAAACTGAATATTTAGGCTATAACCCCTTCGGGGAAGTCGGCAATTAAATCTTCCCCCACCCCAAAATCCCTAAACCATGAAGATAGTAGATGAAAAAGTAAGTATTGATGGAATAGATAAAACCATCCTTAACTACTTAATGGAAGATGCCCGTAAACCCATTTTAGAAATTGCCCGAATTATTGGGATAAGTGGAGCCGCTATTCATCAAAGATTGAGAAAACTTGAGAAAGCTGGTTTAATAGAAGGCACTAAATTAATGATCAACCCCAGGATTTTAGGCTACACTACCCTGGCCTTTGTAGGAGTTTATCTTGACAAAGCTGTGAGTAACCCTCAGGCTGTAAAGAAACTTAAAGAAATCCCCGAAGTTCTCGAATGTCATTACACCACAGGAAACTGGTCAATATTTTTAAAGATCCTTTGCAAGGATAATGAGCATTTAATGGCTGTTCTTAATAAAAATATTCAGGCAATTGAGGGTGTTTCAAGAACTGAAACCTTCATCTCGTTAAATCAACAAATTCAAAGACAAATAAAAGTTTAATTACTTGGATTAATTCTAAATAAGAAATATTTTTGTTCCCAACTATGAGAACACTTTTCCAGTCCCGGCGATACACCTCTTACCAGTGCGATAATAGCAGGTGTATTTTCATTGATTTTCAGGGAAAAATAATAAAGTTCAGTTTCTGTCAACTGCTTGCTTTAAGGCAACAGGTAAAGAAAATTGACCTTCACACCCATTTTTCCGGAGAAAATAAACACGGTTTGGAGATTTTGGTACTTTGTAACAGGGAACACATCTTTATTCTTGACACTTCAGAAATTATAGATCTTAAGGATCTAATTCACGGCAGTTTTGTAATGCTGGAATTAAATTCCCTGGTTACATTTTAGTACATTCCCTTTAACAAGATCAATTATAAATTAGCTCGTCATCACGCTAATTCTTCCCATTTGCTTAACTTTATAAAAAAAGGAAGATGAAAGATTTAGTGAGACAAAAGTTAGGAATTCATGTAGATATCATGGACCTTCTTAATGAGCAAATAAAAAAGGAAGCCCACTCTTCTTCTGTGTATTTAGCAATGGCTTCCTGGTGCGATCAAAACGCCCTCACCTACAGCGCGAAATTCTTTTACGATCAATCTGCTGAAGAAAGGGAGCATATGATGAAGATATTTCATTTTATTAATGATAATGGAGGTACTGCCTATTCTCCTGAAGTTGACAATATAAGTCACGATTTTAACTCTCTTCAGAAAATTTTTGAAGCTGCCCTGGACCAGGAAATTGCGATTACCAAATCCATTCATAACATTGTATTCCGATGTAGAAAAGTGCAGGATCTGGCATCAGAATATTTTCTCCAGTGGTTTGTCCAGGAACAAATGGAAGAGGAACAAACTATTAGAAGAGCGCTGGATCTTTTTGACCTTATGGGTACTGAAGGAATAGCACTTAAGCTACTGGACGAGAGAATTGCGCAGATAAGAGGTTGAAAAAAATCTATTACAAAAAAAAGGGCGGTTTCTGAAGAAACCGCCCTTTATATTTTATAATTTCCCTAATCTCTCCCAAGGTAGATACTCACAAAATATAGCAACGTAGCAAGAGAACCTATTGCCGCCACAACATATGTACGTGCTGCCCATTTTAGAGAATCTTCAGCTGCATCGTGTTCCTGTGGTGATAACATATTTTCTGTTTCCAGCCAAACAAGTGCCCGCTTACTGGCATCATATTCTACAGGAAGGGTTATAAAACTAAAAAGCGTTCCCATTCCATATAGAATAATTCCTATAAGTAATACAGTTTGCCCCACCCCTACTGAGACCATCGTCATAAGTATTAAGCCACCCATGATTGCCCATTGAGAAAACCGGGATGCAATACTTACCACTGGTACCAGTTGACTACGCATTTGTAACCAGCCATATGCCTTGGCATGTTGAACTGCGTGACCACATTCATGTGCCGCCACCGCAGCAGCAGCTGCATTGCGCTGTGTATAAACTCCTTCACTTAAATTTACTGTCTTTTTGGCCGGGTTGTAATGATCTGTCAGCATTCCCGGAGTGGAAATTACTTTTACATCAGTAATACCATTATCATAAAGCATTTTTTCAGCGATTTCTTTTCCACTCATCCCATTTTGAAGATGCACTTTGGAATAGGTCTTAAACTTGCTCTTAAGTTTATTGCTTACGTACAAGCTTACAATAAATATAAGACCCGCTATTACATAATATCCTATCATTATTAGTTTTTGTTTTAATTTTCTTATAAATCAAAGATAGCAAAAATCCGGCCAATCCTATGACCTGTAATATTGTCAAAACCCTCGCTATGCTTACCTCCAGCAGCTATAAACTTAAATTTTTCCTAAAAAGGCAAAGTAAAATACATTAGGCCAGGCCAATTCATTCACAATTTAAGATATTGTCTATATTTGCAACACTTATCTAAAAATCCTTATGCAGTACAACAGAATCCTCTTGAAGTTATCGGGTGAAGCCTTAATGGGAAACCGACAGTATGGAATAGACCCTCAACGTCTTTCAGAATATGCCGCGGAAATAAAATCTGTTTGTGATTTAGGGGTAGAAGTGGCAATTGTGATTGGTGGAGGTAATATTTTTAGAGGAGTGGCAGGTGCCAGTAAAGGGATGGACCGGGTACAGGGTGACCATATGGGAATGCTCGCAACAGTAATTAATGGTTTGGCATTACAAAGTGCCCTGGAAGATGCAGGTATACAAACACGCCTTCAATCTGCAATAAAGATTAATGAGGTAGCAGAGCCTTTTATAAGAAGGAAAGCTATAAGACATCTTGAAAAAGGAAGAGTGGTAATCTTTGGAGGGGGTACTGGAAACCCCTATTTTACAACAGATTCTGCCGCGGTTTTAAGAGCAATTGAAATTCACGCCGATGTTATTTTAAAAGGCACCCGGGTAGATGGAATTTACACTGCAGATCCTGAAAAGGATAAAATGGCTACTAAATTTGACTATATTTCTTTTGACGAGGTTTTGAAAAAGGGGTTAAAAGTAATGGATACCACTGCTTTCACACTAAGCCAGGAAAATCAATTGCCAATAATAGTTTTTGACATGAATACACCCGGAAATCTTCATAAAGTGGTTTCAGGAGAAAAAGTAGGCACAAAAGTTAATTTATAATATACAGACTTTTTTCAAACTTAAGACAAGAAGAAATGAACGAAGAAGTAGATTTTATACTGGATAGCACAGAGGAAAATATGCAAAACGCTATCAAGCACCTGGAGAAACAACTGCTAAACATTAGAGCCGGGAAGGCAAGTCCTGCGATGTTGGGAAGTGTTATGGTAGAATACTACGGTAGTATGACTCCACTTAACCAGGTTGCAAACGTAAATACTCCCGATGCCCGTACTATAACTGTTCAACCTTTTGAACGCGGAACAATTCCTCAAATTGAAAAAGGGATTATGCAGGCCAATTTAGGTTTTAATCCTATGAACAATGGTGACAGTGTTATAATTAGCGTTCCTCCTTTAACCGAAGAACGTCGGCGGGAATTGGCTAAACAGGCTAAAGCCGAAGCAGAGGAAGCAAAGATTGGAATTAGAAACGATCGAAAAATAGCAAATAACGACCTTAAGAAACTTGATATTTCTGAAGATGCACTTAAAATTGCTGAAGATAATGTTCAGGAATTGACTGATAAACACATTAAAAAAGTGGATCAGATTTTTGAAAATAAAGAAAAAGAGATCATGACAATCTAGGTTGTGCTTCTTTTTTTCTGAAAAATCCTCACTTCAGTATTTGGTTTGACTATGAACCTGAAATACTGAAGTTTTTTTTTGATGAGATACTAAACTTATGAAATATATTTTAGCTTTTCTTCTGTTTACTATTTTCGTCCCTTCTGTTTTCTCTCAACACACCTTAAAGGTGGTTGATGAAAGTGGAAATGCTATCCCTTTTGCTATTCTCAAATTTTCCGAAGAACAGGTTTACTTTACAAATCTCCAGGGAGAATACCCGCTCCCGGAAGACCAAATTTCTAAAGAATTTACTCTCTCTTATCCCGGCTATTTACCAAAAAGCATCAATGTCTCTACCTATGATTTATTTGTCCAGGTAAGGCTGACCCGAAACGTGGGGGGTTCAGACAAAAAACTGGAACAGAACTCCGCTAATTCTATCGTTCAAAATGCAATAAAGCACAGGAGCAAGAACGATCCCGAATTAAAGCTTAGCTCCTTTAAATATAAAAGCTATAATAAATTATTTATAGACAAGGCAAATAGCTAGGTTTGGTTTGACCGCTCCTCCAGAGCCTAAAGAAGAGCAACAAAGAGGCCGAAGGTTTTTAAGCGAAAATGTATCTGTACATTCTTTTAAAAAGGGCCAGGGAGGAAAAAGAATAGTTGAAGGTATTTCTACAGCAGGACTAAATACGCCTGCATACAAACTTATTGAAAAAAAACTGGAGCTTCCTTCCCTGTACAAAAATGATTACCCACTCTTCTCCGGCAATTATGCGGGCCCTTTAAATGAAAATGCTCTACAACATTATTCCTATAAAATTTTAGATACCGTAAAATCGAAGGACCGTGCCGCCTATGTTATTTATTTCCGTGCGAAAAGAAAAAAGGCTTTTGCCAAATTGGAAGGTATTCTAATGCTGGATACTCTTTCCTATGCAATTCAATATGCAAGATTGGGAGATTCGGGAGAAATAGTAATGGAAGCAGAGCACCAATACAGTTATTTCGAGGAAGAAGATCTTTGGTTCCCCCAAGAACAGCAACTCTTTTTAAAACCAGGGAAAGGAGGCAGTAACCTTTCTCTTTTTAGTGGCAGTATTGCTTTGGGAACAGTTCAAAAAAGATTTTCAATTCTCGATTTTTTGCTGTCACCCGATGATATTGAAGAAAACCTGTTCCTTAAATCGACCACGGTAAATTTTGACATTAATATCGACTCCCCGGTAGATATCCCGAGATATTCTTCTATGATCAAAGTGACTAATGAAGCCGGAAATCAACCTCCGGAATATTGGGAGACGAACCGAAAATTAGAATTTGAGGACCGCGATAAATTAACTCATCTTCAATTGACAAATACAATTGCCGAAGGGAAAATAGAGGATAAAATTGAAATAGCCAATGGCCTTTCTAACGGCTATTATCCCATTGGATTTTGGAACTTTGATCTTAGTCAACTTATTGGGTATAACAAATACCAGGGAATAAGGTTAGGAGTTGGCGGGGAAACAAATTCAGCCTTTTCAAAAACATTTAAGCTCAACGGTTATGCTGTGTATGGATTTAAGGACAGGAGATTAAAATATGGACTGGGAACGGGAATTCTCCTTAACAACCGCACCGGGACCTGGTTTAATTTAAACTACAGAAATGACATCAGGGAAATTGCCAGCCATCATTACCTTAAAGGTGAAAAAGAGTTTGCCTTGCTGGAACCCAGGCTTGTTAATATTAATAATTATTACATCCACGAAGATTTGGAGGCCAGCATAGAACACCGTCTTACTCCCAGATTAGAAAGTAAATTTCTGGTGGTGAGGAGCGATATCTCACAATTGACTGATTACTCATTTCTTCATGAAGACAGGCTCTACCAGGATTATGTAGTTTCAGAAGCAAAAATGAGTTTTCTATGGCGCCCCTTTAGCGGGTTTATAAACACTCCTGCATATTTTAATATTTACAACCGGGAGTATCCGGTCGTTACGGGTCAAATTTCCCGAAGTATTCCGGGAATGTTCGGCGGCGATTTTGATTTTACACGGCTGGGACTAAAAGCTGAATATAAAACTGAAAAACCCGACCGCTCTTCTACTCATCTAATTTTAGAAGGTAACATTGCGTATGGTGAACTTCCCCTTACCCACGCTTTTCACGCACAACCCAACAATGCCAATAAACCTAAAATCTTACAGCGATATGCAGTAGCAGGAAAAATTGCTTTTGAAACCATGTATTTCAATGAGTTTTTCAGTGACAGGCAGGCAGCATTTCACATTCGACACCAACTCCGCCCATTTTTTATTTCCAATAAGTTTCAACCAGAAATGGTTTTAATTTCGAGACACGTAATTGGGGATTTCAGGAACATTAATGCACATAAAAATGTCAACTTTAATACTCTGGAACACGGCTTTTCGGAAGCTGGTTTAGAAATAAACAAGATTTTTTTGGGATTTGGTTTGAGCACAGCATACAGGTACGGGGCTTACCACTTACCCAATTTAAATCAAAATATATCTTTTAAATTTACTTTTACTCTACAAATTTAAAATAAGCGTGATTAATTAGCTTAAAATCAATATATACCATTGCCTTTTTTTACCTTTGCGCTCGCTTAAAAAACACCAATGTCCAAAATTTTTAGTTTTGATTTCTGGAATTCCATTGCTCGCGTAATTCTAAGAAATCGACTGGTTTTTATAACAATTATAGTAGGTATTACTATTTTTCTCTCTACCCAATGGCAGTATATGCGTTTTTCATATACTGAAGCTAATTTATTGCCAGACGATCATGAGATCAATTTAGAATACAATCGGTTCCTCGATAAATTTGGGGAAGAAGGAAATATAATTGTCCTGGCGATAAAAGATTCTTCACTCTTCACCCCCGAAAAATTTACTGCCTGGAATAAGCTTTCAGAAGAATTTAAATCCTTTTCAGAAGTTGAAAATGTTATTGCTATAGGCAATCTAAAAACTTTGGAAAAATTTGAAGATCCTAACAGGTTTGAGATGGTTCCTTTTATTGAGCAGAAGAAATGGTCATCACAGGAAGTTCAACAGTATAAGGAGGATCTATTTAACAATCTTCCTTTTTACGAGAACCTGGTCTACAGCAAAAACTCTAATACCGTACAAACTGCCATTTACCTTGAAGAATCTATTGTAAATTCAAAAGAGAGGAAAATCTTTGTTACAGAAAAGTTGCAGCCACTAATCGCCGATTTTGAGAATAAAAATGATTTGGAGGTTTATGTATCGGGAATGCCGTACATACGTACTCTTAATTCTATTAATATTATTGACGAGATCGGCCTCTTTATTGGGGCTGCGTTACTTGTTACTTCCCTTATATTCTTTTTCTTTTTCCGGTCCATAAGAGCTACCGTAATCTCTATGGTTACTGTAATGATTGGAGTAATGTGGGCCTTCGGAATTATTGGCCTTTTTAATTATGAAATTACCGTACTTACGGCACTCATTCCGCCATTGATAATTGTAATTGGGATACCCAACTGTATTTTTCTGATAAATAAATATCAGCAGGAGGTGAAGAATCATGGAAATCAGGCAAAGTCTCTTCAACGGGTTATTACGAAAGTAGGAAATGCCACCCTACTAACCAATGTCACAACTGCATCGGGTTTTGCAACCTTTATTCTTACTGACAGTACGCTACTCAAAGAATTTGGTATTGTAGCATCTATTAATATTCTCGCGATATTCCTGTTGAGTTTAATCATAATCCCCATTATTTACAGCTATATGCGGCTTCCAAAGGATAAACATCTAAAACACTTAAATAAGAGGTGGATAGAAGGTTTTGTTTCCTGGATGGAGAATATGGTGAGAAACAGGAGGTTTTCCATTTATGCTACCTCTGTTCTATTGCTGGCCATAAGCATCATAGGTATTTATAACATTAAAATTTCCGGAAGCCTTCTGGAAGATATGCCCCAGGAAGCTGATTTTTTTAAAGATGTGAAATTTTTTGAAGACGAATTTAATGGGGTTATGCCATTGGAAATCGTCATAGACACAAAACGTCCCAGGGGAGCAATGTCCCTTTCCAACCTTAAGAGAATGGAATCCCTGGAAACTGCTATAGCCGAGGTGCCAGAATTATCTTCTCCCCTCTCTGTTGTTAGACTGGCCAAGTATTCGAAACAGGCATACTATAATGGAAATCCCAAATATTATCAACTACCTTCTTCACAGGAGCAAAATTTTATATCTTCTTATTTAAAAGGAATTTCAGGTGATGGAAATATACTTTCCTCTTATGTAGATTCAACCGGACGTTATGCGAGAATGACCACCTTTATGAAGGACATAGGGACAGAAGAAATGGAAAGAATTGAAGAAAACCTTCAGCCGCAAATAGAAAAGATCTTTACTGAAGAACGCTATGAGGTAAGTCTTACAGGGAAAGCTCTTATCTTTCAAAAAGGAACAAATTACCTGGTAAAAAATCTTATAATTTCCCTGTCGCTGGCCATTATACTTATTGCTTTATTAATGGCCTGGATGTTTAGATCTTTCAGGATGATCCTTGTTTCGCTCATTCCAAACCTTCTGCCTTTGATAGTTACAGCCGGAATGATGGGTTTTTTAGGTATTCCAATTAAACCCTCCACCATCCTCGTTTTTAGCATTGCCTTTGGAATATCAGTAGACGACACTATACATTTTCTGGCTAAATACAGGCAGGAGTTAAAAGCGAATGACTGGAAAATAAAGAGATCTGTTTATGCAGCCCTCAGGGAAACAGGTGTGTCTATGTTTTATACATCTATTGTACTGTTTTTCGGCTTTTCCGTATTTATGATTAGCAGTTTTGGAGGCACTGTTGCTTTGGGAGGATTAGTTTCTGCCACACTTCTTTTTGCAATGCTTGCCAACCTTCTTTTATTACCTTCGCTGCTGTTATCTCTTGAAAAGAGTATTGCAAACAGGGAAACTTTAAAAGAGCTAAGCAATGCAAATTATTACTGAAGATGATGACATTTTAAAAGATGAGTAACCACACGAAAATCAAAATTACTCCCTTGGTAAGCTAGCAAGGAAGATTTATCTTTGATTTTTCAAAAATTTAAATAAATGATCAAAGCAAAAATTGCTGAATTATTAAATAGCGACCAGTTTTTACAGGAAGTTGAAGTTAATGGCTGGGTAAGGTCTTTTAGAAGTAACAGGTTTATTGCAGTTAATGATGGCTCAACTATTAATAATATCCAGTGTGTTATAGATTTTGAAAACACGGGGGAGGAAATATTAAAGAGAATTACAGTAGGAGCTGCAGTAAGGGTCACAGGAACACTTAAAGAGAGCCTGGGAAGCCAGCAAAGCGTTGAAGTTGAAGTTAATAAGATTGAAATTCTGGGAGATGCAAATCCTGAAGAAGTGAAATTAACTATTTTGTCTCCTAAACGCCATACTCTGGAAAAACTGCGGGAGCAGGCTCATTTACGGGTGCGAACCAATACTTTTGGAGCTGTAATGAGAGTGAGGAGTAAACTGGCATTTGCTGTACACAGCTATTTTCAACAAAATAATTTTCACTACGTAAATACCCCCATAATCACTGGTAGCGATGCTGAAGGAGCAGGGGAAATGTTTAAAGTCACTGCTTTTGATCTAAAGAACCCTCCTAAGAATGAAGACGGCAGCATAGACTTTAAAAAGGATTTCTTCGGAAAGGAAACTAATTTGACGGTCTCGGGTCAACTTGAGGGGGGAAGTATATGCGATGGGATTAGGGCAAATCTACACATTTGGTCCAACTTTTAGAGCCGAAAATTCCAACACATCCCGCCATCTTGCAGAATTTTGGATGGTAGAACCAGAAATGGCTTTTTGCGATCTTGATCAAAATATGGATCTGGCTGAAGATTTTATAAAATTTGTAGTTAACTACGCTCTGGAAAATTGTAAAGATGATCTTGAATTCCTGGCAGCAAGACAGGAAGGTGAAGATAAAACAAAGCCACAGGAGGAACGAAGTGAGATGAGCCTTCTAGCAAAACTTCAATTTGTAACAGAAAATAATTTTAAAAGAGTAAGTTATACTGAAGCTATTGACATACTTAAAAATTCCAAACCTAACAAGAAGAAAAAATTTCAGTATATCATAGAAGAATGGGGAGCAGATCTTCAAAGCGAACACGAACGTTTTCTTGTGGAGAAACACTTTAAATGTCCAGTAATACTATTTGATTATCCGGCGAACATCAAGGCCTTCTATATGCGCCTTAATGAGGACGAAAAAACAGTACGTGCAATGGACATTCTGTTTCCCGGAATTGGAGAAATTGTGGGAGGATCTCAAAGAGAAGAACGATTGGATGTATTGACCAGGAAAATGAAAGCGCTGGATATTGACGAGAAAGAACTATGGTGGTACCTTGATACCCGGAGATTTGGTACCTGCGTGCACAGCGGCTTTGGTCTTGGATTTGAACGTTTAGTGCAGTTCGTAACAGGAATGACCAATATTAGAGATGTTATACCATTTCCACGTACCCCTCAAAATGCAGAATTTTAATCCAGAAATTTGAAAATACTTGAAACGCATATTGTTCCTGCAATTTCAGAAGAAATTCGGTTGCAGGATTATGCGCCTCAGGTATTTAAGATCATTTCCTCCCGTAGCGGGATAAAAAAAGCCATTAAGAGGGAGGAAATTTTAATTGATGGCAAAATTGGAAAAACATCAGACTGGGTAAAGCCAAATCAAAAAATTGAGCTTCTTCAGCAGGAAAAGCAGGAAAAAAAGATTTTTCAGCTAAAACTGGAAGTGGTTTTTGAAGATCAATATCTGGCAGTGGTGAATAAACCTGCAGGATATCCCACCAGTGGGAACTTCTTCAAAACTATTGAAAACGCCTTACCTTTTAATTTACAAGCTTCTCAAGAAGACGATTCGTTACCTTATCCTCTACCCGTACACCTAAGCTTGACAATCCTACAAGTGGACTATTAATTGTTGCTAAAACACGGCAGGCCCAGGCAATTCTTTCTCAAAGCTTTGAAGAACGGCGCGTTCAAAAGATCTATTTAGCACTAGTAGCTGGAAAGGCACCTAATAAGGCCGTTTATAATGATGAGCTGGAAGGAAAATCGGCAGTTACCACTACAACTCTTTTAAAAGAATATTTAATAAACGGCAGGTTCTATTCTTTATTAGAAGTTTCTCCGCACACTAAGTCGAACTCATCAAATAAGAAAACACCTCTCGATGCACAACTTACCAATAATAGGAGAAGATCTTTATGGTAGTGGCACACCCCTGCCTTCCTTTAAAGGTTTATATCTCGCGGCTATTGGATTAAAATTTTCTCATCCCATAAGTGGTGTGCCTTTATCTTTAAATTTACCTCTTCCAAAGAAGTTTAGGGCATTCTCCCTTTAACAACTAAAAGTTCATCTTAACAAAAATTTACCAGCAGCATTACTATGCCAAAGCTGCATTAGCATTGTTTTTGCTTAAATTTGTAGAAAGAGACTATTATTATTTATGCTAAAACAGCAATTAAATTTTAAATTATCACAGAAGCTTTCCCCTCAACAAATACAGTTGATGAAGCTTATTCAATTGCCTACCCAGGCTTTTGAACAACGCATCAAGCAGGAACTTGAAGAGAATCCTGCCCTGGAAGACGGAAAAGAAGATTTTGATGCCGATTTTGATGAGGAGTTCTCAAATAATGAATATGAAGATGATGATTACGGCAATGAAACTATAGAGAGTGATATTGACGTCGATGAATATCTTAGCGATGACGAGATCCCTAATTATAGACTGCAGGCAAATAATTACAGTGCCGATGATGAAGACAGGGAAGTACCATATGCTTCAGGAACATCTTTTGCACAATACCTTAAATCCCAGCTTAGCACCTTCCGCCTGAGCGAAACAGAAAAAGAAATAGCAGAGTTTCTGGTAGGCAGTGTGGACGAAAGTGGATACATACGCCGTAGCATTCAGGATATAGTAGATGACCTTGCCTTCACCCAAAATGTATATACCGATGAGCCTACCGTAGAAAAGGTATTAAAATACGTTCAGGAACTGGATCCCGCGGGAGTGGGCGCAAGAAACCTTCAGGAATGTCTTCTTATTCAGCTGCATCGAAAAGAGCCTAAAAAAGATGTTTCCCTGGCTATAGACCTTCTGGAAAAATCCTTTGACCACTTCAGTAAAAAACATTATGCCAAGCTCCTTACCCGTCACGATATTAGTGAGGATGAATTACGGGATGCAATAGATGTTATTGAACATTTAAACCCAAAACCGGGAGGAACCTTTTCTGGCAATACCCGAATGGTTGAGCACGTAATTCCAGATTTCACAATTAAAATAGTGGATGGAGAGCTGGAATTAAGTTTGAACGGAAGGAATGCTCCTGAAATGCATATTTCTAATGACTATAATAATATGCTGAAGGGCTATAAAGAGTCAAAGGAAAAAACAAAAGCACAAAAGGACGCAGTTTTATTTATTAAACAAAAGCTTGACTCGGCAAAGTGGTTTATTGAAGCTATAAAGCAAAGACAACAGACCTTAATGGTGACTATGAGTTCCATTATGCATTACCAGAAGGAATATTTTCTTTCAGGGGATGAACGTAACCTACGTCCTATGATCCTTAAAGATATTGCCGATGAAATTGGCATGGATGTTTCTACCGTCTCCCGTGTAGCCAATAGTAAATATGTAGATACTCCTTACGGAACCAAGCTCATCAAGGAATTCTTTTCTGAATCTATGAAAAACGACCAGGGAGAAGATGTTTCTACAAGAGAAATAAAGAAGATTCTGGAGATGTCTATTGAAGATGAAGACAAGAGAAAACCTTTGACAGATGAGAAACTGGCAAAATTATTAAAACAAAAAGGATATCCAATAGCACGGCGTACAGTTGCCAAATATAGAGAACAACTGGATATTCCTGTTGCCAGGATGAGAAAGGAAATTTAATGAGGTGGTTCGTTAAAAGCGCGTCATACCTGTTTCATCCTGTTTGGATGCCTTTCCTGGGAAGCCTTATTTATTTTGTTGTAACACCCCGGTTTTTTCCTCTCCCGCTTATTAAGGCAAAGCTACTGGCTATTGCAATTACAACAATGTTCATTCCTATTGTGTTTTATTTCCTGCTGAAGAACCTGGGAAAAGCTCATTCTCTTTTCCTTAGTGATGTAAAGGAAAGACGCTGGCCCCTGTTTTTCTTTAATCTCCTTATTTGCCTGAATCTTTACCAGATCCTGGATGTTTATAATTTTCCGGCCCTTTACTATTTCTTCGTCGGAATTTTATTTTCCTCGATCACGGGATTTCTCCTGGCTCTTGTTAAACTGAAGATTAGCCTGCATATGGTGGGACTTAGCGGAATTTTAATGTTTGTATTAGCTCTAAGCATCTTCTACAGAATAAACCTCATTTACACCATATCTTTTATGATAGTGGCCATAGGATTAACTGCAACTTCCAGAATGGAACTTAAAGCCCACACCTGGCTGGAATTGATCCTTGGATTTTTTATTGGCCTGGTCCCTCAAATCATTGTATTGAACTTCTGGCTATAAAATATAGAACATTAAACCCAGCTTTAGAGTGGACATACCTATTTCAGACTGATTAAGGGCAGCATCCTGAAAGAAGGGATTCAGGCTGTAGTATACGTGAAAGTTAAAAGTATTATAGCCGAACGTCAGGGTGCTTCCTATCCTGAATCGCTGAAATTCCGGAACTTCTTTCTGCATTACCTGATTGCCGTCCTGTTTAAAGTTTGTTTTAAGAAAATAAGCGTAACCCAGCCGCACTCCCGCATATACTCTCCAGAACTTATAAGTCTCCGGGGTAGAGGTACGCCACCTAAATTCTATAGGTACTTCAATAAGATGAGTGGACAACCTATTAGTGTCATACTCAATATCCCGGGCATTTAGATCCCTGAAAATAGTTTTCCCCTCCTCATCCTCACCAATGAACAATTCATGTCCATAGGTATTAATGGACCATCCCAAACCTGCACCCAGTGCAATATTACGTCTTTGATTAATAGGAAAATCCCGAATAAACCCTAAGTGAAAACCTCCCGAAAATGCTTTTTGGGTTACCTCGCCGGGTAAATCTGTCAATAAATGGAAAGTTAAACCCACATAAATCTGGTCTTCCCGATAAGCACTATCTATTACTGTTGGCGCTATAATAGTTTCCTGAGCAATTGCTGATATTGATACCAGGTTTCCAACCAGGAAGAGAAATAAATTCTTCATTAATTACAGATGTAAAAGACGAAAGATAAAAGTAAAAAAAAACATCCCAAAACCGGATGCACTTAAGTGGGATGTTTTAAACAGTAATATAATTATTTTAATTTCTACCTACCTCACCTGTTAAGGTTGTGTAGTTTATCTTAAGTGCTTCAGCTTTTCTAAGCTCCTGCTTAATATCTGATACAAGACCCATATTAGTTTCTACGTCAACTTTTAAGGCCGTAGTAAGGTAAGGGATTAACTCCTCACGCTTGGATTCTCTTTCAGAATATATAAACTGCTGCACTTCACTCACATCAGCAAACTTGTCGTTTAACTGTATACGTGCTTCTGTACCAAAACGTTGTTGATATCTCTGGCTTGGCTTACCCGCATAGATATACATTACCAGGTCCTTTTTATCCAACTTCTCTACCTGATCTGCAAACGGTAATTGATTTTGAACCATCAATGTATTTTGACGCATTACCGTAGCAACCATGAAGAAGAAAAGTAGCATAAAAACAATATCGGGAAGGGAAGCCGTACTAATTGCAGGCAATTCTCCGCTCTTTTTCTTTTTAAATTTACTCATAATTCTTCTCTTTTAACTTGTTGGCTCTGCTTCAGATAGTTTTTGAGGATACATTTCTTTAACAATATCGATCTTCTCTCCTAAAGCTTCTCTATCACCTCTAAAATTAGGATCATTGTACTGAGCCTCCATTTCCTGGAAACTTCTTCCATAAAGCCTTTGAGCCTCACGGTTCCTCAACTCATTGTAGGCTGCAACCAATTCATTTTGAACAGATATATAAGTTCTATATTCCGTTTTTCGGTCGTTCACCAACGAGATAATTGCTTTTTCAGGATTATCTGAAGATGCGGGATCTCTCGGTCCCTGGCAATAATCACATGCCTCCTCACCTGTTCCGGCACCATTATCTAGAAATTCAACTGCTGCCTGACGTAGAGCAGAAAGTTCCATTACTTCCTCTTCAACAAGAAGCTCATTATTTCTGTTCACAATAACAGTAAAGATGTTCTTCTGTTTAATAATAAGCGGTACAACATTGTCTTCTGGGATAGGAGGCAGTTTCCTGCTTATCCCACGATCTGTCTCAATGGTTGTAGTTACCAGGAAGAAAATCAATAGCAGGAATGCTATATCGGCCATAGACCCGGCATTAACTTCTGGTGATGCTCTTCTTGCCATAATAGTATTATTTAATTAGTTTCCTTATTCCGGAGACTACCATTGCACCTACCGCAATTGCAGCCAGGATATAGAAAGTAATCAAACTTAAGCACCAACCCAATGATCAGTACTGGCCGATAGAATTTCTCCATCCTTTAATGTTTTCTGAGTTCCATCAGAAAGCACGTAAGCTACTGCTACAATAAGTAAGAATGCACCTACTGAAATAAGCGTGTTTTTAATATTTCCTCTAAACAGACCTTTAATAACAAAGAATATAACAAGCACCAGGATCACTGCCATAACTATATAGGCCAGCCAGAGAAATGGAGTTACTACACTTTGCTGGGTCGCAGCAGAGGATTCTATAGCATCATCGTAAGTCATAATAATCCTACCCAGAAGGATAAGACCTATCACACCAATAACGAGTGCCAGATATTTTAAGATTTTATGAATGGTCATAGTTTATTGCTCTTAGATTCTTTTTCTGTTTTTGTAGTCAACAAGCATGTCGATAAGAAGAATAGAAGCATCTTCCATATCATTAACAATACTATCAATCTTAGCGATAATGTAGTTATAGAAAATTTGAAGAATAATAGCAACAATTAAACCAAATACAGTAGTAAGAAGTGCTACTTTAATACCTCCTGCTACCAAAGATGGTTGCATATCTCCTGCAGCTTCGATTCTATCGAAGGCCTGAATCATCCCTATTACCGTACCCATGAACCCAAGCATAGGAGCAAGAGCAATAAAAAGAGATACCCAGGAAACGTTTTTCTCTAACGTTCCCATTTGAACACCACCATAAGCAACAACTGCTTTCTCTGCAGCTTCAATGCTCTCATCGGCTCTATCAAGACCCTGGTAGTATATAGAAGCAACAGGACCTCTTGTATTACGACAAACTTCTTTAGCAGCTTCAATCCCGCCACTGTTTAAAGCGTCTTCAACATCCTGTGCAAGTTTTCTTGTATTTGTAGTAGAAAGGTTTAAAAAGATAATTCTCTCAATGGCAATGGCCAGTCCAAGAATTAAACACAAAAGAACGATCCCCATAAAGCCAGGGCCTCCTTCAATAAATCGTCTTTTTAATTCCTGGTGAAAACCAACGGATTCTTCCTCTTGTGTATCGAGGGCTACTTCTTCATCCTGAATAAAATTCACGATATTATCCGGCTGTGCAGTCACATAATTAGTCGCGTTTACTTGCGCAGCTCCAAATAACATAATCGAAGCGATTACCAAAGTTGAAAATAATCTTTTCATTACTGTTTCTTAATTAATTAGTTAAAGGGTTAAAGATATAAAAATAATTTTTTATTAAAAACACTTGCAGAGAGGAAGGGATTCGAACCCTCGATACCCTTGTGGGGTATACACACTTTCCAGGCGTGCGCCTTCGACCACTCGGCCACCTCTCTATTAAGCTGTTCTAAATTGGTGCGCCAAATAACAAAAAAAAACCATTACCATCAAATAAGATTCGTTAATTTTATAACATTTCCCCACGCAGGGAAGTTTCAAAAATTGTCTTAAAAACCTCTGGTGACAGTTCTTTCCCCAAAAGATACATCAATTTTGCAACTGCTGCTTCAGTTGTGATATCTTTTCCTGACACCACTCCTATTTTCTTTAGTTGCGTACTTGTCTCATATTGACCCATTGAGACACTTCCTGCTATACATTGAGTGACATTTACTACCACCAATCCGCGGGAAATATATTTTTTTAAAATTTTAATAAACCATTTGTCGGTAGGGGCATTTCCACTTCCAAAAGTTTCCAAAATAACCCCTTTTAAATTTTTTCTCGAGAGAATATGATCAATCGTTTGCTCATTTATGCCCGGAAACATCTTTAAAATTAGAACATCTTCGTTAAGTTCTGTATGTAATTTTGTTTTTCTCCTCCTGTTCGTCTTCCAAAGTGCATTATAATTGACAGATAAATATACTCCAGATTCTACCAAAGCAGGATAATTAAGAGAGGAAAAAGCCTGAAAATGTTCCGCATTTAATTTAGTGGTTCGGTTTCCCCTGTAAAGTTTATATTCAAAATATAAACCAACTTCAGAGATAACCTAAGTTTCCCCTGCTTTTGTAATCCGGCGATCTGGATACTGGTAATAAGATTTTCTTTAGCATCAGTCCTTAAATCTCCAATTGGTAATTGGGAACTTAGGTGAAAATAATAGGTTTGGTAAGATCTTCAAACATAAAACTTAGAGCAGCTGCAGAATACGACATGGTATCGCTGCCGTGCAAAACCACAAAACCGTCATATTTCTCATATCGCTCCTCTATTATCCGGGCAAGTGATACCCAGTAAACAGGGTTCATATTTGAAGAATCAATTGGTTCTTTGAAGCTTACAGTATCTATAGTATGCTCCAGAAGCTTTAACTCAGGGATATTCTGCAAAAGCTCACTAAAGTTAAAAGCTTTTAAAGCACCCGTTTCAAAATCTTTGATCATACCAATGGTACCATAAGTATAAATAAGTAAAATTCTAGATTTTGCCTTCATTAAGAGCTTCCTTATTTATAACAGGATTGGCATACATTAAAAGGTAGCTATTCACTTCCAGGGAATTTTCACAGTTTATTCTACGGGTGAGACGTCGTTCAAATTGCCTTTTTTCTTTCTGAGTATATTTTGAAGAATGACTGTCGTTATTAAGGAGAAGATCACAGGCTATATAATTGGAAGGCCACAATTTATAATTAGAGTGAATCTCTTTATCTATATTTAAAGTAATTGTTTTAAGAAAATCATTTACAGAGGATTCTTGTTTTACAACAGGCTCAAACCATTCTTTAGTAAAAACTTTCCCTGCCTCTATATGAATGCGCCCTTTATTTCCTAATGCCCCCTTCATAATAGATTTAAAATCCTCATTTGCAGATTTCACATAAGTTTCCTCCATTCTTTTCGCCATAATTTCTGGCATTTTCATGATATCTGTAGGATCAAATTCATAAGAAATGGAAACAGGAACAATTTTAATTTTTGAAAAATATTCTGAAAGACTCATCTCTCCCTTGGCCATTGCCAGCATTTTTAAAACGCCCTGTTGAGTGGTATCATTCCCATCTTTTGTACGACCTTCCCGCTGCGCCATCCAAACGGACCGATTTTCTTCAAAAAGCAGATGTTTAATATATTCGGAAAGATTCTGTGAGCTCTGAAGCATTGTTCTCGGGCTAAGTCCCCGCTGAACAAGAAAATTGCGATTAATTCTTGAAAGCATTAATAAAAATGGCTTCTGCACAAGATTGTCACCTATAGCTGAAGCTGTCATGATCAAATCCTGTTCATACAGGAGGTAGTTAAGGAGACAGGTATCCAGAATAATATCGCGATGATTGGAAATATATAGATAAGATTCATCCTTCTTCAGCTGGTCAAAACCACTATAGGTTAATCCTTCTGAACTTTTCTCCAGTACCCTTTGAACCGTTTTATAAATTATTTTTGTTTGAAAATCTCGAATCGAATGGCACTGAGCCGCTATTGCTTCAATTTCACTATAAGAATTTTCAGGAAAAGTAAATTGAAGCAAAGCTTTGATCATTGGATGATGCACATACTTTTTAAGTGCAGGCTGCACTTCCTCTTCATTATAAAATCTTATATCTTCGAATCTAGACACAGGCTTGGTTTGATTAGCTTAACAAAAGAACAAAATTAATATTTAAATATAGTTTTATCTACCGAAGATATCAAGGGAATTCCCTGTGGTTACAGCTGCTACTTCCTCAAGCGGAACATTATATAGTTCAGCTACTTTTCCGGCAATAATCTTCAGGTAAGAACTTTCATTCCTTTTACCTCTGTAAGGAGGTTGCAAGGTAAGGGGCATCTGTTTCCAGCACTATATTTTCTAAGGGTATTTCAGCCAAAAATTTATCCAGTCCACCATTCTTAAAGGTCACAACTCCACCTATCCCAAGTTTCATATTGTAGGAAAGTGCTCGCCGCGCCTGTTCAAGATTCCCGGTAAAGCAGTGGAATATTCCAAACAATTTTTCGTCCTTCTCCGTTTCTAAAACTTCAAAGACTTCATCAAAAGCATCACGGCAATGAATTACAATTGGTAAATCATAACTCCTGGCTAGCTTTATTTGGTGACGGAAAGCGATTTTTTGTTGCTCCAGAAGAGTTTTATCCCAAAAAAGGTCTATTCCTATTTCTCCCACCGCATAAAATTTTCTTTTCGCCAGCTCCTCTTCTACAAGTCTTAATTCCTCTTCATAATTCTCTTTGACTGATGTAGGATGCAGGCCCATCATCAAAAAAACATTGTCTGGAAAGTTCCTTTCAAGATCATACATAGCTTCTGTATGTGAAGAGTCTATGGCAGGAATAAAAAATCGCTTTACATCTTCTTCCATTGCATTCTTAACCATCTGTAATCGATCGCTTTGAAATTCTTTGGAGTATAAGTGTGTGTGGGTATCAGTTAAAATCATAAATGCAAAAATAATTTATTTTGAACACCTATCTTTGCTCAAAAGAAAAAGAATGTCCTCTTTAAAGAAGCTATTGATAGCTAAAGGCTACCATCGCATTAAACTAAATTACACCGAGACGAACCACTTCGAACTGGTGGCAAAGATCAATAAAATTGAAGGTAATTTCATATTAGATACAGGAGCCTCCAGCTCGTGCGTAGGCTTTGAAGCGGTTAAGCATTTTGAACTTCTGGCCGAAGACAGCGATATCAGGGCAGCTGGTGCTCAGGTGCTACTAACATGTTAACCCAAATAGCACAACAAAATAATATTGAAATTAAGGGCTGGAAAAAGAAAAAAATAGACCTGGTCCTTTTTGATCTCACTCACGTCAACGAAGCTCTCCTAAATCATAAAGCTGAAAAAGTTCACGGAATCATTGGTGCTGATATTCTTAAAAAAGGAAAGGCAGTAATTGATTACAAGAATAAGTCTCTCTACCTCAAATAAACAAAAAATGGGGAAATTTCCCCATACTCTTCCCTGGCATAATAAATTATATTAGTCATTATAATTATTAAAAGGGGGCAGTATGAATCAAGAGATAAAAAAAGGCTCAATAAGTGATTTGGGGATGGCTATTCTTGCTGTAGCAGTGGTGTTTGTACTACTTTTAAACATCTTAAATTTACTCGAGGTATTTTAGTAAACTGTAAAATAAAAAAAGCGGGCAGCAATAAATTTGCTGTCCGCTTTTTTTCTCTCTGAAGAAATTAAAGCTCCAAAGCTCTTTTTACATCATTATCCATTAGTAATTCTTCCGGATTTTCAAGAGCTTCTTTTACAGCTACCAGAAAACCTACAGATTCCTTACCGTCAATGATCCTGTGATCATAAGATAATGCAACGAACATTATAGGTCTTATCTCCACATGTCCATCTATTGCAACAGGCTAAGTCGACTATGTTGTGCATTCCAAGAATTGCACTTTGGGGTGGATTAATAATAGGCGTAGATAACATGGATCCAAACACTCCACCATTTGTAATAGTAAAGGTCCCACCAGTCATCTCATCTACTGTAATTTGTCCATCACGTGCTCTTAAAGCCAATCGCTTTACCTCATCTTCAATTCCCCGGAATCCAAGATTTTCAGCATTTCTTATTACCGGAACCATCAAACCTTTTGGTCCTGAAACAGCAATACTAATATCTTTAAAGTCGTACTTCACCTGGAAATCCCCATCAATCATAGAATTCACATCGGGAAATAGATCAAGTGCTCTAACAATTGCTAAAGTAAAAAAGGACATAAAACCTAATCCAACACCATGTTTATCTTTAAACTGGTCTTTGTACTGTTTTCTTAAAGAATAAATGGCAGACATGTCTACTTCGTTAAAAGTGGTAAGCATGGCCGTCTCATTCTTTGCACTTACAAGACGCTCTGCCACCTTTCGGCGAAGCATTGACATCTTTTTACGGGATTCCCCTCTCTTTCCGCGACCGGGAGTTCCCATTGAAGCTTTTGCCTGCACCGCATCTTCATGCGTAATCCTACCATCTCTGCTTGTTCCATTAACCGATTTTGAGTCTATCCCTTTCTCATCAAGAATTTTCTTTGCTGCCGGAGACGGAGTTCCTGTAGCGTAAGTCTTATCCTGTTTTTGAGAAGGAGTTGAAGACTTAGAAGGGGTCTCAGTTTTTGGTTCAGCTTTATTACTGTCAGCCTTAGATTCTGTTTTTTCTCGCTCCTCGGTAACTTCTTTTTCAGCACTTTCTTTTGCATCTCCTCCCCCGTCAGGCCTTGCTGCATCTGTATCAATGATACAAACCACCTGGCCAACGGCCACTGCGTCACCTTCTTCTGCCTTAAGGGTGATTATTCCGCTTGCCTCCGCTAAGCAATTCAAGCGTTGCCTTGTCACTATCAACTTCTGCAATTGCCTGATCTTTTTCTACGTAATCTCCATCTTTTACCAGCCATTGAGCAATTTCAACTTCTGTAATAGATTCTCCGGGAGAAGGAACTTTCATTTCTAAAGCCATGATCTTTTATTTATTTCTGCTTAAAATTAGTAAGCAATTTTAATTTTTATATTCTTATTCTATTTTTTAAACCATTGTCTTATCAAAAACGCTCTCAATTACCTTTTCGTGACGTTTTTTAAACCTTACAGCACTACCTGCAGCAGGGGACCCATAAAATCTTCGACTGCACACCCTAAAGTTCTTAGCTTCATCAAAGTGAAGTAACAAATGACTATAGGCTCCCATATTCCTTGGTTCTTCCTGCGCCCATACCAGGTCATCGGCATTTTTATATTTATCTATCATTTCCTTCATCTTATCGCAGGGCAATGGAAATAATTGTTCTACCCTCACTAGAGCCACGTCATCTCTTCCAATCTTTTCACGGTGCTCAAGAAGGTCATAATAAAATTTACCTGTACAAAATACCAGGGATTTTATTTTATTAACTTCAGCTTGCGAATCATCTATTAGAGTTTGGAAACTACCCTGGGCGAAGTCTTCTTTTGTAGAAATAACTTTTGGATGCCTCAACAAACTTTTTGGAGTAAATATAATTAAAGGCTTTCTAAATTTCACCTTCATCTGCCTGCGAAGTAAATGAAACATGTTGGCAGGTGTTGTAACATCTGCCACATACATATTATCTGTAGCACACAACTGAAGAAAACGCTCCATTCTTCCCGAAGAGTGTTCTGCTCCCTGACCCTCATATCCGTGCGGCAGAAACATCACCAATCCATTTTGCAGTTTCCATTTATCTTCAGCGGCCGAGATGTATTGATCCAGCATAATCTGGGCACCATTGACGAAATCACCAAACTGCGCTTCCCAAATAGTAAGAGTTGTAGGGCTGGCCATTGCATAACCGTAATCAAAACCTACCACTCCATATTCTGAAAGTAGCGAATTGTATATCCTGAAATCTCCTTTTTTATTCTTTATGTTGTTGTGAAGAATAATTTCTTCTTCACTGTCTTCGACTTTTACAATAGCATGCTTAAGTGAGAAAAAGTACCTCTTTCCACATCCTGACCGCTCATCCTCACATTATAACCTTCCAGCATCAAACTTCCATAAGCAAGTAATTCTGCCATGGCCCAATCCAGTTGATTATTGTCAAAATACATACTATGCCTGCCCTCAATAAGTTTCGCGATTTTGCGCATAAACTTTTTGTCTTCCGGAAGTTGGGTAATTACTTCTGCAATCTCATCCAGCTTTTGAATATCTATAGTAGTATCTACAGATTCCATCATTTGGTCTTCCTCTACATTTTCAAAACCTTCCCACTCGTCTTCCATAAAGGGAGTTATTTTGGTTTTGTCCTCTTTACGGGAATTTTCCAGATTTTCTTCAAGATTTGCCTTGTATTCTTCTTCAAGCTTACCTACATAATCTTTATCAATAACTCCACTTTTGATAAGCTTTTCAGCATAAATATCGCGGGGATTTTCATGTGAAGCTATAGCCTTATAAAGCTTAGGTTGAGTAAACCTTGGTTCATCACCTTCATTATGCCCATATTTCCTGTAGCCAAGTAGATCAATAAAAACGTCTCTCTTAAACTTCATTCTAAAATCCAGTGCGAATAAAGCCGCGTGTACAACAGCCTCTGCATCATCAGCATTTACGTGAAGGATAGGAGATAAAGTAACCTTTCCAACATCTGTACAATAAGTTGATGAGCGGCCATCCAGGTAATTGGTGGTAAATCCAATTTGGTTGTTTACCACGATATGAATAGTACCTCCTGTTTGGTAACCCTCCAGTTGAGCCATTTGTATGACTTCATAGACAACTCCCTGTCCTGCTATTGCAGCATCTCCATGCACTACAATAGGCAAAACTGAAGAATTATCTCCATTGTACCGCCTGTCCTGTTTTGCACGGGTAATTCCTTCTACAACCGGACCTACGGTCTCCAGGTGAGAAGGATTGGGCGCTATGTTTATATTAATTTCTTTACCGTTACGGGTTTTCCTGCAACTAGTCCATCCAAGGTGATATTTTACGTCCCCATCAAAAATATCCTGCTCGTAATCTTTCCCATCAAATTCACTAAATATGTCCTTCGCACTTTTACCAAAGATATTGGTAAGGGTGTTTAATCTTCCCCTGTGAGCCATACCCATTACGAACTCACGCACTCCTACATCTGCAGCTTTTTCTATAATAGCATCCAACGCCGGAATTAAACTTTCATTTCCTTCTAAGGAAAATCTCTTTTGACCCACGTATTTCGTATGCAAAAAGCTCTCAAACGAAACAGCTTCATTTAATTTTTTAAGGATGAGCTTTTTTTGCTCAGCAGTAAAATCAGGCTGATTATCGTTGATATTTAATTTATCCTGGATCCAGGAAATTTCTTCGGGTTTACGAATATACATATACTCAATTCCAATGGATTGACAGTAGATCCTGGACAGGTGGGTAATAATGTCCTTTAAAGTGGCAGAACCAATACCAATAACCTCCCCCGCATTAAATACAGTATCTAAATCTCCCTGTGATAATCCATAATTTTCAATATCCAGGGTAGGGGAATATTTTCTTCGCTCCCTCACAGGATTTGTTTGAGTAAACAAATGCCCTCTTGTGCGATAACCTTCGATAAGTTTTATAACCTTAAATTCTTTTTCAAGGTTTTGTAGTTGTGGCGCGCAATACTCTCCATCGACTGCATTTTCAATTACCTCTTCCCTTGCTTCTCCATTTGAAGAAGAGAGGCCATTTTGTCCAAAATCAAATCCCTGGAAAAATGCTCTCCAGCTTGGTTCTACGCTGTCAGGATTTTCCAGATATTGTTCATAAAGATCGGCGAAAAATGATGTATGTGCGGCGTTAAGAAATGAGAATCTATCCATAGTTGGAAACTAATGTTTCTTTTTTGTAAAACATCGCAAAAATACAACTTTTAGCTATTATAGCTTATAAGAATTGTTATATTTATCCCACACCTTATAAGAACTTTAACATGACAAAAGCACTAAATTTCATTAATCCCAAAGTTTTTTTTCTTTTGTTGTTTTTAATAATTTCAAACTCACAGATAAAGGCTCAGGGCATAGAGAAGAATCCTCAAAATCCTTCTAACTTCTGGGATCAGGTAAGATTGGGAGGAAGTTTAGGATTATCTTTTGGAAATGGGAATTTCACTGGCGCTCTTGCACCTTCTGCAGTTTATGATTTCAATTCTTATTTTTCTGCAGGTGTAGGCATAAGTGGAGCTTATGCCTCTCAAAGGAATTATAAAGCCACAAGTTTTGGGGGAAGTGTCATTGGAATGTTCAGGCCAATTCAGGCTATTCAGCTATCTGCGGAATATGAACAATTAAATATTAACACGCGGTATGAATTTGATGGCGGCAGTATGAAAGAACAATCCTGGGTTCCCGCTCTGTTTGTAGGATTAGGATATAATGCCGGGCTTAGTTGTTACCGGGGTTCGTTATAACCTCTTGCACGACGATGAAAAAAGTTTCTATGGAAGTGCCTTTATGCCTTTTGTAAGTATTTATTTTTAAACCTTCCTGTTCATTAGTAACAATCCAAAATTTCGAAGAAGCTCCTTTTTGTGTGCCGGGATGTCTATTCCTTCTAAAACTTCAAAAGCCAAAGTAGTATATTTCTCAATTTCTTTCCTTGCCAGATTTGAAGCTCCACTGCTTTCAAAAATGCTTTTTACAGCTGATATTTTTCCTGAAGTTTCAGGCGGGTTAATGGAATACAAATGCTCCAGTTGTCTTCCCTGTAATTCATCTGCTTCTGCCAGTGCAGTTAAATAGAGGAAGGTTTTTTTATTTTCTATAATGTCCCCTCCAATTTGTTTCCCGAAAGACTCAGGATCACCAAATACGTCCAGGTAATCATCCTGCAATTGAAAGGCTATTCCCAGTAATTTTCCAAATTCATAAACCGCTTCTTTACATTCTCCGGTAGTTTCAGCAACTATGGCTCCCATTTGTAGTGAGGCACCAACGAGTACTGCCGTTTTGTATTCGATCATTTTAAGATACTCTCCTATCTTCACATTATCCCGCGCTTCAAAATCAACATCATACTGCTGTCCTTCACAAACTTTAATTGCCGTCCTGCTGAATAACTGTGCCAATTCCTTAAATACCGGACCGTCATAATTTTCGAATAGCTGGTAAGCATTAATGAGCATTGCGTCCCCGGAAAGGATACCTGTATTAATATCCCATTTTTCGTGTACTGTGACATTGCCTCTTCTCAAAGGGGCATCATCCATAATATCATCATGGACAAGGGAGAAATTGTGAAATACTTCTATGGCTAAAGCTGCATCCAAAGCTTTTTTGTGAGAACAATCAAAGATTTCTGCAGCCATTAAAGTTAGGACAGGCCTTAGTCTCTTGCCTCCCAGATTTAAAATATAGATCATTGGCTCATAAAGATTCACTAAGTTCTTTAGAAGTGATCTTCTTATTCATGTGATCTTCAAAAACATCACGGTATTCAGATATAGAAAGCATTTGAAAATTTTTAGTAAAAATAGGACAAATGAGCACAACTGGAAATTGTCACAATTATTTAATAATAATTTAATGGAAACTTTTATAGTTTTTAAAGTTTCCTGCAGTATATTTGCGCCCTCAGAAATTGAAAATGAAAGAAGATATAATACGTACTGCGGCAGATATGTTTTTGACTTTTGGCTTCAAAAGCGTCACTATGGACGAGATTGCCAATAAAATGGGAATATCAAAAAAGACAATTTACGCGAATTTTTCCACGAAAACCAAACTGGTGCAGGCCACCACTATTTACATCCTTAAATCAATAGAGCAGGGAATTGAGAACATCAAGGCCAGAGAAAACAATCCCATTGTAGAGC
This sequence comes from Antarcticibacterium sp. 1MA-6-2, assembly GCF_021535135.1. NCBI lineage: Bacteria > Pseudomonadati > Bacteroidota > Flavobacteriia > Flavobacteriales > Flavobacteriaceae > Antarcticibacterium > Antarcticibacterium sp. 1MA-6-2. Next base: position 3,338,003 of record NZ_CP091036.1, on the reverse strand, counting down.
TTTATGAAATAAAGAAATTTGTAATGAATCATTTAAAGGATGAGAAATCTTCACCACAGTATCAATTAAATAAATATTACCCAAAGGTCTACCAGGAAGTTCAGGAAAATCATTCCGAAATGATGCACTGCAGCCTTGCCGACAATTTGAAAAAAGGTATAGACGACGGTCTTTACTCAGTCCTCCATACCCGTAGAATTTATTAGTAAGATCTACTTTATGGGAATGATGAGCATAAAGAATTCTGATTTTTTCCCAGTTGACCAGTTTCCGCTAAAGGATCTAACCGAAAAATTTCTCGAGTATCACCTGCGTGCCATTGTAACTCCCAAAGGCCTACAAACACTAAATGAAATCTTAACCCTTGAAGATTAAATGAAAAAAGTATTTCTATTCTTTACTCTCCTGTTTTCCTTTACAATGTTTTCACAGGAAGAGGATGTTCAAAGCTCCTATACCTTATCCCTGGAAGAAGCAATTATTTTAGGTCTTCAAAATAATTATACCTCTCAAATTGCCGGAAAGGAAGTAGAAAAAGCCCTGAAACAAAAATGGGAAATCATTTCCCAGGGTTTGCCGCAAATAAGTGCCAATGTTGATTATCAAAACCTTTTAAAACAACCTGTTACCCTTTTGCCAGCTGAACTTGCCGGAGGTGCTCCAGGAACTTTTGTGCTTAAGTGAGATTTGGAACGAAACAAAATCTTGGAGGCACCGCCACCTGGAACCAATTAATTTTTGACGGTTCTTATATTGTAGGTGTCCAATCAGCTCAAACTCTTTTAGCAATTTCCAGAAATGCCAAAACCAAGACAGATCAATCTGTAAAAGAGGCTATTGTTTCTGCTTATGCTAATGTACTCTTAGCTGAAGAAAGTGTTCAAATCCTGAAGAAAAACCTCCAGACTGTGGACAAGAATTACAGTGACACCCAAAAGATTTTTGAAAATGGTTTTGCTGAAGAGGAAGACGTGGAACAATTGCAAATCACTCTCCTCGGTTTACAGAACAATTTAAACCGCAGCGAGAGAATGCTGGAGATTTCTTATGAAATGCTTGCCCACACTTTGGGTCTTCCTGTAGATACTGAAATAAAACTGAGTGAAGATCTGGATGTTGTCGCAATGAAATATTACGACCTCGCTCTCCTCTCCAAGGAAATACCTGTCGAGGAAAATATTGATTACAGGATAGCTGCCAATAATGCCGAAGCCGCCCGCATTTTTGTTCGGCTGGAAAAGGCAAAAGCCCTGCCTTCGCTTACTGCTTTTGTCAATTACGGTGCACAGGCCTATAGTGGAAAATTCACCTTCTTCAATAGTGATCAGGAATATTTTGCACAGTCCATTCTTGGAGTAAGCCTTAATATTCCAATTTTCAGCAGCGGAATGCGCGGAGCAAGAACCCAGCAAATGCAGATTGAATATGAACAGGCTCTCTTAGAACTTGATGAAACCGAAAACAGAATTCGGCTTGATATCAATGCAGCAAGAAACGACTATGAATACAGTCTGGAAAATTACGAAACCCTAAAAAGAAATCTGGAACTGGCAGAGAGGATTGAAAACAAAAACAGGATCAAATTTTTTGAGGGACTCGCCACCAGCTTTGAATTAAGTGAAGCGCAACGGCAGCTTTTTAATGCTCAACAGGAATTATTACAATCCATGTTAAATGTAATAACAACAAAAGCGACTCTGGAGAACCTGCTGGACACCACCAAATATTCTCCTAATAATTAATACCCTTTACTTTAATAAACCACTTAATGAATTTAAGTAAACATAATAAGCCGATGAAAAATTTACTCTATATCTCCCTTTTCTCACTACTGCTTGTTTCCTGTGGGAAAACTGAAGAAGGTTCTGTAGAAGATGTTATAGCTTCTAACAACCTGGAAGAGATCCGGGCGAAAAAGGTAGAGCTAAGCAAGCAACAAAGTGAAATTGCAGGCAAAATTGAGCAACTCGATGCAGCAATAAACCAAATGGACGACACCAGAGGCTTTCCCGTTGTTACTGTTCAGGAGGTGATTGATACCACCTTCAGGCACTACACAAGAGTACAGGGTGATGTTGCTACCAGGGAGAACATAATTATTTATCCGGAATTTTCGGGAGTTCTTTCTCAAGTTCACGTAGAGGAGGGGCAGCAGGTGCGCAAAGGACAGTTACTCGCCACTATTGATGATGGAGGTCTATCGAGCCAGGTGGCACAGCTGGAGGCGCAGGCAAATCTTGCTAAAACCACTTTTGAGAGGCAGCAGCGCTTATGGGAGCAAAATATAGGATCAGAAATCCAGTTTTTGGAAGCTCAAACAACTTATCAATCGTCACAAAATGCTGTAAACCAATTGAGATCTCAATTAGCTAAAACTAATGTGAGAGCACCTTTTAGCGGAGTAATAGATGAAGTAATTTCCGATGAAGGACAGGTTGTAAACCCGGGTCAAAATCAACTATTCAGGCTGGTAAACCTTGAGAATATGTACGTGGAGGCAGCTGTTCCAGAAACATACCTTAATCAAATTAAAAAAGGCACATCGGTAATTGTAGAAATTCCCGCAATTAACAAGCAATATGAAGGAGAGGTTAAACAGGTTGGCAGCTTTATAAATCCCAATAACAGAACATTCCAGGTGGAGGTATCCATACCTAATAAGGATGGATTTGTAAAGCCTAACTTAATTGCTACTGTTAGGCTCAATGACTATACTGCTGAAGGAGCTATAACAATACCAGAGAGTGCTATTCAAAAGAACTCCATGGGGGAGAGTATAGTTTATGTTCTTCAGAAGGAAAGTGACAGCACCGGAACAGCAGTGAGAAAGACTGTAGAAACAGGAAAAACCCAGGATAATCAGGTAGAGATACTTTCAGGTATTGAAACAGATGAACAGGTTATTATCCAGGGAAGCAGAAATTTAAGGGATCAACAAAAGGTCAAAGTAAAAAATTAAGAATTTGTTGAAGCAGTCCAAATGAACAAAATAGACAAAGAATTTAAGATATCGTCCTGGGCCATTGAGAACAGGATGACGGTGTACGTAATTATTGCCATTGTCTTAGTAGGGGGACTTCTCTCCTACTACAGTATGCCAAGGGAATCTTTTCCTGAAATTATTGAAACCAAGATTTATGTTAGTACTATAAATCCAGGAAACTCTGCAGAGGATGTGGAGAAATTTATAACTGAACCTCTCGAGGAGGAATTCAATAACGTGGGAGGTGTTATAGACATAAGCTCTACTACTTTTCAGGATTACTCTATGATTATTGTAGAATTTGATGATGATGTAAGTGTTGATGTTGCAAGGCAAAAAATAAAAGACAGGGTAGATCAGGTCAAAGCAGAAACAACCTGGCCAAATCTGGATAATGGCGGTAAAGTAGAACCCAATGTTTTTGATCTCAATATTTCTGAAGAACAACCTATTCTTAATATCAATCTAACCGGAGATTTCACTGTTCAGCAATTAAAAGAATATGCCGAATATCTTCAGGATAAGATTGAAATCCTTCCGCAGATAAAAGAAGCAACTATTCGAGGTGCTGAAGAAATGGAAATTGAAATAGCTCTTGATGTCTATCGTATGACTGCCTCACAGGTGAGTTTCAACGATGTGGTCAATGCCGTTAGTGCCGAGAACAGAACAATTTCAGGAGGAAATATTCTTTCCAATAGTGTACAGAAAAACATCAGGATCATTGGGGAAATTGAAGATCCCGGGGAGCTCGAAGATATCGTGGTAAAACGTGAAGACGGAAATATCTTTCTTAAAGATATAGCCGAAGTCAAATTTCATGAAAAAGATGCTACCACTTATGCCCGGGAATATGGTGAACCTGTAGTGATGCTTGATATTAAAAAACGCGCGGGGAAGAACATGATCGAGGCGGTTGATGAGATTAATAGAATTATTGCCGAAGAGCAGGAAACCTACCTGCCAGAAACCCTTCATGTCTCTCTCACAAATGATCAATCTATTAAAACAGAAACCCAGGTAGATGACCTTGTAAATAACATCATTTTTGGGGTTATTCTTGTAGTTGTTGTCCTGATGTTTTTCCTTGGATTCAGGAATGCTTTGTTCGTGGGAATAGCTATCCCCCTTTCCATGTTCCTATCCTTTATAATCCTTTCAAGTCTCGGCATTACTCTTAATACTATGGTGCTTTTTGCCCTGGTAATGGGTCTGGGAATGCTCGTAGATAACGGGATTGTTGTTGTGGAGAACGTATTTTCATTAATGGACCAGGGGATGCCCCGGCTTAAAGCTGCAAAACAGGGATTGGGTGAAATTGCCTGGCCTATTATAGCCTCAACAGCCACTACTCTTGCAGCATTTTTTCCCCTGGGTCTGTGGCCGGGAACAATTGGAAAATTTATGATGATCTTTCCAATGACCTTATCCATAGTCCTGGGGTCTTCTCTTTTTGTCGCTCTTATAATAAATTCTATGCTTACCTCCCGCTTCATGAAAACCGAAGAGGAAGAGTTCACAAAGAATAAACTGGTACGGATAACCGTAATATTAATTGGGGTTGGTTTATTACTGCTTGTACCAGGGTTTATAATTGATTCTGGTTTATTAAGAGCTGTTGGAAACCTTCTTATTTTTAGTGCAGTATTGCTCTGGTTTTACAAGTATGTGCTTTCAAGAGGTGTAAATTATTTCCAGTATAAATCGCTAAAAAAACTTGAGAACAACTATGAAAAATTCCTGAAATTTGCCCTTAGGAAGAAGAAAGCTTATATGTTCTTCTTCGGTACTTTAGGCTTACTTATTTTCTCTTTTATCCTCGTGGGACTGGTACAGCCGAATGTACTCTTCTTTCCTGAAAATCAACCGAACCAGATCATTACGTATATAGAATTTCCTGAAGGAACTGATATAAAACGCACCAATGAATTCACCAAAAAGGTGGAGCAGCGAATATTTGATGTTATTGAAAAATATGAAGATGAGAGCGGTTATAACTATATGGTAGAATCTGCCATTTCGCAGGTGGGACAGGGTGCTGTAATCCTCAAACAGATGGTGGCCAGCAAAACGAAATGCCTCATAAAGCAAAAGTCACGCTTTCTATGAGAGAGTTTAGTGAAAGACGTGGAGTATTGAGTAGCCAGGTATTAGGCGAGGTACGGGATGCTGTAAGGGAATTCACAGGTGCAACAATTATAGTTGAAAAAGATGCTGCAGGACCACCATCAGGATATCCAATAAATATAGAACTGAAAGGGGAAAATTACGACCAGATGCTCGTGGAAGCAGAACAATTACGGGAATATATCAATGGACTTGGGATTGCAGGAATAGAAGAACTTAATATAGATGTAAATAAGTCTAAACCTGAATTAAGTATTCGCGTAGACCGAAGAAAGGCAGGACAGTTGGGGATCTCCACTTCCCAGGTGGGACAAACCCTGAGACGGGCAATTTACGGGGAAGAAGTTTCAACATATAAAGATGGTGATGATGATTATCAAATCAATGTAAGATTTAACGAGGAACTGCGATATGATCAAACAGCACTATTCAACCAGCCTATAACCTTCCGAAATAATTCAGGACAACTGGTACAGGTTCCAATATCTTCGGTTATTGAGACAGATGCAACATCTACTTTTAATTCCATAAAAAGAAAAGATTTAAAAAGGGTGATAACCTTATATTCCAATGTGCTGCAGGACTACAATGGCAATGAGATAGTAGAGCAATTAAAAAACTCGCTGGAAAGTTATGATTTACCTAATGAAATGTCCCTTGAGTTTACAGGAGAGCAGGAAAAACAGGCAGAAAACATGAGTTTTCTTCTCAAGGCGCTCCTCATTGCTCTTGGCGGAATTCTGCTTATCCTGGTTGCACAATTTAATTCTGTTTCCAAGCCTGTAATTATTCTTATGGCTGTAGTTCTAAGTTTAGCGGGAGTATTTTTAGGCCTGGTGGTTTTTCAAATGGATTTTATTATAATTATGACAATGATGGGAATCATTTCACTAGCGGGAATTGTAGTAAATAATGCCATAGTACTAATTGACTATACCCAACTCTTAATTGATAGGAAAAAAGTTGAATTAGGTTATGAAGAGTATGAGCTCTTAACCCGGGAAGAATATTTTCAAACCATTGTTGCCGGGGGTAAGTCCAGGCTTCGACCCGTTTTACTTACTGCTATTACTACAGTCCTGGGATTAATTCCCCTGGCTGTAGGTCTAAATATTGACTTCTTTGGATTATTCATAGATTACGCTCCAAACATAAAAATTGGAGGTGATAACGTAATCTTCTGGGGGCCACTTGCCTGGACAGTTATTTTTGGATTGGTTTTCGCCACCTTTCTCACCCTTGTAGTTGTACTGTAATGTTTTACCTGGTTAACAGGATGAAAGTAAGTGCTTCTAACAAGAGGAGAGCCAGAAAACGTTTAAAAGCAGTAAGAGAAGCAAGCCACTAAGGATATAAAAAATCTAGTGAAATGTGTCAGGAATTTCTTCGACCTAATACCTACGAATTAGACTTACACATAAAAGTAAATAATGCAAAATAATAATAATATTAAATATTCCATACTTGAGTTAGCCAGTATAGGTGCAGGAGTTAGTACATCTAAAACTTTTAAAAATAGCCTTGAGCTTGCACAAAAAGCTGAAGATTTTGGGTACAACAGGTTTTGGCTTGCAGAGCATCATAACATGATAAGCATTGCCAGCTCAGCCACCGTTGTTCTTATGGGTTATATAGCAGGTGGAACCAATAAAATAAGAGTGGGATCTGGAGGAATAATGCTTCCAAATCATTCCCCTTTAATAGTCGCCGAACAATTTGGAACACTAGCAAACCTTTACCCTGGAAGAATTGATATGGGACTTGGAAGGGCACCGGGAACAGATCAAACCACGGCTCACGCTATAAGATCAGACAGGATGCAGGCTGTTTATCAATTTCCAGATGAGATTGCTAAAATACAGCAGTATTTCTCACGTGACAACAGCAATTCTAAAGTAAGAGCAACTGTTGCCGAAGGCGTGGAAGTGCTAGTTTACATTTTGGGTTCCAGTACAGATAGTGCCCATCTTGCAGCTAAAAAGGGTTTACCTTATGTGTTCGCCAGCCACTTCGCTCCTACCCATCTTTTCGATGCATTTAATATTTATCACAACGAGTTTGAACCTTCAGAATTCCTGCAGGAACCTTACACAATGGCAGGAGTTAATATTGTAGCCGCCGAAACAGATGAAGAAGCACAAAAGATATCTACTTCAATGATAAGAATGATGTTGGGAGTGCTCACAGGAAAAATTGATTATATGCAGCCATCAATTGATATGACAGAGGAACTTCGGGAGATTTCACAACATCCCGCTCTTCAACAAATGTTGAGGTATTCATTCGTGGGAAGCAAAGAAACTGTAAAGAAAAAAACTAAAGAATTTTTGAAGCAAACCGGAGCAAATGAGATTATGGCAGTTTCGCACATTTATGACCACCAGGACAGGGTGAATTCCTTCAGAATATTTTCTGAAATAATGAAGGAGCTTTAAATACTTACTTATAGATTAAAATGCAAAACCCGAAGCTTCCACTTCGGGTTTTGCATTTTTAATGTTGAAAAATTAATCTATTTCTACAATTCCACTTACTTCTTCATATGAATGAACTTCAGCAATTATATTATTGTTGTAATCGACCTCAGTTAAAAAATTTTTATTCCAAAAAAACCATTTTCCTGTTTTAACGCCTTCTTTGTATTGCGCAACGGCATTCTTCTTACCGTCCTGGTCATAAGAAACCCATTCCCCGTGGAGTTGTCCGTTCTTGTACGTACCCTCCTGTCTAATACTTCCATTTTCATAATAATATGTACCTTTTATTAACTCTCCCTCTTTCTCAAATTTTGGTTTAATTTCCTGGGATACAGCTGTGGTGTTCGCAAAAATTGCCAATATTGCGATAGCCGTGAAAAACTTTTTCATATGCATAAGTTTTTGGTGAGGGTTATATCTCAAATATAGCCTTAATTTTACAATTAATCAATGTTTAGGTAACATTAATTTAACATTGTAGTATCCTCAACTTATAATTTCTCCTGATTATAAATGGATGTTCCTTAAATTTTTACTTCCTTGAAGACCTTAAATACCCTCGAACTTATTACTTTTGCGATTCTAAATTTGAATACTATTTATGTATAGAAGTCATACCTGCGGGGAATTGAGAAGTACCAACATTGGGGAGAAAGTTACTCTTGCTTAGGTTGGGTCCAAAAGATTAGAAATAAAGGATTTATGGTGTGGGTAGATCTCCGGGACAGGTATGGGGTGACACAATTAATTTTTGATGAAGAAAGAACTCCTGCAGCAATGCTAAAAGAAGCTGTAGAACTTGGGAGGGAATATGTCATCCAGGTGAAAGGAGAGGTTATAGAGCGGCAGTCAAAAAATCCACAGATGCCAACAGGAGATGTGGAAATTTTAGTTTCAGAATTTAATCTTTTAAATCCTTCTCTCACCCCTCCGTTTACAATTGAAAATGAAACTGATGGTGGTGAGGAGCTGCGAATGAAATATCGCTATCTGGATATTAGAAGAAATCCTGTAAAAGAAAGCCTTATGTTTCGGCACAAAGTTGGAATGCAGGTTAGAAATTACCTATCTCAACAGGGATTCATCGAAGTGGAAACGCCTTACCTTATAAAATCCACTCCCGAAGGAGCCCGGGATTTTGTGGTGCCAAGCCGGATGAATGAAGGTCAATTTTATGCACTCCCACAATCTCCACAAACTTTTAAACAGCTGTTGATGGTAGGCGGAATGGACAAGTATTTCCAGATCGTCAAATGCTTTAGGGATGAAGATCTACGCGCAGACCGTCAACCGGAATTTACCCAGATAGACTGCGAAATGGCTTTTGTGGAACAGGAAGATATCCTGAAAACTTTTGAAGGTCTCACCAGACATCTTTTAAAAGAAATTAAAGGATTAGAAGTAAAAGAATTTCCAAGGATGACCTATGCTGAAGCCATGGAAAAATATGGAAATGACAAACCGGACATTCGTTTTGGGATGGAGTTTGCCCAATTAAATGATCTGGTTAAAAACAAAGGTTTTAATGTATTTGATCAACAGGAACTTGTAGTTGGAATTGCAGTTCCCGGAGCTGCTTCCTATACCCGGAAAGAGACTGATAAATTAATTGAATGGGTAAAACGGCCTCAAATTGGTGCCACTAAGTCTTATTTGGGCAAAGTACAACGAAGATGGCAGCCTTAAATCATCTGTAGATAAATTTTATTCTGAAGAAGATCTTAAAGAATGGGCTAATACCACAGGAGCTAAACCCGGAGATCTTATTCTCGTAATGGCTGGCGAAACAGCAAAAACCAGATCGCAACTTAGTGCTCTGAGAATGCACTTGGCTACTGAACTAGGTCTAAGAGACCCTAACACCTTTGCACCTCTGTGGATAGTAGATTTCCCATTGTTGGAATGGGATGAAGAGACTTCCAGATTTCATGCTATGCACCACCCGTTCACGTCACCAAAACCTGAAGATGTAAAATTACTGGAAACAGAACCAGGTTCTGTACGGGCCAATGCTTACGATCTTGTTCTTAACGGTAATGAAATTGGTGGTGGTTCTATAAGGATACACGACAAAAAGACGCAGGCGAAAATGTTTGACTTTTTAGGTTTTACTCCTGAAGGAGCTAAAGAGCAATTTGGCTTTCTTATGAATGCCTTTGAATTTGGAGCACCACCCCATGGAGGAATCGCTTTTGGCTTTGACAGGCTTGTAGCCATTCTTGGAGGCCAGGAAACAATACGGGATTATATTGCCTTTCCAAAAAATAATGCGGGAAGAGATGTAATGATCGATGCCCCTGCCCGCCTGGAAGAGGCCCAACTAAAGGAATTGCACCTACAGGTAAAATTATAAATTTTTAAATCCTGCCTTTGGGCGGGATTTTTTTGTATCAGTCAAATAACACGTACTAATGGTTCCAAAATCAATTCCCGGGTTACAGCGTTTTTTGATATGGAAGACAAAGCATCTTTCACAGCAACAATTTATATTAGTACTTAGTTCTATTATAGGCTTCACCGCAGGTTTGGGAGCAGTTATTATAAAGAACCTTACACACTTTATACAAAAACTCCTGGAGGGGAATTTAATTTCTAATTACCATACTGCTTTTTACTTTATTTTCCCTCTGTTGGGACTAACCATTACCCTTCTTATAATAAAATTTGTGCTTAAGAAAAAAGTTGGTCACGGTATTCCTTCCACATTATATGCAATTTCCAAAAAACAGGGAATAATGCATACATATCAAATGTACGCATCTCTTATTACCGCACCATTGACTGTTGGTTTTGGAGGTTCTGTAGGACTTGAGGGACCCACGGTAGCCACAGGAGCATCCCTTGGATCTAATATTTCCCGTTTATTTCAAATGGACCAGCGGGCTCGCACACTGCTAATAAGTTGTGCGGCGGCAGGGGCAATGTCCTCCATATTTAAAGCCCCGGTTGCTGCTATCATTTTTGCTATTGAAGTTTTTAGCCTGGATCTCACACTCATTTCCTTACTGCCTTTACTTATTGCATCAGTTTCAGCGATCCTTACCTCCTACTTCTTCTTTGGATCAGATATTATTTTACCATTTCAACTTGAGGATAATTTCAAAATTTCAGAGGTTCCTTTTTATATTATCCTGGGGGTACTTGCGGCTTTTTCTTCTATGTATTTTACTTCGGTTTATTTTAAGATCAATAATTATTTTAAGAAGATCTCTTCTCCTTTTAAAAGGCTATTAATTGGTGGAATAGGTCTTGGAATTCTAATCTATTTTATTCCGCCTCTATATGGGGAGGGCTATAATGTCATAAATAATCTACTTTCTGCTAACTATTTGCAGGCTCTTGGAACCAATCTTTTTAATGATTACCTGGATAACATTTGGGTGGTAATTCTTCTATTGGCGGGTCTTGTAATTTTCAAAATTATTGCTACTTCGCTTACTTTTGGTGCAGGCGGAGTTGGAGGTATTTTTGCACCCGTACTTTTTATGGGAAGTGCTATGGGACATTGCTTTGCTTTGTTTGTAAATAATACAGGGCTATTAAAAAATCCTATTTCGGTTAGCAGCTTTACAATGGTGGGAATGGCTGGTCTTATGGCTGGTGTTTTACATGCCCCGCTTACGGCAATATTCCTCATTGCCGAGCTCACAGGCGGCTATGAACTATTTGTTCCTCTTATGATTACATCTGCCATTTCCTTTATGATAACCAACCAGTTCCAGCCTCACTCTGTTTATACCATGGAACTTGCTATGCGGGGAGAATTATTAACTCATGATAAAGATCAGGTAGTTTTAACCTTACTGGATATTGAACAGGTAATAGAGACTAATTTTGTGGAACTCAACGTGAATATGACCCTGGGAGAAGTAATCCACAAGGGAGTTATAAAATCCTCCCGAAACATCTTTCCGGTATCTGATGAAAATAATAACTTTATGGGAATCCTTCTACTGGATGACATACGACCTATTATGTTTGAACAGGATCTGTACGATAAGGTAAAGGTGCAGGAACTAATGCAACGGGCTCCCGAAATTATAGATATTAAGAAAGACAGAATGAAGGATATAATGAAAAAATTTCAGGATAGTGATGCCTGGAACCTTCCGGTCACAGAAAATGAAAAATATATAGGATTTGTCTCGAAGTCAAAGCTGCTTACGGCATACAGGCAAAAATTAATTGAGGTAACAGTATAGCTATGAATTTATTTTTAAAAATATTTGGAATCTTAATCCTTGTGGCTATAGGAACAGGATTCTATTTTAGAATTCAGGGGGAAATAATTTTAGGGGACAGAATTATTGGGATAGCAGTTCTGGCCACTGCCTTTATCCTTATGCCCATTTTTTTGGTCATTAGATGGAGGGGTAAAAAGCTGGAAGATTACACCCTTTCTGATAAGAATATAAAGAAAATGAGAGACAAAGGAATAGATTAACTCTCTTAAAATCAATAGGGTTATTATAACTAATAACGTTAAAAAGATTTTTAATTAAACTATTAATGATTCATTTAATTATGTAAGTTTGTCTTTTATTAATTATTTATTTTATTACAATGGAAGGTACAGTTAAATTTTTCAATGAGTCTAAAGGTTACGGATTCATTACCAACGACGACACAGGAAGAGACATCTTTGTTCACGTTACAGGTCTTAATGGTGAGACTTTGAACGAAGGTGACAAAGTTGAGTACGTTGAAGAAGAAGGAAGAAAAGGATTAACCGCAGCTCAGGTGCGTGTAATCAACGATTAATATATTTTGAATATATAATTCGACAACCTAACCAAAACCCGCCAATGGCGGGTTTTTTTATGGTATGTTATGGCTGCAAGTAAATTTTTAAGATTCTACCTTTAAACCCTGTAGCATAGCTTTTGTGAGTTTTGGAAGATCATATTCATGTTCCCAATACCACTCCTCTCTTGCTATACTGTCATCAATACTACCTGGCCAGGAATCAGCAATCTCCTGCCTGAAATCTGGCTTATAAGAAATTTCAAAACGCGGAAGTTCCTTTTTAATTTCTGCAGCCAGTTCTTTAGGAGTAAAACTCATGGCGGAAAGGTTGTATGAAGATCTCACCTTTATCCTCTCTCCCGGGGCTTCCATTATATCAATGGTAGCTTTAATTGCATCATCCATAAACATCATAGGTAAAGCAGTGTCTTCCTTGAGAAATGAAATATAAGTCCCGGTTTTTAAAGCTTCATGGAAAATTTCCACTGCATAATCTGTAGTACCACCACCGGGCAAAGTCTTATAACTAATAATTCCGGGATATCTAAGGCTTCTTACATCTACTCCATATTTCCTGAAATAGTATTCACACCATCTTTCTCCTGTTTGCTTTGAAATGCCATAAACAGTAGTAGGCTCCATTACCGTGGTTTGAGGAGTAGCTTCCTTAGGAGTGGAAGGCCCAAAAACAGCAATACTGGATGGCCAGAAAACTTTTTCAATTTTTTTATCCTTCGCAAGATCCAGAACAATGAATAATGAATCCATATTCAGTTCCCAGGCCTTCATTGGAACTTTTTCGGCAGTAGCACTTAAGAAAGCTGCCATTAAATAAACATCGGTAATCTCATAATGGTTAACCAGTCTATTGATATTTTCCCGGTCCTTGGCATCAGCTATTTCAAATGGGCCTGATTCCATGAGTTCCGGCCCTCCTTCTTTAATATCACTGGCAATAACATTTTCATTGCCATACTTTCCCCTTAATTTCAATGTCAATTCACTTCCTATTTGTCCCGCTGCACCAATTATGAGTATTTTCTTCGGATTCATTCTCTACTTTTTGAAGTGCAAAGATATTGATTTCACAAAAGAAGATTACCTACCGCACGTTAAAATGAAAATTGTGTAAATAGAGGAATATTTCCTTATTGGAGTAGGTTTTCATTAACTTTGTTGCTTTGTAATCCTTATGAAGAAAATATTCTGGTGCATCTCAATTATTATCCTGACAGCCTGTAACCAAAATGCTGGTGATGAGCAAATTCAATCGCAGGAAACAATTGACACCACGGCTCTTCAACAGCCTCTACAGGTTCCCAATGAGGAAGTTATTTTGTTACCTGAAGCCCGGGAAATAACTTCAGACTGGCTTGCTTATCTCACTGCACAAAGTGAAATTAATAATTTTAGCGATTACACCCTTAACGAAGTAATTTCCAATGCCACCCCAATTGCTGAAATTATGCAGTCCCTACGGCAAACAGTTCCAGCCGGATTTAGAACTAATGCAGTTCAAACAAGGCTTTCAGTTTTATATACCAAGGCGAAAGTTTTAGAGCGACTCTCCAGGAGCAGAAACAGCAAACCTGAAGAAATTGCAAAAACTGCTGAAGAACTTCCGGTGGAATTCAACAACCTTAAAATTCAGCTGAACGAGTTGTTCCTTAAAACGCTGGAGGATTTTGAACAGGAACTGGACGAGCTGGAAGAGATTCACACTACCCCCGATACCATTCCCGTTGACAACAGGGAAGAAATTGGCAGCGGATTCAATTAATAAATTTTATTAAGTATGAAGAAATTATTGCTGTTTCTTGCTCTTACCTCTGTTCTTTCCTGCAACTTTTCAGTAGAAACTTCAAAAGCTAATTTTGAAGAAAACAAGGCTCCGGTAAATAAGGAAATTTTAAAAGATTCTATTAATACGGTATTGGAAGAATGGCACAAAGCTGCAGCTGAGGCTCGTTTTGAAAAGTATTTTGATTTGATGACGCAGGACGGTGTTTTCCTTGGAACCGATGCTACAGAGAATTGGCAAAACAAAGACTTCAGGGCATATGCTAAACCTCATTTTGACAAAGGTAAAGCCTGGAGTTTTTCAACTTTGGAAAGAAATATTTACACAGGCGAAGAGGCTAATATTGCCTGGTTTGATGAGCTTCTCGACACCCAAATGGGAATTTGCCGTGGGTCGGGAGTGGTGGTGAGAACCACTGAAGGATGGAAGATCAAACATTATGTGCTTTCCATTAGCATTCCAAACGAAAATGTTTCAGAAATAACTGAATTAAAAAAAGATTTTGATGAGGAGTTAACATCCAGACTAAAATAAGACATCCAAATCTATTTGTGCCGTTCAACATCCCCGAGGCTCCTTCCGAAGAAATAATTGTTATTTGCCTGAAGCAATTTTCTGTTTCAAATCTCTCATGCGCTGACATTTTACTTTTTAGTACTTTAGCGCGAAATTTTTTAAACCCTGATAAAGAATGAAAAAAATATCCAATGCCATGATATTGTCAATCCTTGGTGCAGCCTTCGTGACTAAGCTGTAAAAGTGATGACAAAAAAATGGAAGAAAAACAGGATCCTCGAGGAATTAATCTTGCCTATATGGATACCACTGTTAGTCCTAAAGATGATTTCTTTAGATATGTTAACGGGATATGGATAGATTCTACTGAAATTCCTGATGAATATACCACCTGGGGCAGCTTTAATGAATTACGTAAAAACACAGATTCTGAGGCTCTTTCCCTGTTGGAGAAAGCATCAAAAAATTCAAATTTAGATCCTTCCAGCAATCAGGCAAAAGCAGTTTTCCTTTACCAGAGCATAATGGATACAGTTAGCAGGAATGAAAGAGGGATTGAACCTATAAAACCATACCTGGCTAAAATTGAATCAATTCAAAACAAGGAAGACCTTCAGAAATATTTAACCGGGATGCAGGAGTATGGCGGAGCAGGATTTTTTGGTTTTACGGTGAGGGCTGACGCTAAAGACAGTAATAAAAACGCGGCTTACATATATCCATCCGGATTAGGATTGCCGGACCGGGATTATTACCTGGGCGATGACCAAAGTACTAAAGACATCCGTGAGAAATATAAAGCTTACGTTTCAAGAATGCTGCAATTTTTAGGAGACTCTCAGGAAGAGGCTTCCAAAAAAGCTGAAACTATCCTGGCTTTTGAAACCAGCCTTGCAAAACCTCAATTAGATAAGGTGGAACGTCGAGATACACGTAACACATACAACCCTATGGCTGTTTCAGAATTAAAAAAGGAGGTTCCCGCTATAGACTGGAACCAGTATCTTGAACAGATTGGAGCATCAAAGGTAGACACGGTTATTGTTTCCATGCCTAAATATATGCAGGCGCTGCAAACTACCTTTTCAGGTCAAAATGTTGAAGACTGGAAAACTTACCTTCGATGGACGCTTTTTAATGATGCTGCCACTACATTGAGCACTGATATTGAACGAGCAAACTGGGAATTCTATGACAGGACTTTACAGGGAGCAAAAGAAATGCGACCCTTAAATGAACGTGCTTTAGGAACAGTAAATAACACCTTAGGTGAAGCGCTGGGAAAACTCTATGTAGAAGAGAACTTTCCACCGGAAGCTAAACAAAAAGCTCAGGAAATGATCGCCAATATTATTAAGGCTTTTGAGGTTAGGATCAACAATCTTACCTGGATGAGTGACAGTACCAAAGTAAAAGCTATTGAAAAATTGGGAACAACAACTATTAAAGTTGGATATCCCGATGAGTGGAAAGACTACAGCGAACTAGAAATCTACGGTCCTAATGATGAAGAAGGTTCTTACTTTCAAAACATGATGAATGCCAGCAAATGGAATGTAAATGAAACAATGGCAAAACTTGGAGAGCCTAGGTTGACAAAACTGAATGGTTTATGCCTCCTCAAACGGTAAATGCTTACTACAACCCAAGTTATAATGAGATCGTTTTCCCTGCTGCTATCCTGCAGCCTCCTTTCTATGACTACAAGGCTGATGCTGCTGTGAATTACGGCGGAATTGGTGCTGTAATAGGACATGAAATCTCTCACGGGTTTGATGACAGCGGTTCAAGATTTGACGCACAGGGCAACCTGAACAACTGGTGGACTGAAGATGACTTAAAACAGTTTGAAGGTCTTGGTGGTTCACTGGCAGACCAGTACAGCGCAATTGAAGTACTGGACAGCGTTTTCATTAATGGTAAATTTACCTTAGGTGAAAACATTGGAGATCTTGGAGGAGTTAATGCCGCTTATGACGGACTTCAAATTCACTTAGAGGAAAATGGAAATCCCGGAGAAATTGATGGATTTACACCAGAGCAACGTTTCTTCCTTTCATGGGCAACTGTATGGCGTACTAAAATGAGAGATGAAGCTTTAAGGAACAGGATTAAAACCGATCCTCATTCCCCGGGAATGTACCGCGCCTATGTCCCACTTCAAAATATTGATGCTTTTTATGAAGCCTTTGATATTAAGGAGGGAGACAAGATGTACGTGAAGCCGGAAAATCGCGTGCACATTTGGTAAGCACAATTAGAAAAATAAAAAGAGGGCCGCAGCATTGTTGGCCCTCTTTTTATTTTAATGAGTACTTTGCTTAACTGAGTTAGACCTCTCATCTACAGGTCGTTGCATACTGATGCAGGCCTCGCCACTCTTATCTTTTGTGATTTTAAATCTCCTTTTGAAAATTATAGCCAAGAAGTTGTTGAACTTTCACCGACTCCACAACTTTTCCTTTTGATGGATGTTGTAAATCAAAGTGAGGCAGGGCAAGGTTTTTTTCCTCAGCAACCCGTGTATAATAGATTTCTTTTGGAGGATGCTCAGGATAGACAGCATTAATGACTTCATCCCACAAGCCTTTTTCAAGTACAGATTTTATAATTCCCACACAATCATCAAGATGAATAAGATTTACAGGAGACACAGCATTTTTGTTATTCTTTTTTTGGGAAAGGAAGTTAATTGGATGCCTTCCCGGTCCTATTAGTCCGCCAAATCGAATTATTGTAGTGCTGAATTTATCACTACTCCGCAAAACTTCTTCAGCTGCAATTAATTGTTGTGAATTTTCTGCCGTTACGTTTGCTTCTTTCTCCTCGGTGTAAACAGGAAAATCCTCGCGATCCTCATAGACAGATGTACTGCTGATAAAAATTACTTTTTCAACAGAAGATTTTTCCAGATAGCCTTTTAATTTTCCAATCTTACCAACAAAATCAGCATCTGGATCTTTTCGCAGCCCGGGCGGAATATCTATTATTAAGACTTCAGTTTCTGAAAGAAAAGATTCCAGGTCACCCTGTACTCCATCTGTAAATAGCTTTATCTGGTAAGGAGTTATTCCCTCCTCCCTAAGTCTTGCCATTTTATCAAGAGTAGTAGTACTTCCTTTTACCACCTGTCCTGCTTCCACTAAATTTTTCGCCAACGGCAAACCCAGCCATCCACATCCCAATATTGAAATATTCATAAGTTTGTTTTAATCATAAAAGAGAACTGCTAGTTCATTCCTTCATCAAATTTAATTGTCTTTTTTACAACTACCGCATCATTAAGCACAAAGGGACGGGGGATCATTGTTTCCTCTCTTTGCGGCACCTCAAGCTGTTTGTTTTCGAGAAGGTCATAACTTGATTCGTAAAGCGTTATATTGGGAATTGTATCTCCTTTAAAAGAAAAATTTATTTCAAGGGTATCCTTATTAGCAGCATGATAAAGGAGCAGCTAGGTTACTCCATCTCTTACTGAAAACGTGGAAGGTACCGCTTCCCAGTTTTACTGAATCTGCCAGTTGATTGTTAACTGTGAAATTTTCAAAATTTTTATCCCTGTCTACAAAAAGTTCTATCCTGTTAACCTTCCTGTTGGGAGCAATTTTTAAGGAATAATTTTTTAAGGCTGAAAGAGAATCCATGCTTGTTCGCCTATAGATTATTCCCGGTTCCTCAATTGGGACTAAAGGTGCCGGAACGCTGTAAGTAAATCCTGAACTATATTTACTTTCAAAATTTACATCCCTGGGAGATTCTGCGGGATCTTCTCCCAAAAAAGGAGTTGTCCAGCTATCAAAGATTTCATCATAGGTATTCCAGGTAGCTTTTTCTGCATCAGCATCATAGAGATAGACAAGGCTGTTGGGTTTTTGGCGATCTTCAGAAAAACCAGATTTAAAATGTGCTATAATGAAGAGAGTTGTAAAAATTAAAAAACCTAAACCTGCCAGGATCTTCTTCCGACCAAAATAGAGAAACACGGGCAGAAACAGGCTAAATAAAAAAACAGTGAACAGGGCAGCAACAAATAATATTTTTAAGCCCAAAGCTACAGCGAAAGTCACCAGGAAAGGCCTTATTATAATTAATGCAGGAAGGCTCAGGAAAAACATCAGGAACAAATTAGGTTTCCGTTGTCTTAGCATCACCCAAAGCTGGATGCATCCAAAAAAAACAGGAATGACAAAGTAAGCCGCCCCTTTAAGGTAAAAAGAAACAAGAGCCGAAATTATCAACCAGAAAAGTAAGGGAATCACAAAATATCCTGCACGTGGATCTTTGTCTTTAAAGTTGCTGTATACAAAGAAAGCTATAGCAAGGCTAAGGAAAATAACTGCAGAAATATAATAGTAGCCGTTATAAGTGAAACCATGTTCCATCTCCCCGTACTGCGGATAAATGATGAGACACAATTCCCATAATAGAAATGAGAAAAGTGCAGCTCCTATTAGGCTTATAAAATAAGGCACTGCTCCTTTGAAAATACTTTTCAGGCTCAGGCCTTTTGTGGAAAGGCCATAAACGGTAATTCCCAGAAAAAGCAAAGTAGCTATAAGCAACATGGGCAGTATCCAGGAAAATGGATAGGTCAACAATTCTCCCGGAGGAACATTAAAATAAATTAGATCTTCTTCCGAATCCAGGTTATTTAAATCGGCATCCTTAAAGTAATTAAGCAATGGCATTAAGTAACTTCCCTGGTGTGCCAGGGTTTCAGGATCAAGATTCGCAGGTGTATCGTTAGCCGTATGGTAATCGAAATGATCATCAATAAAAGCAAAATTAAAACCGTTTACTTTGCCTTCTTCTCTTAATACAGTAAGATCTGTATCGTTGGGCAACATTTTATAGATGCTGTAATAAAGGGAACTTGTAGAGGGAAATGAAGGATTTGCCTTTACAAAGTTTTCTACCAAATTTGCATTCCCTTTATTTGTTTCCAGGAGCATAAAGGAATTTCCTCCACTGCCGCGGGATTCAAAATTGAGGGCGAGTTTAACGTCTTTAGCCCAGGGATGTTCTTTAATAAATAGCTGTGCACCCAGTAATCCGGTTTCCTCCACGTCTGTAAACAGCAGAATAATATCATTCTCATGTGATGGATTTTCAGCAAGAAAAGCCCTTATACCTTCGAGAATTGTCGCCACACCACTTGCTGCATCACTCGCGCCGTAAGAAGAGTGTACCGCGCTGTCGTAATGAGACATTAAAACAATTGCTTCCCCATCTCCAGTGCCATTGATCCTTGACAGAACATTTTGCGCATAACTAAGAGTGCCGGAATTATTTAGAACATAGCCCTGCTGCGTCTGCACTTCAAGTCCCTGCTTCTGGAGTTCGTCTATAATATAATTTCTAACCCGCGAATGGTTGTTACTCCCCACGAAATGAGGAGCTTTAGCCGTTTGTTCTACGTGTTCCAGTGCCCTAAGTGTTGAAAACCGGGATATAGGAACATCAGTTTCCTCCACGTCGCTGGGCATAGAAGAGTAAAAAAGATACCAAACAGTAAAGATCAATAACAGCAACACCAGGATAGGCGAAAGTTTCTTGAGCATAGGAGGATTTAATAGGTGAATAAAGATAAATAAGTAAAGTTTAAAACAAAGAAAAAATGACCTCTCTACCCCATTAAAAAAAAATTCATTAAATTGAAGAGACTAAGAATCAAAAACTTAAGCTATGGGAATTAAAAGTTTTCAGGGTAGAAGGGCAGAACCAGAAAAGCTGGAGAGTGCTCCTATATTAGTTGAGCACTACATGACAACTTCACTTATTACCTTCTCCAAAGATCAATTAGTCATAGAAGTCATGGAAGCCCTTGTAAAAAATAAAATTTCAGGAGCTCCTGTTGTCAACGAGAGAATGGAGTTGGTAGGAATAATTTCTGATGGGGATTGTATGAAGCAAATTTCAGAATGTCGTTACTACAATATGCCAATTGGAGATAAACGAATTGAAGAATTCATGGAATCTAATGTTTATACAATTGATAAAAAAATAAACATTTTTGACTGCGCTTCTCTTTTTTACAAACATGGATACCGCAGATTTCCGATTGTTGAGAATGGAAGATTAATTGGACAGATTAGCAGGAAAGACATCCTGTGCGCAGCAATGAAACTAAGGGGACAAAACTGGCATTGTTAGGTCCTGCGTACCAAAGCAAAATATTCACCTTCAATGGGGAGATATCCCTGATCATAAACAAAAAAGTAGGTATTACCTGTTTTTGTTGTATATATACTCGTAAAATATTCAAAACTAAATCCTTTAGCCAGCAACTTTGCTCTGCTGGCTTTCGTTTTATCAACTGGATTTAGTTCTTCAAGAATCCTGTAATTCTTTCTAAGGCGATTATTTATATTTCTTACCAGGTTAGTTTTATCCTTGTTGATTTTATTGTTGTAGGCATTGCGACAGTAATCACTACAGAATTTCTTATCTACCCTGCCAACGATCTTTTCCCCACATTCTAAACAACTTTTTTGCATCTATTAAAGATAAACAAAAAAATTATTATTAAAATTTTCACTATTTCTTAACACGTTTAAAAAAGGCAATTATTTTGTAAGCTTGAGCTATTACAATAAGAGAACAGGATTTTATTACTGAAAATTATAAACTTTATAGATTTTGCTTTAAGAGAGTTTTAAATCATAATTAGGAATATTTTACACTAGCCTCCTGTACCTTTGAAATTAGAGTTAAAATTTAAATCTGACTTACTGGGGTAAAGGCATCTGTGCCATATAAATTTTAAATAAATATTTCCAAATACGGGTGTACTCATGGGTCCTACCCGTTTTTATCGCATTAATTCTTTACCTGAAGCTGCAGATTTTTCACTTAAATTTCTTCTGAAATGCAGAAAGCAGCCTTACCAAAAACAGCCTTAGTAACCGGAGGAAGCAGCGGGATTGGTCGTGCTATTGCAAATAAATTTTCAGAAAATAAAATAAAAGTCGCAGTTGCCGACATTAAGGATTTACCCGGAGACCATGAGGATATTTTATATAAGAACTGTGATGTATCTGAAAGTGGTGATGTGGAGGAATTGTACTCCTGGACTGTTGATACAATAGGACATCCCGAAATTCTTGTGATCAATGCTTACTTGGGAATACAGGAAAAACTTACAGAAGGTGATCCTGAGAAATGGCAAAAAATCATTAATACCAATATTATGGGGGCACTTAGATGCATTAGAGCCTTTACCCCTAATATGATTGAACAGAAAAAAGGACATGTAGTGATTATTTCTTCAGTAGCTGCAGGACAGCCTCACCCTTACGGAGGCATATACAGTGCTACAAAAACGGCTCTGGAAGTAATAGCGGAAACTTTAAGACTGGAAACAGTGCCACACTTAAAGATCACAGTTATTAGTCCCGGTATCACAGATACCAGTTTTTTTCCAATCAACTGGCGGGAAATTCCAGTGTAGAGAATCTTAAAATGGGGTCTATATCGCCAGAAGAAATAGCTGAAGACGTTTTTTATGCAATAAGCAAGAAAAACGGAACCAACATAAATAAGATTATAACAAGACCAATAGCTCAAAGCTTTTAAC
Source organism: Antarcticibacterium sp. 1MA-6-2 (assembly GCF_021535135.1). Taxonomy (NCBI): domain Bacteria; kingdom Pseudomonadati; phylum Bacteroidota; class Flavobacteriia; order Flavobacteriales; family Flavobacteriaceae; genus Antarcticibacterium; species Antarcticibacterium sp. 1MA-6-2. The sequence goes on along the minus strand of NZ_CP091036.1, from coordinate 3,315,777 downwards.
CAACCAAAAAATTAATTAGATGAAAAAGCAAATCTTAATCACTGGAGGGGCAGGATTTATAGGCTCCCATCTTGCAGACGAACTTCTTAATAAAGGGTACAAAGTGAGAGTGCTCGACAATCTTAGTGAACAGGTTCACGGCGAATCCCGGAGAGACCTGCTTATTTAAATCCGGAAGTTGAACTGCAAATAGGAGATGTAAGAAATCCTGATGACGTAAAGAAAGCCTTAAAAAATGTTGATGCGGTTTTTCATCTTGCAGCTATGGTTGGTGTAGGTCAAAGTATGTATCAAATAAGGGATTATACAGATGTAAATAATTTAGGGACCGCTACTCTGCTGGAGGCTTTAATAGAAAATCCTGTAGAAAAACTGGTTGTTGCATCCAGTATGAGTATTTATGGCGAAGGACTTTATAAAGACGAAAGCGGCAATAAAAAAATGGAATGTGAAAGAGAACTGGAAGATCTGAAAAATGATCGTTGGGAAATGTATGATAACGGCAAAGAATTAAAACCAGTTCCCACTCCTGAAGATAAAAAACCAAATCTGTCTTCTGTTTACGCTCTTTCAAAATACGATCAGGAGCGGCTATGTATTATGACAGGAAAGGCTTACAATATTAATACTACCGCTCTTAGATTCTTCAATGTTTACGGTACGCGCCAGGCTCTTTCCAATCCCTATACAGGAGTGCTGGCGATTTTTGCTTCCCGTTTATTAAATAATAACCCGCCTCTAATCTTTGAGGACGGCAAGCAAAAAAAGAGATTTTATTCACGTAAAAGACGTCGCCCGTGCCTGCAGGCTGGCAATGGAAACTCCTGAAGCTGCCGGAGAAGTATTTAATGTCGGAAGTGGTAACCAATATACAATCACACATATTGCCGATAAACTTGCAGGTGTAATGAAGAAAAATATAGCTCCGGAAGTAACAGGAAAATACCGTGTCGGCGATATCAGGCATTGCTTTGCAGATACAAGTAAGACAAAAGAACTGTTAGGTTTTGAACCGGAAGTTAAGTTTGAAGATGGGCTTTTAGAGCTTGCAGAATGGTTAAAAGACCAGATAGCGACAGACAATGTAAACAAAGCAAGTACTGAACTTTCATCCAGAGGATTAACCGTATAAAATCAACCTGTTATGTACAAGAAGAAAGAAATGAACAACACACCCATAGTAGGTATCCTGGAATGGTTTAGGCCTGGAGAATATGATGAAGTTAAAAACGCCATAGAAGATTTTAAAAAGCTAGGAATTTCCCACCTTAGAACAGGAATCTCCTGGGCAGACTGGTATGTGGAAGGAACTCAGGATTGGTATGATTGGCTTTTTCCTGAATTAAGTAAGCACGTAGAAATACTTCCCTGTTTTCTATATACACCTCCTTCTCTGGGAGAAAGAGAAAAAACTTCATCCCCTCCGCGGGAGCTCAAATCTTATGCTGATTTTATTGATGTAATGATCAGCAGATACGGGGAATATTTTGAATGGGTCGAGCTTTGGAACGAACCAAATAATAAAGTTGAATATGATTTTACCCTTGATTATTCCTGGACAAAATTTTCAGAAATGATCATTAAAGCCGGGTACTGGGCACAGCAAAAAGGCAAAAAAACCCTGTTAGGAGGAATGAGTCCCATTGATCCTAACTGGTTACAAATGATGGGAGAACAGGGAGTTCTGGAGCATATAGATGCAGTGGGGATCCATGGTTTCCCCCACGTTTTTGATCAGCAATGGAAAGGATGGGAAATAAATATTAAAGCTGTCAAAAACATTTTGAAAAACTTCGGAATGGAACACAAAGAAGTTTGGGTATCTGAAGTGGGATTTTCAACCTGGCAGGATGATGAGGTAAAGCAGTTTGAAGAATTTAAAAAGGTAATGGGTGCAGATACTCAAAGAATCTACTGGTATAGCCTGAAGGATCTGGATCCGAAAAAATCTACTGTTGGCGGATTTCATCTCGACGAAAGGGAGTACCACTTCGGCTTAAAAAAGGAGGACGGCACCAAAAAATTACTCTACAAGCTCCTGGAAAAACACGGATTGAAAAAAATTAACAGCCACGACTATATTACCAAAACTTACCGTCTCGAGGAAAAAGAGAAATACACATTAATTACAGGTGGAGCAGGTTTTATAGGAACTAATCTCGCCAGCCGACTACTGAAGGAAGGTAAGCGGGTCATGGTATATGACAGCTTATTCCGTGATGGTGTAGAACAGAACCTGAAATGGTTAAAAGAGGAATATGGCGACAACCTGATAATCCAGATTGCAGATATCAATGAAACCAGAATTTTGGCTGAAATTGTGAAATACGCTTCAGAGATTTTCCATTTTTCTTCCCAGGTTGCTGTTACTACTTCTTTGACAAATCCTTTACTGGATTACCAGGTGAACCTGAAGGGAACATTTGAACTGCTTGAGGCCATAAGAAAATCTGATCATCAACCTCCGTTGTTGTTCACTTCTACAAATAAGGTTTACGGAAACCTTAATGATGTGGAAATGAAAACGAACGAAACCAGATATGTTCCTGCAGATAAAAAAATTCAGCAAAACGGAATCGATGAAAAACGTGCTTTGGATTTCCACAGCCCGTACGGATGTTCAAAAGGTGCTGCAGATCAATATATTCTGGATTACTCCCGCTCGTACGGATTAAAAACAGCGGTTTTCCGGATGAGTTGTATTTACGGTCCCCACCAGTTTGGAACCGAAGATCAGGGATGGGTTGCTCACTTTTTAATTAGTGCCCTGGAAGATAATCCTGTTGTGATCTACGGAAACGGAAAACAGGTACGGGATATCCTCTTTGTGGAAGATCTTGTGGATGCTTTTGTTCTGGCTGCTAAAAATATAGAAGATCTTTCAGGAGAAGTATTCAATATTGGCGGTGGACCTCAAAATACAGTGAGCCTTATTGAAATTCTGGAAATCATCAAAAATAAAGCAGGTAAAGAAATAGATATTTCCTTTGAAGACTGGAGAACTAAGCGATCAATATTATTATGTTTCCAACACTTCAAAATTTCAAAAGGCCATACTAGCTGGTCTCCAAAATATTCAGTAGACGAAGGAGTTCAGGCACTACTTCAGTGGTTATGTGAAACCCGAAATATTAAACTTAATAAAACTATACAACCCTCTAATAAAGAATTAGCTTTATGATCTTAAGCCCAACATTGCAACAAATGCCTCCTATTCAGGACAAAACTTTTTACCGGGCTGCGGTAATAGAAGCACCGGGAAAAGTTTCCGTCCAAAATCTGGACCTGCCTGAACCCGGAGCAGATGAAGTGCGTATAAAAATTGAGGGTTGTGGGATTTGTGCTTCCAATATTCCCGTGTGGGAAGGAAGAGACTGGTTTGAGTATCCTGTTTCTCCCGGTAACCCGGGACACGAAGCCTGGGGGATAATAGATGCTGTGGGGGAAAATGTTGATAATTTAACTCCGGGAGAACGGGTTGCAGGACTTTCCTATAACGCCTATGCCACTCATGACATTGCAAAAGCTAAAGATCTTGTGGTGTTGCCGGATTTCTTTGATAACAAACCTTTTCCGGGAGAACCGTTAGGGTGTGCTATGAATATCTTTTCAAGAAGTGACATTCAGGAAGGGCAGACTGTTGCCATTGTAGGTAGTGGATTTCTGGGCTTGCTCCTTACTCAGCTTGCAAAAAGTGCCGGAGCAAAAGTAATCGCACTTTCGAGAAGAGAATTCTCCCTTAAAGCCGCAAAAGAGGCAGGTGCAGATGAAATTATTACGCTTGATGATCATTACCAAATTATTGAAAAAGTAAAACAGCTTACAGAAGGGAGATTTTGTGAAAGAGTTATAGAAGCTACAGGAAAAGAATGGCCACTAAATCTTTCTATCGAACTCACTGCTGAAAGAGGAAAATTAATAGTAGCAGGCTTTCACCAGGATGGGATGAGGAATATTAATGTACAGATGCTTAACTGGCGTGGAATCGATATGATAAGTGCTCACGAAAGAGACTCATCAAAATATATAAAAGGAATTAAAGCTGCAATTGATGCAATTGAAAAACACGAAATGGATCCTTATCCCTTCTTTACTCACGGCTTTTCTCTTGATGAAATGGAGGACGCTTATAAACATCTCACAGAAAGACCTGATGGTTTTATAAAAGGCCTGATAATTAACAACCAATAAATGATAGCTACCCAACCAAAAGAACAAAAAAAGAAAGAATTGGCCTTAGGCTTTATTGGCGTAGGCTGGATTGGCAGAAACCGAATGGAGGCTATCCGGAACAATACTCAATCCCGGGTTGCTTCAATAGTTGAACCTACTAAAGAAAATGCTGAAGAAGCTCTAAAGTCAGCAAAAGAGGCAAAAATCATATCGTCTACTTCAGAAATGCTGGCAGATGAGGAGCTGGACGGTATTGTTATAGCAACTCCCAGTGCCATGCACGCACAACAGAGCATAGAGGCGCTTAAAGCGGGAAAAGCTGTGTTTTGTCAGAAACCTCTTGGCCGCACCGCCACTGAAGTAAGAGAGGTTGTGGAAGCTTCAAAAGAAGCCAATAAGCTTTTGAGCGTAGATCTTTCCTACAGGTACACAAAAGCTTTTGAGGCGATTTACCAGCTCATCAGGAATGGAGAAATAGGAGATATTTATGCTGTAGATCTGGTTTTCCATAATGCTTATGGCCCGGACAAGGAATGGTTTTACGACATCAAAAGATCGGGAGGAGGCTGTGTAATGGATCTGGGAATTCATTTGGTAGACCTGGCTCTCTGGAGTCTTGACTTTCCAAAAATAACAAATGTAAGAAGTCATCTTTTTCATCAGGGAAAAAAGCTTACCTCTTTTGAAGAGCAGGTAGAAGATTTTGCCAGCGTTGCAATGACTTCAGAAAAAGATAATATAATAAACCTGGAATGCTCATGGCACGTTTCGGCCGGAAGGGATGCTGTAATTGAAGCTAGATTCTACGGTACAAAAGGTGGCGCTGCATTTAAAAATGTCAACGGATCCTTTTATGATTTTAAAGCTGAAAAATATACCGGAACTCAAACTGAAACTTTGGTCACCCCTCCCGATGAATGGAGCGGTCGTGCAGGAGTAGTATGGGCCAATAATGTACTTGAAAATAATAGTTATGCCCCCCAATCTGGAGAAGAATTTATTAAAACTGCTGAAATAATTGATAGGATATATGGAAGGTAAAACTACAATTTTGATGACTACAGATACTGTAGGCGGCGTATGGACATATTCAATGGAATTGTGCCGTGTGCTAAATGATTATGGGATAAAAGTTCATTTGGCTGCTATGGGAAACTGGCCTTCGCAGGCACAGCAGGAAGAAGCTGCATCTCTGGACAATCTGCTTTTATACAAAAGTGATTATAAACTGGAATGGATGCAGGATCCCTGGGAGGATGTGGACCAGGCAGAGAAATGGTTAAATTCCATTTATCACACCGTACAACCTGATATTATCCATTTCAATAACTACGCACACAGACGGGAAGAATGGTCCTGCCCCACTGTTACTGTTTTTCACTCCTGCGTACAAACCTGGTGGCAGGCTGTGAAAGGCACTTCTGCCCCTGCAGCCTGGGATAAGTATAACGAACTGGTTTCAGATTCGCTGAATTCTTCTGATGTTGTTGTGGGTCCCACGGAAGCAATTCTGCAAAAAGCTAAGGAAACTCACGCAATCACTTCCCCGGTCAAATTGATCTATAACGGAAAGAATCTAAAACCTGCTGAAAATATTCAAAAGGAAAGAATAATCCTTTGTATGGGCAGGGTTTGGGATGAAGCTAAAAATCTTCGCTCCCTTTCCGGAATGGCGAAGGATCTTCCGTGGTAAGTATATGTGGTGGGAAATAACATTAATCCCAACACCGGGGAAGCAGTAGAAATTGAGAATGTGAAATTCCTTGGTGAAATGCCACAGGAAGAAGCTGAAAACTGGATGCGCCGGGCTTCCATTTTTATTAGTCCGACGAAATATGAACCCTTTGGTCTTGCAATTCTAGAAGCAGCAGCTGCAGGTTGTGCATTGGTACTAAACAAGCTGGACACTTTAACCGAATTATGGCATGACGTGGCAATTTTCTTTGATCCGGAAAACAAACGAGAAACAAAGGAACTGGTGCTTCAGCTAATTGAAAATGAAGAATTCAGAGAAGAAGTCGGACAAAAAGCAAGAAAGAGAGCTGAACATTTTTCCGCAGAAAAAATGGCAGTATCCTATATGGAACTATATAAAGATCTGCTCAATAAGAAGAAACCTGAAAATCAATTAATCCAAAGTATATAATAGCCACAACATAACTATAACAACAACCAACCAGGATCACGTATGAAAATTGTAATGTTTTACCACTCCCTTTATTCCGACTGGAATCACGGCAATGCGCACTTCCTTAGGGGGATCGTAAAAGAACTTCAGAAGAGGGAACATGAAGTTGAAGTTTACGAGCCGGACGGGGGCTGGAGTCTCAAAAATCTTATTAAAGATCACGGAGCGGAGAAATTGGATGAATTCCGCAGGTATTATCCTACCCTGAGTCCTCAGTTTTACAATCCTGCAAAGAAGATAAACGCAGATGCAATTCTTAAAGATGCTGATCTTGTTATAGTACACGAATGGAATGAGCCGGAACTGGTGGCAGAAATCGGGAGGAACAAAGCCAGGTATGGTTATAAATTGCTGTTTCACGACACCCACCATAGAGCCGCTTCTGCCCCTCAGGATATGTCAAAATATGATTTCAGCAACTACGACGGAGCACTCGTTTTTGGTGAAGTGATAAAGCAGATGTACCTTGAAAAAAAATGGATAGAAAATGTCTGGACCTGGCATGAAGCAGCAGATGCAGAGCTTTTCAGGCCGAACCGGAATGAAGATAAAGAGGGAGATCTTGTTTGGATTGGCAATTGGGGAGATGATGAACGTACAGAAGAATTGATGGAATATCTTATTGCTCCTGTAAAGGAACTGAGCCTAAAAGCAAAGGTCTACGGCGTTCGATATCCTGATCATGCTAAAAAAGCATTAGCTGATGCAGGTATAGAGTACGGCGGCTGGTTACCAAATTATAAAGTACCTGAGGTTTTTTCAAAATATAAAGTTACTGTTCACGTGCCAAGAAGGCCCTATGTTGAAATGCTTCCGGGGATACCAACAATACGCCCGTTTGAAGCCCTTTCCTGCGGAATTCCGCTGATATGTTCCCCGTGGGAAGACAGTGAGAATTTATTTACTCCGGGTGAGGATTATCTTATTGCTAAAGATGGTAATGATATGGGATACAAACTTGCTGAAGTGCTAAAGAGTGACCACCTTGCTCAAAGTTTATCTGAAAAGGGCAGAAAAACAATTTTAGAAAAACACACCTGTGCTCACCGGGTGGACGAACTGGAAAATATTTTAACCGAACTGAACAAGCAAAATCCCCTCACCCAAAAAACCGGAACAAATGGATAAGGACAACCTGAAGATCGCATTTTTTGGTTCCAGCATAGTATCTGCATACTGGAACGGTGCAGCAACTTATTACCGCGGAATAGTGAAAGCACTTAGTAAAATGGGACATGAAGTCACTTTTTATGAACCGGATATTTATGAAAGACAGCAACACCGTGATATTGAAGATCCCGATTATTGCAGAGTAGTTGTTTATCCTGAAGATAAGGTGACACTTAGAGCTCTGTTGAGAGAAGCTTCAGAAGCTGATGTCATAATAAAAGCCAGTGGTGTTGGAGCGTTTGATGAATTTCTGGAGTATGAAGTCACTCAGCTTAAAAAGGACAGCAATTTGATTATCTTCTGGGATGTTGATGCACCTGCGACTTTAGATAGAATAGAGGAAAATACTAATGATCCCTTTAGTGATCTAATTCCTAAATACGATTTTGTACTTACCTATGGTGGCGGGCAACCTAAGTTATTGATGCTTATGAAAGAAACGGAGCCAAAAAATGTATTCCTATTTATAATGCTCTGGACACAGACACTCATTTTCCTGTAGAACCACAGGAGAAATTTGAAGGTACTTTAGCTTTTCTTGGAAATCGGCTACCCGATAGAGAAAAACGGGTAGAAGAATTCTTTATAGAACCTGCAAAGGAACTCAAAGAGAAGAAATTTCTGCTTGGAGGTAGTGGCTGGGGAGACAAAGCGCTTCCGGAGAATGTGGAATATTTAGGTCACGTATATACCAAGGACCATAACGCCTTTAATTGCACACCAATGGCAGTCCTCAACATAAGCCGGGACAGTATGGCCAAATATGGTTTTTCACCCGCAACGAGAGTATTTGAAGCAGTAAGCTCTGCCGCCTGTATTATCACCGATTACTGGAAAGGTATTGAAACCTTTTTTGAGCCGGATGAAGAAATACTTGTTGCTAAAGATGGACAGGAAGTTCAGAATATTCTGGAAGAATTGACGCCGGAGAAAGCCCAGACAATAGGACAGGCAGCATACAAACGGGTACTGGCCGAACATACTTATGAGCATAGGGCAGAACTGTTAGAGAGTGTAATTTCCAGAAGATTATTTGGAGAAGCCAGGCATAACCACTAAAACCGGAGAAATGAAATTTGTAGTTATAGGATTATCTGTCACCTCCTCCTGGGGAAATGGCCATGCTACGACTTACCGAGCCTTGCTTAAAGAACTTGCGGCACTGGGGCACGACATCCTTTTTCTTGAAAAGGATGTGCCGTGGTATTCTGGTCATCGCGATATGCCGAATCCAGAATTTTGCAAATTAGGGTTATACAAGACGAACGAGGAGCTTAAGACGCAATACCAAGAAGCAGTTGCAAATGCAGATATAGTTATAGTTGGCTCTTATGTACAACAGGGAGTTGAAGTTGGAAACTGGGCAATAGAAACTGCACGCGGAGCAACCGCATTTTACGATATAGACACACTTAGTGACTCTGGCGAAACTTGAACGGCAGGATTATGAATATATAAATCCTGAACTCATCAGTAAATATGACATGTATTTATCCTTCTGCGGAGGACCAACCTTAAAATTGCTCGAAGAAAAGTACGGCTCACCTATGGCCAAAGCACTATACTGTTCGGTAGATCCGGATCATTATTATCCTGAAGATCAGACTTTAAAATGGCAAATGGGATACCTGGGAACCTATAGCACAGACAGGCAGCCGACGGTAGAAGCATTGCTGAATAAGGTCGCACCTCAGCTTCCGCAGGAAAAATTTATTGTGGCGGGGCCTCAATATCCTGAAAATATTACCTGGTCTCAAAATGTAGAACGAATTGATCATCTTCCGTAAGCAGAGCATAGAGCTTTCTACAATTCCCAGAAGTTTACTCTCAATGTTACCCGGGAAGATATGATTAAGGCAGGTTATTCTCCAAGTGTGCGACTCTTTGAAGCTGCCGCATGCGGGGTTCCGGTAATATCAGATTACTGGGACGGGATTGACAGCATCTTTGAACTGGACAAAGAAATTCTTATAGCAAGATCTTCGGAAGAAGTAGTTGAATATTTCAACAATATTAGTGAAGACGAAAGGAAGCAAATAGGTGAAAATGCCCGGCAGAAAATTCTGAAATATCATACAGCCAAAGCAAGAGCCAGAGAACTGGAAAATTATTCTAAACAGCTGAAAGAACTCTCAAAAGTTTAAATAAAATATTATGTCTACACAGGAAGAAGTAAAAAAATTAGAACCCTGGTTTCACAATATCCACCTTCCGGATGGCACACAAACTGCACCCAATCATTTCCTGGGGAATTTTCCGTCATTCAAATGGGAGAATATAAAAAATTCTGTACCCGAAGATCTTTCAGGCTGGAAAGTTCTGGATATTGGCTGTAATGCCGGATTTTATTCAATAGAACTTGCAAAACGTGGAGCCGAAGTAACTGGAATTGACCTGGACGAGCACTATTTAAAACAGGCCCGCTGGACAGCAGAAAAATTTGGACTGGATGATAAAATCACTTTTAAACAGATGCAGGTCTACGATTTTGCCCATACCGAAGAACAATTTGACCTCGTGTGGTTTATGGGAGTATTTTATCACTTGAGATACCCTTTACTGGCGTTAGACATCCTGTCGCAGAAAACAAAGAAAATGATGGTTTTTCAAACCCTCTCCCTTCCGGGGAAGGATGAGATGCAGGTGCCGGACGATGTTGAATTTCATAAGAGGGAGATCATGAAAACTGATGCCTGGCCTTCTATGGCTTTTATTGAAAATAAGCTTGCAGGAGATCCAACTAACTGGTGGGCACCTAATCATCAGGGAATAATTTCTATGCTTCGCAGTTGCGGATTTAAAGTGGAAGGTATGCCGGAAGATGAAACTTATATTGCCGTTAAGGACGGGGAGAATAAATCCAGCCTGGAGAGCTGGAATTATTCTGAATACCTTTCAGCGGTTGGCAAGGACTGGAAAGAGGAAGTAATGAAGAAAACGAAGAAATAATTTATTAATTAAAAATTAGAATGATGGCAAAGCACGATTCAAAAACAACGACAGACCACAGTAAAATTAAAAAGTGGGTGGAAGAAAGAGATGGAAAACCAGCTCTTGTGAAAGGAACAGGAGACAGTGGTAAAGGAGGAGGACTCTTAAGAATTAATTTTCCGGGAGGTGCAGAGGATAGTCTTGAAAATATTGACTGGGATCAATTCTTTACCATTTTTGATGAAAACGACCTTGAATTTTTATACCAGGAAGAAACTAAAGACGGCGGAGAAAGCAGGTTCTTTAAATTTGTAGGAAAAGATTAAATCATATAATTAGAAATAAAAACCTAAGCATTTAACTGCTTAGTTTTTTTGTTTAACCTCGCGTAAATTTTTACGCTTATAAAATTGCCGTTCTTTATCTCACAGTCTCCCATGGTACCTTCATAGTTGAAGTCCAATTTCTCCAGCAACTTTTCAGAATTTTGATTACCATCTTCTACGTAAGCTTCAATGCGATGCAGGTTTAAGTTTTTAAATGCATACTGTATCAATTCCCTGCCTGCCTCGGCAATTATACCCTTTCCCCAAAAATCCGGGAGGAGCCAATATCCAATTTCAGCTTTTTGATGATCCTCATTTAGACTGTTTATTCCTATTCCGCCCAGGAACTGTTTCTCTTCCAAGGAAGTTATGGCCCACCAGATTCCTGTTCCGGTTACGTCAAGCTCCCTAAACCATTTTATCTGCTTCTGAGTCTCTTCCAGGCTTTTATAGTTCACACCATAGTACCGAATCACTTCAGGATGAGAAAGTCCATAAAAAACGTTTTCCAGGTCGTCCTGCTGAAACTGCCTGAGGAGCAATCTTTCAGTTTTTATTTCCGGAAAACTCATCTGTTATTGATTTCTGGTGATTTCAAAGTTTTTTGGTGGCTCAGCACCTAATAAATGCTCCACAAAGTAATCCCACCTGCGTCGCATCATATAATAGCTGTCCTGCCCATAACCATGCCTGGCATTTGGAAATATTATAAGATCAAAATCCTTATTCGCTTTTATCAGCGCATCAACAACTAAATATGTATTATATGGCGGTACATTGTCATCCATTCCACCGTGGGCGAGAAGTAATTTTCCCTGTAGATTTTCAGCAAAATTCTGGTTAGCCTGTACATCATAATTATCCTTCCCCTCTTCATCTTTAACCAGAAGACCAATATATCTTTCGCCCCAGTCATCTTCATAATTCCGGTTGTCGTGGTTTCCTGATTCAGAAATTCCAACTTTATAAAATTCCGGATAACGAAACATTGCTGCAGCAGTTGCATATCCCCCGCCGGAATGGCCCCAAACTCCTACTTTATCAAGATCCAGGTAAGGATATTTCTCAGCAAGTTGTCTTATACCCGACATTTGATCTTCTAAGGTATTGTCTGCCATATTTCCATAGCAGGCATCGTGAAAAGCCTTGGAACGATCAGGATTACAGGTGCCGTCAATTACAACAACTACAAAGCCGAGTTCAGCCAAAGCCTGATGATCAGACCGGGCTAGGTGAGAAAGAGCGGCTTCCCACTCCCCCGCCCTGAGGTCCGGGATAGATGTAGTTGACGACGGGATACTTTTTTGACTCATCAAGATTCGTGGGGGTAAACATCAACCCGTATAGATCCCACTTTCCATTGCTGGATTTAACCGTTACGGCTGCGGCGGTTTCCATCCTGTAGCTTCTAAACGAGAAATATCAGCCTTTTCCAGTTCCATGACCAATTTCCCTTTTCTGTCCCTTAATTCTGTTACAGGAGCAACATCTGGCTGGCTGTAGGTATCTACTATATATTTACCATTTGGCGAGAAGCTTACACTATGGTTCCCATTTTCCGGAGTCAACAATTGCAGGTTTTTCCCATTGAAATTGACACGATATAAATGAGTGAAATAAGGGTCTCTGCCCTCTTCCTTACCATTAGCAAAAAAATACAGGACTCTGTTCTTCTTATCAACTTCCAGAAGTTCTGTAACTACAAAATCTCCTCTGGTTATCTGGTTTTTTAACTCTCCCGTTTCCAGGTTGTAAAGGTATAAATGACCCCAGTTGTCTCTTTCAGAATACCAGATAATTTCATTAGACGCGGGAAGGTATTTCCAGTTTATAGAACCCTGTCCTGATTCATATTGAGTTGCAACTACCTCTTCAAAAACATTTTTTACTTCTCCTGTAGAAGCATCAGCAATTTTTAATTTAGCTTCCTTATGATCCCTGGAAGTGGAAACGAACATTAATTTTGATGCATCTTCATTCCACTGATTATCATCAAAAGCACCTGAACAGGAAATATCGTCACATAAAGTTCCCCTACGCGGGTCTGCAGGCGTTTTCAGCCGTATCACCTTAGGTTCATCTACTTCAATAATAACTCTCTCAATTTTAATTATATCCTCATCTGTAGGCAGCGGATATTTCCACTCTTGCAATTTTGGTTCTCCCACATTTGTAGTCACCAAATACATGTCGCTTACGTGCCGCTGGTCCTGCTGATAAGTAGCTAATTTTTTAGAATCCGGCGACCAAAGTACAATAGGCCTGTCACTTTTTCTCCAGCTAAGCGTTATCTGTTGCGTAACCAAAATTTTCTGTGCCATCTGTTGTTAACTGAGTTTCTGCGCCAGTTTCCAGATTTTTCATCCACAAGTTCCAGTCCCGGATGAAAACTGCATTTTTACCATCGGGAGAAACTACTTCATTCCGGGAAGTTTTGGCTTGCTTAGCTTCATCAGGAACTTTTACATTTTTCAACAATTCCTCTTTAGAAGCTGCTGTTTTTCTGCTCTTCTTAGCGGGATCTACTAACACAAACCCCTTTCCGGCATTGGTAGAAACTTCATACCAGAACCTGCCATCTTCCAGCCAGTTTGGACGAACTGAAGCACGATCTACAAGATTATAGGTATTAAAACCAAGGGAGTTTACAGCCTCTTCATAATCGGCGGCGGTATATACTTTTTTTCTGAAGTTTGAGAAAATGCTGAAAGTGCTAAAAATAAAAAACACAAACTACCGGGGAATTTTTTTATCATAGTTGCTAATCCTGAATATTTGAAATTGAGAACCTCCAAGATACATATTTACGGGGAAGCGGAGGTATTTTTGTTAGACTGATGAATTGCTATTCTAAACTTAAAAATTTATTTTTTTTCCAGGAGATCATCATAAGTAGTATTCCTTCTATTGCTAGCTTTTTCTATAACTGATATTGTTCCGTCTGCTTCGAGAATAATAGCTTCTACTTCCTCAAGGCTTCCAATACCTTTTTTCCGGATACTTCCCAGAACATCACTTTTAACGAGCCTTTCCTTCCGAAGATTTTTTTCAATAAAACTATCTTTATAATAAATCATCTTTGGCCGGGCAGTAAAAATCTTCCTGAAGGAAGAAGAGCGAGTTTCGACATAGCTAAAAATAAACTGTAGAAAAGCCAGCAAAACAAAAGCAGTAACTGCTTCAGAAATAGCCACGTTTTTCGCAGTTAACACCCGTCCAAAAACAGCACCAATGGTAACAGTAATTACAAAATCAAAAGCGTTCATTTTTGCCAGGGTTCTTTTCCCTGACATCCTCAGTACCAAAACTATACTTATATAAGCTAAAGTTCCTACAATTAATATCCTTACCAGGGGTTCAAAACCATTCCAATAAATTTCAATTTTATCCATTTACCAGTTTGTGTTTATGAATGATGGAAAGTGGTTTACAGATTTTCGCTGCTGCAGTTTAAAGTCAATTTTTATTTTAAAAATATGATCTTATTTTATAAAATATAATTCAATCTGTAACTACATTAATCTGAAATACTTCATATATATCATTCCTGTACGGATATTTCATATTCTCCTTCAGATGATCTATTACTAAAGATTTCAATTCTTCCTGCCCTATAGAGGTATCTTTTGGAAGTAAAGTAGCCTCAAATTTTGCTATTGAGCGGTCATCAATCATTTCATTAGTAAAAGTTACGTCCTTACTTAAAACTTTAATGTACTCCAGCTTATTCAGCTCTTTAGTCAAAACTTTGGCAAGTTCGGTATTCATACTGGCCTTCCTAAGGTAAGGCGGCTGATTAAATTGCCAGAACATCATAGCGCCTATTCCTACGGCAACGACCAAAGTGGTAATAATTCCGGCCTTTTTGCTTCCTTTTAGAAATCGTACTCCATTAGGAGTTACTTTTCCGTAGAAATAAAACACCAGAGTAGCGGCCAAATGGATTCCTAACAACTGTAAAGCTATCCTGAAAAGACTACTGAATACAACTAAGCCAGTCCATCATATAAAGACCAATACCCACGAGTCCCACAGGCGGGGCAAGAGAAGCTGCAACTAAAATTCCTACCGCAGCACCAGATACAAGGCTGTCCCGTTCACTTTGACAAATATTAATCGCTCCTGCAAATCCTGAAATTATAGGTAGAAATAAGGCGAATTTCGACACCTGGCTCACCTGCTCCATTAGAGGAGTTAAAGTATTGAGAGGAAACAGGAGTGTCAATAAAAAGCTTGTTAAAATTCCTGTGAATATTGCAAGTGCATATCTGGCAAGACTGGTTTTTAGAAGATCTAATTTTCCCGCAGCAGTCGCCAGCGCTGCATTCATCGCAGGGCCTGCAAATGGAGCAACTAACATAGCAGCAACTAACAGGTATGAAGTTGAGGTGAACAAACCGATCCACACAATAATTCCCGCCACAAAGGAATAGCCGAAAAGTCCGAACATAGAACCCACACTTTGGATCCCACCAAGATAAATCTCAAGCGAACTTTTTGGCTGCACATCAGCTACCTGGTCGGGAGAATCAGATCTTAAGCGGATATAAAGAAATCACCCCCCTCGGAATAAGGGTGATCTCAGGTTTTTCAAATTCATCAATCTCCTTCAGGAAATCATTAACCTTTTGGTTTGGCAAATAAATATAAAAAACGTCTCCCTCTTCACTGGATAGGTTAAAGGTGTTTTTACCTTCATATTTCTTTACAATCTTGTTAACCTCTTCCTTGTGCCCCTTTGGAATTTTAATAATTAACTGACGCATATTTTCTGTTGAAAATCTTGTTTAATAGAACCATTTTTGGATAATTGGTTCTGATTTTAAATTTTAGGATTCTTGAAAATTGTGCTTTCAAGTAGTCTCTACAAGATAAAAAATCTACTTCGGAAAGTGGAGCGTATTAAGTCAGTTTTAGCTTTTACAGCTTATTTAATAAGTCTAATTACTATCTCTCATCTCTGCCCTGCGCATTGGCATACTGTCGATTTTGCTGAAGATTTCCTGCGGATCAGTAAAATTCCGTTCTGTCATTTTTATACCTCCGTCTAATCCGATTAGCTGAATCTCAAAAGGAGAATCGGTAGTTTTATTAATATACAATTGTTCATTTTTCTGCCATTCTGAATTTTCCTCAAGGTCTTTTTTGAATTGTTTTGAAGTTATTTGATAAACTACAAGTTTTCTTTCTTCCAGTTTTTTTCGGTTTTCCTTTAAAGCTGAAATTTGTTTTTCAAAATCAGGATTATTTTTGTTTTCGGTAAAAATCAGAAGAATTCTATTCTCCCATTGGTGTGAAGAAAGTTCTTGTGCATTAGCGCTTGTCATAATCAGAAAAATAAAGGTGAAGAGGAATTTCATATTTAAAATGAGGTGATAAAAGTTTAGATCATGAAAGAACCAAGGCTTTTATATTTATTACCTTAATTTAAAGATAATCCCGGAGGATGAGTCTATAACAAATATTAAAAACTTTATAAAGCTCAGGAATACAATCGTGGATCATCTAATCTTTAAAATCCACAAATTCAGAATGTGCCATGAAATTTTCCTGAAGTCTTTCAAGCTTTGAATTAAATTCCTGTGCAAATACCAGATACTGGCATTTCGAAATATGTTCCGGGATCTTGACGAGATTGTTGTAATCTTTTATATTGAGAAGGAATTCTGCATCTTCAACAATAAAAAGTTTTAGCTGACTCACATTAATTCCGGTTGCCTTAAAAAGCTTAAATAGCTTTTGAGGTGTGGCTATCACAATGTCTACTCCTTCGTAAATTTCACCTTTCTGAACATCTAAATCGGGTTTATCGTAAGCACTAAAGATCCTTAGATCCATGTGCCTTATAAATTTGCGGAATTCCTCTTCAAGCTCCAGGGCAGCCTCTTTATCTTTTACTACAATTAAAGCTCTGGGGGCATCTTCAAAAGCCTCACTATTTAAAGTCTGGATTGTATTTATAATTACTGTAGTGGTTTTGCCGCTGCCGTGCGGGGCAATTGCTAACAAATTCTTCCCGCTTTTAATTTTTGGAATAGCAATCTTCTGAAATGGCAAAGGCTCCTCATATCCCAGACGGTCAAGAGCTTCCAAAAGCGGCGGATTTAATTTTTTAAAAGACATTCTGTAAGATTTATTAGTAAACCTGATGTTAAAGACAAAAAAGTGATAAAGTTTTTTGTAAAGGTAACATTGCAGGATTTAAGAGGCCTTACAAATCTTTTATTTCTTTTATAACCGACAACAAACGTTTACAAACGCAAGTAAACGAAAACAAATCATTCCCAACCGATTACGATTTAAGAACCGCAATATGTTTGTCTCGTTGAAATGAACTAATGATTTTCAACTGCAATAAATTCTAAAGTTATGAGCACTCTAAGAAACAAAGTTCAATTAATTGGTCACGTAGGTAACATTCCTGAAATCGTAAACCTTGAATCCGGAAAGAAACTCGCCAAATTTTCTATCGCTACAAATGAATCCTATAAAAATTCAAAAGGCGAAAAAATTACAGATACTCAATGGCACAATATAGTTGCGTGGGGAAAAACCGCTGAACTTATTGAAAATTACGTTCCTAAGGGAAAAGAAGTTGGTATTGAAGGTAAATTAACCAGCCGCAGCTACGAAGATAAAGACGGACAAAAGAGATATGTTACTGAAGTAATTTGCAGTGAATTGCTTTTGATGGGCGGGAAATAACCTCGTTAATACCATTTTCAAAAATTAAAGGCACAGAGGAAATTCTTCCGTGCCTTTAATTTTTTTTTGATAATCGAAGGTCCAACAGCGGGAGGATGAAATCCAGCCACTTAGTTAACAGGTTATTTTTTGTTTCTTAAGGCTTCTATTCCATTTGCCAAATAGGCAAACGGAGCATTCCAGTTTATGGCGATTTCATTACTGGCATAACTGCAGCGATCATCGATATAGGAGGTAGCCGGATATTTATGCGCATCTGTATATTTTCCCTCGCAATATGCTTTGTCCTGTTGCCCAGGGTTCGGTCCGTAAGCTAATAAACCAGGGACAGGATCTTCCTGATCATCGGACTCAGAAGGGCGGTGATGTGGATCTTTTGTTGATTTCTTGCCAAACCCGGTTAAAAAGGAAAAACCCGTGGCATTTCTTCCTAATAGGTAATCCAGATTATGGTTAGCCGCATTTAAATATTTTTCGTCTCCCGTAAGCAGGTAAGCATTTATAAGCAACACACCCTGATTTCCGGCTACGGAATTACTTCCCCATACAAAATTTGATGATTTGTCACCCATTGGGGTAGCGTATGCAGATTCTTTAGAATGTTCTACCAGTTCCTCTGCCATCTCAATTACTTTACTCTCAATGGAGGAAATATTAACTATACTATTTGTCTTAAGTTTATTTCTGTTCCTTACCAAAGTATATAGTGCAAGAGTATTTACATTTGGCCAGGATGGAATGCCAAAGGCTTCGACAGCGTCTTTTTCAATATCAGAATCCTTATAGAACTTCTCATCTCCGGTGGTAACAAATAATTCTATTGCAGCCCATTGAAATTCGTCGGCAAATTTACCATCTCCATAGGCGCCTGTGTTTATAGTAAGTTCTTTTAGATTCTTTTGGATATAAGCAACTTCCGGATTTTCTTTGGCCCAGGTATAAGCTTTTTTGCTCATCACCAGCAAAGAGTCTGCTAATCCGGGTAATTCTTTCTGATATTCTTGAAATATCCTGGAGGCCTGTGCAGTAACTGCTGCAAAATCCAGGGTAGCAGCGGTTCCTTTCTGCACAACCCAACGTTGATTAACCGCCTCTTCAGGCTTCACCGCTCCCTCAAATTCAGCAGTGGTCAATTTATGGTAAACTCCGCCGTCTTCATCCTGCATGGTCATCATCCACCTAAGATTGTGGAGGGTTTCATCCAGCAGATCCGGAATTGTGTTTCCGCTCTCTGGAATATTCAGATTTATGGTATCAATATATTGAGGAAAATCCTCATATAATGACAACAAGGTGCCCATCGTTATCCCGCTGTTCACAATATATTTATTATAATCTCCCGCATCGTACCATCCTTTCGCTCCCGAGATTTCAGAGCCAGTAAGTCTTTTTCCGTAGCTGCCGAATTATGTACTTTTACAGCAGTATCAGGATGTCCCACCTCTCTGGCCCATTTTCCGGCATATTCTTCAGTAAGATTTGTAGAAGCTCTCTGAAAATAAAAAGCCTTTAAGCTGGCTTTTGCAGGTTCCAGATGCACATCTTCACGTATCTCAAAAGTAAAGCTGTTACCTATTCCGGAAATGTGCAGAACATAATCTCCCGGTTTGGTAAACGAGGAAAAATCTGCCTGCCGGACCATTTCTTTGCTATGCGGCCACTCCATTTCCTTCGAAAGGGTTCCGGAGAAAACCTCCTCCTTACTATCTGCTTTTAATATCTCAAAATTCAGATTCTCTGCGCCCAAAATCACCGCTGTTTTAGGTCCTTCAGGATAAAATCCTATTTGATTTAACCTTATTTTTTCAGATCCAGAATTATCTTCCGCTGTTTGGGCTAAAGATGTGAAACAATAAAAAGAGGTAATAATTATAAAGATTATTCGGTTTACAAATCGCATATTAAATTTTGTATTAATTAAAATTCAGAAGTTAAGTCCCCATCCAAAAGGTAAAAATAACTGCGGACTTCTCGGTCTCCCTTCAGTTTTACTTTTTAATGTAAAAGACGAATGCCTCCTGCAATTTTCATGGCATTCATTCAAGAGCCAGCTCTGCTGCCAATTAATCCTCCCCGAATTGTAAGCTATTTGAACAGCCTGGATGCTTCTTCAGTTAAACCAAAATTTCTAATTTTTAAGATCAGGCACATCCTGTTTCTTAACAGCAGGAGTAAGAGGTTTACCATCAGCATCTATTTCTATAATAGAATCAAATCCCAGTTCATCCAATTTGGACGCTATTTTTGCCCTGTCTCCCACTACAAACCAGTTTATTTCTTTCGGCTTAACCACCATCTTACTCACCTCGTGTAAATCTCCTATTTGCAGATTCCTCACATTAGCATCATAACTCTGATAATAGTCGTCATCAAGATCGTACTTTACAAGGTTGTAAAGAGAACTGTTGACGGAAGAATTTGTCTCCCACTGGCCGGGAAGTGCAAGTACTTTGTTCGTCTTCACTTTATCAAGCTCCTCCTGTGTTGCTAAGCCTGGAAGTAATAAATTCTTCAATTTCTTTTTTGAGCTCCACGATAGACTCTGCAGTCTTGTCGGTTTGTACGGGGGCATATAATATAAAAGGCCTCTCCTGTTGCGCGTTCATTACAAATCCGCTCGCTCCGTAAGCCCAATGTTTATCTTCCCTCAAATTCATGTTGATACGGGAGGTAAATTCTCCACCAAGGATGCTCACCATTTGCTCTACCGCCAGTTCATTTAAGTCTCCGTACTTTTCTGTTAAGTGACCTGCTATAATTACAGTCTGTTGTGACTCCGGTAAGTTGATTAGATAAAGAGTGTTTCCGGATGCCTGCTTGGGTTCATTAAAAGTAATATTGGGAACATCACCTTTCTTCCAATTTTTAAGGGAGTTCTCTAATTTCGATTTCAGTTCCTGCATAGTCACATCTCCTGTCACAACCAATGTTGCATTATTTGGTTTCAACCAGGTGTTATAAAAATCGACCACGTCTTTCCTTGTCAAATTTTCCACAGTACTCTCATAGCCACTACTGGTGTAAGGGTTGGCATAAGGATGATCTTCTCCATATAAATATTTATTCATTGATCTTAATGCCATTGTCACTTAAGCTGTGACTTCTCCCGTTTTATACCGTTAAGTTGTTCTGTTTTTAATCGCTGAAATTCCTTCTCATCGAAAGCAGGGTTAAGAACAACATCTGCCAACAAACTGAGACTTTCATCCAGGGTTGGCTTTAAGGTACTCATTCCTACAGATGAAATATCCTGGTCAGACCCTGTATATAGATCGGCTCCTAATAATTGCAGTTTTTCACTTATTTCCAGGGCATCCATATTTTTAGTGCCTTCATCCAGTAAATTCATTGCCAGGGCTGCTGTTCCGGGTTTAGACAGATGGTCAGTTTTATAGCCTGCGTTGAACATTAAATTCATAGCAATGGTAGGAACTCCTTCTCTTCTGGCAAGAACGATTTCCATTCCGTTAGAAAGTTTTGCACGTTCTACTTCAGGAAACTTACTGCTTTTGGCCACTCCTAATTCAGGTAAGCTGGAGCGGTCTAATGTTGAAGGAGTTACCGTATAATCAGGAAATGGATTTGCTATAAGTGTGTGTTTCCCTTTTGTTAGCCATTCCTGAGCAGTTTTTTTAAGATCTTCTGCTGTTGCTTCTTCGGCATATTCCAGAACCGTTTTATAGTAAGAAGCATCGCCAAAATAAGTTTCATTAGAAGCAAGGATGTCGCTTACTCCTCCAAAACCACCTATTCTTTCCATTCCCTTTATAAAATTTGCAAAGTATTCGGCTTTTACCCGCTTTAGTTCAGCCTCTGTAGGTCCATTATTTATCAAATTTTCAATTTCAGCTAAAAGAGTAGTTCTTACATTTTCCACATCTTCTCCAGGTTTAACATTAGCAGAAACAATAAATCTGCTGGCAATTTCCGCAGAAGCCTGATAAGCATTTACATAACCCACTGTTTGATCTTCGTAAACAAGTTTCTTATAAAGCCGCGAATTCTTTCCACTACTTAATATTCCGGCTATAAGATCCATATGAATGTCCTGTCGCGTCCCAAATTCAGGAGTGTTCCAGGCAAAAAGAACCCTGCTTTCGGGAACGCGATCTTCATAAACCTGGTAAGTGTCCGTTCCATGTTCAGGTATATTTCTCTCCTGCCGCTCGATGGTGGGTCCCGGGGGAATATGTCCAAAATACTTAAGTACTTTATCATAGGCCTCCTGCGGTTTTATGTCGTAAGCAATTGCAATGACAGCATTTGCAGCACCGTAATAAGATTTGAACCATTCCTGAACATCTTCTAAAGTCGCTGCATTTAGATCTTCCATTTCTCCAATTACTGTCCAGGAATATGGATGACCCTTAGGATAAAGAGCACGGGTAAGATAATTCCACTGTTGACCATATGGTTGATTCTCTCCCTGTCGCTTCTCGTTTTGTACCACTCCCCTCTGCTCATCAAGCAACTCCTGAGTAATGGCACCCAGCATATGCCCCATTCTGTCTGACTCCAGAAAAAGAACCTGGTCGAGGGCAGACACCGGGACGTTCTGGAAATAATTGGTCCTGTCTACGTTGGTTGTTCCGTTCACATCAGTTCCCCCAATTCTTTCTATCGCCTGAAAGTAATCATCATTAAAATTTTCGCTCCCATTGAACATCAAGTGTTCAAAAAGATGTGCAAAACCACTCTTCCCCGGCTTCTCATTTTTAGAACCGACGTGGTACCAAACGTTTACGGCTACTATAGGAGCCTTTGGATCCTCGTGAACCAGGAGTTTTAAACCATTGGGCAGAACAAATCGCTCGTACTCGATATTGATATCATCTGCCTTAAAATTTTGAGCATTCTGTTCCTGAAAGCAGAACACAAGCAACACCAGAAGGACTGTTAGCTTCTTCATAACTTAATAATTAAATGATTCTTAATGAGGTAGGGCGATTAAAGATAAGAATTAAACCTCACGATATGAGAGAGGTATGTGAAATTTTTTATACCCCTTATTTTGAAATTTGCCTAAAAATAAAGTTCCTTCGCCAATCTGTAAGTGTTGGAATGAGCTTCAATTATTGTCCTGATGTCCGGAGAGTAACCTCCCCCCATACTTATCTGAACCGCAATACTATGATCGCGGCAAGTTTCCAATACAAAACGATCTCTTTCTTTACAGCCGTCTACAGTACAACCCAATTTCCCCAGTTTATCTGTTAAAATTATATCTACTCCGCTCAGGTAGAAAATAAAATCCGGCTTTTGTTCCTGGATAAGCTGCGGCAGGATATTTTTGAGAATTTTGAGATATTCAGCGTCACTAAGTACCATCAGGGAGAGGAATGTCAAGATCTGAAGTTTCTTTCTTAAATGGATAATTATTCTTCCCATGCATACTAAAGGTAAAAACAGAATCATCTCCTTCAAAAATTTCTGCAGTTCCATTTCCCTGATGTACGTCCAGATCTACAATGAGAATTTTTTTCGCTAAGTTGTTTTTCTGAAGAAATCTCGCGGCTATTGCCTGATCGTTCAGCAAACAAAAAGCTTCACCGTGACCCGAATAGGCATGATGGGTACCTCCC
The DNA here is from genome assembly GCF_021535135.1 of Antarcticibacterium sp. 1MA-6-2. Lineage (NCBI taxonomy): Bacteria > Pseudomonadati > Bacteroidota > Flavobacteriia > Flavobacteriales > Flavobacteriaceae > Antarcticibacterium > Antarcticibacterium sp. 1MA-6-2. The sequence continues at coordinate 3,292,702 of NZ_CP091036.1, read as the reverse complement.
GCTATATTTAATGCAATCCCATTTTTCAAAGCAAGTTCTGCTCCTTTAATGGTTCCTCCGGCAATAATTATTTCCCTTTGTACCAAAGCTTCAGAAAGAGGAAAACCTGTTTTTCGAACGGCCCGGGGGTTAACAGTAAGCTCCTTTAAATTCTGTAAATATTCCGCAGTATGAACAGCAAGAATATGTTCATCGGCAGCTAAGTTCAGGTTCAAAGAAATTTTCAGGCGTACAGGTGCCTTCGTGCAATAATTGTTTCGGCAGCAGCTCATATTTTTCCATTGGAAATCTGTGACCTTCCGGTAAAGGATGTTTGTAGATTGTGTGGTAGGCGATTCTGAGCATGCTTATTATGTGGACAACCGTTCTCTCATTAATTTTAGTTAATGTCAGGTCGAGCGCAGTCGAGACCTCCTCATTTAGTAAAATTATTCTTCCTTCCCAGGTAACCCCTCGACTGCGCTCGGGGTGACAAGAGGTTAATAACTGATTATGTTATTCTTCCGGTTTGTAATCAGAATGGCTGGCATTCCTGCACTCTGCTAAAATTTGAAGTAATTCAAACTCGCCTCCAATTAAAGCTCTTTTCTTCTGAGCACTCCACTTTTTTATTTTCTTCTCAAAAAATATTGCCTGGTTAACATCATTAAATTCCTGGTGGAATTTCAACATAACAGGTCTTCTTTTATATGTGAAGCTAGTTCGGTTTAATCCCGCATTATGTTCTTCTATCCTTCTGGAAATATTGTTCGTTATTCCTGTATACAGCAAATTGTCTGAACATTCTACTATGTATACATAATAACGTTTCATTTCTAAATTTAAAATAAAGGTTCAGTACTTAATTAAGTGTAGTATTCATAATAACCCCTCGACTGCGCTCGGGGTGACATGGAACTACAGATAACGCCCTACATTGTCAACAAAAACCAGTGTCATGTCGAGCGCAATCGAGACCTTTTGAAAGATCAATTTACGAAATAACTGCCCCGTTCTCCACTCCTTCTGTGTCAGGATTAAGAAAAACAAGCTTTCCTTCTGCATTTTCTGTCATTAGGATCATTCCTTCACTCTCTACTCCTCTTAATTTTCTTGGAGCGAGGTTGACCAGTACAGTAACTTTTTTGCCAATGATCTCTTCAGGCTTAAAACTTTGTGCAATTCCCGATACTATTGTACGGGTGTCTATCCCGGTATTAATTTTAAGAACCAAAAGCTTATCAGCTTTAGGCATTTTAGTGGCTTCCACAATAGTTCCAACCCGCAGGTCCATTTTAGAAAAATCTTCAAAGGTTGCAGTTTCTTTTTGTGGCTCCACTTTCTTATTTTCGGCTTCGTTAGCGGCTTTAGTTGTTTCCAATTTGTTCAATTGTTCCTGAATTTGTTCATCTTCTATTTTGCTGAAAAGCAGTTCTGCCTTTCCAATTTTGTTCCCTGCGGCCAGCAAGGCTTCTTTTGTAGCAATTTCATTCCATAAAGTTCCTGAAGAAAGACTCTTTTCATCCTGTTCCATATTAAGGATCTTCTTCAGTTTTGCTGAAGTAAACGGCAGAAAAGGCTCACTCAAAGTTGCCAGTGCTGAAGCTATTTGTAGTGCCACATACATTACTGTCTTTACGCGTTCGGCATCAGTTTTTATCAGCTTCCACGGTTCTTCATCTGCCAGATATTTATTCCCCAGCCTTGCCAGGTTCATCAATTCGCCCTGCGCTTCCCTAAACCTGTATTTATCTATAGAGCTCGCTATCACTGAAGGATAGGCTCTTAAAGTCGCCAGTGTTTCTTCATCAACTTCAGTATATGCTCCCGGAGCAGGTACTTCTCCTTCGTAATATTTGTCGGTTAGTACAACCACGCGGTTTATGAAATTTCCGAAAATTGCCACCAGTTCATTATTATTCCGCGCCTGGAAATCTTTCCAGGTAAAATCATTGTCTTTGGTCTCCGGTGCATTTGCTGTTAAAACATATCGCAGCACGTCCTGCTGACCCGGAAAATCCTGTAAATATTCGTGCAGCCAAACTGCCCAGTTTTTAGAAGTTGACAATTTTTTTCCTTCCAGATTAAGAAATTCGTTGGCAGGAACGTTTTCAGGAAGGATATAGCTACCTTCAGCTTTAAGCATTATAGGAAAAATTACACAGTGAAACACGATGTTGTCTTTCCCAATAAAATGTACCAGCTTTGTATCATCAGCTTTCCAGTAATCCTCCCAGTTTTTACCTTCTCTCTCTGCCCATTCCTTGGTAGAAGAAATATATCCTATAGGCGCATCAAACCATACATAAAGTACCTTTCCATCAGCTCCTTCAACAGGTACAGGAATTCCCCAATCCAGGTCACGGGTTACGGCACGAGCTCTTAACCCGTCATCTATCCAGGATTTAACCTGTCCGTACACATTAACTTTCCAGTCTCTCTTATGTCCTTCGATAATCCACTCTTTCAGCCAGCTTTCATACTGATCTAAAGGTAAATACCAGTGGCGGGTTTGTTTCATTGTAGGCACAGAACCTGTAATAGCCGATTTGGGATTGATGAGATCTGTCGCGTTTAAAGACGTTCCGCAGTTTTCACACTGGTCTCCGTAAGCTTCAGGATTGCCACATTTCGGGCAGGTTCCGGTTACAAATCTGTCGGCCAAAAATTGATTGGCTTCAGCGTCGTACAACTGCTCGTTTGTATCTTCTATAAATTTCCCCTCGTCATATAATTTTCTGAAAAATTCAGAAGCTGTTTTGTGATGTACATCGGCCGAGGTCCTTGAATAATTATCAAATGATACCCCAAAGTCTACAAATGACTGTTTTATAATAGAGTGATATTTATCTATCAACTCTTGTGGAGTGATTCCTTCTTTCTTGGCTTTCATCGGGATAGCAACCCCATGTTCATCGCTCCCACAAACAAAAGCAACATCAATCCCCTGCATCCTTAAAAATCTGGCATAAATATCGGCAGGCACATAAACTCCTGCAAGATGACCAATATGAATAGGCCCATTGGTATAGGGCAAAGCAGCGGTAATAGTGTATCGTTGTGAAGGTTTATTCATCTTAAAATTTTAAGGGTGTAAAGGTAAGCAACTGCCTTATATTACGCGTTAAATTCTTGTAAAAGACAGTGCCGGAGCGGGAAATGTGTCTAATTTTATCCCAAACTTAACCATAATGAGAAAAATTTTTGTTTTGCTTTTACTTGTGGGAATTTACTCGTGTAAAAGTACGAAACTAAGCAACTGAAGATAAATTTATACTGGAAAGCCTTGCAAAATTAGATGCTGAAGAACTTAAGAGAATATACCCGGAGGCTAATGCAAGAGAAGACGTGGGTGTTTTTGAAGAAGGCACAGTAGAAATGCCCTACTCCATCCTGTATGCCGATACGCCTGATGAGGTGCAGATCACCTGGAAGAATTCTGCTAAAACTGAAGTAAATGATATCAGGTTCTCAGGTAATGGAAAATGGAAATCATCAACAGGTTTAAAAATAGGTACCACCTACGATGAATTAAACAAATTGAATGAAAAGGAGATTTCCTTTTATGGTTTTGGTTGGGATTATAGTGGCGCTGTAATGTGGAATGATGGAAAACTTGAAGATAGTAACCTTAGAGTGTTTGTATCTCCCGAAGGGGAAACAAAAAATGACCATTATGGCGACCATATAATTGAAGCTACTCCCGAAGAAATAGCCAAGCTTAATTTGAAAGTGCAAACGATAATATATAAACTTTAGCCAATCCATTTGTAAAATATTGAGAATAAGCTACTTTTACTAGTTTTATTCCTCAATAGGTATGGCAGCACACAATGAACTTGGCAAAAAGGGAGAAGATCTGGCAGTAGAATTTTTACTGAAGAAAGGATATGAAATTGTTGCAAGAAATTTTATATACCAAAAAGCTGAAGTAGATATTATAGCGAGAAAGGATAGTATTTTGGCTATTGTAGAGGTAAAGACCAGAAGCACCCCTGATTTTGGAAATCCGCAGGAGTTTCTTAAGGGTCGCCAAATTCAGCGACTGGTCAAAGCAGTAGACCATTTTGTGACAGCTAATGAGATGGATGTGGAGGTTCGGTTTGACATTGTAGCTATAATTAAAAACAAATCCGGCACCCGGCTGGAACATTTAGAAGATGCTTTTTTACATTTTGATTAAGTAAATAGATGGCCGTTTCATTAACTCATATTTAAATCTATTTTTATTAATTTATTTCCGGCAAAGATCGCCCTAAACCTTTTGCTCCCTGTATAAAGCATGAAATATATAAAAATTTCCTTTTTCTTCTTATTCTTCCTCTGCTTTATCTTTCCTGTATTATCCCAGGAAAATAAAACAGAAAAGGATTCTGTAGAAATTTATAAAAAGATTGAAGAATTTTCTCAAAAAAGGAAGTTCACTAAAATGCTTCATAATCTTGTTTTTAAACCTACGAGCAAGAGTAAAAGATCCGGTATTAGGGTAAGGAAGTCAATAAATTTTAGGCCATACCAGGGTAAAGTGATTAGGAATATTATTATTCAAACTCTGGATCCCTTTGGCTATTCAATATATGATACCGTTTCAAAACCCAGAAACTGGGCAGAGGCTGTAGGTAATAAAGTGCATAAAAAGACCAATCACGCTCCCATTCGGGATCTTCTTTTATTTAAGGAAAACACTCCCCTGGACTCTCTTTTGCTCAAAGAGTCAGAACGTTTAATACGTTCCCGCTCCCATGTGAGGAGTGTCCTTGTAAAGCCTCAGTTTATCCATGGAAAAAATAGAGATTCTGTAGATGTAACGGTGAGAGTACTGGATTCCTGGAGCATTATTCCTGAAGGATCCTTTTCACCAGATCATACTTCGGTTGGACTGAAAGAAAGAAATTTTGCAGGTACAGGACACGAATTCCGTACTCGCTTTACCCGAAAGTTTGACGAGGGGGATAATGCTTATGATTTGGGTTATACCATACCTAATCTCAAGAATACTTACATAAGAACAAGCCTTAGGTATTTAAGAAATATTGATGAATCTTACTATAAAGGTTTTAATGCCGAAAGAAACTTTTATTCCCCTTTTACCCGATGGGCAGGAGGTATTTATCTGGATCAACACTACAGGAAAGATTCTTTGCAAAATCCTTTGCAGGAGATGGAACTGGAGAGTTTTAAATACAACACATACGATTTCTGGGGAGGACACTCCTTCCGGATTTTTAAAGGAAATACTCAGGATGATCGCACAACCAATCTCATTACTTCCGCAAGAATGCTCAATGTAGATTATCGCGAAAAACCTTCAGCAGAATTTGACAGTATTGGATTTTTTTCAGGTGAAACCTTTTACCTGGCGGGAATTGGAATCACTTCAAGGCAGTATGTGGAAGACCAGTATATTTTTAATTATGGGATTATTGAAGATGTACCAGTAGGCACGATCTACGGCATAACCGCAGGACACCAACGCAAGAACGGGCATGGCCGCTTATACCTGGGTGGACGTGTGGCTTATGGAGATTATTTTAGCTGGGGTTTCCTCAGCACTAATTTTGAGGCAGGAACTTATTTAGGAAACAAGAGAACCGAACAAACTACCTATTCCTTCCAGGCCAATTATTTCACAAAGTTGATTGATCTTAACCCTACCTGGAAGATGCGCCAATTTGTGAAACCACAACTTATCTGGGGGAGAAACCGCTTAAATTCGTTTGGCGACAGGCTCACGGTTAACGAACATGGAAATATTTTAGGTTTTTACGGACCAGATTATGAGGATATTTCCAATATAGGTGTTCAGGGCTTTCACAGCTCGCTCTATGGTACGAGAAAATTCCTGCTAACCCTTCAAACACAGTTTTATGCTCCCTGGAATTTATGGGGCTTCAGGTTAAACCCTTACCTCAACTATACTATGGCCGCAATTGGTGATGAGCAAAGGCAAATTGCTAATAGTGAAATCTATAACTCAATAGGCGTAGGTTTTATTATAAGTAATGATTACCTGGTGTTTGATACTTTCCAGCTCTCCTTCTCATTTTTTCCTGAAATGCCTGGTCGTGGAAACAATTTGTTCCGAACGAACACTTTTAATACAAACGACTTTGGATTTCAGGATTTCGAATTCGGGAAACCCCGACCTGTTTTGTTTAAGTAAACCTGAAATTTCCCTATTCTCGTTAATAAAAAAACCTCACAGGTCTTGAAGACCTGTGAGGTTAATAGGTATATCAAAACTAAATTATTCAGCCTTGGCAACTTCTTTTTGATAAGCTTCAGAATGTACATTCGCCACAGCTCTTCCTGAAGGATCATTCATATTCCTGAAAGATTCATCCCATTCCAGAGCAGTGGGACTACTGCAGGCAACAGAAGGTACCGAAGGTACAGAAAGTGCAGCGGCATCGCTTGGGAAGTGTTCTGAAAATATAGAACGGTAGAAATATTCTTCTTTGCTTTTTGGTGGTTGTACCGGGAATCTGAAGTGGGCATTTTTAAGCTGTTCATCGCTTACCTGCGCATTCACCATTTCCTTTAAAGTATCGATCCAGCTGTAACCAACTCCGTCCGAGAATTGCTCTTTCTGTCTCCAGGCAACACTGGCAGGCAGATAATCTTCAAAAGCGGTTCTCAGTACCCACTTTTCAATGCGTTCTCCCTTTACGATCATCTTATCTTTAGGATTTAACCTCATAGCGACATCCATAAATTCTTTATCCAGGAACGGCACTCTTCCTTCTATTCCCCAGGCGCAAAGAGATTTATTTGCTCTTAAACAATCGTACTGATGTAATTTATCCAGCTTTCTTACTGTCTCTTCGTGAAAATCCTTTGCACTTGGTGCTTTGTGAAAATATAAATATCCCCCGAAGATCTCATCGGCACCCTCACCGGAAAGTACCATTTTAATCCCCATAGCTTTAATAGCACGGGCCATTAAATACATAGGAGTAGAAGCCCTTATAGTGGTAACATCATAAGTTTCCAGCTGATAAATAACATCTCTAATCGCGTCAATTCCTTCCTGAATAGTAAACTTCACCTCGTGATGCACCGTGTCCAAATGCTCTGCCACTTTTCTTGCCGCGGCAAGATCGGGTGAGCCTTCAAGGCAGTAGCAAAGGAATGGAGTCGTGGCCACCAGGCAGCATCGGTATCGTCACTTTCAATACGTTTATCTGAATATTTTTTAGCTAATGCTGAAGTAATGGAAGAATCCAGTCCGCCGGAAAGTAGCACCCCGTAAGGAACATCACTCATTAACTGACGGTGCACAGCAGCTTCCAGTGCTTCCCGAAGGTCTTGAATACTGGTTTCGTTGTCCTTTACATTTTCATAATCCATCCAGTCCCGCTGGTACCAACGCTGATATCCTTCTTCCTTGCTCGACAGGTAATGACCCGGAGGGAAAAGCTCTATTTTGGTACAATGACCTTCCAAAGCTTTCAATTCGGAAGCGACATAAAAAGTTCCATTCTTATCCCAGCCTATGTACAGCGGAATAATTCCCATGTGGTCGCGGGCGATGAAATATTCGTTATTCTCCACATCATAAATAGCAAAACCGAAGATCCCGTTAAGTTCATCCAGGAATTGAGTACCTTTTTCCTTATAAAGGGCAAGAATTACCTCACAATCACTCTGCGTTTGGAAGTTATAACGGCCATCGAACTGCTTCCGTAATTTTTTGTGGTTATATATCTCACCATTTGCGGCAAGTATCAAATTTTTATCTTCACTAAACAATGGCTGTTTCCCCGAAGTAGGATCAACAATGGCCAGTCTTTCATGAGCCAATATCGCCTTCTCGTTACTATAGATCCCGCTCCAGTCCGGTCCGCGGTGGCGCAGGCATTTTGCCATATTCAACAATTGTGGTCTCAGTTTTTCAGAAGACTCTTTCAATTCAAAAGCACATACAATTCCGCACACAATATTTAATTTTAAATTACAATACAAATATGGCCTTATTAGTTTTCAATAACAAACTATCTTTAATAATTGCTTACATATATAAATAACAACAATATATTTTTATAGCAAATGTAAGGGTAATACAATTTTTTAAAAGAACTGTGTTTTCAAATGAAATTGAAATTAGGAGTAAGAGGCTAGCTGCATGTTATTCAAGATTTCTTTCAACCTGAGAAATTTCAAATTTGCTGTGGTTGTAAGATCTTGAGGAAAAAGAATTACTTAAATTGTGGGGTAAAGAAGCTTCTGCAGAACAGGGGGACAATGAGAAAGAATTCTAATCCTGTAAAATTGAAACCAAACAAAATGAACAAGATGGAAGTAAAGACTCTCGTGGCAAGGAATTCTAACAGATTTTTCCTACTTTCTTTCTTCCTTTTTGCTTCTTGTGCGGCACAGAAAAAGCAAACTTTTAAAGAAGAAAAAATCTACAGTCTTTTAGAGCATCATTATGCTTTAGGCGAAATTGAAGACTCAGGCAAGTTTCTATATAATCAAACGATATCAATAAAGGACAATCCAAACTTCGAGTGGACAAAACAGGTAACACTATCAGAATTTTTAAATGACTCAATTTTTGAAAAAAAATGTCAGGAAATTCAAAAGTTATTGGACAATGAGGAACAGGAAGAGTTGAATAACCGCTTTGCCAGTCTGGAAAGCAAGAGGCTTGATGAAAATAAATTTTCTAAAAATGTACTCAACCGGAAATTCCTACTGCATGAAACTTATGAAAAAGCACCCAATGCAGCAAGCAGGAAAGTATCCTATCCTATAATATTCACCGCAAAAAATCATATTTGTGGGCTTTTTGTTGAAGATGCGCATAATGAAGGTGGTAATCTGTATTTTTATAAACTTGAGGATAATGAATGGAAACTGGTATGTAAAGATTCTCTTTGGCGGGTATAAATTTAAATTTGATTTTTCAAAAACTTTCTTTTATAGGTGAAATTAAATAATTGTAGACCTTAAGATCAGGAGACTTTTGAAAAAAGAATTTCTTAAATTGTGTGGTACAGCTCAAAGTCGGGAGACTTTGCGCAGCAGGGGGATGTGCTTATATTCCTACTTCTAATGCTCCATATTGCCCATAATATATACCTCATGCACCAATTAATCCAATTTAAAAAAATTAAAGAAGACGAGCTACAAAAGTTTTCTCCCGGAATACATGAAGAAGTAAAGAAGTTCTATCCCCTCGGACTGAAAAAGGAGCAAGCAGATTATAATAAGTCTCCGGGAATTAAAAAAATAAACAGTATAATTCAGGATAACATCTTAAATGCAGAAAATTTTAGATCGCGATGGACGGAAGGTTTTCATCATGATTTGGCCAAAGCACTCCATCTGGACGTAAAAGGCGCGACTAAGCGGCCAGGTCCCCTGTACTGGCGGTATTATTTCTATGGGTGAAGATCATTTGGGCTATCCCATAGAACTTCATTATTATGTTTCTCTTTTAAATAATTATTTTTCAATTCAATTAGTGGAAACTGGCAGTATGATGCATTTTCCCAAGAAATATGTTCCTAATTCCTTTGGAACGGGAACAAAAAAAATCACCGTTTCCCCGGTGCCTGGTCCTTATCAATCTCTATTTCTGGAGTTGGAGAATTATTTAGCAGCAAATCTTACTGATGGAGTTTTTATTCCTTTTATCTTTGATACTTTACAATTAGAAGGTTTCCAGGTAGCCTACAAAGAATGTGTCGAAGATGAATGTTTTATAAGTGATGCTTTTTTTCATAAACTTTTTACTACCCATTTTAAAACTGAAATTATAGGAGATATTAAATATAAAATACAAGATATAAAGTAAGTATTTTAACAGTTTGACAGCTATACTCTCCTAGCTGCAAGAGGTCTAATGATCTAGTGCAAAACTTCAATTAAATAATAAATCTGGGAATCGAAGCCAAAGGCAAAAAACCTTGAGAAAAAGAATTTCTTAAATTGTGTGGTACAGCTCAAAGTCGGGAGATTTTGCGCAGCAGTATTACTGCATTTTTATCCAATTTAAATCATGATCTACCCGTTGAATCTCACCAGGACACTTTACTTATAAAAAACATATAAAAAATCATCTCATTTTAGAGAATATTAAAGGCAGTAACTTCAGCAAATTTAATTTCTGTGGTAAAAGCTCAAAGTCGGGAGACTTTGGGCAGCGGGGTTAATTAATCAACTGTTAGAATATACAAGTTCAACTATGGAAGATCCTTACAAGAAATTACTTTCTAAAACTGCAACTAAAGCAGAATTTACAAAAAACCTCAGCTTTGATGAATAAATTTTTAATTGCAAGTTATGCACTTCTTTTTTCATCAATGACTTTTTCTCAAAGTAAAGACACCCTTTATATTGAGTTCGATAATTCCTATGACCAAATGAGAAAAGATGATTTTACCCAAGCAGTTCAAGCGGGCTCTCCGGAGGAAAAACTTAAAAGATCTACAACCTATTATATAGAACAAATGGAATCTGTTAATGGGTATGACTTTGAATTTAGTTTTTCACATCTTAACCAAAGTCAAAAAAACTATAAAACCTTTGGAGGGAAACCTCCTACTATTCTAGATAAACCAAAATCTTTTTTAAAAGAAAAAACGGTTTTGGATATTAATTTTTTTAGATCCACACCCTATCTTAAAATTGCCAAGACCTTTGAAAAAGAAGATAGATGGGAGCAGGATGTGGTGATCTTTGTTGTAGATGTAGATGAGATAAAGAATGACAGTATTGTGTTGCGGGAGGTAAATTTTTCCCGGCCTGTAAAGCAGTAGCGTATCCTCCTTTTTAAGGGATAAAGCCCTCAACAATAGAAAACTTGCGAGGGCTTTTTCCTACTTCGTTAATTCCTCCTTTGGTTGCGCAGGAACTTTTAACGGCTCCAATACTTTTAAAGCCCTCTCCACAGAAGTTATCTTTTCAAATGTAAGCAACAACCTCAACCCGGCACGGGTTTTCTTCTCTTTCATGGTGCAGGAGTGGGAATGGGTTTGCACATATTGCAGTACTTTCGAGAATGCACTGGTTTGATAGAAATTCGATTGCTGATCTGCAATGAAATAACCTATTAATTTTCCCTGCTTCAGCACTACCTTTTCAAGTCCGATTTTTGGAAGCTATCCATTTTATACGCACGCTGTTCAGCAAGTCCACAGCCTGGGTTGGTAATTCCCCAAACCTGTCTACCAGTCTTCCTTCAAATTTCTGAAGTTCCTCTTCGGTTTGAATTCCGTTTAATTCTGTATAGAGATTTAATCTTTCAGAAATATTGTTGATGTAATCATCCGGGAACAGCAACTCGAAATCTGTATCAATTTGAGTGTCTTTTACAAAGACTTTTCCTTCCACATCCTCATTTTCTGCATAAAGATCTTTGAACTCGTTTTCCTTTAGCTCTTCAATGGCTTCATTTAAAATTTTCTGATATGTATCAAAACCTATTTCGTTGATAAATCCGCTTTGTTCTCCACCCAAAAGATCTCCTGCACCGCGGATCTCAAGATCCTTCATCGCAATATTAAATCCGCTGCCCAGTTCGCTGAATTGTTCAAGAGCGGTGATACGCTTACGCGCATCATCGGTCATAGCAGAATACGGGGGAGTAATAAAGTAGCAGAAGGCTTTTTTATTGCTTCGGCCTACACGACCACGCATCTGGTGAAGATCTGATAATCCGAAGTTATTGGCGTTATTAATAAAGATCGTATTGGCATTGGTGACATCGAGTCCGCTCTCGATAATTGTTGTAGAAATCAGCACATCAAACTCTCCGTTCATAAAGGAAAGCATCAGTTTCTCCAGCTTTTTTCCTTCCATTTGTCCGTGTCCTACAGCAACTTTAGCATCAGGAACCAAACGCTGCACCATTCCCGCGACTTCTTTTATATTTTCAATCCGGTTGTGAATAAAGAACACCTGACCTCCACGCTGAATCTCATACATCACAGCATCACGAATGGTTTCTTCAGAAAACCGAATAACATGACTTTCAATTGGATACCTGTTTGGCGGCGGAGTGGTAATGGTAGAAAGATCTCTCGCAGCCATTAAACTGAACTGCAACGTACGCGGAATTGGTGTCGCAGTAAGCGTAAGAGTATCCACATTTTCTTTTATGGTTTTCAGCTTGTCTTTTACCGCTACTCCGAATTTTTGCTCCTCATCAACAACTAAAAGACCCAGATCTTTAAATTTCACCGCTTTATTTACCAGCTGGTGAGTACCAATAATAATATCTACTTTCCCTTTCTCAAGATCCTCCAGCGTATCTTTTCGCTCTTTTGCAGTCCGGAAACGATTAAGATAATCTACAGTAACAGGAAAATCTTTCAGCCTTTCTGTAAATGTTTTATGATGCTGAAAAGCAAGTATTGTTGTGGGCACTAACACCGCCACTTGTTTTCCATTGTCTACGGCTTTAAAAGCAGCGCGAATTGCAACTTCTGTCTTTCCGAAGCCAACATCCCCACACACCAGCCTATCCATTGGCCGCTCGTTTTCCATATCCAGTTTTACAGCTTCAGTTGCTGTTGACTGATCCGGAGTATCTTCATAAATGAAAGAAGCTTCCAGCTCGTGCTGCAGATAGGAATCAGGTCCAAAAGCAAATCCTTTTTGCAGTCTTCTCTTCGCGTAAAGTTCTATAAGGTTGTAAGCAATGTGCTTTACTCTCGCTTTGGTCTTCTGCTTTAAATTCTTCCAGGCGTTGCTGCCAAGTTTATAAATTTTAGGAGGTTTCCCGTCCTTTCCGTTGTATTTCGAAATTTTGTGCAGCGAGTGAATGCTCAGGTATAGAATATCGCGTTCTCCATAGATCAGTTTTATCGCCTCCTGCATCTTCCCTTCCACATCTATTTTCTGAAGTCCTCCAAATTTTCCGATTCCGTGGTCGATATGGGTTACATAATCCCCTACTTCAAGATTTGTAAGCTCTTTGAGTGTGATTGCCTGTTTCTTGGCATAGCCGTTCTTAAGCTGGAATTTGTGGTAACGTTCAAAGATCTGATGATCTGTATAACAAACCATTTTAGCGGCATCATCAATGAAACCCTGGTACATCGAGAGTACCACAGTTTGGTATTTTACCTCCCGGTCCTGATCATCGAAGATGTCGTGGAAACGTTTTGCCTGTTGTTCGCTTACACAAAAGATAAAATTCTTAAAGCCAGGCTTCCTGATTCTCGATCAGGTTATCAATTAGAAGATCAAATTGCTTATTAAAGGAAGGTTGTGGTTTTGTATCAAAGGAAATGACTGCATCATCCTGAAAATCATCGCCTGTGGTTTTTCGTTTGGTACCGCCGCCCTGAAGGATATTCTGATTCCCCAGTTCTACCAGCGCAAAATCTTTAAGTTGCTTCTGAAAAGTATCTGCATTACAAAAAAGCTCTTCCGGTTTACCGTGCTTTACTTCCGAAGGAAGTTTTTCAAAAGCCTCTATTGCTTTTTCAAAAAGCTTATCCATTTGAGCAGAAAGCAGATCCATATTCTTTACGAATACCACCGTATTGGAGGACACATATTTTAAGAAACTTTCTCTCGTTTCATCCAGTCTTTTGTTCTCCACATTGGGCATAATGGAGATTTTCTTTACCTGCTCTGTAGAAAGTTGCGTCTCCACATCAAAACTCCTGATGCTGTCTACTTCATCCCCAAAAAATTCTATCCTATAAGGTTCATCGTTACTAAAGGAAAACACATCTATAATACCGCCTCGCACCGAAAACTCTCCGGGTTCAGTTACAAAATCTACTCTTTTAAATTTGTACTCAAAAAGAACTTCGTTGACAAAATCTATAGAAAGATTGTCATTTAAAGCAATTTTAAGGGTGCTTTTTTCAAGTTCCTTACGGGTTACTACTTTTTCAAAAAGAGCATCGGGATAAGTAACTATTAGAGCTTAGCTTTTTCCTGGAGTTGATCCGGTTTAAAACCTCTGCCCGAAGAAGAACATTAGCATTATCAGTTTCCTCGATCTGGTAAGGCCGACGATAACTTCCGGGGTAGAAAAGCACGTTTTTCTCTCCAATTAATTGTTCAAGATCATTCAGGTAATAGGCTGCTTCTTCTTTATCATTAAAGATCAGTAAAAAAGGAGCATCGGCTTCTTCAAAAGCATTAGCAACAACAAAGGAAAGTGCAGAGCCAACAAGGCCTCTCAGGTGAATATTTGTTTTGGAATCTTGAGAAGCGGCAATAGATTTTTGCAGTTTCTGCTGTTGCAGAGACCGTGCAAAATTTTGGGCGATAATAGATTTACTCATTAACGCAAAGATAAACGCTGCTGCTTTGCTTCACAAAACATTAATATTAATTTGTAATTATCTTCTTCCGAGGCTTCTAAACCCAATAAAAACAGAATTTTCCAGAGCAGCACCTCCTACCCGAAAGGTTATATTATTCCTAATCCTATCCTGTAAGCCTGCCTTTTTTCTGTAATTTGTTGGTCTATACTAGGAAATGGCAAAATTTAAAGAATACGATGTTTTCGTAATTGGGACAGGCACAGTAAGTAAAACTGTGGCAAAATCCAGTGCCGATAAAGGGTTAAAAGTAGCAATAGCCGATAACCGCGAGTATGGCGGCACCTGCCCTAACCGCGGCTGTGATCCTAAAAAAGTTTTATTGGGACTCACAGAAATATTAGACCGTGCAAGAAAAATGCAGGGAAAGGGAATAGCTGCCCTGCCGGAAACCAGCTGGGAAGACCTGATGACCTTCAAGGAAACTTTTGTAAATGCTGTTCCCGCCGCAACGGAGAAAGATCTCCTAGAAAAAGGAATTGAACTTTATCATCAATCTCCTCGCTTCCTGGATGAAAACACTCTCTCTGTAGAAGGGAAAACGGTTACAGCGAAAAAAATAGTGATTGCTACGGGACAGGTAGCGCGACCACTCAATATAGCAGGAGAAAAAATATGCATTAAAAAGTGAAGACTTTTTAAATCTGCCAAAATTACCCGCTTCCATGCTTTTTATTGGATCAGGATACATAGGAATGGAATTCGCTCATATTGCCGCCAGAATGGGAGTAAAAGTCACTGTAATGGACCTGGCACCAAGACCTCTTTCAAATTTTGATGAAGATTTGGTGGGGCTTCTACAGAAAGCTTCAGAAGAAATCGGGGTAAAATTTATTTTTAATGCTGAAGTCGAAAAAATTGAGAAACTGCAGAAAAATTTCCGGGTAACCGCAAAACAAAACGAGAAAGATATTACAGCAACCGCTGAATTGATCTTTAATACCAGCGGCAGAGTACCTTCCATAGAAGACCTGGATCTCGAAAAAGGAAACGTGAAATTCAGCAAAAAAGGAATAGTGGTAAATGAATTTCTGCAGAGTGTAAGCAACAAAAATGTATTGTCCTGCGGAGATGTTTCTGACAGTGAAGGATTGCCGCTCACCCCGTTATCTTCTTATGAGTCTGCAGTGGTGGCAAAAAATGTTTTAAAGGAGAAGGGCTTTGAGAAAATAAAATACCCGCCCCAGCCTTCGGTGGTATTTACCTTACCAAATCTTGCTTCCATAGGACTTTCTGAAGCAGCTGCAAAGAAAAAGGTTTTGAAGTAAGAGTAGAGTATAAAGAAGCCGGAGAGTGGTTCAATGCAAAACGAATCAATGAAAACTATTATGCTTACAAAACAATAACAGATGTAAAAACTTAGCCAAATTCTGGGAGCACATCTTTTAGGTCCTGAAGCCGGGGAAGTGATCAATATGTTTTCAATTGCTATGGCAGGAAAAGTGACCATGGAAGAACTCAAAAATATGATTTTTGCATATCCTAGCTGGGGGAACGATATGAAAAGTATGGTGTAGTACGATGTTCAGCAATATATAGCACGGATTGCAAATCCGCGCTATCTCTGCGCTATCACCGCGCTTTTATTGTTATATGAAGACTTGTTGGCCCGGATTTGCAATCCTAGCCAACTTCAACTGCCATTGTCAATCCGCAATTTCTAATTGAAAGAGAGCTTCTTATTAGTCAGCCTCATTATTCTCCCCCGCCACCAATTGAAACATAGGGTTGGATTTCCTGTTCACATAGCCGTGGTAACTCACGTAAGAAAAAATAATTATTCCGCCTGCAAGTGCCGTATAAGCCACTCCGGGATTATCGTTAATCTGCCGCACATAAATTGCCACAAGCGCCCAGATTCCTACCAGGGCAAACTCTCGCATGTTTCTCCTGTAGACAATGAGCAGGTTAATAATTACAGTCACCACCAGCATAATTATCATCCATTGTTGTTCACTCAGGAACCACTGTCTCCATCCTATATTGGTAAGGTGCGCAGAAACATTTGCTACAGCCGCAACGGTGATCCAGCCGGAATAAAAACAAATTGGCCACCAGGTAAAGGCAATAATTTTGGGAGGAGCATCCCATCTTTCCATGTTAGTATTGAGTATGATCTTGATCAAACTTCCCAGAATGATGAACATAAGGATTACCGATAAAAACGTGTTTTCATACAGCCACGCCACTACCCAGGCTGCATTGGCAATATTGGCAATAATAAACCAGGGTCCCGTTTGAAGAATAAAATCTGTCTCTTTTTCACTTACGAAGACACGGTTAAGCTGGAAGATACAGTAGACCAACAATGCCACATAAATTAAGCCCCAGATACTAAAAGCATATCCTGCAGGAGTGAAGAGGTTCTCGTAATAGTCACTTACTCCCCCTATAGTGTTATTGTTTAACCGAATTGCCTGTGAGTAGTAGCTCACGATTATCATTAAAATTACCGAAAGCAGATTTAACACCGAAAGATTTCGTGTCATCGGAAGAAATTTTGGTTGGTTAACTAAAATACTTCTTTTTATTGAATTGCTGAAGTACTGCACGGATTACAAATCCGCGCTAACGAATCCGCGCTACCGAATTTGTGTTATTAAATCTGCATCAGCAAATTAGTGCTGGCTATTGCATAGCTCTACTTCAAGTCCACTCTACTACAACTTTGATTTCATCTACTGAATGATGATGTAAGGCTTTATCAAAATCTGTATAGGGAACACGTTCAGTAATTATTCTGCTGATAGCCTCCGGCCATATTTTGTGACAGGTATGTATATCTTGTACCGCCATTTTATAATGATCTATACTTGCATTCACGCTTCCTAAAACAATCTGATTCTTTAGCACCAGTTGCCTCATGAGATCTGCACCATCCAGAGTAATAGGACGATTCCCAGCCGGAATTCCCGTGGCAACATAAATACCATTAACTCCAAGGGCATCAATTAATTCAATTTGCAACTCTGCATAACCCACGGCTTCAAAAACAAAATCCATATCTCCCAGGTAATCATCAAGATCTGTTACCTGTACTTCCCTTCCATCAACATACTTCCCGCCGATTTGCTCCAGCACCTGCGGCCTTAATGTTGTCCTGTCAACTATGTCCATTCCGTAAACTTCTGCACCTCGTAATCTTAATGCAAAAGCAGCTAAAATACCAATAGCTCCTATTCCGGCTACTAAAGCTTTTTTTCCTTTGAACCATTCCGAAGGATTTTCGAAGTCTTTGAATCTCGCTCCCTGCACGATCATTGCCTCGTCTATGGCTTTAGAAGCCACAGACATGGGTTCTGTCAAAACTCCCAGCTCCTTTATTTCTTCGGGAACAGGAATGAAGTATTCTTCAGTATCCACAACAAATTGAGACTGAAAACCGTCAGCTGCCTTTATTCCTCTTTCAGTATAGTCTCCGGTAAAGCACATGTCACTGCGGTTGTTTGTACAGGCTTTACATTTTCCACAACCACGCCTTACTGTAAAAACGCCGTAATCTCCTTTTTTTACTGAAGAAATCCCGGCACCTACTTCAATCACCTGCCCAAACATTTCATGGCCTATGATGAGTTCTTCTTTACCTGCAGGAGGATCGGCCCTGCCACCACTCGCTTCTTCTCTGTCCGTCCCACAAATTCCTACTCTTATCACCTGCATTTTAATTTCGTCTGGACGTGTAATTATAGGTTCTGCTACTTCATCAAGAGAAATATTGGTCGTACCCGGTACTAAAGAAATGGCTTTCATAATTAATAATTTACATCTTTATTTCGGCTGTCGTTCAATTGTTGATCCAGGTTATACGCAGCACTTATTAATCCCAAATGCGTAAATGCCTGTGGAAAATTCCCCAGATGCTCTCCCTGGAAACCTAATTGTTCAGCATATAGACCTACGTGATTAGCATAACCCATCATTTTTTCAAAGTAGAATCTTGCTTTCTCAAGTTGTCCTGCCCGGGACAAACATTCCACATACCAAAAGCTACACATAGAAAAAGTCCCTTCGTGACTTACAAAACCATCGGCTGCAGCTTTTCCGGGTCTATACCTGTAGACTAGAGAGTCAGAGACCAGTTCGTCCTCTATTCTGTCTAAAGTAGAAAGCCATCGCGGATCGGTTGGACTTATAAATCTCACCAGCGGCATCAGCAAAGTAGATGCATCTACAGTGTCAGATCCGGGATATTGCATAAAAGACTTCTTTTCTTTATCCCAGAATTCAGAAAAAATGCTGTTGAAAATAATATCCCGCTCTTTCCGCCATTTTTCATTGAGCGGGAAAGATCTTGCTTCACAAATTTTAATAGCTCTGTCAAAAGCCACCCAGCATAACAGCCTTGAATATAAAAAATTCTTTCTGCCACCCCGGACTTCCCAAATTCCTTCGTCAGGCTGTTTCCAGTTTTCACTCAGCCAGTCAATTTGCTTCTCCAGGTTTTTCCAAAAATCATAAGAAATAGGATTTCCGTATTTGTTGTACAGGTATACAGAATCCATTAACTCTCCGTAAATATCTAACTGTAGCTGGCCGTATGCCTCATTCCCAACTCTTACGGGAGAGGATTCTTTATAACCTTCAAAATTCTCAAGTTCCCATTCTTCCAGTTTCTTTTTTCCGTCTATAGAATACATGATCCCCAGGCGGTTCTGTCCCTTTATATCCTCACACAATTTTTCTACCCAATTCATAAAAGCTCCCGCTTCCTTGGTATAACCCAGACGTATCAGTGCATAAATTGAAAATGAGGCATCTCTTATCCAGGTGTAGCGGTAGTCAAAATTCCTTCCGCCACCAATACTTTCGGGAAGACTAAAGGTGGGAGCTGCTACAATAGATCCATATTTATGACTGGTAAGTAACTTGAGAACAAGGGAAGAGCGGTTTACCATATCTCTCCATCTACCTGTATAATTTGACTGCGCAATCCAGTCTTTCCAGTAATTTACTGTATCAAACAGGCTTTGGGTGACGAATCCTTTAAAATCCCTTTCAGAAGGATACTCGTTCTTTACCTCCTCAAGCAGGAAATCGGCAATTTCTGTAGGCTTGAGTGTGAATTCTGCCGTAACATCTTCTCCCTCCACTTTTAGCGGAACAGAACTCATAAGGCGTAGTGCAGTTTTGTCGTCTCCTTCACTTCGAAAAATTACTTCAACTTCCGAAATTCTTTCAACAGAAAATTTGCTTCTACCGTAGTTGAACCTGGGTGAGCATTTCATTTTATAAGGTACTTCCCCCCTTATAGTGGTAACCCTTCTTATAATTTCCTTGCCATCGTAAAGCTCCTCTCTAAGCATAAAATCAGTTATTTCTCCAACCCCTTCAGGAGAAAGACACCGGGTGAGCAAAACATTGGTATCAGGCAGGTACAGCTGTTTTGTCTTCATTTCTTTAAACTCAGGACAAATTTTAAACCTGCCACCCTTTTCATCATCCAGAAGTGCAGCGAATATACTGGGCGAATCAAAATTAGGAAAACACATAAAATCTATAGAACCGTTAAGGCCAATTAACGCGACTGTATTTAAGTCTCCAATTATTCCATAATTCTCAATTGGCAGATAACCCATAAAACTTTTGCTTTTGAACTATTAAAATTTTCAGCAGCAAAATGTAATAATTGCCGCTGCACAACAAGTTAAAAAAAGATAACAAGGAGAGTTGCTTTACTGCAGAAGATTATGGAATATTTATAATTTAAGAGACCAGGATAACTTCCTTTTTAGTTATCGCAAAGATTTGATCATCGGCCGCAGGAGATATCCAGAAATTACCAGTAAATTCTCCAAAAGCAGGCATAATAAGTTGCCTGTCCATTTTATGGAAACAAGGTAGCCCGAGAGATTGCCTGCCCCGTCCTCTTAACTTAAAACCGGGATGTAAATGACCGCAGATGTTGAAATGCTCTTCCCTTATTTCAGGGTGATGGGTAAGCAAAATTCCATTAAGTGAAATTTCAGAATAAATTTTAATTCCTAACTGCTCGTATTTATTTTCTGAAATTATATCGTGATTTCCTGCTATCAAAATAACTTTCGCAGATTGTTCTTCAATCCACGCGGCAAAGAGATCCCATTCTGCATTGAGGGAACTGTGGAACAAATCTCCCATAAACAGCAGGTTCACCGGATTAAAATATTCAACAGCTGCAGTAAGTCTTCTAAAATTTTCGGCAATGGCTTTTTGTGGAACAGCACTGCCAAATTTCCTGAAATGTGAGATCTTCCCCAGGTGCACATCACTTATAAGCAGCGCCTCCTGCTCTTCCCAGAACATGGCTCCGCTCGGGTGCAGGGAGAAATTTTGACCATTAATTTGCAGCTTTTCCGTCACTCTGCAAATCTAATCTTTTTCCAATTGTTCCAGCATACGTTTAATGCGATCTTCCAGTTTTTCTGAAGATAATTTATCTCTCAACCTGTCGGTAATAATTGGAAAAGCAAATGGGGTTGGCTTTTTACAAGGCATCCATTTTATAGTTTGATGTGCTATTCTTTCCAGCGCCAACCTAAGCCTTCCTTCCTCCAGTTGATGTTCAAACGTTTCTCTGTAAGCCTGAAGAAATAAAAGATTATCCGGCTCATAATCCCTGAATACACTGAAAAGCAATTGGGAATTGGACTGTAGATGTTTTGTTTTGATCAATTTATTTGGATATCCGGTAAAAACAAGTCCTGCAATAACAGCAATATCCCTAAACTTCCTTCTTGCCATCTCTGTGGAATTCAAACTTTTCTGAAGGTCATCCATCAGGTAAGCTGAAGTAAACAAATCATTATCCAGCACCTGCTGCATATCAAATTCCTGGTCGCTCAACAGTTCGAATCCGTAATCGTTAAAGGCCAAACTGAAAGAAATGGGAGTAAGCAGACTTATCCTGTAAGCAAAAAGACTTGCCAGCGCCTCGTGCACCAGCTAACCTTCAAAAGGATAAAACAATGCGTGGTATCCTTCCCGGGTTTTAAATGTTTCAATCAAAAATTCGTCTTTCCCCGGGACTATTGATTCCTTTTGTTGACGCTCCAAAATAGGTCTTAGGGCAACTAACTCCGGAGATTTCTTCCAGTCTGTAACCAACCCGCTATCGACCGATGCTTTTGCTTCGTACATTTCCTTTCTCAACAGTTCACTCATTTGAGCAGAAAAGGTCATCCTGCCACCCATCCAGCTGGGAACTTTTGCATTTTTTTCGGAGATTTCCTCACCAGCACCTGCATGTGTTTGATCTTTATCAGCTCTAAAGTTTTACTTAAGCAAAGGTGAAGGAATCCCCGGGATTTAATTTCGATATGAACCATTCTTCTATAGTACCAATATAACCACCTAAGCAAGATATTTCACACTCAACATAGCATCACTCACAATAGTACCAATTTGTAACCTGTGCCTCATCGCTACCCCACGATCATTTACTTTAAACCTGCCATCTTCTTCAATTTCTACTTTTTTATACTCGTCGTAAGCCTGCAGACTCTGGCTACCTTTGGTTATAAAGTTGAGGATCCATCGCCATTGATCTTCGGAAATATCGCGGTAACAGAAGGTGGATTTCACCTCCGGATAAATTTCTGCCGGAAAAAATCCGTTAGACACAGCCAGGGTTGTGAGATATTGAACCAGAACATCAAAACTCAACAAGTACGGAATTCTGTCTTCCACCACGGTTTCCGTAACCGCCTTTTGCAAAGCCGAAGCTTCTATTAATTCAATGGCATGAGTCGGCAGAAAATAGATCACACTCTCCTTGCCTGGTTGATGGCCGCTCCTCCCGGCGCGCTGGATAAAACGGGCCACTCCTTTCGGCCCACCAATCTGAATAATTGTTTCAACAGGGGCAAAATCGACTCCCAAATCAAGACTGGAAGTACACACCACAGCTTTTAAGGTTTCATCTCTTATCGCGTGCTCCACCCAAAGACGGGTTTCCTTATTAATACTCCCGTGGTGCATCGCCAGTTCTCCCGCAAACTCCGGATAATTATTAATAAGCTTCTGAAACCAAATTTCACATTGGGAGCGGGTATTGGTGAACAACAGGGTAGTTCTGGAATTACGGATTATCGGTACAACCTCATCAATTAAATGCATTCCTAAATGACCCCGCCACGGAAATCTTTCCATCTTCTCCGGAATAATTGATCTAACCGTGATCTTCTTTTTAATATCTGCTCTAATTAATTCTGAATTGAAAAAAGCTTCTGAATCAGGACCTAATAATACTTCCCGTGCCTCCTGCAGATTTCCTATTGTAGCAGAAATTCCCCAAATCTTCAGATCCTTAGAAACAGTTTTAAGCCTCGACAGCCCCAGCTCCACCTGTACCCCGCGTTTTGTCCCCAACAGTTCATGCCATTCATCAATAACAATAGCATTTAAATTTTTAAAAGTTTTGTCATAGTCTTTAGCAGCAAGAAGAAGCTGCAGACTTTCGGGAGTGGTGATCAAAAGATCTGGCATTTGTTTCTTTTGAGCAGCTCTTTCTTTTTGGGAAGTATCTCCCGACCTGATGCCAACAGTAAGCTCTGTACCCATTTCTTCTGCAAACCGGGAAGCGGCCTGTTCAATTTCCACAGAAAGTGCCCGCAACGGAGTAATCCAAACCGCTTTTAATCCTTTAGGCTTTTTAGTTTTATAATCGGGATTCTTCCTGATGTAATCCAGCACGATGGGGATCCAGAGTGCATAAGTTTTTCCGCTTCCGGTAGGAGCGTTAAGTAATCCGTTTTTTCCTTTTAAAAATGCCTCCCAGGTCTGTTTTTGAAAAGCAAAGGGTTTCCAGGATTGGTTCTTAAACCAATTATGTGCAAGTTTTAAAAGTTCTTTTTGGTTCATTTAATTTTTCAAAAGTTCCCCTCCTTGTTTTAAGGAGGGGTGGCCTATGCCGGGGTGGGTCAGTGTTCCGGGGATGTTTTTATTTCTTCGTTTATTTACTGAAATTAGCGTTTTATAATTGGCAATTAAATCTATCCAAAAATCTTTTTTAACCCTTCCGTCTTAATCGGTTTGATAATCCTGCACTGAAAACGCTTATCTACCGATTAATCCACCTTCCCTTAAAAAAAGGGAAGGAGCCCTTTTTAATTTAATTCATAGCAAGAGAATCAAAAGCTCCCCTCCTTATTTTAAGAAGGGGTGGCCGCAGGCCAGGGTGGTTCAGTGTTACAATCATAATTTTATCTCTAAAATCTTCCGCCAAAGCCTCAACCCTTCCGTCTTAATTTGTGTTGTTAATCCTGAACTGAAAACGCTTATCTCCCGATTAATCCACCTTCCCTTAAAAAAAGGGAAGGAGCCCTTTTTAATATAATCTATTAAAACAGAGGAAGAAGCTCCCCTCCTTTTTTTAAGGAGGGGTGGCCGCAGGCCGGGGTGGTTAACTTTTACAATTTATCTCACTTACCCAAGCCAAGATCATTCATTATCCTTCTCCCTAAAAATATTCGTTATCTCCATCAAAACCGAATCCAAATTTTCAAATACCATCTTGTTTTCAAACCTCAGCACAGTAAATCCCATTGCCTCCAGCTCCTTTTCTCTTCTCCTGTCTTTTTCCTCTGCTAAAGCATTTAGATGCACCTGTCCATCAAGTTCAATTATTAATCTTTCCATAGGACAGTAAAAATCTACAATAAAACTTTTGATACTGTGTTGCCGCCTGAATTTTCTTCCTTCCAGTTTTTGGTGCTGAAGTTCTTTCCATAAAAATGCCTCAGCCGAAGTCATTTCTTTCCGGAGTTCTTTTCTAAAAGGTTTTAAGTTCTTTTTATTGTGTATAGGTTCTTTCATTTTAAGCTATAGTACATCTTATCACCACATATTTAGAAATATTGGAATATATCAGGAAACCCTTCCGTCTTAATCGGTGTTGTTAATCTTACAATAATCACGTTTATCTACCGATTAATCCACCTTCCCTTAAAAAAAGGGAAGGAGCCCTTTTCAATGTAATCCATAAAAACTGAGTAAAAAGCTCCCCTCCTTATTTTAAGGAGGGGTGACCGCAGGCCGGGGTGGTAAACCTCAAGCTCCCGGCACTTTAATCAATGTCTTTAAATCTTCCAGAGTATTGGCGTCTTCAATCTTTTTGTCCTTCCTCCACCTCAAAATTCGTGGAAACCTTGTTGCTACTCCACTTTTATGTCTTCCGGATTCTGCTATTCCTTCAAAGGCTATTTCAAAAACATGGTGTGGAACTACACTCCTCACAGGACCAAATCTTTCAAGAGTGTTCTTTTTGATCCAGGCATCAACCTTTCTGAATTCTTCATCTGTGAGTCCGCTGTAGGCTTTTGCGAAGGTCACCAGTTCTTTCTTCTCCTCATCCCATAATCCAAATGTGTAGTCTGTAAATAGATTGCTTCTCCTTCCGTGGCCGCGCATTGCATACGTTAGGACAGCATCAATAGTGAGTGGAGCAACTTTCCACTTCCACCAGTCTCCTTTCTTCCTGCCCACCAGGTAAGGGGAATCAAGTTTTTTCAGCATTAGACCTTCAGACCTTTCTTCTCTCGCCCGGTCTCTTTCTTCCTGCAACTTTATCCCAGCTGTTGAAGGAAATAGTTTCAGAAATGTGTAGCGGAAAACCTTCTGCAGCAACTTCAGAATAAAGCTTTTTTAGAATATCCCTTCTTTCAGCATAAGCCCTATCCCGAATATCCTTTCCATCCCATTCCAAAATATCGTAGGCTTTTAAAATAACCGGAGTTTTATTTAGCAAAGCTTTTGAAATATTCTTACGGCCAATCCTGGTTTGCAGATCGTTGAAGGTCCCTATTTCTCCTTCTATAAATGGAAGTATCTCCCCGTCTATCACAGTTCCATTGGGAATAGCAAACTTAAAAACATCAAATTCCGGATATTTATCTGTCACCAGTTCTTCTCCACGACTCCACACAAAAAGTTCATCATTGCGAATGATAACCTGGGATCTAATGCCATCCCATTTATGTTCTGCAGCCCAGTCCTTCACGTCTCCAAGAGCAGTAACGTCATCTTCAATAGCGTAAGCCAAATAGAAAGGGTATGGCTTGGAAAGGTAATCCTCCTCGTTTTCTTCCAGGATCAACTGTTTAAAGCTGATGCTATTAGGATCCCAATTCCCCATTAACTTATAAGCAAGAATATCCTCTTCTATTCCGGTCGATTTCGATAGTGCCCTCGTCATTAATTTCTGACTCACTCCTATTCTGAAACTTCCCGTAATTAATTTGCTGAAAACGAATCGCTCATAGTAATTTAAATGTGTCCAATTCTCAAATAAATATTCTTTTTTATCTTCTTCAGATTTTGACTTGAGAGCCAGTATTTCTTCACAAAATTGCGTCAGGCTTTTTTCTGAATTTGCTTCGGAAACAGGAATAATAAGTGCGATTGTTTCAGCCAAATCTCCCACGATATGGTAAGAATCCTCAAACAGCCAAAGCGGAATATTTGCCAGTTCTGATGCCCAGTGGCGAAGCAGCGTAGTATTTACGGGTCGCGGCGGACGGCGGTGAGATAAAATGGCAATGGCCCATACCTTATCTTTATCTGTTGCTTCCTTGAAATATTCACTAAGCGCTTCTACCTTTAGATTTGTTTTATTAGTGCTGTCCAGGCTCCGGATCAATTCTGCAAAAGCAGCCATTCCCGCGGTTTGGGGTTTTTTTTGATTGTTATCTTTTTCGAGGTTTTCCATTAGTAGTATGCTTCTTCCGAAGATTAAAGCGGAATTACTTCGGACTTTTTATTTTTATAGAAGCACTTTCCTCATCAGGAACTACTTCTCCCGTACTCTCAGCTCTTGCTTCCATTTCACCCAGTTCTCCTTCGTATTGGGTTTCCTCTGTACGTGCATCAATTCCCTGCTCACAAAGGTATTTTGAAAAAATATCTGTGTACCCATGGGTGCAGATTACCTTTTCGCATCCTGTTTCTTTGATGGCTTTTAGCAGTCCCTGCCAATCACAATGATCGCTGAGAACAAACCCTTTATCAATAGCTCTCCTGCGCCGCGCACCCCGAAAGGTCATCCAGCCACTGGCCGAAGCTGTTACATAAGGCACCATTTTTCGCAACCACGGCGTACCATGAGCACTGGGTGGAGCTAGAACCATACTGCCTTTCAATTCTTCCTTTGTAGTATCTCTGGTGACCCGAATAGTTTCCGGAAAATCCATTAACGGCCTTAGGACTTCGGTCATATTTTCTACCGCACCATGGGTATAGATCTTTCCAATAGATGGATCCAAATGTTTAAGCAGACGCTGGGCTTTCCCCAGAGTGTAGCCAAAAAGAATAGAAGTGCGGCCGTCATCTTTGTTTTCCTGCCACCATTCGTTTATTTCGGTCATCACCTGTTGCTGTGGCAGCCATTTAAAGGCAGGTAAACCAAAAGTGCATTCAGTAATAAACGAATGACATTTTACCTAGCTCATATGGAACTGCCACTCCATCATCTTCCATTTTATAATCCCCGGTAAAAACCCATACTTCCCCTTTATACTCAACTCTAATTTGTGAAGAACCAATAATATGCCCCGCAGGATGTAAGGAAAATTTCACTCCATTAATAGTAAAACTTTCATTCCACTCTTTTCCTGCCACCTGGATATCCCCCAGACGGTGCTTGATAATTGGAACGTTAGAATGGTGGGTAATATATTTTTTGTGACCCCAGCGGGAATGATCGGCATGGCCATGGGAAATAATAGCATTTTCTACAGGTTTCCATGGATCCAGGTATACCTTAGCCCGATCACAGTAAATTCCTTTTTCATTAAATGCCAGTAAAGGAGGGGTCATTTTGTTCTAATTTGTTAGATGAAGTTAGGGATTTCGCTTAAGGCACTAAAGGGATTAAGAAAAGATTAGCGAATGCAACATTGGGATTTTAGCGGGAAAATCTCATTTTTTTCCAGTCAGCATTATATATTTGTACTATAAAATTAGAAACATGTCATTTTCAGATCTTTTTGGCTCGGGAGAGCATTTACGCAACTTAGGACACTTTGCATCAATAGTTAATATGGCCACAATTGATGGTGAGATAAATGAACATGAGCAAAAGGTTCTTGAACGGTTTGCGCGTAAACTTGATATTAGTGAAGATGAATATACAAGGGTACTTGAAAATCCAAAAGCCTTTCCTATTCACCCCACTAATTCTTCTGAAAGGCGCCTGGAAAGACTACACGATCTTTTTGTAATAGTTTTCTCTGATCATGATATTGATAATGAGGAGAAAGATCTAATTAAAAGGTATGCAATAGGACTGGGATTTTCTTCAGAATCTGCAGAAGCTGTAATTAACAGGTCTCTTCAGATATTTCAGGGGCAGTTAAGTTTTGATGATTATAAATACCTGGTGAACAAAAAATAATTACTCCTCATACTTCGCCATAAATTCTTCAGCTTTTTCTACCATTGTGGTACTTCCGCAGAAGAAAGGAACACGTTGATGAAGCTCATCGGGTTTCATTTCCAGAATTCTGGAAAAACCATTCGATGCTTTTCCACCTGCCTGTTCTACGATAAAAGCCATTGGATTGCATTCGTACAGAAGTCTTAGTTTTCCATTTGTAGCGGTGGAACTTTTTGGATAAATAAAAATTCCTCCTTTAATCATATTCCGGTGGATATCGCTTACCATGGATCCAATATATCTGGAAGTATACGGCTAAGTCCTCCTTTTCCTCCTGGCAATATTTAATATAGTCTTTCACCCCCTGGGGAAAATGAACGTAATTACCCTCGTTAATGGAATATATATTTCCCACCTCAGGAAATTTCATATCCGGGTGCGATAAATACCAGGAACCAAGGGCGGGATTGAGTGTAAAGCCATTAACTCCATTTCCTGTTGTGTAAACCAGCATTGTGGAAGTACCGTAAATAATATAACCCGCTGCTACCTGGTTGTTTCCCGCCTGCAGAAAATCCTCCAGTTGAACAGGAGTGCCAATTGGCGTTACCCGGCGATAAATAGAAAAAATAGTACCTACAGAGACATTAACGTCAATATTTGAACTCCCGTCCAGGGGATCCATTAAGACCACATACTTGTTTTTATGATCTCCCTTTTGACCGGAAATGGTTATGAAACTGTCATTTTCTTCGGAAGCAATCCCACAAACTATTTCCCGGTTCGTAAGAGTTTGAATAAAAGTTTCATTAGCCATTACGTCCAGCTTTTGCTGATCTTCCCCCTGAATGTTGGTCTCACCGTGGGCACCAATTATATCTACAAGCCCTGCTTTGTTTACTTCGTGATTTACCACTTTGGCAGCTAATCGTATAGAATTGATCAATCGTGAGAGTTCTCCCGAAGAGTAGGCAAAGTCAGCCTGATTTTCAATTATAAATTCCCCTAAGGTCTGGTTTCTTTTGGCCATAAAATTCTAAATCTTCTTTTAAAGGCGGTAAAAATATTCAAATAATTATGTTACTACAACGATTGCGTAAGAATTATAAGTTTAAGGTTCCTTATTTTTGAAACAATTAACACAACTATGGAACATAGAATTAGAAAAGCCGAAAAAGAAGACATTACTCAAATCCTGGAACTCATTAAGGAACTGGCAATTTTTGAAAAAGAACCCGAAGCTGTAGAGGTAGATATTCAACAACTGGAAAAAGAAGGTTTTGGGGAGCATCCCCTTTTTACCTGTTTTGTTGCCGAAGTTGCAGGGCGTATAGAAGGAATGGCTTTGGTCTATTTTCGATTCTCCACCTGGAAGGGCCGTACAGTACATTTGGAAGACCTCATCGTAAGGGAAAATATGCGAGGCACCTAGCCTGGGAGGTGCATTATATAAAAGAGTAATAGAATATGCCGTGGAGCAGGGAGTAAAAAGAACAGAATGGGTTGTATTGGACTGGAATGAGCATGCCATAAAATTTTATGAACGAAGTGGTGCAACCGTAATGCGGGATTGGCATACTGTACAAATGAATGAAAAAGGTATGAAAAACTATTTGGCTGAAGTTAAATAAATGTTTAGCCATCCCCGGGTTGCTGCCTTCCGCTAAAAGATGGGTAAATTTGTAGGAAATCAATTGAATTATGGAGTTTACAATAAGAGAAGCAGAAAGAAAGGATATGCCGGAAGTCCTGGAGCTAATAAAGGAACTGGCTGCCTATGAAAATGCATCAGATGAAGTGCAGATTGAAGTGGCCGATCTTGAGAAAGAAGGTTTTGACCAGTGCAATTTCAAATGTTTTGTAGCTGATGTTAATGGGAAACTGGAAGGAATGGCTTTAGTGTATTTCCGGTTTTCTACCTGGAAAGGACGAACGGTACACCTGGAAGACTTAATCGTAAGGGAATCCATGAGAGGGACTGGTCTTGGAGGTGCTCTTTATCGCAAAGTGGTAGAATATGCCCATGAGAATGGAGTACGACGTGTAGAATGGGTTGTTTCTGAAGGGAATAAGAATGCAATTCAGTTTTACGAAAATACGGGAGCAGATATTAAGAGAAACTGGTATACAGTTCATATGGATGAAGCCGTCATTCAAAAAAACATTAAGAAGTAAAATGGAGGTATTTAAATTTGGAGGAGCATCAGTTAAAGATGCTCCTTCAGTTAAAAATGTTTTAAAGGTACTTCGTCATACAGGTCTTCGGGATAAACTTGTGGTAGTTTCGGCAATGGGAAAAATGACCAATGCTTTTGAGGTAATTGTAGCAAAGTATCTGGAAAATTTATCCATTCCAAAAGAGAGTCTTTCAGCAGTAAAAAATTACCATAGTGAGATTATTGCAGAATTATTTGAAGATCCTGATAAAACCTTTTTTAAAATAGATGAACTATTTGGGGAACTGGAGAATTTTATGGAACATAATAAATCTACACAGTATCATTTTGTGTATGACCAAATTGTGAGCTATGGGGAATTGGTTTCCACCTCCATTTTAAGTGATTTTTTAGAGGCTCAGGGAATAGAGCACGAATGGCTGGATGCCCGAAAACTGGTTAAAACCGACAGTACGTACCGGGATGCTACTGTAAATTGGTTGGAGACCCAGCAAGGTATTCTACAAAAAGTTAGACCAAATAAATTATATATCACCCAGGGATTTATTGGGGCTGATGCCAATAATTTCACTACAACTTTGGGCAGGGAAGGAAGTGATTATACAGCAGCTATTTTTGCATATTGTCTCAATGCTGAAAGAGTGGTGATTTGGAAAGACGTTCCCGGTGTTTTAAATGCTGATCCCAGGGTATTTGAAAATTCACAATTATTGCACCAGATATCCTATGAGGAGGCTATAGAACTTGCCTTTTATGGAGCATCTGTAATACATCCTAAAACATTACAGCCTCTTCAAAGAAAAGAAATTCCGCTTTTTGTAAAATCATTTCTCAATCCGGAAGGTGAAGGGACAGCAGTAAGTAAAGGACAGGCTTTAATCCCCGCTGTTCCATGTTTTATTGTTAAGAAAAATCAGGTTTTAATCTCTCTTTCCTCTCTGGATTTTTCGTTTATGGTGGAGGAGAACCTTAGTGAAATTTTTAGGCTTTTTCATCTTTACCAAATGAAGGTAGACCTCATCCAGAATTCTGCTATTAGTTTTACTGTGTGCGTGGACAACCTAGGTTTAATAATCTGGATAAGTTAATTATGCACCTTAAGGCAAGATATAAAGTAGATTTTGTTGAAGGAGTTTCTCTTTATACGATCAGGCATTTTGATGATTCTGCAAAAGAACTTCTGGAAAAAGACAAAGATATTCTCGTTAAACAGGTGATGCAGAACACGGTACAGTTGGTTTCCCGCAACTAATCCTACATGTCAGGAAAAAACTGTAAATTTTATCTTTGTTATCAATCATTAAACAAAATTTCATGGGTATAGTTTCGGCAAAAGAAGTAGCTAAAGTAATGAACCTGGAAAAGTTTGGTACTGTTGGCACCTCTCTGGGCTGGATCATTCTGCAAACTACCCGTCTTTCTGTTATCAACAAAGAATATGAAAAAAGGAAAAACCTTAATGGTCAGGATTTTATCAAGTCCATCTTAAAGAGGTTTGAGATAGAATTTGAAATACCTGAAAAAGATTTAAAAAGAATACCCAAATCGGGACCTTTTATTACCATTTCAAACCATCCCCTTGGAGGGATTGATGGAATGATACTATTGAAAACTGTTCTTGAGCAAAGGGAAGATTACAAGGTAATAGCCAACTTTCTATTGCAAAGGCTTGACCCTTTAAAGCCATACATTATGCTTAGGTTAATCCCTTTGAGGAGCACAAGGAGGCAAAATCCAGCCTGGCGGGGATTAAAGAAGCTATTACACATTTAAAAGATGGTCACGCCTTGGGTATCTTTCCTGCAGGGGAAGTTTCTACTTACAGGGATGAGAGAAATATTGTGGACCGTCCCTGGGAACGGGTGCAATGAAGCTTATTCAAAAAGCTAACGTTCCTGTTATTCCAATATATTTCCATGCCAGAAATAGTGTTTTCTTCTACAGGCTTGCGGGATTGAGCGGGGTTCTACGTACAGCTAAATTGCCCAGTGAAATGCTCTCTCAAAGAAGGAGAAAAATCAAGGTGAGAATAGGCAACGCTATTTCTCCTGAAGAGTTGCAGGCACATCCCAACCTCGAAGCTTTTACTGCTTTTCTCCGAAGGAAAACTTACATGCTTGCCAATACTTTTGAGCGCAAGAGGTTAATAGATAACCTGCCAAAGACATTAAACATCCCAAAGAAGCCTAAAGACATTGCTTAGCGAAACAGAGCAGGAATTAATTGAGGCTGAGATTGAAACCTGTCGCCATTTGGACAAACGTCTTTTAGAAAGTAAAAATTATGAAGTCTTCCTGGCAAAAAAGGAAATAGTACCAAATATTATTAAGGAAATCGGCAGGCTTCGCGAGATAACTTTTCGTGCGATTGGTGAGGGAACTAATAATTCTATTGATCTGGATAAATTTGATGATTATTATTACCATATGTTTTTGTGGGATAACGATGCCAAAAAGGTAGCGGGGGCTTATAGAATGGGAATGGGTTCTGAAATCTTCAGAAAATACGGGATTGACGGGTTCTATCTACAGGACCTTTTCAGGTTTGAACCCGAACTACATAAAATGATGAGCCAGTCCATTGAGATGGGAAGGGCCTTTATTGTAAAGGAATATCAGCAGCGGCCAATGCCGTTGTTCTTACTGTGGAAAGGCATCGTTCACTGTACCCTCAGATTTCCGGAGCACAAATATTTAATTGGAGGAGTGACCATTAGTGACAAATTCTCCAACTTCTCCAAATCTCTGATGATCGAGTTTATGAGGTCTAACTTTTATGACCAGGAAGTAGCTCAATACGTAAGACCGAAAAAAGAATTTAAGGTGAAACTGCGGGACGAGGATAAGGATTTAGTAATGGACTCGAGCGAAGCCGATCTCAACAAATTTGATAAGATTATAGATGAACTGGAGCCGGATAGCTTACGTCTTCCTGTACTTATTAAAAAGTATATTAAGCAAAATGCCCGCGTTATTGCATTCAATGTCGACCCGTTGTTCAACAATGCTGTTGACGGACTTATGTACATCAAAATAGCTGATCTTCCTGAAAGTACAGTAAAACCTGTAATGGAAGAATTTCAAAAGGAGCTGGAACAAAAGGCTGCAGAACACTAAAACCGCTGTTAATTTCGTGTTATTCTGCCTGTCAATTTAGGCTTTGTAGGAGATCCTTCTTATATTTTCCTGAAACGCAATTTGAGAGACATGGAAAAAATATTAATTATAGGAGCAACCGGAAGCACAGGAAAAAGAGTAATTGAAATTCTTAAAAGCTCACAAAGTTTTGAACCTGTTGCGATGATTCGGAAGAAGGAACAGCAGGAAATGTTTGATGATATGGAAGTTCAATGGGTTATGGGAGATCTCGAGCAGGAGGTGGATCAGGCTTTTAAAGGTGTTGATAAGGTTATTTTTGCAGCAGGCTCTGGTGGGGAAACAGGAGAAGACAAAACTATAGCCGTAGATCAGGAAGGCGCCATGAAGGTTATCGATGCCGCCAAAAAAGCAAATGTGAAAAAGTTTGTGATGCTGAGTGCTATGGGAGCAGATGATCCCTCTCAACACGAAAAGCTGAAAGTTTATCTGGAGGCTAAACACAAAGCAGACGAGCACCTTAAGAATAGCGGAATCCCGTTTACTATCCTCCGTCCGGGAGCATTAACTGACGATTTAGGACTTGCCAAAGTTAAACTGGCAGAAAAGCTGAATGAGACAGGGGAAATTTCCCGTGATGATGTTGCTTTCCTTCTTGTGATGAGCCTTGCAGATCCTTTGGTGAAGAACAAAGTCATTGAAGCACTTGAAGGTAAAGAATCCATTAAAACTGCAATTATAGAAGCCAGTAGATAATTTCTTAAGTATGATACCAACTAGAAAAGATATTCATCCCGGCAGTCACGTAAGAATTGTTCAAAAGCATGATCAACGACCGGGAATGCTCACCGAAGGTGTGGTGAGAGAAATTCTTACCAACTCCCCTATTCATCCACACGGGATTAAAGTGAGACTGGAGACGGGAGAAGTGGGAAGAGTGCAACAAGTGATTGGGGTGGCGTAAATTTAACATATCAGACCGCTGCGCTGGTAGAAAAGAGAGGAAAGAGAAGAGACAAACGATTTTGCAATCTAACCAAAGTTAAAAATCCGGACAATTGGTCTCTTTTGTCATTCGGGGCGTAGTGAAGAATCTTACCTGCCATAGTCTCAAACTCGAAAGGGAAAAACGAGGAAAAACCCTAAGCCATAACCAGGAAGGTCCTTCCGCAGAAATGTTCAGGAATAGAAGAATGTTCATCCAACGCAAGAGATTCTTCCGAACCCGCTCGTAGCGGCTTCTTCAGAATGACAACATTACGTCTTTTGTAAATCAGAACAAAGTGAAGGATCCCCGACAACATTGTCTCTTTTGTCATTCTGAACGAAGTGAAGAATCTTACTTACCATTGCCTCAAACTAAAAGGGAGAAATGAGCAAGAACGTTCAGTCATACCAGAAAATCCTTCCGCAGAACTGTTCAGGATAAGAAGAAGGTTCATCCAACGCAAGAGATTCTTCCGAACCCGCTCGTAGCGGCTTCTTCAGAATGACAACATTACGTCTTTTGTAAATCAGAACAAAGTGAAGATTCCCGAACAACTAGTCTTTTCTCAATCAGAACAAAGTGAAGGGATCCCTAACAATATGGTCTCTTTTGTCATTCTGAACGTAGTGAAGAATCTTACCTGCCATAGCCTCAAACTAAAAGGGAGAAATGAGCAAGAACGTTCAGTCATACAAGATCCTTCCGCAGAACTGTTCAGGAATAAAAGAATGTTCATCTAACGCAAGAGATTCTTCCGAACCCGCTCGTAGCGGCTTCTTCAGAATGACAACTCTAGTAAGAGAAATCATCTCAATACTCAATACTGAAATCTCACTTCTCAGTACTATACCCAAACTTCCCAATAATCTTATCTGCAATTGTCAACGCGAGTTTTTTGTGGGATTCAATTGTCCAACCTGCCACGTGCGGACTAAACATTACGTTATCCAGAAGCATTAGTTCCTGGAGCGCTTCAGGTAGATGTTTTTTGGAAAATAACTGTTCGAAGGAACTCTTTTCATACTCCAGTACATCAAGGCTAAGCGCCAAGAACTTTGCCTTCTATGAGTGCCTGCACAAGATCTGAAGTCACTACACTTTTTCCCCTGGCGGTGTTAAGAAGCCAAAAGGGTTTTTGAAATCCACTGATAAAGGTGGAATTTATCATCTTATTCGTCTGTGGCGTCCAGGGAGTATGAAGACTCACCACTTCTGCTTTATCTTTAAATTCCGGAAGATCTACCTGCCTCGCATTTTCATCGCCAACTCCTTCTTTAATGTCATAACACAACACCTCAACTTCAAATCCCCGTAGCTTCTTTGCAAAGGCTTTACCCATATTCCCATATCCAATAATGCCCACTGTTTTTCCGTCCAGTTCAATGCCTCTGTTTGCCTCCCTGTTCCAATGGCCTTCCCGCACTTCCCTATCGGCCTTGTTGAGTTTGTTGAAAAGTGAGAGCAACATACCCAAAGCATGTTCTGCAACAGCATTCCTGTTTCCTTCCGGAGCTGAAAACAAAGCAATTCCTTTTTTTTCAGCATAATCCACATCAATGCTTTCCAGGCCTGCTCCAACTCTGGCAATGAACTTCAAATTAGGCGCTGCATCTAAAAAATCTTTTCCAATATCGAAACGACTTCTAATCACTATTCCATCATACAAATGCTGATTTTCCAGGATATCTTCTACCGAGTGGGTGTAGGCTTCAATATTTTGGTGCCCCGCCTCCTCCAATCTTCGCATTAAAAGAGGGTGGTTACTGTCTGCGTGCAGTATGGTCATGAATTAAATTTTTGGATATTCTGTAACTGTTCTTTCATCCTCAACTTCTCCTGTATGCTTAATACCAATTTTTTCAAAAAGCATCACATAAACTTCCTCATCGTTTTTAGTCATTGGGCAATGTCTCACTCCTTTGGGTACTACAATTATTTCTCCCTGCTCAATTTTTTCAGTTCGATCTTCAAACTTGATGTAAAGTGTTCCCTTTACAACCTGAAATAGCTCGTCTTCCTCATCGTGCTGATGCCAGACAAAATCTCCTTTTAATTTAGCTAACAGTACCTGCATGTTATTGACAACTGCAATTTGATGTGGGTGCCAGTTCTTACTGAATCTTTCGAATTTTTGCTGAATATTTATAGCGGTTGGAGTCAAGGTTGGAAGGGTTTAAGGTTCAAGGTTCAAAAATTCAAAGTTTCTGGTTTCGAATTTCTGGTTTCTGGTTTCTGAAAAAAGCTGGAATTTAAAGTAAGATTGAAAATAATTCGATTAAAATCCGAAGATGAGTTTTGCGATGGAAAAATAGATTAGAATTCCGCAGATGTCGTTACTTGTTGTTATAAATGGTCCTGTCGCCATTGCGGGATCAATTCCCTGTTTATCAAGAATAATAGGAACGAAAGTTCCAATAAGAGAAGCTATAACAATAACAGAAATAAGAGAAATACCTACTGTGATACCAAAAATCGCATCAAAACCCAGCAAATAGGTTGCTCCTATTCCCAAAATAATTGCCAGTACCAGACCATTAAAAAGACTCAGGAGAATTTCTTTAAAAAGCCTGTTTATAAGTGAACCTCTAAGGGTGTCATTTGCAAGACCCTGCAAAACAATGGCAGAGGACTGCACCCCCACGTTTCCCGCCATTGCGGCAATAAGAGGTACAAAGAAAAATAAAGCTCCATACTGTTGCATTGCTGCATCAAAGGTGCCTAAAACCGTGACACTCACAAATCCACCAAACAGAGCCAGGATCAACCAGGGGAGCCGGGCACGGGTGAGCCTCCAGATGCTGGCATCGGCCTCAACATCTTCAGAAATACCTGCCGCCATCTGATAATCTTTTTCCGATTGTTCTCTTATGTAATCTACAATATCATCAATCGTGATCCTGCCTACCAACCTGCCCATCTCATCTACAACCGGGATTGCCTCCAGGTCATATTTCTGCATTATTCTGGCTACTTCATCTCCAGATGTGTGCACATTCACGTAATCCACCTGAGGAATATAAACATCCCTAATATGAGCATTGCTGGGTGCAGTCAAAAGATCTTTTAAAGATAATCGCCCCTTAAGTTTGTTCTTATCATCCACCACATAAATAGAGTGAACACGCGTAACATTTTCGGCCTGATTTCGCATTTCGCTCATACAGCCTGTCACGTTCCAGTTCTCATTCACTTTCACCAGCTCCTTTGCCATCAAACCCCCGGCAGAATCTTCATCAAATCGAAGTAGCTCCACAATGTTTTCGGCATGCTCCTCATCTTCAATTTGAGCAATGACCTCCTGCTGCCTGTCTTCGGAAAGTTCAGAAATAATATCGGCAGCATCATCGGTATCCATATTCTCCAGCTCCTCGGCAATTTCTTTGGGAGAGAGATTTTCCAGGATACGCTCCCGCACGCCTTCCTCCAGCTCCATAAGAGCTTCAGAAGTTTTTTGACTATCGAGCAGTTTTATGATGTACGTGGCGTCATCAAGATCCAGCTCCGTCAGAATTTCAGCAATATCAGCGTGGTGAACTTCCTCCAGGTGCAATAGCAATTCTTCATCGTTCTTTTGTTCGATGAGGAATTCTATTTTCTCAATTAATTCATCACTAAGTTGAAATTGCATACGGTTCAATTTTTAACGTAAGGTCAATAAATTGTTGGGTGCTGAGTTGTTCAGGACGTTGCCCAAAGATAGCATCTTCGCGAAGATTATCTGGCAACTGGAAAATTTTTAAGCTATTTCTAAGAGTTTTTCGCCGTTGCTGAAAAGCTGTTTTCACCACTTTAAAAAGCAATTTTTCATTACAGGGAAGAGAATAATTTTCTTTCCGTTTTAGCCTTATCACTCCGCTCTCTACTTTTGGCGGCGGATTAAAAACTTCAGGGGGAACCGTAAATAAATATGTTACTTCATAGAATGCCTGTGCAAGTACAGATAGAATTCCGTAGGTTTTATTCCCATGAGGTGCTGCAATACGTTGAGCGACTTCTTTTTGGAACATTCCTGAAAATTCAGGAATATCCTCCCGATTCTCAAGGGTTTTAAAAACTATTTGTGTTGAAATATTGTAAGGGAAATTTCCAATGATGGCAAAAGGTGCATCGGGAAAAATGTTTTTTAGATCGTATTTCAGGAAATCCTCCTCGTGGATCTTTCCCGAAAGATCAGGATAATTTTCTTTTAAAAAAGCAACGCTTTCTCTGTCAATCTCGATTACGTGCAGATCTACATCTTTCTTCAGCAAATATTTGGTTAAAACACCCATTCCCGGACCTATTTCCAGTACGTTTTTAAAGCCGGACCAGGTAAGGGAATCAGCTATTTTTTGAGCCACATTTTCATCGGTTAGGAAATGTTGACCCAAATGTTTCTTTGCTCTTACTTCTCCTTCAGCTGCAGGATCATTTTGAGGGGTGTATTTTCCTTTGCTTTTCTTCATTTAAAAATTTTTGAATTTTTGTTTAGGAGGTGCAGAGAATTTTCGAAAACTCTCTTCTCATTCTTATATGCCTGTCTATTCTACTCTTTTTGTTCACTTATAATTTGCATCTCTGTACGAAAGCTCACGAATTTTCCTTCAAAAACTTTGCTCCTGGACCTTAGATCGGCGGCGTCCTCCTCGTAATATTTATGCAGCATCTCTTTGTTGATGCAGGTGTATTGAACGGAATAAGTTACTCCACCCATAGCCTCCTCCACCATTACCCTGGACATAAGCGCTTTAGTAAATTTTTTAGTGCTCAACATGTCAGGAATATGTTCATTCTTCATCCATTCCAGCCACTCTTCGTGAACATCTTCCTGTATATTTGTAGTTACGTTGTATATGTACATTTGTGGGTAATTGTTAATGGTTATTGGTTATTGGTTATTGGTTGTAGGTTGTAGGTTCTAGGTTTCTTTTTTATAAAAATTTTCTTAATCTCTTCTCTCTAAATTTCTTTCCCCCAGATATTACCAGATTTTCTCAACTTCTGATGAGTCAATTTCTCTTTTTCCGATCAAATCTTATTAATAACAATTTATTTCCCGGCTCTTGGCTCTTGGTTCTTGGCTCTTGTTTCTCAAACTCCCCTTTGGGGGCCGGGGGAAACTACTCAATCTCATCTCCCCGCAACTGTCTAAAATTCCTTCTGGCATCCACAAAATAGATACTATCTGGAAAATTAAATATGATCTTCTCGTAAAAATCTCTGGCTTTATCAGGTTCGTTCATCCGGTTGTTATAGAGCTGTGCCAAATTATATGTGGCATTATCAGCAAGAATACTTTTATTATAGAACTGCAATATCTTCAGATAATTCGCTTCAGCATTGTTCCAGTTTTCTTCCTCCTCGTATAATTCAGCCTGCTTCAGCAAAGCATCATCTTCAATTTTATCACCCTTATACTCGTTCAATAGCTCATCTAATAAAATTATAGCTTCTTTATTTTTATTCTGAAAAGCCAGCAGGTCTGCCCGCGCGTATTTTTTTAATGCAGCCTGAGCCGAATCTTCCAAAGTATTGTCCCTAATTAGCAGACTCAGTTCCATCGCATCATTGGCAATTAATTGCGTAGCCGATGCTTTTAAGATATCCAACTGCGATTTTGCCCATTCAAAATCTCCCTTATAGTAACTCGTTTTGGCCACTTTAAACCTGGCTGACTGGGACATTTCATCATTTTTTACCAGATTCTGAATTTGAGAGTAGAAAATAAGAGCCTGATTATATTTCTCGTCGAGAACAAGGATATCGGCAAGTGCCATTTTCACTCTTGCCTGCTCAAAATTAGAGAGGGTTTGATCTGAAAGGTTTCTAAGATCTCTAATGGCGTTTTCAGGCTGCTCAAGTTGAAAAGCCAGGAAATTAGCATAATCTACCTGTAAACCTAATGTTTCCCGACCTCTGCCGAACTGCTCAAATAATTTCTGAAAATCTCTTTGAATTCCCGAATAATCAGATTTTGTAGAGGTGGCCACCTTCATATCGAGCAGGAGTTGATTGGCCTGCAGCAGAATATTCGGCGGCGGGTTTTCACCAATAATAAATTCAACTATATCTTTGGCTGTTTCAAGATCACCTTCAGCTTTTGCCGTAAAAGTTAGCTGAATGATCCTTTGAATATCTCCATTGTTTCTGCGGAAAATTGCTTTCTCCTGGGCAAAGGCTTTGTCATATTCTTTCTGCTGCACATATAGCCAGGCGAGCATTTCGTTAAAAATAAGGTTTTGATTCTTCTGAAGCCTTTGAACGAGCAATTTCCGTAGGACATTATTAGCGGGATTAGTAGCATCCTCCAGTATATACTAGTCAAATTCCCTTACCAGGTTATAACTTATTTCAGGTTCCTTTCCCATTATATCAAGGTAAGAATTGAACATTTCATCCAGTTTTCCCTGCTCTCCATAAATTCTTGCAAGGGGCAGATCAAAGTTCATATCTGAACCTAATTCAGAACCCGATTTATATGCCTGCACCGCATAATCCAGAAGGCTGTATTTTTCAAAGGTGCGGGCAACGGAATAGGTATAATTCGAGTTTTCCTTCAGCATTTCAATTGCGGTGTTGTATTGTTGCTGGGCTTCTTCGGTTTTTTGCTGCAACTCAAAATTATGTCCCAACTCTATATGCATATTGGGGTTGTTCAGGATCTTCTGCATTCTTTCCTTCAGAAGAGCTTCAGCTGCATCAAAATTTTCCA
Source organism: Antarcticibacterium sp. 1MA-6-2 (assembly GCF_021535135.1). Taxonomy (NCBI): domain Bacteria; kingdom Pseudomonadati; phylum Bacteroidota; class Flavobacteriia; order Flavobacteriales; family Flavobacteriaceae; genus Antarcticibacterium; species Antarcticibacterium sp. 1MA-6-2. The sequence goes on along the minus strand of NZ_CP091036.1, from coordinate 3,252,130 downwards.
TTTCCTGGTATGCAGTAATTAGACCGTAGAAATAGGTAGAATTCCCGGGACTCTCCTGATATAGTTGCTGATAAGTCTTTAAGGCTTTTTCATACTCTCCCTGTTCCAGGTAATTTCGCGCCAGCTGATCGTTCTGGGCAAAATGACTGAAAGTTGTGAAGAGACAAAGGCTTATAAATAGAAAACAGCGCATTTCGTAAAGATAACAAAATGCGCTGTTTCAAATATGTAATTCCTGTTAATCTATAAGATCAAAACCTATTGTATTTCACCAGTACTTCAGGAACTTTTATTCCTTGAGGTGTTTGGTAATTTTCCAGTATTCCTGCCAGAACTCTTGGTAATGCCAGAGCACTCCCATTAAGCGTATGCAGCAATTGTTTGTTACCTTCCCTGTCTTTAAATCTAAGTTTTAACCTGTTAGCCTGGAAAGTCTCAAAGTTTGAAACCGAACTTATTTCCAGCCAGCGATCCTGAGCGGTAGAAAAAACTTCAAAATCATAAGTAAGGGCTGAAGTAAATCCTAAATCGCCGCCGCATAATCTTAAAATACGGTATGGAAGTTTTAATTCCTCAAGCAGGTTTTTGACGTGCTCTACCATTCCTTCCAGGGCAGGATAGGAGTTTTCCGGCTTCTCAATGCGCACCAATTCTACTTTGTCAAATTGATGTAATCTATTTAATCCCCGAACGTGCGATCCATATGAACCTGCTTCCCTTCGGAAACAAGGGGTAAATCCTGAAGCTTTAATTGGAAGATCAGTCTCATTCAAGATCATATCCCTGTACATATTGGTAATCGGGACTTCGGCAGTGGGGATGAGATACAAATCATCTTCGGTGACGTGGTACATTTGCCCCTCTTTATCGGGTAATTGTCCTGTACCAAAACCTGAAGCTTCATTTACCAAAAGTGGCAATTCATATTCGGTATAGCCTGCTTCTCCAGCTTTATCAAGAAAATAGGCAATTAGCGCCCGCTGCAGCCTAGAACCTTTTCCTTTGTAAACAGGAAAGCCAGCTCCGGTGATCTTATTCCCAAGCTCAAAATCTATAATGTCGTATTTTTTTGCAAGTTCCCAGTGTGGCAGGGAACCTTCAGCTAGTTGTGGTATTTCTCCGGAAGAAAAGATTTCTTCATTATCTGCCTCTCCCGCTCCTTCCGGAACAGACTCATGTGGTACATTGGGAATAGTGTATAACAACTGCTCAAGCCTTAGAACAGTATCATTAAGAGTTTCAGAAAGAGTTTTAGAGGATTCCTTCAGCTTAGCCGATTTCTCCTTTAAAACTCCGGCTTTGAGATGTTCCCCCGTCTTAAATAAAAGTCCGATTTCCCTGGAAACCTGGTTTGATTCAGCTAAAGTATCATCAAGTTGCGACTGGGTAGAGCGACGGATTTCGTCCAGCTGTAAAACATCATTTAAAGTGTCTTCAGCATTAAAATTTCTTTTCTTAAGAGCCTTAGTATATGCCTCTTTATTCGCCCGTATATTGTTAACCTGTAACATAAAGCCTACCTGATTTTTAGTGTGGCACAAATGTAACAAAAGCGGGACAAATTATTAGCCTAAAGCTAATCCAGATACATGGGGTATTTTAGACAATCATCAAAGAAATGGCCTGCTTGAAGAGTTTGTCAATATTTTAATGGTCATTTACTCCAATTTTGAAGGTAAGATCCAGTCGTGATGTTTAAAATGTCGCCATTTTTCTGCAGCGAGATCAACTTTGGGGTTAATTAAGGTTTGTGAAGGCCTCCCGTTCACCATTACCTTTGCATTTACAAATACCTGAATATCTTTTCCCTGTTCAGCATATTCTCTTTTTAAGCGATGCGCGAATTGCCAGATCATGTCTGGCTTGCTATTAATGGCCCGCATTTGTTTTTGAGTTAAGTAATCCTGTTTTTTAACATATATAGTATCCGTGGTGCCTTTCTCAACCACCTTAAAGGTGCTGCTCCCACCTTTGCTGCGTAACATCATTCTCCAGCTTAAACGGTGCCCTTCTTCTGTCCATAATACATTATCCTCAAAAAAATGATGTCGAAGCGGTAAAGCGATTTGCACCAGAAACCAACCGGAAAAAAGGAACATAAGCAGGTTTTTATGGGCCGGAACTATAATTTCATTTCCACCATAATATTCTTTTCTTCCCCGCAGAAAGAGGCTGTGGATTGTACGGCTTGAAAAAAAGAAAATTGTAAATGCCAGAGCGAGATAAGGAAAAATGCCAATATGCAGCACAAAACTATTAAAGAGATGGAAAAAGACCGCTGCTATGAAGGCAAATAGCCGCGTTCTTTTCCAAAGAAGCAGAGGTATTACCAGCAGGTCAAAAAAGAAGCCGTACCACACCATGCTTTGATGAACCCAGTTTTGCTGCAGAAACTCTCCTACCAGCCAGTAATCTTTTTTACCCGCCATAAGCAGCCGTGGGAAAGTTCCGTTAAACCAGTCGGGGTATATCTTTGCAATTGCCGCATAGGTATAGACAATAAACAGTTGCAGGACAATAGTTACCCACACCCAACGAGGCATAGATATAGATCTTATTGCCGGATTACGGCGGGCATCAAGAGAGAAACTACGGTGTGCAGGAAAAAATGCCATTAATATACACAACAGCATCAGGAGGTAATAGTGATTGTTATAGGAAGATTTCTGCATAAGATATACAGCCGTCCACATTATACCATACGCTATAATACTTACCCTGTAGCGATATCCCAGCATCACAAAAATCCCGAACATCCCCATAACGGCATAATAATACAACATTCCATTCCCGGGAAGCGGTTGCAGAAATTCAAATCCTATAAAATTAAATGTTTCCTGGGGCTCAATGAGAGTACGTTTTATCCAACCCGTAAAAATGGCTCCAAAAGCTTCAACAGCAATTAAAAATCCAAATAGCACCCGGAAAACTACCAGGGCACTATTGTCGATTCTGGTGAAGAACCACTTATTCAGCATAATTATCTTCAATATATTTTATTGAAAAAGCTTCATCCTGTTTCATCGCTATCTTTAGAGCGTCAACTGTGTCAAATTTCTTCTCATCTCTTATACGGGTAAGCATTTCAATTTGAAGCTTCATTCCATAAAGATTTTTGTCTAAAAAAAAGAAATAGGTTTCAATGGTAAGTTCCTCCCCGCCCACAGTAGGATTGGTGCCGATATTCATCATTCCAAAATACGGGATATCTTCAATAAAGGCACGTACTACATAAACACCGTTCCCGGGGATAAGTTTGTACTCTTCCTCAATCTTTAAATTTGCCGTGGGGTAGCCAAATTTTTTACCTAGTCCTTTTCCTTTAACCACAGTGCCCGTAAGGGTAAATGGATGCTGAAGGTACTAGGTTAGCCTTCTCTACGCGACCTTCAAGAAGAGCATTCCTGATCTTGGTAGAACTTACGGCCACATCCTCAATCTCCTGCTGACTTATCTCCTCAACATCAAAGTTAAATTCTTCTCCAAATTCCTTTAGGGTATTTATATCTGCCGTACGGTTACGGCCAAACCTATGGTCATAGCCTATAATTACTTTCTTTGCGTGCAGTTTATTAACGAGAATGTCGCGCACGAATTCCAGGGCTGTTAAGCGCGAGAAATGATGGGTAAAAGGATGTACTACCAGGTGATCTATTCCCGAACGTTCAAGGATTTGCTTTCGCTCGTCAATAGTATTAATAAGTTTAATATCACTTTCTTTTTGCAACACCATCCTTGGATGAGGGAAAAATGTGAGAATGACAGATTCCAGTTCGCTCATTCGTGCAGTAGCTACGAGGCGCTCAATGATTTTCTGGTGTCCGGCGTGAACTCCATCAAAGGTGCCAATGGTTATAACCGTAGGGTGATCGCTGGTAAAAGCGTAAGCTCCTTTATGTTCTTTCAAGTGAAATTATTTACCGTTAAAAGTATTCATCGTATTGTTGATTCCTGCCGTACCAAATGATTTTATCACTTCTACAGATTTTTCCAGGCGCTCCGGCATTGTTTTTAATTCCTCTTCATCCCATTCTCCCAGCACATAATCTATCTGCCTCCCTTTACTGTATTCGTTGCTTATCCCAAATCTAAACCTGTTGTAGTTGGTAGTATTAAGAGTAGCCTGTATATCTTTAAGACCATTATGCCCTCCATCACTGCCTTTTGTTTTTACGCGGATGGTTCCAAACTCAAGATTGAGATCATCTGTAATAACCAACAGATTTTCCAGTGGAATTTTTTCTTTAGTGAGCCAGTAATTAACTGCTTTTCCACTAAGATTCATGTAAGTGGATGGTTTTAACAGAATGAAAGTGCGGCCTTTGAACTTATAGGTAGCAACGTCACCAAGCTTTTCAGTCGAAAAGCTTATATCTTCTTTGTGGGCCAGATGGTCAAGAATCCTGAAACCAATATTGTGACGGGTGTTGTGATATTTTGGGCCAATATTCCCGAGGCTAAGCAATTAAAAATTTTTTCATGGGGTCTACCTGTTCCTCTGGGTGTTTTTTGCTCAATATTCTTCCGAAGAATGCCAGCATGAATTAAGTTTTGGCAAAGATAAAATTAATAAGGCTCTTTCCCCATACTTTTTAACTCTTAACAGTTGCTGAAGGTTATGAAACACTAATTCTCATAGCACGGTAGTATAAAGCCCCATAGTATAAAGTCCGATAGTACGAAGCACGGATTACAAATCCGCGCTAGCATCCGTTACAAATCCGCGCCATCTTCTGCGTTATATTATTACAACTCAACTCCATTTCCACAATAGCATCCGCCTTCGCTTTTGCTGGCGTTGGCGCGGATTTGCAATCCGCGACAGTATCTGTCCTATTATAAAAAAACATCCCAAACCTTTCGGAATGGGATGTTTAAATTTATTCTTAGAAAAAAATTTACTCCTTAGCGTCAGTTGCTCCCGACTGAGTGTTTCCTTCTTCAGAAACTTCAGTTGCTTAGTACTTCGTCTGCAGCTGTTTCTTCCTCTTCATCTTCAGTATCTGCAATAATGTTACGAGATGTTTTCACCTGGCATATAACAGTATTATCAGGATGCTGAATTTTATAGTCGTCGCTTGCTACCGCAGTAACATAAAGTTTGTTTCCAATTTTAAGGCTGGTAACATCGGCTTCAATAAAATCAGGAAGATTTTGAGGAAGACCTTTAACTTTAATTCTCCTTAGGTTGTAACGCAATACCCCACCATTCTTTACTCCTCTTGCAACACCTTTAGTATGAACAGGAATTTCCATTGTAATTTCTTTGTCTTCAAAGATTTGGTAAAAATCCATGTGAAGGATAGCATCTGTTACAGGGTGAAACTGGATGTCCTGTAGAACAGCATTGTAGCTCTCTCCACCTAAATCTAAAACCACTGTATGTACATCAGGAGTGTACACGAGGTCTTTGAAGGCAATCTCATCTGCTGCAAAGTGTAATGGCTCGCCCCCTCCGTATAGTACGCAAGGAACCTTTCCAGCATTACGTAGGTCTTTAGATACCTTTTTTCCTACGCTTTCTCTTTTAGATCCGTTGATCGTTAGTGATTTCATTGTTAAAAATTTTAGGCTGCAAAGGTGCGATATTTTTTTATGTTATTAAAGTGCTGTGAGAGAATTATTTTAATGTCCGTTTACCCCTGAATAGGATTACTTTGAAATACCAGTGCACCCTCCTTTCCTTAAGCTTAAAATATTCTCTTCCCGATTTTTCCCGCAGAAATTGCAGAATTAAATGGCAGACTGAAAACTGCCACCAATGCACTAATTTCTTTTTGGCAGAGAACAACAACGGAAACAGAGGAACTTTATTTAAAATAAACGATGTCCTGAAATAAATTCAGGGTGACGTAAATTTTGAAGTTTTTCCCCAGAATTCGCAGAATTAACTGGTGAATCCTGGCGGACTGCAAATTGCTACGAATGCACAAACAATTCTTTTAGGCAGAGAACAACAACGGAAAACAGAGGATCCTGGTTTTAAGTACAGGGAGATCCTGAAATAAATTCAGGATGACGAAAATTTTGAAGTTTTTCCCCAGAACCCCAAAGACTATTATCGTTGACCACTTTTCCTCCTGAAGGTGAGATTGCTTTACCAAGAGATAAGTCATTTTACGAAATGTTAATCTTCTTCGCGCGTAATGGCAGTAGGAATTTTAAGACCAGTTTCACCCCTCTCCTCTTTCCTTATTTACATTATAAAGTTAGTACTAATAGACCTGTTTTGATGTACCCGTTGCATCACATCGGCAAATAATTGAGCACAGCTTACTACTCTTATTTTTCGGCTTTCTTTTTTTAAAGGAATGGAATCTGTAACGATTAATTCCTGCAATTTTGAACTTTCGATTCTTTCATAGGCTTTTCCTGAGAGAATTGGGTGAGTACAAATTGCCCTCACACTTAATGCTCCGCGTTCCATCATTAAGTCTGCCGCTGCAGTAAGGGTTCCGGCTGTATCTACCATGTCATCAACCAAAACCACGTTTTTGCCAGTAACATCTCCAATAAGTTCCATATGAGTAATTATATTGGCCTTTGCTCGTTGCTTATAACAAATAACCACATCGCTCTCAAGAGCTTTAGAATAGGCATAAGCTCTTTTGGAACCTCCCATATCTGGTGATGCGATCGTAAGATCCTCAAGGTTAAGATCCCTTAGATAGGGTAAAAAGACAGTTGAAGCGAAGAGATGATCAACAGGTTTCTCAAAAAACCCCTGAATTTGATCAGCATGTAAGTCCATTGTGATTATCCTTGTCGCACCTGCGGTTTCAAGAATACTAGCTACCATTTTTGCAGCAATTGGCACCCTTGGTTTGTCTTTACGATCCTGCCTTGCCCAACCAAAATAAGGTAAAACAGCAGTAATATGTCGTGCAGATGCTCTTTTTGCTGCGTCGAGCATTAACAGCATCTCCATAAGGTGATCACTCCCGGGATGTGTGGAACCAATAATAAATACCCGCGATCCCCTAACAGACTCTTCAAAGGAAGGCTGAAATTCACCATCGCTATAAGTACTGGTTATAACATTCCCGAGGGGAGCACCGTAAGCTTCAGCTATTTTTTCGGAAAGTTCCCGGCTTTGGGTACAGGTAAAGATCTTGGCATCTGTAATTACATTTGGCATTGTGAGTGGTGTTGAGAATTCTAAAGTGGATTTTTTTGCGTGCTCCAAATTTAAAAATTTATTCCCACCAAACACACTTCATAAACTACTAGTTCCTAAATTTTTTATGAAGTTCTCTCCTGTATATTTTATCTATATCTAAAACGTAGCAGGAAAGGAAAAACTATTGCCCCATAAACACACCTACTAGCGCAAGAATTATATTTATGAAAATAAATCCAAGTACAAGGGCAAGGATTATTTTTCCAACAACTCCCACATCCTTTGTAGAATTTTTGTAATTGCTAACTAAAACAGTAAAGACTTCCATAGAATTAGATTTAGAGGTTTTATATCTCCCTTAAATTTAAGAGGAAATAAGAAGCTTCGAAAATGTTTTCGCTGAATGCAATATTTTATCTGGAAAAGGACGAAAAGAAATTTTAAGATGATATTTCCTACAACTATGACAAGGGTTACTTCCTAAATATCAGGCTTTCCATAATTTGAAAGAAATTTCTTACACAATTACATTATTGCGAACCGCTCATTTTGGCCAGCCTTTTTATAGCTGCGGTTAGGGTAACTCCAGAGGCTTCAATACTTTTCCACGGATCCCCTTTTTCCTCCAGTCGCTTAAAGATATTTTTTATATCATAAGATTTAGGAGAAAGAGAAGATTCTTTTAACTCATCCCACTCCAGAGGAGTGGCTACGGGAGCTCCTTTAACAGGTCTCACAGCATAAGGAGAAACTCCTGTCTGGCCGTAAGCATTCCTGCCAACATCCAGGTAGATCTTTCCTTCCCTCTTATTTTTTCTAGCGGCAGTCGTAAGCAGTTCAGGATTTTCTTTTTCAAGAAAATCGGCTGCAGATTGTGCAAACTCTCTTACCTCGTCAAAGTCCCTTGTCCTTTTAAGTGGCACCACAATATGTAATCCTCTGGAACCTGTGGTCATGAGATAAACAGGTAGCCCGAGATCTTCCTTAAGCAACTTTCGGGTTTTTTCTGCAGCTATTTTTACTTTTGAAAAATCCTCAACTTCAGGATCCAGATCTATAATTAGTCTATCGGGTTTTTCTGGTTTATCACGCTTAGCTCAGCCAGATATGAGGGGTTATACAAGCCTGGTTAGCGAGATAAACAAGAGTAGCAGCTTTGTTGCACACCACATAATTTGTAGTTCCTCCATCCCTATTATCTATAACTTTTGTATTAATCCAGGAGGGAAAATATTCAGGAGCTTCCTTTTGATAAAATCGTTTTCCATCTATTCCATTTGGAAAACGAATCATTGTCACAGGACGATCCTTTAAATAAGGCAACATGGTCTCTGCAATCTTTTCGTAATAATCAATTAAATCTCCCTTTGTATATCCTTCTTCCGGAAAGAAAATTTTTTGGGTATTGGTAATCTCAACGGTGTGGCTTCCTATTTTTATTTCTTTTCCCATAGCCTAAGCTTCTTTTTTAACCTCATAAGGATCTTTGTCCCTTCGCAATCCTATAAAAGAAGGATGTCTGAGTTTGTTTCCTGCAGTCCATTCTGTAAATGATATTTGCGCTACCAATTCCGGCTCTAACCAATGAACATTTTTAGACTTGATTGCTTTTGGATTTGCAAATTTTGAATTGGCGATCTCACGCTTCAACATATTTTTGTGCAATTCTTCCAAAACATCATTAGTAAATCCCGTTCCAACTTTGCCCGCGTACAGGAATTTATCACCATCATAATATCCTAAAAGCAAGGCTCCAAATTTTACCCTGCCACCTGTTGGTTCTGTAAATCCTCCTATTACAAACTCCTGCTCATTAGTACATTTAAACTTAAGCCAGGAAGAGGAGCGGCCGTGTACATACCTGCTATCAGCTTTCTTGGCAATGAGCCCTTCCCACTTCCGGCGACATGCGTCATTAAGAAATTTGAGTCCTTTTTCCTTTTTGTGTTCCGTGAATCTTACGGGATCTTTAAAGAGAATATATTTCTGTAGGAAATTTTTTCGCTCCAGGAGAGGAAGATCCCCCAGATTCATATCGTTTAAGTGTACAATGTCAAATACATAGTAAAAGACTTTTGTCTTGTGTCCCACAATATTCTCTGCCTTTGTTAAATGCATTCTCTTTTGAAGTTCAGCAAAACTGGTGTGCTTCCCTACAAAGGCAACCATTTCCCCGTCTAATATGAATTTATCCTCAGGTTGCCCCTGAAGAGCCTTAATAATTTCAGGATAGGTTGAATTGAGGTTTTTCTTATTCCTGGACATGATATTGACATTCTTCCCGTCTTTGAAAACCAGACAACGTTCCCCGTCCAGCTTTCTTTCATACACCCAGTCTTTATGAGAAAATTCCTCGTGAGTAAGTTTTGCCAGCATAGGAGAGATCCATTCCGGCTGTTTTTCCCTGACAGTTTTCTCGGCGAGATCTTCAAATATGATTTCTGGAACCTTCTTCATCGGTTATACTTTCCTTTCGAATTTGAGCCATGGACCTTCCAGTTAGGACTGATTTTGTTTCAGTATTTACAGGATTTCTCCTGGCATCGGCCTCATCATCGTCAACCTTCCGCAGCATCCAGTTTTCATCTTTCCCTTTACCGAATTTTATTAGAGAATAGCCTCCCCTCAATTTTTTCTCATGTAATATAAAGGTGCAGCGACCTTTATCCAACTGCTCCTGCATCGAAATTTCAGCTCCTTTTTTATCTGTCTTCTCGTTTTCATAAGTACTAGCATCCCATACCATCACAGTCCCGCCTCCATATTGGTCCTCGGGTATAATGCCCTCAAAATCGGCATATTCAATTGGATGGTCTTCGGTAGGGATTGCTAAACGTTTCTCGCGAGGATCGGTAGACGGCCCTTTAGGAACGGCCCAGCTTTTTAAAACTCCATCTACAAGTAGCCTGAAATCATAGTGCAAATTGGATGCGTCGTGCTTTTGGATAACGAAGATCTTCTTTTCCTTATCTTCAAGATCACTATCTCCTCCAAAAGGTTCTGAAGAAAGTTTAAAATCTCTTTTCTTATGATATTCGGTTAAAAGTTTACCGCTTCCCATAACATTACTTTGTTTTGGTTGCTTCTATGCACCAGGAGAATTGACTATTCTTCTTCCTCTGCTTCTTCATATCTTTTCCAGCCCTGAAATACAATTCCTTTGGACTTTACTGCCATTGATTGGTTCTTATGAAGTGCCTCCTGTTTCATCCCCTTTACAACACAGCCTTCACTAAAACGGCTCATCTTTCTCATGGTTATAATTTTAAATTTTATTGAAATTAAACCATTGTCATTTAAATATTCTTAAACAAGATGCTAAAAATAAGCCAATTATGAAAAATTTCAGATATTGCATACTCTATAGGAGCAGCAGTTGAAGAGGATTAAGAAGAACAGATAAACGGAGAAAACTTCTTCAGAATTAAACTTTTAGAAGCAACTAAATCAAATTCGGAACAATCTGCGGAAGGCACATTTACTCCGGCTCCCTGCTGGTACACAAGAGACGCGCCTAAATGGCTAAGTATAAATAGGAATGCAGATCCTGCTAATATGAGAAGAAGGGAAATAAAATTTATAATCCCTGTTTGTATTTAATAATATTCAATTGGGAAAGGCTTCAACGGCAACGGCTGCCGTAAATAACCAAATCATTGTTAAGACCACGGATCTTACGATGATCCATTAAGATTGAAATTTTAATGCGGAAGCATATTTAGAGAAGCAACGGTTCTAAATCCTAAATGTTCCTGTGCAGAATCTATAGAATTTGCCATACGGGCAGAAATCCTAAAACTGGCACAATAAGAAGCGTTACAAAGAAAAGATCCACCCTTGATAACTTTTTCAGGCATATTGGGATTGGCCGGGTTATATGCTTTTGCTGCTCCCGAAGGATTTTTTACAGTTCCTTTAATATTCGTCTCCCGGTAATATTGCACATTGTACCAGTCCTGTGTCCATTCCCAAACATTTCCCGCAAGATCATATAGTCCATACTTATTTGGCGGGAAAGATCTTACCGTAGATTTATTTTCAAAGCCATCTTCCAAAGTATTAGAGGAAGGAAATTCACCTTCCCAGGTGTTTGCCATTTTAGGTAATTTGGATCCATCTTCACCCCAGGTAAAAATACCTGTTTCATTACCACCTCTTGCCGCATACTCCCATTCCGCCTCAGTTGGTAGTCTTCGACTTAAGCCCATTGACAATAAGCTAAGGCATCTTCAAGGGCAATATGTACCACCGGGAAGTTTTCTTTCCCTTCTATACTACTGCCCTTGCCGTAAGGCTGCTTCCAATTCGCACCGATTTTCCAGTCCCACCACTGGGAGTAGTCGTAGAGATTGGGAACTTTGCTTTTAGCTTTTTTAAATATTAAAGAGCCCGGTTGTAAAATGGAATCATGCGGTTTGGGGGTGCCCGGGGGAAGTTGCTTTTTCATCTCCTCCCAATCAATTTCTCTTTCTGCAATAGTAACATATCCAGTTTCTTCAACGAATTTTTTGAACTGACCATTGGTTACTTCGGTCTGATCCATAAAAAATCCATCTACAACAACTGTGTGAGCTAGGTTTTTCATGAGCTAAAGCCATAGTATCGTCCTCAATTGCTCCCTGCACAAATTTTCCGCCAGGAATCCACACCATACCTTCAGGAGTTACTATTCCTTCAGGAAGTTCTTCAATAAAATTGATTTCTTCAAGTTCTCCCTTTCCTTCATTACTTAATTCCTGTATGTCCTTTCTTTCATCTGATTCAGATTTACAAGACAGGACAAAACTTAGGAAGAGGAAGAAAAACAGCCTGTTTTTCATGTAAATCAAATTTCTGTTATTGTATGAAAACTGAAGCTTCCCTGTGTTAATTAGATTTTAATTCACCTTTAAATTTCAAATCATTTAAAATCTTTTGAAGGCGGGCAGGTTCATCTACGTATGGCTCAAGATCTACGATTTCTATTTTTCGAAAGTCGGTTGGATGACTTTCACTCTGGACAGATATTGAACCTTTTTTAAGGATCTGCCCATCATCGGTTTGAGGTTTTTCATAACGCATTACCTCTTGCCCATCAATATAATGTGCAATTAAAGAATCCCGCAGGACGAGTACTTCCACCCGAACCCACTGGTCCCCATGAAATGTTTTTGAAGATGATTCTATACAGTGAGTTTTCACTAATTCGCCGTCTATTACCACATGGGTTCCCGGGGTACAAAGGTTGGCAGTAGATCGTTCCCCTGTTTCATTACCTCCTAACAGTTGCACCTCTATAGAAGTTGGAAAATCCTGATCTTTTTCCATAGTAGCCGGATCCTGCCCATGAACCATCACCCCATTATTCCTAAAAGCCCAGGAGCCTGGATTGTTACTAACCTGGTCTCCCACAAAACGATATTCAACAGCAAGTAAGTAGGAGGAAAACGAATCTTTGTAAAACAGATGTCCAAATTTTTCCTGAAACCCATTTTCGTATTGATCGTATCTCACCTGCAAATTTCCATCCTCCACCCTAAAGGTATTACCAAAATTATCACCCAGATCAAACCCGCGTATTTTGACGTTCCAGTTATCTAAATTTTCCCCATTGAATAATTGCTGCCATTCGGGATTTTCTTTGGAAGAACACCCAATACAGAATATCGCAACAAAAGACAGGAAAGCTTTTAAAAACGTATTATTCATAACTACTATAAATTTCAAACTATTATCTTTAAGTATGGTTTAGGATTCATTCTTCCCAGTTATTAAATGAGCAGTACACCTTTGGTTTTCCTTATAAGTCAGGAAATCATTGTTCATTTTATGTTCAATTAATAATTGAAGCTGCTAATTTACTCCCGGCCTTCAAAAATGATTTATTCCCCGTGAACATTTGTTTTTGCCTCCTGTTGCCTTACCATCTCATCTTCTTTTAAGGTTGCAAGGTAACTTACAAGATCCCTTATCTCTCTCTTGGTAAGTAACTGGCTCATATTGGGCATACTTGAAGGTGAATTTGTACGCTTTAGTACATCTTCTTTCCGAATTACAGTATCCCCTACATTCCCTCTTTTTACTGCAATGGTAATATCATTCTCCCCCTGAAGAATTCCGCTGACACTTTGACCATTTTTAAGATCAATTGAGACCATTCCAAAACCAGGAGAAAGTTCTTTTCCAGGATTTATTAGAGCCTCCAGTATCTGCTGTCGAGAGAGCCTTCCTGCCACACCATTAATTCGCGGGCTAAGCATTCCCTCCAAAATCATCAAAGGAATGACACTTCATACACTGTGCGGTTTGATGCTGAAAAAAGATCCTTCTGCCCACTTCTTCATTCCCGCCAAATAAGCTCGCTTCATAAGAGGAAAAAAGTTCCTCTGAACTTAAGTTTTTACTTATTTCTTCAAATCGCTTTTTTAAGGGTCCGGAACTGGTGCTGTCAATAGCTTCAGCCAATTCCAGATGAATTTCCGGCTCAAGATCTCCTTTTTCCAGCCTGTTCAGCAGTTTATTAAAAATATCTTCAGAATATTCAGAAGGCATGGCTCCAAGGGTTAACACGGCCACCTGTTTTTCTTCCTTACTTCTTTTTTGAATGACTTCAGCAAGAAGTTTAGCTGTTAATTCCTTCGACATTTCCAGTTGCCCGATCAAAGCCAGACCTCTCACCCTTACAATCTTTTCTTTATCAGACAGGGCCTGCTCAATGGCTTTTTCTATTAACGGATCTTTTAAGGTTGCCAAAGTATTTAATGCTGCAATTCGAACCTCAGGACTTGAATCTCTTTTTAAAAGCTCGAATAACTTCGTGGATCCTTCTTCAACTCCCAATTTTTCCATGGCGAGCACAGCATTGAGACGTATGGCTTCTTCCCGGTTATCTAACAATTGAATAAGCTCTGTAGAAGATTCATTCCTAACCAACAGAGGATCTCTGTTAACAACTCCTCTGTACTTAGGCCGTCTACCCTGTCAAGGACCGAAGGTTTTGCCCAGGTACTCAAAGCTTTAATGGCTTCTGCCCTCATGGCAATAGGTTTGTCTTCCCTAAGGGAAAAAGAGATTAAATTTTTCATTGCTCCAGCTCTACCCACTCTTAGATTAGCGTTTATAGCCCTTCTTAAAAGGGGCTCATTGGTAAAGGGGGTCGTCATGAGCGCATTGCCAAGTGCGGGCAGTGCCTCTTCTATTGAATAATCATCATTAATAGCCCTTGCCGCCTCTGTTACAATATATTCATTTTCATCATTAAGAAAATTTGCTATTCCAGGATGGTTCAGCCTACGCAGGGTAAGGACCGCTCCCATTCTCACAGCTGCCGAAGGGTGGTTTGCCAGGGCAACAATAGGTGTTGCCTTACCTATTCTTGCTAAAGCAAGACTTGCTGCGTGACGTATATAAGCATCCTCATCATTATTTTCCTCCAGTAGATCAATGAGGGGCTGGGTTGCGGGCTGATAGGCTATTCTTCCCAGAGCCTCTGCAGCAAAGAATCGGGTACGACTGTTGTCATCTTTAAGGAGAGGCAACAGTGACGGTGCCGCTTCTGCATAGCGTATATCCCCTAACCATTTAGCCGCCTGGGCTCTTATTTCAGGATCACTATCTTTCAACAACGGAAGCAGGATCTTTCCATGTTCACCTTCACCACGAGCCAGCTGGGCGATTCCCCAAATTCCATGTACCCTGGCCAGCTGATCATCCCGTTGTTTAATACTCTGCTGAAATACTTCTGCCCCCGCGAGACCTCTCTTTGCCAGCTCAAACTGGGCTTTTTGCCTTACCCGCATATCAGGATTCTTCAGCAACTCTCCTAACTCGCCTGATTTCCGGGAGCTAAAATCTTCAGAAAGCAATTTTTGAGTTAACTGGCGATGAGCACTGGCTGCTTCAGCTTCTGTATCAACTTTCCAAATACGGCCGTGGTTCTTTGTATCCCAACCGTCAATCCAGTCTCCAAAATAAAGTGCCCCATCAGGACCAAAATCCATTCCTGTGGCCAGGATACCTTTTAGGATCATTTCACTTTCCCCAAGTTCAAAAGATGCTCCTTTAGGTTTTAATTTGAAGGAATGTATCCCCGATTGTGCAGGGTTGCCAACAAATTCACCCACTAAAAAAGTGTTTTTGTATTTCTCTCCCAAAGCTGTTCCCGGGTTGTAAAGCATCCCCGTAGGCCCGCTTACATAGTTTGCAATAGCGGGAGTTATATAGGCGGCCTGTCCTTCAAATCTTGGCTTGTACATTTCCTCGTCCATCCAAACTTTATACGTATTATTATCTGGGTCTCTGTATTTCCCAAATTGCCAGTTGATCCTCCAGCCAGAATCAGAACCATTGACTATGTAAACCAGTCGCTCTTTTTCACCGGGATGATCCCCATCATTATCTACACTTATTAAGTTACCATATTCGTCAAATACGAATTCGTGGGTATTTCTAACACCCATTGCAAATACTTCAAAATCACTACCATCGGGGTTTGCTCTTACAATTACCCCGCGATTGGGATATTTCCATTCTTTACCGTCAGGACCTTTCCCATTAAATCCTATATCCCCAATTCCCCAATATAATTTACCATCTGGTCCCATTTCAAGACCCGACATCCCGTGACCTCCAAAACCAACATGCACTCCATAACCATGAGAAATAGAAGTTTTTTCATCAGCAATTCCATCGCCATTGGGATCTTTGATTCGCCACAAATCTGGTGCTACTCCAACGAATAAATCCCCTTCGTGAAAAAGAATGGCTCCGGCTACATCTGTTACCTCCGAATTAAAATCTTCAACCATTAGTTGAGAACGATCTGCCACTCCATCATTGTTGCTATCCTCCAGCCTGTAAACATGCTCCTTCTCAACTGTCATATCCCGCCAGTCCCGGGAACCATCTTCGTTAAGATCTGCCAGCCACTCATTTTTACTGCTGTTTTCCGGAGACAATACTTTGTAAAGGAAATTTCTTTTGTCTTCCACTGTTTGAAGTTGAATTGACTGAGTTTCCCAATCCTGATGAGCCCGGATATCAAATTCAGAATTTTTTTGCCTGTTGGTCCTGGTGTAAAAAAGTAAGCCCTGGTCATCGATATCTATAGAAATAGGATCTGCGACCAAAGAATCCACTCCCCACAGTCGCAAGCTAAGACCTTCGGCCAGTTCTGGGGTAATACCAGATTCTATTCCTTTGGCCATTTCTGCTGTCTTAACAGGATCAATTTCTACGATCCTCAAGTCCACATTTTCCTGTTCTTCCTGGCAGCCCAGCAAAATAAAGGCAGGCAAAATCGCAAAAAGCAAAATAATTCTACTATACATTTGTTTAATTTTAAAATCGGCAATCACATTATTTAGTATCTATAAACCTTCGAAAAGTTTAACCTGACTATAATTCGAAGATTTTTTTAGCTGTTTTATATACCTATTCGTAAATAACCCGTAAAAGTAATTTTCAAAAAGAGGTCAATTTAGCTATTTTATGAAGATCTACTGCACCCGGAATAAATTTTCCTGCGGGAATTAGAGTTATACCTTCTGAAAAAACTAATCCAATAAAGAAATTTGCTGAATCATCCTTCCCTCTCAACGTCTGGTTCTGCATTGATTTTACCCTTAAAGCCTTTCCGATTTTCTATAAACTGACTTATAAATCCGATATATAAAACTCTGAATAATCTCTTATAAGCCCTCTATATTTTTCTCAATTAATAATCTTCACTTAGTATTGTCTTCACATTAATTTAATCAATCATTGGAACCTATAAAGTAGGTTTGCGTCGACAAAATGATTCATTTCATTGCCATAGCCAGGCTTTAAATTGTCAGAAAGTTTGAATTAGCCAATTTAAGGGGGGAAAGAGATTCCACCCTTTTTTTGTACCCTCCTCTGAATATAATCCAAAAAAAATCCGAATATTTTCGCCTAATTTTTAACGCTGGGGTAATGAAGTGCAGGGAAGTTTAAATTTGGGATAACCTGGAACTTATACCCGCACTATATTTTTGTAACATAAACAAAAACACTGTTATGAATTCAAATGAAACTCAGGATATGGTAAAGGAAACAATATCCTTTCCCGTAATATACGATAGTAAACAACAAACCATATGGGATTCAAAAGGAATGATGGTATGCGATATTAAAGGGTGGGGCAAAATACAATTTATGGGAAATCAGAAGAGCGGCAGGATGCTATTGGAGAAAAAATTGCCCAACTTTTAAAAGAAGATTGCAGCAATTAGATTTAAACCAGCCTTTAATCCATCTATTCTGAAAAAAAGGAATAACAAATAATTTTTTCGGTTTTAGTGAGCGAACTTTAGAAATACTCTTATATACCTTTTTAACTTCAAATCTCCGTTTTTCCGAAGAAGAAAGATAGCAGGAGAAATATTATACTCTCCTGTTAGATTGTAAAATGTAATAGCTTGCAACAAGAATTGCTCCCGCAACTACACCTATAGCAGGTTTTGACGCCAGGAATTTCTTATAGGCAGGAGGATTTTCAAGATCTTCCAGGTACTTCCTGTATCCTTTGGTGGAGGCCTTTTTGAAATTTACATCAGGAATGTACTTTCCGTCCTTCAATTTTATGATCTTATGAGACAATAACTCTTTATAAGCATCTTCAAATTCTGATGGATATTCAATAAGATCCTCAATTTCACCTTCATAACTTATGATCATCAAGATTACCTCTGCGGCCTGATGAACATCTTTTTTCTCTTCCTGCATTTTTCAAATTATTTACAAAGATATTACAATGCTGTGCTATTGAAAAAAATTGATGATATCATTTCTTTAAATTTATACACATAATAATATATCGAAAAATAGTTAAGAAAAGAAACTTTAACGTTAGTTTTAACCTTGCATTATTAAAAAAATAATCATTTTGAACAAAAAAATAATTATAACCCCTACTTTATTTTTATATTTAGCGCTATGAAAACAAAACTTCTACTCCTCACACTTCTCACTTTACCTTTTTTTTCCTGTAAAACTTTGGATAAAAAAGGATCAGAGTCCTTTAGCTTGTTCAACGGTAAAAATCTGGAAGGTTGGCACGTTGATGTACCAAAAATGGATAATAACTCCCAGATACGAAATCCTTTTATTGTAAGGGATGGCATGTTAGTAAGTCTTGGAACGCCGGAAGGACATTTAATTACAGATACTGAATTTAAAAATTACAGACTGGAAGTTGATTACCGCTTTCCGGGAGAACCAGGAAATTGCGGGGTATTAGTTCACGCCTCTACTCCAAGGGCGTTATATGGGATGTTTCCTCAATCTATTGAGGTGCAGATGATGCATGAAAATGCAGGAGATTTTTGGTGTATTGTAGAAAATGTAGAAGTTCCAGATATGGAATCTCGTAGGGGACCCAAAGAGAATTGGGGAATAACTGAAGGCAAAGAACGCAGGATCAAAAATTTAACCGATGGATCTGAAAACCCGCTGGGGGAATGGAATACCATGGTCATCGAGGCTCAGGAGGATAAAATAAAAGTATGGGTAAATGGAGACCTTGTTAACGAAGGATATAATCTAACTGCAAAGGAAGGTCATATTGCAATCCAGGCAGAAGGTGCAGAAGTGGAATTTAGAAAAATAGAACTCACTTCTTTATAAATATTCCTGCTATTCCTTTTGTAAAGTTTACAACCATGTTATCAGAGCTTCAGTTTTTTGTAATTATGAGAAAATCCAACTTCTTATTATTTTCATTTTTTGTTTTCTTTACCTCCAAAGTCTTTTCCCAGGAACAAAACTTTAACAATTACTCCCAGGATATTTCAGGATCAAATTTAGTTATTGAAATGGTTGCAATTCCGGGAGGAACATTTGTTATGGGAAGTCCTGAAGACGAGAAAGATCGTTATGAAGATGAAGGACTTAGGTGCATGAGGTAGAAATTGAGGCCTTCTGGATGTCAAAATTTGAGATTACCTGGGATCTTTACTATTTATTTCTAACAAGGTCCGGAGACGCAATACCTTCAGCAAATAAAGCCAATGAGGTTAATATTGATGTCGATGCAGTATCGGGTGCGACTGTTCCATATGTTGATATGAGTTTAGGTATGGGCACCGGGGAAGATCTACTGTAGGAAACGTCACCCACCATGCCGCTTCTAAATTTTGTGAATGGCTTTCTGCCAAAACAGGGCATTTCTACAGATTACCCACAGAAGCGGAATGGGAATATGCAGCAAGGGCAGGTACCAGCACCGCTTTTCATTTTGGAAATAGTACTGAAGAGCTGGGGGAGTATGCCTGGTATTATGAGAATAGTGATAATTCGTATCACAAGGTGGGACAAAAGAAACCCAACCAGTGGGGGCTGTACGATATGTATGGAAACGTGGCCGAATGGACCCTTGATCAATATGAACCCCAAATATATAGCAGCAGAAAATCTTTGTCAAAAAATCCTTTAGAAGTTCCTGAAAATGAATATCCTCATTCTGTAAGGGGAGGTTCCTATTACGATGATGCTGAATTTTTAAGAAGTGCCGCCCGGTTAGGATCTGACGAAAAGTGGAAAATGCGCGACCCGCAATTCCCAAAAAGTAAATGGTGGAATACCGATGCTCCTTTTGTAGGATTTAGAGTTGTAAGAGTTCAAAATCCACCTGAAAAAACCGAATATAATAAATACTGGGGAGAAAGTAATCCTTAATCTTTAATACTAAAAATATGAACAAATCTGAAAAAGACCAGAACTCCATTTTGCAATCTTCAAGAAGAGATTTCTGTAAAAACACAGCTCTTTTTACAGCAGGCATGATGTTACCGGGGATGCAAATGGGAGCAATGGCCAATGTCTTTAATGATAAGACCTTAAAGCTTGCGGTAGTGGGTTGTGGAGGCAGAGGTACAGGTGCTGCCAACCAGGCATTAAAAGCCGATGAGAATGTAGAACTAGTGGCAATGGCCGATGCTTTTGAGGATAGGTTAAATGGTAGTTTGCAAAGCCTCCAAAAGGAATTTGAAGGAAGCAAAAAGGTGAACGTCCAGGAAAAAAACAGATTCGTAGGCTTTGATGCTTATAAAAAGGCTATTGATCAGGCCGATGTGGTCATTCTTGCCACTCCCCCGGGATTTCGACCTTACCATTTTGAGTATGCTGTAAACGCAGGGAAACACGTGTTTATGGAAAAACTGAGTTGCTACCGATGTTCCCGGAATAAGAAAAGTTTTGGAGATGGCAAAAGTTGCCAAAGAGAACAAACTAAACGTAGTGGTGGGATTACAACGGCGATACCAAAATAACTACCTCGCCATGGCCGAAAAGATTAAGCAGAATGAAGTGGGCAAGATCCTTTCTGGACAGGTGTACTGGAACAGTGGAGGTGTATGGGTAAACCCTAGAGTGGCAGGACAAAGTGAACTGGAATATCAAATGCGAAACTGGTATTATTTCAACTGGCTTTGCGGGGATCATATTCTGGAACAACACATTCACAATTTAGATGTAGCCAACTGGTTTTTGGGCGAATTTCCCGTCTCTGCCCAGGGAATGGGCGGGCGTCTCGTAAGAACGGGCCCGGAGCACGGGGAGATCTTTGATCATCATTTTGTAGAATATAAATACCCTAGTGGTGCAATTATCTCCAGCCAATGCAGGCATCAACCCGGAACCTGGTCTAAGGTGGGTGAAAATTTCCAGGGAACAAAAGGAAGTATTGAGATGAATGACGCCGGAGCAGCCAGTATTTCCGATCTTGAAGGAAATACTACTTTTGAGTACAGAAACCGGAGAGATCCAAATCCATACCAGGTAGAACACGATAAACTTTTTGCTTCAATTAGAAACAAAGGAGTCATAAGTGATGCTGAAGTTGGAGCCAAAAGTACCCTTACCGCAATTATGGGACGAATGGCAACATATACAGGCCAGGTAATTAAATGGGATGAAGCTATAAAATCAGAAAAACTTCTTATGCCTGCAGAGGTGACCTGGAAGTCTACTCCTCCTACTTTACCGGGAGAAGATGGATTGTACCCTATTCCTACTCCAGGAAAGACTGATGTAATGAGTTAATAAAAAAAATAATACCATATAAAACAGGTCACCACAAGTGGCCTGTTTTATTTTAAATAGTGTAACCGCCTTTATTTTCTATTCTTTTCCTGTGCTTTCCTTCCCCCTTTTGCGAGCCAATGCATAGTACAAAATTCCTGTTTCCCCACAAGATATAAAAAGTACCCGGGAACTTTTAGGATTTTAAAATAACTTAGAAACTCAAGATTTCTCCATTTTTTAGGCAGGTTTTCCTTTTCGGAAGATACCAAAAGAGGAAATTTTAATGTTATTTTGTGAGAGAGATGATTAGATCTGGTCCTGAATAAACCTATTTATTAAATAGACCTGAAATTTGAGAATTGATACTCCAACTTTAATAAAATGAGAGCAAAGCTCTATTTGAGCTTTTTCTCAAACTATGTCTACACTGTTAAGGAAGCATAAAATAATTTGATATGGATTTATACAAGCGTGTCTTTGAAAATAACAGCAGATGGGTTGCTGAAAAAAAAGCCTCTCAGGCAGATTTTTTTGAACATCTCTCCAAAGGACAGGCACCGGAATTCCTATATATAGGATGCAGTGATAGTAGAGTAACTGCTGAAGAATTAACCGGAATGGGACCGGGACAAATGTTTGTTCACAGGAACATAGCCAACCTTGTACCAAATAACGACAATAGTTCCCAATCTGTAATTGTTTATGCAGTAGAGCATCTACAGGTAAAACATATTGTCGTATGTGGCCATTATGACTGTGGAGGAGTAAGGGCTGCTATGCAAAGTAAGGACCTGGGAATACTTAATCCCTGGCTTAGAAATATTAGGGATGTATACAGGATTCACAAAACACAACTTAACGCCATTGAAGATGAAAATGAGCGTTATAAAAGGCTGGTAGAACTAAACGTCCAGGAACAATGTATTAACATTGTAAAAATGGCTGCCTGGCAAAAATCTTTTCTAAAAAAGCAATATCCTGAAATTCATGGTTGGGTCTTCGACATTTCAACTAAGTAAACTCTTAGACTTAAATATAAACATCCCAAAACTACTTTCTTCGATTCAGGAAATCTATGATCTCACTCAGGAGATTTGATCGTTTCCATTCAGTATTTTTTAAATTACATTCCTCCTAAAAGGTCAAGGGCTATTTTAACTATTACCGTGGGGAGTTAAACACATAGTCATGGTGGCAACAGGATTAATATCTCCCACGCGGTGAGCGAGTGTAACTTTTAATAAGATCACTCAATAAGACCATCGTTTTGGGAGGGACGGATAGTTTAACTAACTGGTGGTGTCCTCCGTTTTGCTGCCAAACTCTTCTCTCAAGCTGATCTGGAAATCTTCCTGATTATAGTTTTGATTAAAGCTGAAATAAAGTAAACCTGGTATAGTTATCTCTGTATTAAAAAACCCCCGATTATTATCAGGGGTTCAAAAGCATTAAATACTGGAAGGGTCCAGATTTTTCTTCAGCTCATAATTGACCGCCGAATTAGTCTCTGCGCTCTATTTTATTAATATATGAGCAAGAACAGAAGCTGCAGGTCCAAAATTTTAATTTAAGTTGAGACTAACTTTGGCAAAAAGAAAGCGTCCTCCCAGCCCGTATTGCAGGGCCTGGCGAGACCAGTCATAACGTCCACCACTTCTGTTCCCAAATTGTTCTTCGGCTCTGTCCGGGAAAATATCGAAAATATTATTTGCTCCTACTGTAAGAGTTAAAGCATCAGTAACACTATATCCTACTGAAAGATCTGTAACTATTTTTGAACTAAAAACCTGTCTCCCTGCTGGATCTGCTGATGCTTCGGTAGTTTCTCCGAAATAAACATTTCTAAGAAAGAAATTAAACTTATCCATAGAGAGATTATTAGTTAAATTAATTTTTGTTCGTGGTACAGATTCTTCTAAAAGAAGCCTGCTGTTCTCTGAAAAATAAGTATCAACAAGGCCCGCCCGTTCTAATTGTGGCGAGGCTTTTGTCTCTCCCACTTTAACTGTTTTTGAAAATGTTCCTGAAAGATCGGACCGCAGTTCTAAGCCATCTCCAAAGAAGGCTCTGTGCGTGATTACGACATCCAGTCCTTTTGATTCTGTATCAATAGCATTAACAAAGAAAGATGCCGCTGTTGCATTGGCCATGGATAAAAGATTGTCCAGTTCTGTACCTGTACCGGGACCTCTGAACTGTCCTGTATAGATGATCCTGTCATCAATGGCAACAAAGTATCCATCTACTGTTAGGGAAATATTGGCCTCGGGAAGTTTTGCAGTAAAACCAAGACTTGCACTTCTGGAGGTTTCCTCTTTTAACTGCGGAATTCCAAGAAGGGTTGCCGCACGACTTTCATTTGCAAAGGTTCCTACTTCTTGTGGAATACCGTTTGCCCCAAAAACAGTAGAGGTAGAATTAAAATATAACTGATGTAAGGAAGGTGCCCTATACCCGGTATTCGCGGCCCCTCTTATATTTATATTATCTGTAAGTTTATAGCGGCTGGAGACTTTAAAATTAAGGGTGGAACCAAAGTCTGAATAATCTTCGTAACGGGTAGCGAACGTAAGCAAAAATGCTTCAGTTAAATCTGCCTCTACATCGAAATATCCACCTATACTGCTCCTCATTCGGGATAGCTCATTGCTGGGGCTAAATCCGGGAAAAACCTGGGAACCGCCCGCTCTTGAGTTTCCGAAGAAATCCTGTGCAGGCTGTTGATCTGCCCTTGTCACCACATCACCTTCCGCAGTATATTGCTCATAAGAAGCTCTTTCCCCTGCTACTATTTCATACTGCTCCACCCGGTATTCTGCACCAAAAGCAATATTTAAACCTGCAAAAATTTCTTTATAGAATTGAGAAATATCAAGATTTGTGGTGTTTTGTGAAAATGAAAATCCGCCTGCATCAAAAGTAGTGGGACTGGAGCTCAACATGGAAGCATTGGAGGTATTCGAGATCAAATACATAAAACTGTTTCTTCCCCAGGTATTACTAAAATCTACATTCCAGTCTCCCACCATTCCTCTTATTCCCGCTGCAAAGGAAACATCATTAATTTTAGAATTTATTTCAGGAAGGAAACCATTTATATAAATAGGTGTGTACGTTCTGCTTTGATTGGGAAGCCTGTAAAAGCTTAAGCAGAATTTCCCTGGCGCGAACTTACACCTGAAAAAGCATAAAATTCTGTTCCTTCTTCATCAAAGGGAAGAGCCATGTTCATAAAAAACCTTCCTCCTCTTAATCCCGATTGCCCAACACGCATATTGAAGTCACTCCTTTGCAAATCTCTTGCTGCCAGTTCAGCCTCGGTTACGTCAAATGTTAATAAGGACTGCAGAGCCGCTCGATCGGGGGCAGCACCAATTGCATCTACAGTGGCAGCATCGAAATAATCAACATCCTGTGCAAAACCCTGAATTTGTTCATTATTTAAAAAGGAAATATCTGCACTTAAGCGTCTAATGCCACTCTTTCAATAGCATTATAGGCGTTAAAAATAGAACCCTCCCATTCTTTCATACGATTGTAAGGCTCCCTGAAATCAAAATCTCCTGCAAAGTTTATGTAACCTCCCTTATTTCCAAGTCCAATCCCGTAACTCGCTGCCACATTCACTGTTTCTCCATCTATTCCACTAAGTTTGTTCATTGGCATTTTGTGTGAAATTCGCCCCGGTAGTTATATCCACGTTAAGTTCATTTACATCGCTCTTAAGAACAATATTTATTACTCCGGCAATTGCATCAGAACCATATTGAGCAGCAGCTCCATCCCGTAAAACTTCAATACGATCAATGGCAGCAGCAGGGATAGCATTAAGATCTGTTCCCACACTTCCGCGGCCAAAGGTTCCGTTTACATTTATTAACGAGGTATTGTGTCTCCTTTTTCCATTTATTAAAACTAAAACCTGATCTGGCCCTAATCCCCGCAAAGAAGCAGGATCAATATGGTCTGTACCATCTGCAATTGTTTGGGTATTGGAAGAGAAAGATGGTGCAACATAATTTAGCATTTGATTCAGGTTCACCTGCGGTACCGCAGTGGAAAGTTCCTGGATATCCAGAACATCAATTGGTACAGTAGATTCTACCACGGTTCGGCTAGGCCTCCTGGACCCGACAAGAACAACCTCATCCAGAGCCATTCCTGCCACCAGTTTTACATAAATATCCTGTTCTGCAATTACAACCTCACGGCGATCAAATCCCACAAAGGTAAATACCAAGGTTTCTCCAAGATTTGCTTCCAGGGAAAATTTCCCGTCAAAATCTGTAACAGTACCCCTATTAGTCCCTTTAACAGCGACGGAAACTCCGGGTAAAGGTTGTTCATTATCGTCAACGACAGTTCCTGTTATTTCACCTGATTGTCCAAAGGACAACCAGCCGCAAAAAAGGAAAATAAATAGTAAATAGTTTTTCATAATCAAATGTTTATACGTTAATAATTATTAGAATCCCGCAGCAGCATCATCGCCTCTGGGATCTGCTCCTCCTTCAAGAGAACCGTTTGGAAGTCGTAGAATGGCATCGACTTTCCCAATAATGGTAGATTTTCCCTCGTTAGGCTCGTAACCTTTTGCCCTCAGATTTTGAAGGATTTCCTTATCAAAACTGTTGGGTTCAAAAAGAATTTCATCAGGCAGCCACTGGTGATGAAATCTTGGCGCCTCAACAGCTTCCTGCATGGACATGTTGAAATCGACCACATTGAGAATAGTTTGTAACACAGAAGTTATAATTGTAGACCCTCCCGGGGAACCAAGAACCATAAATAATTCGCCTTCCTTTTCCACTATGGTTGGCGTCATAGAACTCAGCATTCTCTTACCCGGCTCAATGGCATTTGCTTCAGTTCCTATAAGACCAAACATATTTGGCACTCCGGGTTTTGCACTGAAGTCGTCCATTTCGTTATTTAGGAAAAAACCAAGTTCTTCAGAATATAATTTCGAACCATACGCGCCATTGAGAGTGGTGGTGACAGAAACAGCATTTCCCTTATCATCAACAATAGAATAATGAGTTGTTTCCATACTTTCAAAACCAGAAATTTGGCCATGTTCTAAACTACTGGAAGGTGTTGCCCGGGAAAAATCGAAATTGCTCATTCTCTCCTTAAGATAATCCTCACTGAATAGTTCTTTTGTGGGAATATTCACAAAATCAGGGTCTCCCAGGTAAAAACTACGGTCTGCATATGCCCTTCTTTCAGCTTCGGTAATCACCTGTATTATTTTTTCAGAATTATGTTCAAATTCTGAAATTGAAAACGGCTCAATCATCTTCATTATCTGCCCGAGTACAATTCCTCCGCTGGAAGGAGGAGACATCGCGTGAATGGTAAGTTCTTTATATTTAAAAGTTACAGGATCACGCCAGCGTACTTCATATGCGGCGAGATCTTCCATGGTCATAATTCCTCCATTTTCCCGTACGGTAGCAACCAATTTCTCACCTATACTGCCATTGTAGAAAACGTTCCTACCTTCATTCACAATCCATTCCAGAGTATTTGCCAGTGCAGAATTCTTTAGAGTATCTCCTGCAACGAATCCTTGTGCAAAAAGAATGGTATCCTTATTTACTTCCATGAAATCCTCAAAATAACGGCTCATAGCCTGCTCCTGATTCTCTGATACCCGATATCCCTTTTGCGCCAGGGCTATAACAGGAGCAAGAATTTCCTCAATTGGAAGGGTACCAAACTTTTCATGAACGGCAAAGATTCCTGCAACCGTTCCGGGTACGCCTGCAGCCAGACCTCCATACCTGCTTTTTCGAGAGTTCACGTTGCCTTCTTCATCAAGATACATATTTCGGCTAGCTGCCATTGGTGCTTTTTCCCTGTAATCTAAAGCTCCGGTTTCACCATTATTCAAACGGTAAACCATAAAACCTCCACCCCCTAAATTTCCCGCATAGGGATATACTACGGCAAGTGCCATTTCAGTAGCCACCATAGCGTCAAAAGCGTTGCCCCCTTTCTTTATTATGGATAATCCAATTTTGGAAGCTTCCTCCCTTGCCGAAACTACCATTGCATTTTCAGCTATTAGACCTTGTTTTTCTATAGTATGAGGCGCTAAGGAAGTATCTTCATTGGTCTTACAACCCAGAAAAAAAGTAAGGACGAAAAATAAGGAAAGAGTTGATCTCATTGAGAAAGGTCAAGATTAGTAAAGGGTGAGATCCTTAAAAGTAAGAATTGGCTCCCTCTTCTTTTCTTAAAATTTTATTAAACCTTTCTATTTTGGCACTCCAAATATCGTTTAAAAGAAAAATAAAAACCCCCGAATACAGTGAATTTTACAGGGTTTTAGTTGTATTTGAAGCTTTAAAAGTACTCGAGCGGGAGTACTTAAAAAAATTGATTTTGCCTTTTTTTACTTATTCTTTTTTATAAGTAATATACGCTGACACAAGCCAATGATTAAGTTTATCGCCATTTATTGGAGTACCGTCTATGGAGATATTTACTTGGTATGTGCCTTTTTTTAAATCACCCAGTTCAGCTACCTTAGGGCTAACTTTAGAGCCGGGGCACCAGTTGGAGCGGGAAAGATCGGACGAAGCTAAACGCTCTTCAATTTCTTTAAATACCCTTTCCCGGTTACTGTTATATGCATAAGCAGTATCTTTTCTTGTCCATACTCCCGATGAAGGATTAAATCTTCTAAAGGCGGCACAGTCATCCCGCCAGGGAATGAAATTTATAACCACCTCATTATTGACACTTACTTTATTTCTAATTTTAATAAATTCATCACCCCCGCTATGTCCGCCATGGTAGAGTTGTGATGTAATGAATTTTTACATCCTCTGCATTTTGAGGAAGTTCAAATTTTGTTACCAAATCCTGTTGTGAAAAGACGTCAGGATGTTTTTGACCTGCATAATAAATAGTATTTACGAGAGGAATTACCATTCGTTTGGCAAGTGGCCTTCCAGAATACTCCAGGGAAACATCAATAAGATATCCTTCAGCTGTCCAGGTGTCTATCCATACACCTACTATAATTTCGCCCTGGAGTTCTTCTGCCAATTCGCTTATATCTTCTTCCCACACCACCTCTGGTGCCCAATTCGGAACTGAAACTGGTCTATTATACCGTATTTTTGGATGAGCTTTTTCATCGCTGTAATGACCCACTCCAAAAGGGGTCATAAATCTCAATATTTCCAGGGCAGGGTTGTAATTTTTTGACTTTATAATTCCAGGATAGCCACCTGGTCCGGACAATTCAGGAAAAGAAGCTTTACCCAGGGCTATATCCCTAATATCAATATTTTGAGGATCGGTAATAACAAAAAGTGATCCCGATTTATCCCATGCATCTCCTGCTGATTTGAGGGTCATTTTCACTTTAACGTCTGTACCTTTAGGAAAAACGGGAGCTTTTATTTTTTTAAACACAATGCGACCGTCCTGTACTCGCTCCATTGTAAGAGTATCACCTTTAACTCCATTAAAATTTACAGGCTGATCTTTAAATATCTCTACTACATAGGGTTTCTGAGCCTGGATTTTACCACATATTACAAAAACCAAAAACAGCAGAATTATATTATCTCTCATTTATTTTAATTTCTATTTTACAAGAATCTCATCATTAGACCCTAAGGAATCACCTCCGCAAGTGGAAAGAACAAAACTTCTCCTTCTATTTTAATAAACCTGGTCTTAATGAAATTCGCCTAATTATTAAATTTTCTTAATTATTTCTATTATTTCTGAATTTCCTGAAAGTATCCCTTACCTACATTTAAAAGATAAGAAATTAAACTTCTTTGCATTTTAGCTGTGGATTGCTCATCTCCTGACTTGTAATTTTCGTCCATTATATTATACCGCATCCCTATGTGGAAATACCTCCAATATTATAGAGAGCCCGCAGGAAATTTTAACCCTGTTATCTCTCCCTTTCTTCATAAAGCTGAATATAATAATTATCAAGTTCTTCTGAGTCTTTATACTTTTTCCGGATCTCTTTAAGTTTTTGCGTCATTTCCTCCCGCACTTCTGCGTATCTGGGATCGTAATAGACGTTGTGCAGCTCCTGGGGATCTTTCTTTTGATCATATAGCTCCCATTCATTAATGTCGTAGTAAAAATGAATAAGTTTATAATCCTTTGTGGCTATTCCATAATGCCGTTTTACCGCGTGTTCTCCGGGATATTCATAATAATGGTAATATACAGCATCTCTATCCCACGTCTCTTTCTTACCTTTTAGAAGAGGAACCAGACTTTTTCCCTGCATATCTTCGGGAGCATTTATTCCGGCTATTTCCAAAAAGGTCTGGGCAAAATCCAAATTCTGCACCATTTCTTCTTCGGTGGTACCTGCGGTGATTACGTTAGGCCATTTGATTAATAGTGGAGTCTTAAAAGATTCATTGTACATAAAACGTTTATCGAACCAACCGTGTTCTCCTAAATAAAATCCCTGGTCGGAGGTATACACTACTACTGTATTCTCATCCAGATGTTGTTCTTCCAAATAATCCAGCAGTCGACCTACATTTTCGTCAACCCCGGCTATGGTACCCAAATAATCCTGCATGTATCGCTGATATTTCCATACCATTAAAGTAGAGTCATTCATCCCGGGAAATTTTTCTTCAAATTCTTTTATAATAGGATCATAAACTGAGTCCCAGGACCTGCGCTGTTCCTGATCCATTCTATCAAGTGGACCAGTGGTATAGAACATGTCCTCTAAACCAAATTTCTCTATAACTTCACGGGAAAGTTTATTGTCATACCCCAGGGTCATGTGCTTATAAATATTCATCTCAGCCGTTTTTGCGGCAGTACTGTAAGGATTGAGACTCCCTTGCTTATTAAGTTCATCGCCAGAGGAAGGGCTTAGGTGATGGAAATACGTTTATAATCATCAAAAAGGGTGGCGGGTACCGGAAATTCTTTTTGGGTGAACTCTTTATAATGTTTTTCCGCAGGTAGCCAGGATCTATGTGGAGCCTTATGAAGATACATAAGTAGAAAAGGTTTATTAACGTCCCGGCGGTTATCAAGCCAGTCTATTGTAAGATCGGTGATAATATCTGTAACATACCCCTTTATTATAGTATCTCCCTTTTCTGTAATAAATTTAGGGTTATAATAATCTCCCTGCCCGGGCAATATTTTAAATTCATCAAAACCTTTAGGATTGTTCCCAAAGTGTAATTTTCCAAACATTGCAGTTTGGTAACCTGCGTCCTGGAAGAGCTGCGGGAACGTAACATTGGTAGTATCAAATTTGCTAATGTTATCAATTTTCCCATTGAGGTGAGTGTGTTTTCCAGTCAAAATAGTGGCTCGTGAAGGGGCACAGATTGAGTTCGTGACAGAGGCATTGGTAAATAACATTCCGCCTACTGCAATACGGTCAATGTTTGGCGTGTGGGTGAGTTTGTCACTGTAAGCACTAATCGCCTGATAGGCATGATCATCAGACATAATGAAAACTATGTTTGGTCTTTTATTTTTAGTTTCCTTTTCAAGCTCATTCTTCTTTTTACAGGACAACAGCAAGCTAAGTTAAACAAAAAATTAAAGCAATATGATTTATTTTAAGCATACAATATATAATTAACCTTTACCATTTTCTGATAATAGTAATACAGGAGCATATCATAAAAAGTCAATACTAGTTTTTTGGTGTAACAAATTTAAAAGGCGATTAACATTCTGCGCTTCAGCATAGATGAATAACAAAATGGCTATTTCGAAAAATAAAAAAACTAAACAAATTAATACATTATAAATTTATTCTTGGATTTATAATGTATTTTAAAATTAAATAGTCTTAAAATTTATATTTATCTCACTTATCCACCTATTACCTAGTCAGTTATAACACCTATTTCAGCAAAACCCATTACCCCTGAAGCATCTGCACTGCGTTTACTGTAGAATTTAAAATACCTGGCTTGTGTTGGGTCAAATGCTATACGTTGTTCAATTGGATTATTTTTAATATTTGAAAACTCACCTTCACTGACTTTTTTCCAGATTTCACCATTTTCACTTACTAAAAATTCATAATCAGCGAGGATGCCTTGCGGATAACGAGTTTGGTGTGGCAAATAGGTAAATCCGCTTAAAGTATAAGTCTTTCCCAAATCCACGACTACATCCTGGGGCAAATTTCCTTTTTTAGTCCAGATGGTATTTTCATCGGCATCTATGATTGCTGTAGCTCCTTCATTTTCATTTAATACCTTCCAGTTTTTCTTCGGAATATCAGCTCGGAAATTAGATACTTCGCTGTAGGTATCAGACTGAGGATTATAACCTACGGCTTTTACCTCAGTAGGTTTGTCGATCAAAAACTTTTCAGAATATATCTCTGAGGATTTATCAGGATTCTTTCCATTCAAGGTATAATATACCTCCAATCCTTTGTCATAACTGTTCACCGTAATAGTGCCTTCTAAGTCCTGTGAAATCTCCGGAGCTTGCATTACTAAAGGGGCACGATAAACTTCAATATTTGAAATTAGTGCTCGGGCTTTGGCATCTTCGATTTTCAGACGCAAAGCGGTAACCTCAACGGGATCAAATCTTAAAATCCGTTTGTAGCCAATTGTAGTTTCTGAAGCAATCTCTTCCCAATTTCCTTCAATCTCGCCCTCAAGCTTAAATTCTTCTACCCTTTGTCCCAGTGCGATATGTTCTTGTACCAGAAACCTATTAATTTCTGTAGGGCGCTCAAAACTTAGAATGATTTCACATTGTACAATACCTTCTTCAGGCATCCAGAAAGTATTATCATTTCCATCAGTTAATGTGGAAGCACTAAAATTTGAATCAGCAGTAGAAGAAGTCTTTACCTTCGCATTGGTAGCCAAATTGTTTGCAAAATCTTTGTCTAATTGTTCGCGTAATTTCATTAATTGCTTAACATCGTTCTCATGAACAATTCCACGCGCGTCCACGGGCAAATTGAGTAATAGTGTTGCATTTCTTCCTATTGATTTGTAATAGATATCGAGCAGATGCGGAAGACTTTTTACCTGGTGGTCTTCCCGCTTGTGATAATACCAACCCGGTCTTATAGAAACATCAGCTTCGGCCGGGATCCATTTGTCACCATCTTCATTTCCGGTTTGTGAGGCTCCACTTCCGGGCTTAAAAGTACTCCAGTTTGTTTTTGCTCCATAACCATGTTCATTTCCTATCCAGCGTATATCAGGATTTCCTCCACTGAATATTACGGCATCAGGCTGATGTTCCCTGATAATCTCTGTAATCCTATCCCATTGATAATATGTTGCATCGTCAATTTTTCGATCTTCATTAGCTCCTCCGTAGAAACCAGTTCCTCCATTGGCCCCATCAAACCAAACCTCGAATAAAGGACCGTAATTTGTCATTAGTTCTTCCAATTGCTTGTGAAACACTTCTACATAGCCTTCCCGGGCATATTCCGGATGGTTCCTGTCCCACGGAGAGAGATAGACTCCGAATTTAAGTCCATATTCTTTACAGGCTTCGGCCAGTTCTTTTACCACATCACCCTTACCATCTTTCCAAGGCGAATTTTTTACTGAATGTCCTGTGGTTTCGGTAGGCCAGAGACAAAATCCGTCGTGGTGTTTTGCGGTTAAAATAATCCCTTTCATTCCGGCATCTTTCGCAGTTTTTGCCCATTGGCGAGTATCGAGTGCAGTAGGATTAAAATTCTCCGGAGATTCCCCTCCGTCACCCCATTCCATATCGGTGAAGGTGTTCATATTAAAATGAATAAAAGCATAGTATTCCATATTCTGCCAGGCTAACTGTTGTGGGGTAGGCACCGGGCCAACGGCTTCAGGTCCAGTTTTCTTTCCGCTTTTACAGGACACAATACTGAATAAGAACAGGAGCAGGAAGATTGGTTTTAAAATGTTCATTTTTTGTTTAATTGGAAGATGTTTACGAGTTTGACAGGCTTTGCAGCTTTTTATTTTGATCTAAGGATAGAATTAATTTCTGAAATTATTAAGTTCTTTATTCTGACGGGAAATTGAACTTCTGTTGCAATTCCACATCATTTATGCATAAGGCGGGCTATTAAAGTGAAAGTTTAAACTAGCTCATTTTAATTTTCCTGGTACACCCTCACCCAATCTACTATCATTTCTACTGGCAAATCCTTATCATGAATTTCTCCAACCCATGAAACACCTAAAGCCTGGTCCAGGATAATGTAGAATTCCTGATCAAAAGGCCACTGTTCTGTAGTAGATCCCTCAATCCTGGGATAAGTGAATGTTTTTTCTCCATTTAAAAAGAAGTCCAGTCTGTCAGGATACCATTCTAAACCGAAGACATTAAATTCCCCTTCTTTAAAAGCGGCTGTCGCAAAGTTAATTGGGGTTTCTTTTTTGTGCTGGACATCCACATAAGTACTGTGGATAGTTTGATAAACAATAGTATCAAAATTAAGATGTTCCATTATATCGATTTCTCCACTATGCGGCCAACCTCCATATTGAGGGTCCTGTGGCATCATCCATATCGCTGGCCATGAGCCCTTTCCTTTGTCCAGCCTTGCACGAACTTCCACCTTCCCATATTTAAAAGAAAAGTTGTCTTTCGTTTGAATGCAGCCAGTTTGGTATTTAGTACTATCAGCCTCTGTGGTAATTATTCCTCGCAGATGGAGTTTTCCGTCCTTTACTAAGGTGGTTCCGGGATTATTTGCACAATAACAGTTCCAGTTGGCATTACCACGACTCGAAAACTCCCAGTTCTCAGAGTTTGGTGCTCCAGTATTTTCAAATTCATCCTGCCAGACAAGGTTCCAGGATGAGGCTCCTTTTTGTCCCATACAGGAAAAAAGACCAGAAAACACCCCAAGTGCGATGAGGAAGAAGTTTAGATTATTTTTCATGATTTAGCTCTTATTATGATGAACTATATTTTAATAGGATGACTTTCATAATATCCATTGTTTCTTCTGAATTTTAAATATTTAAATCCTATATGTACCTTTCGGTATTTTACCCCCTCTATTCGGTACATATAGGAAATATGGCTAACCCATTTAAAATTCAGCACTAAGTACCTGCTTCTTTGGACCAACCCGGATTTTGATAAATTACTGATTCAGATAAATTAGAAGATCCACCTGGGATAGTTATTAAAAAATGTTCTGTGGCAATAGGATTTAAATAATGAGCGAAAGCCCATGAATATCCCTCGCTTACCGGGTTACCGGAACTTGTATTTATACGGTAAGGCATCAGGTAATCACTTTCAGCACTACTTGAAACATTAGGAACTCCTCCTTCACCAGGCTCTATTAAAATTGAATTCCCATTTTCGTCCACATACCATTCAGACATTGGACCCCAAAGCTTAAAACCTTCAATTACGTGTGGTTCATTCTTTAATTGATCCAGTGCTCTCCATCGCTTCAAATCGAAAAGGCGCATCCCTTCAGCTATTAATTCACTTCGTCTTTCTCTTCTGATGTTATACATCACAGGATCATTAAGTAAGGTACCGGAAGAATAAGCAGCAAAATCATTTTCAGCCTCTTTGGATATATCTGTTGCGGCGACAGTGATTGTAAAGTCGGGTTCTACACCAGCTCTTGTCCTGATTTCTTTCCAATATTCGGAAGCTTTGGAATTAATGGCTCCCTCCATCAAGTAAGAAGCTTCAATGTAATTCAGGTAAGCTTCGGCAGCACGAAAAACTATACTACCTATAGATCCATTGTTGCCTTCTGTATTACTTGCCAGGTATGAAAAGCCTTTTTTTACAGAATATCCTGTCACGTCCTTTGTTTCCTGTAAGCCTGTAATATCAGGTACTCCAATTAGAATTGGACTTCCATCTGGTGCTGCTGCATCAATTAGTCTCAGCTCTCCCGGAGCTTTCATAAAAAGCTGAAGTCTGTGATCTCGATCTTTTTTGACATCTTCAATAAAATCATCCCCCTCATAACCAGAACCGGGAGCATAAATGGGTAAGCCGTTGGCCATTAAAAAATTATCTACTAAGCTCCTTGTATACCCTGAATTGCCTCCATTCTGATTCATGTAGTGGTTAACATTATGACTTATGCCCAGGGTTGGGTCGTAATCTCTCCATAATAAAACCTCCTCATAAGATTCTAGATTATCAGAACTAAACATAGTAAAATAGGGATTACTGGAGGAATTATACCCAATATCCTCATTAGGATTGTTAGGCACTAATGAAATAACATCTGCTACCCTGGAAGATGCGTCCATAGCTTCGGTTAGAAAATAGTCGATTTCAGCATCAAGACTTATATTAAAATCATTTACTAATCCCGTACCAGGCCAGTTGGGACCTCCCGGTACAAATGGAGTTCCTTTATGGTACGTTAACCAACTTCCCTCGTGAAGTGCTACTCTTGATTTTAATAAAAGGGCTGCATACTTTGAAATCCTGTTCTTTCCATTAGGTGGTGTCTCTTGTAATAACTCAATGGCAGTATTAAGATCTGAAATAACAAATCGTGCTACTTCATTTCTTGGTCTTCTTTTAGATTCAGCAATAAGTTGTTCAATATTGTCTTCGAGAGTATTTTTGACAATTGGAAAATCACCCACTGCCTGTACTTTCTGAAAATATTCATAGGCACGAAGGAAATAAGCTTCACCTATATAATGTTCAACATTTTGCGGAGTTCCAGCAATTTCTCCTGCTTCCCATTTAGGAACCACAGTTTCTAAAAAATAGTTTAACTGTCGGATATTTCCAAAGTTCCAAACTCCCCCTGATTGTGGCACTCGCCACTCACCTGGAGCCCAAATATCACTATAGCCAGAAGTAGCCTGATTATCTGTATGATTATCCTGGGCAAAAGTACCCAGGCCCCATCCTCCATGGGTTTGAAAGTTATATCGGGCAATAGTATAGGCTGCCAAATCCGCCTCTCTATTTAAATAATCATCGGGTGTTACATCAGAGAGAGGTTCCCTTTCCAAAAACTCTTCGACTTCGCAACCTACGAGAAAAAGCATTGCCATAATGGCAAAAACTGGTTTTATTAATTTCATATTTTTAAATTTTTAAATTTTTAAAATGTCACATTTAGACCCATAGAAAGCACCTGGGAATAAGGATAAGTTTTCCCATCGTTCCACCCTCCCAAGCCTATAGATTCGGGATCAAATATGTCTATCATATCAGTAAAAGTGAGTAAATTTTCACCTGATACGTAAAATCTTACTCTAGCTGCCTGAAAGGCTTCGAAAGAATAGCCAATCTGAACATTTTTTAATCTTAGATAAGAGGCATCCTGAAGGTAACGCGTTTGGGTTTGTTGATTCTTCCCACTACCAAACATTGGGCGGGGGAAATAAGCATTAGGATTTTCCTCTGCGAGACCCGCCTGCACCATTGGGGAATCTTCATCTCTAAAGAAATCCATATGTTCCTCAAAGCCCGCAGATTGCCACATACCTCCATTAGCTCCCCAAAAATAAGGGCCGTTTGGCATGTACTCTCTCTTTCCAAAGCCCTGTAAAAAAATTCTAAAATCAAATCCTTTGAAATCACCGCTCAAATCCACTCCAAATCTATAGCGGGGAGTTGAATTTCCTATAATTGTTAAATCTCCTGTATCCTCTAAAGTTCCGTTTCCAGAATTAATTTCTCCATCCCCGTTTAAATCAGCATACATAATATCTCCAGCTTCCCAGTTACTACCTAATTGACTCTGGCTGGTATTTTCCAGATGGTTCTCCATCTCCTCATCTGTTTGGGCAATTCCTATTGTGGTATATCCCCAGATTTCGCCCATTTCTCTACCGTTGTACCAATCCCCAATACTATTTGTAGGATTTGGATAACTTAAAATTTTCTGGCGGGAGTCTGATATAATTCCTCTTACACTATATCGAAAATCCCCTATTTGATCTCTCCAGTTAATTTCAAGCTCAACACCCTTTGACTCCATATCTGCATTATTAATTCGTGGCACTCCTGTTCCCAAAACCACTGGCAACTGGGGAGCAGGACCTACCATATCCAGGGTTCTTCTATTAAAATATTCCACAGTAAAATTTAACCTGTTCTTTAGGAGAGCCATATCCAAACCTACGTTCCAACTGGTTACTTTTTCCCAGGTAAGCAAAGAACTAACTAAACCTGGAGCACCTGCTGTATTCGGTTTTTCGCCGTTTAGCAACCAACCTCCGTTGGCGGTTCCAACAGGCATGGATTGATAAAAAGGATACCAGTTACTTGTATTCTGATTCCCCAGTTCCCCATATGAGCCTCTTAACTTAAACATTTGTATAGCCTCGTCCCAGTTCCAAAAATTCTCATTAGCAATATTCCAATAAGCCGATACAGAAGGAAAGAGATTCCAGCGCTTATCACCAATGAAGCGGGAGGACCCATCATACCTTGCATTCAATTCAAGCAGGTACTTTTCTTTGTAGTTATAATTTAACCTACTAAAGAAACCTGCTACTGACCAATGCTGATACTGTCCTTCAGTTGCTCTGCTTTCATCCGTAGCAGTATTTAGAGTAGGAAGGTCAGGAGTAATTAAGCCACTCCTTGAAGCACCTATTGTTCTGTACTTCGTTAATTCTGAATTATATCCAGCCATAACTTTAAAATTATGCGCCTCATTTAAATCAAAAGAATAATCCGTGTAAATGTTTGTGCTGAAATAATCTTCTTTACGGTTGTACTCGTAAACATAGCTATAGCCTGGTGAATTCCATCCCACGGCAACAGGAAAGGGATTTCCCGCCACATCATAAGCAAAAGCCGGAAGCACATCTGAATGATGATTGACATTTGTAATCTTATAATTACCGATGGCATAAATATTCCACCCTGTGAGAGGTGTGATAGTCAACTGTCCTTGCATATATAATCTATCTGTAAGATCATCCGTACGTCCTCCCTGCACTAGTTGAGGAATTTCTCCGGAAGCATCGCCAAAGTTCCCATTTGGATCTCGAACTGGTACGGTAGGCCATCTACGGGCTATATTATGATAAAACAAATCATTTTGCTGGGTTGGTTTATTATAGTTTCTTCTTGAAAACCTTGTACTGGAGTTAAAACTTACGTGCTTTGTTATTTCCGTTCTAAGTTTTCCACTGAAGTCATAATCTTCCAATCGATCCTCTCCATAAGCGAGTAATCCTCCCTGATCTAAAAATCTTGCAGAGGTGTAGTAGGTTGTTTTCTCATTACCTCCACTCAGGCTTAAATTATGTTCCTGTGAAAAAGAATAATCCTTATAAAGTTCATCAAACCAATCTGTGTTTGCGTTAGAACCAGTATAATACTGATATCTATCCCCGTTCGCATTAGGCACTGTACCATAATCAATTTCACCTTCCTGATATTGAATTATTCTCTCAATCACTTCTTGTGAGAAGGGAGCGCCCTGACCTGAATTGTCAGCAGCCTCATTCCAATACAAAGCAAATGTATGAGAGTCCATCATATTTGGTACGTGAAGGGGGGACGTAAACCTAAGGTTGTTATTATAGTTAATGGTGGGAGTACCGGTTTTACCATCTTTTGTAGTAACAAGAATAACCCCAAAGGCGGCCCTGGAACCATATACTGCAGAAGCTGCTGCATCTTTTAATACAGTAATAGATTCAATGTTTTGAGGATTAATTGCATCCAAATCTGCTTCCATACCATCTACTAAAACTAATGGAGCAGAATTGGAAGCGTACCAATTGTACCAGAACCCCGGATGTTGAAGCTAAGACCACTATTGAGTTCCCCTCCCAAACCTGATGTTTGAAAATTTAATCCAGGTACTACGCCTTGAAGCATCTGGCTCACGTTAGGTACGGGTCTTGACTGAAGAACCTCTGAATCAACGGTAGTCACAGCACCTGTGAGGTTTACTTTTTTCTGGGTACCATAACCTACTACAACTACTTCATCGAGGGTGGCCGAATCAGGCGTCAATGCTATTTCTACCCTCGACTTTCCCTGAACCTCGACCTCAGAAGACTTATAGCCTATATAGGAAATTACCAGGGTCGCATTTGCAGGTACATCGATTTCGAAGTTTCCATCGAAATCTGTCATAACTCCATTCGAAGTACCTTTCTCAACAATGTTTGTACCTGGAAGTGGGACACCCGTTTCTTCATCTAAGACAGTTCCAGTTACAGAGATCATTGCCTCCTGACTGTAGCTAAGCAAACTGAAAAAGCAATAAGGGAATTAAGATGAGTAAAGTTTTTTTCATTTTGTGAATTTGTTTTAACAGTTAATAAAATCTTTAAAGCAACAGTGTTTAATTCCTCTTCTTTTTTGAAGAGAACAAAAAGGGTTACCTACACTTCAGTACGTTCTATATACATTCTTCTATTTAAGACGCGAAATCTTAGAAAATTTGGTATTAAATTGATTGCAAGCTAAATCAAATGTTATATTTTTATTAATTATTACTAATAACATTAAGGTTACATCCTATATACATTAAGGTTACATCCTATATACATTTAGGTTACATTCGTAAAACGGATGGATTGATAATCAGGACAAAGCAAAGAGTCAAATTGTTAGAGAAGAATACAAGGATCATTAAAACGAAGTCAAACCTAATCTTAATTATAGGTAAACTATTTCTTTTTGTTTTCATACCTCATAGTGCTTTGGGTCAAGATCCTATTCCTTATTTTCAAAATTTTACAGCCGAGAACGGCTTACCTGATAATCGAATTTCTACTGTAATACAGGATAAGCAGGGTCTTTTATGGGTGGGCACACGTTTTGGTATCAATAGGTATGATGGAAGAGAAGCTATATCTTATCCTTTACCAGGTGAACCAAGGGTAGAAAAGATTTTTTTAGATAAAGAGGGCACACTTTGGGTCGGGACCAGCAAAGGCTTATTTTTTTACAATGGAAGAACTGATCTCTTTGAAATTTTTACTACCGGGAATCAAGACTTTGATTCTGTACTACATTCTAACATAGTTGAAGTTTTTCAAGCCAGTAATGGAAAAATATGGTTCAGTAACAGGATTGGACAATTAGCTTTCTTTATACCTGGCCTGGAGAAAAATCAAAAAATTTACAATATTCGTTCAAATCCGGTGAACCTGGCTTCCTGGGCTCTAATTACAGCTATTGAAGAAGATAATCAAGGGTATTTATGGTTGGGGAGCAACGTAGGAGATATACGCCTGTTTGATGCCACTGGAGAAAAATTTATTAAAACTGAATTTGAAAATTCATTTTTGGGATCTCATATAAATGACATAGCCCTTGACACCACAAATCAAATGTGGATAGCCACTAATGATAACGGGGTGTTCAAATTTATGCTGGATTCCGGTGATGCCGTTCATTATATCCAAAGGGGGAAGCACCTCGGCAATAGTATTAACAACAATATTGTTCTGTGCTTATTAGTTGATTCTAATAATAATGTTTGGATGGGAACCGACGGTGGCGGGTTAAATTTATATCGTGCGGAAAGAGATGAGTTTATATATTTTAAACGTAGAGGAGGCACGGAAGCTTCCCTATCTGATAATTCTATTCTTTCCATAACTCAGGGCCTCCATAATATTATATGGTTAGGTACAGTACATGGCGGCATTACCTATTTTAAAAATAATCTGAGTATACAAAATATTCCACCTGAAAAATTGTCTTTTAACGCGGATAGACAAGGTTCAAGAATTTTTGAAGATAGCAGGGGCAATTTTTGGATTAGTGCCGGAAGGGATGGTTTGAGAAAGTACAATCCCGCGACAGGTAAAATTTCATTAATTAACGATACAGATCATCCTACCGGGTATAGTGGAAAAATAGTTCTTTCCATAATGGAAGATTCTTTTCAAAGGTTATGGATAGGAACATTATACGAAGGAATTAATGTATATGATCTTAAAAAGGAAAAATTTCTTGAGGTTCCCGGGAGTAGGGATTTGAATGGAGTTTTAGCAATCGAGGAGCAAGAAAATGGAATTGTTTGGGTAGGTTCAGATACTGGAATAAGAATATATAACCCCTCCCTGGATATTGTAAACGATCTTAACACTCAGTCCGGGGAAGGTCTAAGTAACAATGTAGTGACCAGCATCTATAGAGATGCTAAGGGAGATATGTGGGTAGGTACCATCAATGGATTAAATGTATTTCCCCATAATCAGGAAAGCTTTCAAACCTTTTTCTCTGTTAAAGATGATAACTCCACTTTAAGCAGTAACCATATTTTATCCATAAGTGAGGGTCCCGATTTATCTGTTTGGGTAGGAACCTATGGCTTTGGTGCTAACCGTTTTTTCAGAAGCACAGAGAAATTCCACAGAATTAATAAAGAGGATGGTCTGGCAGGAAATATTGTGCAGGGTGTTTTAATGGACCACTCAGAGAATATCTGGTTAAGCACGAATTTAGGACTTAGTAGAGTTGGAGCAGAGGGTATTACAAATTATGGTAACAAGGAAGGAGTGCCGCCTTTTAATGGAAGTTCCGTAAGTATTAGTAAGAATGGTAGAATGTTTTTCGCTGGAGAAAAAGGTCTTTTTCATTTTAGACCTGAAGAGCTAAAGACCGATACTATTGCTCCAAGACCCTTTTTTAGTAGTACTCAGGTACTAAGAAAGGGAGGAGTGAAGGAAATTGCCTTCGGGGATTTAAACAATCGAGGAGAGAATACAAGAAAGATTTCTATTGAACCGGATGATAAATCGATGTTGGTCTTTTTTGGAAGTTCTAATTTTTGGAATCCCGAGAAAAACAATTATGCCTACCGCTTAAAAGGCCTCAGTGAGGAATGGCATAACATTGGTCTGCAACAATCGCTTTCATTTTCAAATCTTCCTCCCAATGAATATACTCTTGAAGTTAGAGTAGCAAATGAATTGGGAAAATGGAGTCCATATATCGCTTCACTGGATTTCATGGTTCTACCTTCATTTTGGCAAAAAACAGAGATTCAAATATTGGGATTTCTTTTGTTGATTTCAGCCATACTTTTTTTCATTAAATGGAGGAGCAATTATTAAAAAACACAGAATAAAAAATTACAGAATCTAATTGATATTAAGACTGTAGAGGTTAAACTTCAGAAAGACAGAATTTTTAAAAAAAATATGGATCTTTTAAAAGCAGAAAATGAAAATGAAAAGTTAAAGCAAAGAAATCTTCTAAGTGAACTTATTTATAGAAAAGAAGAATTAACCAATAACACACTTCGGAATGTCCACAAAAATAACTTATTAGCCATAATTAAGGAAGCTCTCAAAAAAGAGATAAACAGAGATCCTAACCTTAAGAACAACCTGAAAGAAATAATAGAGAATATAGATGACAGCTTAAGCCTGGATAAAGATTGGGAAGCTTTTTACCATTTATTTGGACAGGTACACCCCACCTTCATCGAAGATTTAAAAATTTCATGTTCGAAATTAAGCGATAGAGATATTAAGCTTTGTGCTCTAATAAAACTTAATTTTTCTTCTCAACACATTGCTACTCTTTTCGGTATTTCGCTAAGTTCCGTCAAAGTTGCACGTCATCGATTAAGAAAAAAACTAGATATTCCGGAAGACGTATCTTTTGATGATTTTCTGGAGAAGAAAATACTGGACCGAAGTGTGACCAA
Source organism: Antarcticibacterium sp. 1MA-6-2 (assembly GCF_021535135.1). NCBI lineage: Bacteria > Pseudomonadati > Bacteroidota > Flavobacteriia > Flavobacteriales > Flavobacteriaceae > Antarcticibacterium > Antarcticibacterium sp. 1MA-6-2. The sequence goes on along the minus strand of NZ_CP091036.1, from coordinate 3,209,381 downwards.
TTAGGACTAATTTTTAATATAGTTTTTAAAAACTTCTCTTCAAAACAATTTCAAAATCTTATAAGGGAATTGTAGTAAAGTTCTATACCCAAAGATCTTAATAAAAAAGTGATACTGTTGGGTTTGAAGTATATTGACAAATAGAAGTATTGCCTATAAGCAGGGTTTACCGTTATTAGTTATTTGACACTATTTTACCTCTTTTCATTTAAAACACCCGTAAAAATTGAAAATATAAAGAAAATATTAATTCTGAAGTAAGCTAGCGTGTCAACTATTTAACGATCCCGAACAGGTCCATCATATAGTTTAATTGCCGCGCATTTTTTATTTTTGTTAAAAAAGCTGTACGGTCTCCTGCAGGAGATTATATATTCGTTTTTAATTTCCTTATCCGCGTTTTTTTCTTCAGAACTTCCTGGAGATAATTTAATTATAAAAAACTTGTGTTAGAACCCGAGGAAAAAGACTAGTACAGCTACTATAAGGAATAGTAGAGAAAACAGTGTACCACAATTAAAATAGGACTTCTCTTTTTTTATCTTTTCTTCTGCACTCTTCGTCGCCATATCCAGTTTAACATTAAAACTATAGCCTTTTAATTCAAAAATTAGAACCGTACCACTTACAAAAAATTATTAATTTCTAATGATTCGATTTTAAAAAACTTCCAGTGCTATTCTTAAAAAAATCTATTCTCTTTAAAAATGCGAATTCAAAATACCTTAAGAAGAGATTTTAACCTTGGGATTTTTCACTTTAACTTTGATATAAGGAATATTTTCCTTGTGAGACGGCGTTTTACAATCGTTCATTATAAATGAAACAAAGCCTTTGTAGGGGCCTTCACGTATAGCTTTTATGGATGTAAATATTTCATCTCCCTTTAATTATAAAAATCAATTTTTAATTATAAACTGGATTTTCTCAATGCTTAGCCTTAATTTAAAATAAAAAAGGAATGAAAGCAGCTGCTTTGGTTATAAGGGAAAATAAAGAGGGGATAATGCATCTCTGGGAGGAAACAGTTAGGAAGGAAATTCCCAAAATCAGGGATACAGAGCATCTGGTTCTTTTAAATATCGTTCCGCGTATACTGGATGACGTCGCTCAGGTCCTGGAGCAATCATATGAAAAGAAGAATCTTTTGAACGACATTAATCTGGATAAAATCAAAGAGGAAAACATTGATCACGGGCGTCACCGTGCAACTTCTGCAAATTATAATGAGAAAAGAATTATAGAAGAACAAATTATTCTTCATAAAACTCTTATTATTACCCTTAAAAACTACAATGCCTACAATGAAGAGGTGGGAATAGTACTTTCTTTGGTAATTGAAAAATCCATGTCTTATTCTGCAAAATCCTTTAGTGCCTCTCTCCAGGATATGCGGGAAAAACTAATTGGTACTTTGGCCCATGATATTCGCAATCCTCTTTCTACTGCACTTATAGGACTTAGCGCAGTGGATTATAAAGACGGAGAGGAGCAGGTAAATATAATTATTGGCATGGCAGCTAAAAGCCTGAAAAGGCTATCCATTTAGTTGAAAACCTACTTGACTCCATTACTGTAAAATCGGGAGAAGGAATTTCTCTGGTATTTTCTGAAGGTGATATTGTAAAGGATGCAAAACTGGTTTTTAGTGAAGCAACTGAAAACTTCGCAAATAAATTCGTATTTGAGAGTAAGGAAAAAGAAATATTAGGTGTCTTTGCCTCGACTGCCGTTAGAAGATTATTAGAAAACCTTATAACAAATGCGGTAAAATATGGTGCGTCTGACAAGCCGATAACAGTAAGCATTAAAAATGATAATGAAAAAGTAATATTACAAGTTCATAACTTCGGAAATCCCATAAGTCCTGAGAACAGAGAAGAAATTTTTAATTTTCTAAACCGTCTGGACTGTGAATCAGGAAGTGAACTGCAAAGCTGGGGAATAGGTCTCACTTTTGTAAAAATGGCAGCCGAAGCTCATGGCGGTCATGTAGAACTGGAAAGCGATGAAGAAAAAGGAACAACTTTTTCAGTTATTCTACCTAAACATTCTAACAAACCCGGAAAAAGGAGGGCTATGCTTAATTTTCAGTAGTAATATTAATAATCTGCTTATCTCATTGGAATCTTAACATTAAGATGATATGAGCATGTGGTTGTGGCTTTAATGTACTTGTTGCGGTCTGGGCAGCACATTGGGGAGCAAAACTCTATCCAAACCATACTTTAGACAAACCAGTAATTCTTCATTACCTTAAAATTACCAAAACACATTTTAATAAAATTTTTGTTTAAACATGGCTTCAAGTAACCTTTGATAAGATAACCTAACTATATTAATGAATAACACTCACCTCCTAAATATCAGAAACGGTTATAATCGAAAAATCAAAATTTTAGGAATTTGTTAAGAATTGTAAACCTTACTACTTCAAATTTTATTATTTGTAATTGTATTCTTACAAAAAAATTTTAGCTCTAGAAAAGTTGGAGCTAAATTTATATGGCTAAAATTTTTGAAAAAACGGGGATGTGTTACGGACTATCACTTGAAAAAGAGAAAAAAGAATTTGAGAAAGCTTATTTTGCTTCTATTAAGCCGGGATCAAATATTTTACCGTTCAAGCCTGGCTCCAGTATTTATGACAGTAATCTATACTGTATATCTTGTGAAAACCCATCTCAAATTTATCCTATGAAAATGGGAATTAGCCCCTCCTGGGGAAAAGAACATAGTAACTCTAATACCAGGAAATATAGAATTTTGAATATTAATGCTGATTCAGCATTTAATTGGGAGAGATACGCCAAACTGGTAAGAGAAAGAAGATGTTTAATCCTCGCCGATAGCTTTTTTGAGTTAACATTTAAAACCAATTTTTTACAGAATTCCTCAGGCTTTTATAGGTTTCAACTCAATGGGCAAAAATTGTTTGCAGTGGCAGGGATCTATGACATTTACGATGACAACCATGGATACGCTATGATTATTACTACAAAATTCAAAAGGAATTTTAATCATCCTCTTTTTCAGAGAAAAACAGTACCAGTGATTTTAGATCCTGATTATGAAGCAGATTGGCTTAATCCCACTCTAACTGATAATGAGATTAAGAGTCTTCTAAACCATGCTTTCACCAAAGAAGATATAGAAGCTCGTTTAGAAAACTCCAGCACACATAAACCAAACAGAATAGTTAAACTTTCAAAAGACACAGAAAGGATTCGGAAAATTTGATTTAGGTGTGTTGAGATCTTTAACTAATTTTTAAATTTTTCAAACCAATAATTAAAAGATTTCAATTCCATTATATCCCGGAATCTTTATCTGGAATTTACCTGTCCCCATTCAATTCTATTCTCTTTCTCAGTATCTCCATATCCTCACTTAATTTCTTATCCAGAACTTTTGCATAATGCTGAGTTATTTTAATAGACTGGTGGCCCAGCATTTTACTTACCGATTCAATAGGGACACCATTTGAGAGGGTGACAGTCGTCGCAAAAGTATGACGGGCCATATGGAAGGTTAAGTTCTTTTTAATCTCGCAACGGTCTGCTATTTCCTTTAAGTAACTATTGACTCTTTGATTGGTATAAACTAAGCAACAATTTTCCTTTAGGAAATTTTACTTCCTGGTATTTCTCAATTAAACTTTGTGCAACAGGAAGTACGGGAATACTACTAAGGGATTTGGTCTTGGTCCTTTTAATCTTAATCCACAAATTTCCATCAATCCCTTTTATTACATCATCTTCTGAAAGTTTTTCAACATCAGAATAGGCTAATCCCGTGAAACACGAGAAGACAAAAACATCCCTTACATGTTCTAATCTTGGGATAGAAAAATCCTGCTCCATTATTTTTACAATCTCTTCCTTTGTTAGGAAATCCCTGTCAATAGACTGGTTCTTTAATTTAAAATTATAAAAGGGATCTTTCTCCATCCACCCATTGGCAAAAGCAACCCGAACAATCTTCTTCAGGTAGGCTAAATATTTTAATGCAGAATTATGGGTAAGATCCAGCTCTGTTTTGAGATAGTAGATAAAGGCATTAATAAATTGGGTGTCAATATCCTCAACCGGATAATCCTTTTTCTTATAGGAACTAAGAATAAAAGCTGTCAGATGTTTTTTTGTTGTGTTGTACCTCTGGAGTGTGCGAAAAGAAAATTCTTTTCCAACTAATTTTTTCATCCTCAAATTATGCTCCTCGAAAAGTTGAATTATATTCCTCTCGGAATCGCTTTTGCCCAAATACTCATCACGAATTTTTCCCGCAGTTATTGCTTCTTTTTTCTCCAGCAACCTTTGATAACTGTCATATACATTGTTCTTAATAATATCCAGGTGACGGTTTACCTGCCGTGCTTCAATAGAAGATCCTCCCACTTTATTTGCTTTTGCATTCCATTTAGCTATTGGAACTCTACGCATAGTGCTGGTTTCTGACCGTTGGCCGTTATAAGTAATTCTTAAATATACAGTTGCGTGTATAGCATCTTGTTCTTTACTTTTTCTCACATAGAAGAGAACGGATAATAAATCTTGCATCTTTTTGTAATTTTTCTACAATAAAAGTATCTGAAAAAAAATTAAGATCAAACGCATAAAAGCTTATTTAACAGTGCTTTAGAGAGTATTCGGGCGCACCTAAGGTGTATCTTAAAGTGCCACCGAATTAGACACCTTTTATATGGTATTTTTTGATATTATTTGATATCATAGAAAATGAAAAACCCCGTAAATAGTAATATTTACAGGGTTTTAGTTCAATCTGAAGCCTTAAAAGTACTCGAGGCGGGAATCGAACCCGCACTCCCGAAAGAACCGGATTTTGAATCCGGCGCGTCTACCAATTCCGCCACTCGAGCAAGTAGGGCGCAAAATTAGCAAAAATTATTATTTCATACCCAATAACTTCCGATTTTAATTTTCTTCCATACCAGGTGTTCTAAAACGTCTCTTCCCGATGTCTACTTCAGTAATTAAATTGTTTAGAAGATTTCTAAACGTAATTCAACAAAGTTTTCAACTACATCGATTGCAACTCAGCTTAACTGTTAAATATGGGGACTGAGGCTGGTTCTCTATTGGAAATGAGGTAATTAATTTTTTTCTTGCGATGAATTAAATCAGGAAATTATGGCAATTACAAAACAAAATCTAAAGTCGAAACCCGTTTGCAAGGTAACCTTTACTGTTCCTGCGAAGGATGCAGAAAGTGTAAGTGTGGTAGGAGATTTTAACGAGTGGGATCCAAAGAAGACCGTGCTTAAAAAATCAAAAGCGGGTATTTTTAAGGGAACAGTTTCCGTTCCTGCGAAGAATACTTACGAATTCAAATATCTTATAGACGGGAATTACGTGAATGAACCTGAAGCAGATTCCCAAAAATGGAATGACTTTGCCTGCGCCGAGAATTCGGTTCTGGAGGTTTAAAGTTTTCCGTAGACAATAATAAATCTGCTGTAGCAAAAATTCTGCGCAGATTAGCTTTTATTCCCTCTCCTTTCTTCTTTTAGTAAAAAAGAAGCCAGTCCCGCCTACCCTAATTTCATAAAGTATTCTTATTCCCGGCTGTGAAGTAAAAACAAATTATAACTTAGATTGTCTTAATCCAAAACCAATAGCTATGCCCATTGATTTATTAAAACAGTTCAGCGTAACCGAAAAAGTGACAAACGAGGAGGGCAGAGAACTTTTTGAGATGTTCCTCTCCCCTACTGAGCCTATTGAGCTATACTACAGAACCTCCCGGGACAGGGTGATATTTACTGACAGAAAGATCATTGCCATAGACATTCAGGGCCTTACTGGAAAAAAGAAAGAATTCCGGATGTTTCCTTACTCCAAAATAACCTCCTGGTCTGTGGAAACAGTAAGCACCTTTGACTGGGACAGTGATCTAAAGATTTGGGTCTCAGGAGTGGGAGTTTTTGCCGTTAAACTTGGAAAGAAAATTCATATCGCCGAAATTGGGAAGTTGCTGAGTGAGAAGGTGAAGTAGAAAAGGTTTCAGATTTCTGGTTTCTGGTTTCTGGTTTCTGGTTTCTGGTTTCTAATTGCTGATTACTGGTTTGGGTTGAGAAAGTTGTAGCTTGATCTATTTAGTTTTTCCTAAATTCATCTACTCTCGCATTTGAATCTTCTAATGACCTTGCTGAAATGAAAAAATATCTGCTCGTTTTTTGCTCCCTCGCCATCCTCTCCTCCTGTAAGAAGGAGGAAAAAGTAGCAGAAGCCAAAGAAGAGGCTTATGAAGTATTGGGTACCATTAAAAATGTTCCTGATAGTTCTATGGTGGTTCTTTCGGCCGACAATAATAATATTGATTCTGCTTATGTGGTGGGTGAAAAATTCCGGCTTTCAGGGAAAATTGACGAACCTACGAATGTTTACCTGGTGGTAAAAAATTCCAGAAATTACAGTTCCTTTTGGCTGGAAAATAATTCTATGACCTTTGAAGCTGAAACGGGCAATTTTCAAAATGCCAGGATCACCGGATCTAAAACTGAGGATGAAAACAAAATTCTCTGGGCACAAATTGATCCGTTACGGATTGAAGTGGATAGCCTGATGACGAAAATTCTCAATGAAAGCATGCTCGTAACCAGGAGGGATTCAATTAGGGCAAGAATTACAGAACTTCGGGAAAAAGAAATGGAACTGGACCAGGATTTCATCAGGAATTATCCCAATTCCCTGGTAAGCACTAATGTTTTAAATATTTACAAGACCACCTGGGGCAAAGATGTGAGCAGTGACCTGTATTCAGAACTTTCTTCAGAACAAAAAGCATCTGAAAAGGGAAAGAACATACTTTCCTTCATCAGTCACAATAAAAATCCCGATGTGGGTGACAGCTATGTTGACCTGGAGCAGCCCGATTCAGCTGGAGAGATGGTGAAGATATCTGATGTTAAAGAAAAATACACTCTAATAGAATTCTGGGCATCCTGGTGCGGACCCTGCAGAAAAACCAATCCCGAACTGGTTAAAAATTACGAGCGATTTAAAGAGCAGGGTTTGAGATCTACGCTATCTCTCTTGACCAGCATAGGGATTCATGGTTAAAAGCGATCGACGAAGACGGTCTCACCTGGACCAATGTAAGTGAACTCAAAGGAGGTGAGAATGAAGCTTCTTATGTCTATGGCATCAATGGAATCCCTGATAATTTTCTAATTGATGAAAACGGAACCATCATTGCCCGTAATCTTCGAGGTGAAGATTTTACCCGAAAACTGGAAGAATTATTTGGTAAAAAGTAAGTGGCGGCTGGAAAGTAGGGAGTTAGATGTTAGACTTGAGATATTAGACAAGAGGTTTTAGACTTGAGATTTTAGAGTTTGGAGAGTGAATTTATATCCAATTTAAATATCCTGCTGGCGCGGATGTTTTTGTTTTTTTTTATTTCTTTTTTATTAAACATTAACTCTTAACCTGTCTCCAGATCCATGTCTAAATTTTCAAATCTCCATACTACAAAAGTTACCTGCGCGATCATAGAACATGAGGGAAAAGTGCTTTGCGCGCAGCGGAGTGAGCAAATGAAGCATCCTCTTAAATGGGAATTTCCGGGAGGGAAAGTAGAGGTAGACGAATCTTTGGAAGAATGCCTGCAGCGGGAAATACTGGAAGAATTGGGAGTTAAAATTGAGATCCTGGAGAGACTGCCTTCCAGCCACCACTCTTATTCTGCAAAATTAAAGATCAAATTAATTCCTTTTAGATGCAGGTTATTGAGCACTCAAATAAAGCTAAAAGAACATCTGCAAATCTCCTGGTTCACCTCTAAGGAAGCAGCAACTTATGACTGGGCAGAAGCAGATATTCCCGTTCTTAAACAGTATTTTCTTCATCACAATGAGCATTAAAATTTGGCTTATAAGAATTTTCTTCTACGGAATTTAAAGCTTTAACTTTTTAGTTTCAGGAGAATAACTTTTATTTGCTTATTGCTGTTTAACAAAATTTTATGAAATTCCCCCTTATTTCATTTATGGCTCTGGCCATCTTTCTCATTATACTTAACCTCATTTTTATCGGCTGGTTTAGCATACCACAAAGCAGGTGGATAAGATTACTCACCGCTGCCGTTTTTCTGGGTACCTATCTTCCAAAGTTTTCTCGAGAAACCCGGTTACTTGCAGGCGCTTTAATTTCTTTCTTAATTGCAGATATTTTTACTCTTAGCTATCAGCTGGAATCGTCAAAGGACGGATATTTTATTTTTCATGGCATCGCATTCTCCAGTTTATGCCTGTTCGTCACAAGAGGAACCCTAAAGGAACAATGGAGCTAGGTTTCAGAAAAACTATATTGTCATAGCTTCAGCGCTTTGTTTTATGATCCTGCTGTTCTTTGGGCTTACCTTCAGCAGTGAGATCAAAGGAATCCAGCACCTTATCTTTTTTTATTTTCACGGGGTGGCCATTATCACCTGCCTCATCACAGCCCTAAGCTACTATGAGAGAAAAACAGATTCCTCTGCTCTTTTCTTTCTTTTGGGCACCCTGGGCCTTCTGCTTTCAGATCTTACTGCTTTTGCCGCGGTTTATTTAAAAGCCGATAGTTTCTATTATTTTAGCAGAATTTTCTACGTCTCAGGACTGGCAGGAATGGTAAAATTTGCCTTTTCTTTTGAACCCTCTCCCAAACCTGAAGCAGAAAGTATTTCTTCCGCTTACCTGGAACAGAAATCAGAAACTGCTTACCACGATCATTAGGAAATATTTTCTGAAATCTTCTGCGGAAAAATTTTTTGTTCTAAACCCCACTTTATTTTTAAAATTAACACTCCCTCACCTACTAAAAATCAACAGGTTATCGATTTTTTTCCTAATTTAATATGCTGTACCGGGAAAACTAGTTCAGCAGGAATGGATTATGAAAGCGATCTTCTTACTTCTGGTATTTCTTCTTTTACTACAATCCTGTAGTGTATATAACGAACCCATATCTGTTCAGGAAGCTGTGGCTTCAGAAAAAAGAGCAAAAGTAATTACCGCAGATAAGCAGGAATTTAAATTGGAACGGCTCGAAAACAGAGATAACTAAGCTCACCGGAATTATCAAAAGAGGATCGACCATTGCAGAAAAAATAATTGGGATGCCAACTAACATTGACGGCAAATACCTTGTTGTAGACTTATCCAATTTAGATATTGAACAGGTAAGGCTTCGCAATAGATCCCGTTCAAACACCTCGACACTCCTGGTCCTTGCGGCAACTGCTTTTGTAACTGTTGTTGCAGTATTCCTTATTGGGTTTTCACAGGGCGATATCTGGCCTGCCAGCACTGGTGCAGAGTAATGGGGGCCAACCCTAAACCTTAAATTCTTAACCTTGAACTTTAAACCCGGAACCTTGAATTTCACCCCCTCCAGTCGAAGCGCCAGGAAAAACCTGCATCTACAAACCAGTTGTCCAGGTTATCCCTCCCCTGCCAACCTGCAGAAACATCCAGCCTAAGATCCTTATTCACCAGGTAAAATAAACCTAGGTATCATAATTGGCAGTAAAATCTTCCAGTCTTCCATAGACTTCCACAAAAGTTCCTATTCTGTCGGTAAGGCTAAAGCCGAGGTTGAAAACGTAAAGTTCTATTGGTCCCTCTCCGTTCCCCGGCCATAGAAGTCCGAAGTTGGCAGTGTAGCCGACCCAATCGGTGATTTTGTTTCCGGCAGACAATAGAAACTGGCTTCCCAGACTCTCTCTGCGGAATTCCTATTTCTGAAACTTAAGCAGCACCCGGCCCTGTAATCCCAGTGCGGGTATAGCGCCATTTGGCTCCAGGATATTATATCTGGCACCTATCTGGGTGTTGCTCACCCCGCGGATCCTGTTTCCGGTAAGGGGAGCTTCTTCAGCAATACGATAACCCACCACACCGCTGACTTCAAATTTCTCCCATATCCCCAGCCGGAATACATTGTTGTTCATATAAGTACTGTTCTCATTCCCGGCAGCATCTTCAAAACGGTTATAAGTAAGCCCGCTTTGCACCTGAAAAACTTTACTACCCAAAGCAAAGGCTCCTATAGCCTGCCCCGGTCTTCCTGTACGAATGGTTTCTCCATACTGCCCGAGCATAAGAGATGGAATAAAAATGATCAATAAAAGTATCAGGTTCTTTTTATACATACTGGTTCTTTAAAATGTGTACAATTACCGTTTAGATATACTATTTCTAAACGATTTTCATTAAGATGAGAAAAAATTGTTCAAACGTTTTTTAAGAGGGTGTTAAAAAAAGGGAAAATCGGCTGTAGATTAAAATATTGCTGAAATACTTGTATTTTTATTTCAATAAAGAACCCTCTTGAATAGAATTTCAGTCACTTGTGCCATTATAGAACAAGATGGAAAAATTCTGTGCGCCCAACGCAGCACAAAGATGAAGCACCCGTTAAAATGGGAATTCCCAGGAGGAAAGCTAGAGGAAGCCGAAAGTTTTGAAACCTGCCTACAACGGGAAATATGGGAAGAACTTGGAATAGAAATTAAGCTGCTAGAGAGGTTACCTTCCAATTTTCACATATATTCGAATTTCGAATTAGAATTGATACCATTTCGCTGTTCCCTGCAAACATTTGAAATAGATCTCCTCGAACATTCACAGATCCTTTGGCTATCGGTTAAGGAGCTGAAAGATCTGGATTGGGCAGAGGCAGATATTCCTATTGTAAACTTTTATACTGAAAACTATAAATGAGTTTTGAAACAGGATTATACGAACAGTTAATAAACAAACTCGTAGCTAATAAATTAAGTTTAGTTGACTCTCAGAAATTTCACATAAGTGAAACGACTCTGGACAAAGAGGAGGCTTCACAGCATTTGAGCATTTATTTAGCTGAAACTATTAAATACGCTCTTAATGAAATTAAAGAAAAGGATCGTCCTTTACTTCAAATAGAGCTGTCTAATAAGATCATAAAGCTTTTAGCAACAGAGTTAAAGAATCTTGATCTATCAGAGAATTTAATTGAAGCCGAAGGGAAAATTTTACAAGCTGTATTCTCTAAGCTCGATTTTCCGTATTCCAATTTGGAGTCTAGATTAAAGGAAATCACTCCTTATACCAGGTTAAGTCAAAGCGAATTATTCACAGGAAATAATGTAGGTATCTCACTGGAAAGTGAATTAAGAAAGGAAATTTTATCATCTGATGAAATTTCCTGGCTGGTTTCGTTTATAAAATATTCAGGAATCAGAATTTTTAAGAAGGAGCTTGAGGAGTTTACAAATAGCGGAAGAAAGTTAAAAATTATCACCACTTCCTACATGGGAGCCACAGATGTAAAAGCTGTAGAATATCTATCCTCTTTACCAAATACTGAAATTAAAGTTTCTTACAATTCTGAACACGAACGTTTACATGCAAAAGCTTATTTATTCCTTAGAAATTCTGGTTTTCATACCTAGCTATATTGGTTCTTCAAATCTTTCGCGTTCTGCTCTCACAAATGGTTTGGAATGGAACTTAAAAGTAACAACTCAGGAAATTGGCCACATAATCGATAAGTTTAAAAAAACTTTCGAGACCTATTGGGAAGATCCAGAATTTGAATTTTACGAAAAGGGAAAAGATCGGGAAAAATTAAGTAGCGCTCTTAAAAGACAAAGTTCATACGGCACTAATCAAATAACAACTTTTTTTGATTTAAAACCCTATCCCTATCAGGAGGAGATTTTAGCAAAATTACAATCTGAAAGAGAAGTGCATAACAGATGGAAAAATCTTTTGGTCGCAGCCACGGGAACTGGAAAAACAGTAATTTCTGCATTTGATTTTAAAAGATTCTATTTACAAAATCCATCGGCAAAATTCTTATTTGTTGCTCATCGAAAAGAAATATTACAACAAGCTCAAATCACGTTTCAGCATGTGCTTCGTGATGCAAATTTTGGAGAGTTATGGGTTGATGGAAATGAACCTGTAAGTTATGATCAAATTTTTGCTTCAGTCCAAACTTTAAATAATCGTTTAAAAAAATTAGAACTAGGTTCTGAATTTTATGATTATATAATTATTGATGAAGTTCATCACATTATAGCAGATAGCTACCGACCAATTCTAAAAAGATTTAGTCCTCAAATTCTATTAGGGTTAACAGCCACACCCGAAAGAATGGACGGTGGAGATATTGCAGAAGATTTTGACTACAAAATTGCTGCAGAAATACGATTGCCAGAAGCTTTAAATCGAAAGCTCTTAAGTCCTTTTCAATATTTTGCTCTTTCAGATACAATTGATCTATCCGATGTCAATTGGAGAAATGGTAAATATGAAATCAATGAACTAACCAAATTGTATACAGAAAATGATAGAAGAGTATCGGATATCATTCATAACTGTGAAGAATATTTAACCGATGTTCACGATGTACAAGCGCTAGGTTTTTGTGTAAGCCAAGAGCACGCAAGGTATATGGCAGAGAAATTTGCAATAGCAAATCTAAAAGCAGATTATTTGGTTAGTAGTAATAGTTCGTCTCGGGATGTAATTAGAAACAAACTCCTGAAAAAGGAAATAAACTATCTCTTCGTGGTAGACATATTTAATGAAGGTGTTGATATTCCTAATATAGATACGGTTCTTTTCCTCAGACCGACAGAAAGTTTGACGGTGTTTCTGCAGCAATTAGGCCGTGGCCTGAGACTAGCAGAAAATAAAGACTGTCTGACGGTTTTAGATTTTGTTGGAAATGCCCGTCCAGAATACGATTTTGAACATAAGTTTAGAGCACTTGTAGGCAAAACCCATACTTCTATAATTAAAGAAATTGAAGACGAATTTCCTCATTTACCATTAGGATGTTCTATTGTACTCGAGAAAAAAGCCAAGGAAGTAATTTTAAAAAATATTAGAGAAGCTACAGAATTTAGAAGACCTCAGCTTTTACTTAAAATCCAGCAGTTTAAACATCATTCAACTCTCCCGCTTACATTGAATAATTTTCTAGAATTTCATCATCTTGAAATCCGGCAAATTTACAGGAAAGGGAGCTGGAAACGATTATGTGTAGATGCAAAGGCAATCCCAGATTTTGATGAACCTCAAGAGAAAGAGCTTACCAGTTGTATGCAAAAGAAGCTTATGTACTGCAACTCCCTTAGTTACTTAAAATTTATTCAAAAAGTAATTTCTCCCACTTACAAATTGGATTTGCTAAGCAAAGAAGAAGAGATTATGCTTCTAATGTTCCATTATGACATATGGCAAGAAGCGGGAACAAAACTCAATTTTTTTAATGTAAAAGAAAGTATTGAATCTCTTAAGAAAAATCCAATAATGCTCCAAGAGATGCGGGAATTCACTGAACATCAAATAAACAAAATTGAATTCGTTGAGAAAGAGATTGATTTAGGTTTCTCATTCCCATTAAAACTCCATAGCAGATATAATAGAGAGGAAATCCTAGCCTCAATTGGAATGAGCACCTTCAGCAAAAAATCTTCAAATCGGGAAGGATCTGCTTTCAATAAGAAACTGAGTGTGGAGGCATTATTTGTGACACTTAAGAAAACTGAAAAAGAATATTCCCCGACTACCATGTATGAGGATTATGCCGTGAATAAAACGCTTTTCCACTGGCAGTCACAAAATAGCATCTCCCCCCAATCTCCAAAAGGAGAATCTTACATCCAGCATAAGAATATTGGAAAGAAAATTTTACTTTTCGTAAGGGAACAAAATGTAGATGAATATGGTTTTACAATGTCCTATACCTTCTTGGGAGAAACAGAATTTATAAAATCGCAAGGTGCAAAACCTATGAGTGTAGAATGGAGGCTTCTTGAGCCTATGCTTACTTATATTTTAAAGGAAAGTCAAAAATTAGCTGTTGGATAGTTATGACAGAAGAAGCCATAATTAAATATTCTACCTACTTCAAAAAACTTAGACGCGCCAATGTCAAAGGAATGGGAATGGCTCCTCATAAGCCAATCCTATTACTTTCCATTGTGCAATTAATTGCTAAAGGCTTAATATCAACAAATCGCATTTTCATTACCGCAGATCTTCTATTGGCGTTTAAACAGAATTGGAAGCTGATAGTTGACACTCCACATTCACCAACCTTTTCCCTTCCTTTTTTCCATCTACGATCAGAACCCTTCTGGCATTTAGTAGCTAAGCCAGGAAAAGAGATTATTACAACCAGCTCCAAAAGCATTTCAAGTTTTAATAAGCTCCAGGAAAATATTGCCTATGCTGAAATTGATCGTGAATTATTTCTGCTCCTATTAGAAATTCCAAATCAGCTATGGTTTGAGCAGCTACTACTGGAAAAATATTTTCAAAATGCCAGATTTTCTTATTTAAGACCTGATAGAAATTACGAAGAGGAAAGCATAGAAAATGAAATTTTGAATGAACCAAAAGAGGCTTATCAGAATCACATGCAAAGGCTGAGAGAAACTTTGGAGGAAGATGATTATGAAGAGGAAATTTTTGTTCGCGGTGGATTATTTAAAAAAACCATTCCAAAAATTTATGACTACACCTGTTGCATAACCGGAATGAAGATTCAGTCTTCACATAGCCTTCAAATGATTGATGCCTGTCATATATTTCCTTTTAGTCTCTCTGGAGATGATACTGTGACTAATGGAATTGCATTGTCGCCTACTTTGCATCGGGCATTTGACAGAGGTTTGATAACCATAAATTCCAATTTTCTGGTGAGAGTTTCGCCCTCTATTGAGGAGTTTAATTCAAGATTTACACTTTCACAATTTGATGGACAACAAATTATTCTTCCCGAAAAGGTAAAATATTTTCCATCTCAGGAGTCTTTGCAATGGCATAATAAAGAAGTGTTTTTGCTGTAAAACATTTTCAAAATTTTTATGTCGGGCTCGTTAGATGCAAATGACCCTAGAAATTTACGGAACGCAAATTAGCTGATCCACCCCTTCTCCTTCAAATCCTCAAGAATTAGATGATCTACCGTTGAACTTTCCGCTTTACGCGAGTATGGGAAAAATTCCAGCTTTTCGATTTCGGCAGCGGGTGAGAGTGTTCCGCTAAAATCTCCTGTGTAGCAGGTCATTCTTACCATTACTCCTTCAGGATGGCCGTGTGCCTGTGCTTCAAAAACTCCGTATAATTCAATGTTTCAAGTTCAATTTTTACCGTCAGCTCCTCTTCTATTTCCCTTATCAGCGCCTCGTGGTCGCTCTCTCCTGCTTCTCTTTTTCCGCCGGGAATATACCAGGTATCTTTTCCGCGGCTAAGGCTCATCAGGATCTTCTTTTCCCTGATGTGGATGTATGCCAGTTTATCTATAAATTTCTTCATCGTGCAAATTTACAGTTCCCGGAAATCTCTCTTCAGCAGTATCAATTATTTTTCGGAATTTAGATAAAACTTTGGCAATGAACCCCCTTCATCAACTTCAGCAAAAAATAACTGAGCAGCACCTGTGGGAACGGGAACTGGAGTTTGCGCGTAATGAATATCTTAAGGTGAAGGGCAGTAAAGACACCAACATCTATTTTGTGGAGGAGGGCAGCCTGCGCATTTTTGTTATTGATGAGGAAGAGGAGCACACGATACGCTTTGCCTACCAGAACAATTTTGTGGCTGCGCTGGATTCTTTTGTGAGTGAGAAACCTTCCGATCTTTATATTCAGGCATTGAAGAAGACGAGATTAAAAGTAATCTCAAAACAGCAGTATATGGAGTTCATCTTCAGCAATGAAGAAAACCTGAAACTGTGGCACGTGATCCTGGAGCAACTGGTGCTGCAACAAATCGAACGGGAAAGAGACCTGCTTACCTCCTCCCCGCTGGAGCGGTATAACCGGGTGCTGGAAAGGAGTCCGCAGCTGTTCCAGGAAATTCCGAACCGCTACATTGCCTCTTACCTGCGAATGACTCCCGAAACTTTGAGTCGGTTAAAAAAATCTTGATCAGGATCAATGTTTCCAACTCCCTGATGTGCAGATATTTGTAAAAAACAATCAAGATGAAAACGAACACAGAAAACCTCATCACCGATCTTATTGAAAGAACCCGGCAAAACCTGAACCAGGCAGAAATGTTGAAAGAGCATCACGAAAAAGAACTCAATTTCAAACCCGATGCACAATCCTGGAGCGTCCTGGAATGTATTGCTCACCTCAACTTCTACGGCGACTATTACCTTCCCGAGATAGAGCGGAGAATAAGCCAAAGCCGTTTCCCTTCTGAAGAGAATTTCAAGGCTGGCCTGCTGGGAAATTACTTTGCCATAATCATGCTGCCCGGGGAGAAAATGAAGAAGATGAAAACCCTGAAGAGCACAAACCCCAACGGCAGCAAGCTGAATAAAAAGACGCTGGAGAGTTTTATTTTTCAGCAGAAAAAGATGCTGGAGCTGCTTGGCAAAGCTAGGAAAGTGAGCCTCAACAAAACCAAAACCTCGATAAGCATTGCTTCATTTATAAAATTAAAACTGGGAGATACTTTTAGGGTAGTGATCTATCACAATGACCGACATTTACAACAGGCACAGCGGGTTCTTGCAAACGCAGAAAGCGCAAAAGCTTCTAAAATCAAATTCGCCTAATCGCTTCTCAATAATAACAAAAGTAAGCAAAACGCCTAAGCTTTGTTAAAGTGAAAATACAGCCTAAACCTATGAATCATATAAACCCGAATCTTCATCTGCCCTCATTATTTCTATAAGCCGAGATTTTGGATCCTCTTTTATTTTCGTGTGGGTAGTAAAATTGCCTTTTTCGTATTCATCTTCGGCTTTAGCAATTTCCCTCTTAAAATCCTCCTGGCTTAATATCTTTCCCTGAACATTGTAAGTTCCTGATCGCTCTTGCTCAATATTATCTAAAATGTTTTTTATAATATTAAGTTGTTCATCATCGGCATTTTTAATTTTCTCCAATAATTGTACTCTCAATTCTGTTGCATCCATCTTTTCCACTTTTACTAAAGATACAAATTCTCACTCTTCCACCTCGGAAATTTTACTCCCCCTCGTATGTTTGAATCTTGATTACTATTTCAAATATAAGATTTTGTTAGTAGAGATTATCTTGGTTATTTTAATTATAACTAAGGAAGGAACAGGATTAGCAACTCCCCCTAGATAACTCTTTTGATGTATATCGACCCGAAGATTTTGCTCCTGTTTCTTTTCTTCTCAAAATCTGAATAGTATCTAGGGAACTTGTATATCACTTGTATCCCGTATAATTACGAGGAAAGATAAAAAGAAGAATTCCTTTAATTTAAAAAACCTTTTATGAAAAAGCTTGTGGTTGGCATTGATATCTCTATGAATGATTTTCATGCCTGTATTAAATTAAGAACAGAAAATGATGTTATTAAGATTAAAGGCACCCGTACTTTTGAAAATACAGAAAAAGGATTCCAGGAATTCTATTCTTGGGCTTTAAAACAGCAAAAGAATAATTATTCTCTCAAGTTCGTAATGGAGGCCACAGGGATCTATTATGAGAATCTGGCATATTTTCTATATGCTAATGACCAGAATGTATCTGTAGTGCTGGCTAATAAAATCAAGAACTACGCTAAGAGCCTTAATATCAAAACAAAAACAGACAAGGGTGACTCAAAGATGATTACGGTTTTGGAATAGAAAGAAAACTGGAAGAATGGCAACCAATGTCCCCAGGCTATAAAGATCTTAGGGATCTATGTAGAGAACTTCTTAGTATTAAAAAAGAAAAGCAACGAGCCCAATCGCAACTTCATGCCCTTGAAAAGTCTCATAGAAAGCTGGAAGTCGTTTTAAAATTAAAGAGAGAACAAATTGAATTCTTTGAAAAAGCCATTAAGCTCATTAAAAAAGATATTAAAGCCAAGGTAAATCAGGATGTGGTTTTAAAAGAGAAAATAAGAAAAATAAAAACCACCCCAGGATTAGGGTTTGAAACAGCAGTGATTTTAGTATGTGAAACAAATGGATTTGCTCTTTTTAATAACATTAGCCAATTGGTAAGCTATGCGGGATTAGATGTAACACAAAATGAGTCTGGAAAATATAAAGGGAAAACAAGAATCTCAAAACGAGGTAACACAAGGATACGCCAGGCTTTATATATGCCTTCTATGAGTGCTGTTCAAGCTAATGAGCCTATTAAAAAATTATATGAAAGAGTGAAAGAGAGAAATCCAGATATTAAAAGAAAAGGCATAGTAGCCGGAATGAGAAAATTATTGATCCTTGCCTATACCCTCTGGAAAAAAGATGAAGAATATAGAAAGGATTATGACTGGACCCAATCAAAAAAAGAAAATAAAAGTATAAACCAAATTCCAAAAAAAGCGGAGCCCAAAGCCCCGCACTAGATAGACTTCGAATCAACGAATTGACCGAAGCCTTCTTTTAAACAAAATTAAAAAAAAGAAGAGATAATCTCTATATAATTAGGAATTCACCATAGTATCTTCGGGGGTAAGGGGGCCTTTACTCCCCCTTTGGGGGCTGGGGGGCTTCTATCCACCTGTCGATCTTTTTTCCAGAAGCGTAAGCGGCATTGCTCCACCTTCCAAAATCTGGTTGTGAAATTGCCCAATGTCAAATTTATCTCCCAGTGCGTTTTGCGCTTTGTCCCGAAGTTTCCGAATCTTTAACTGTCCCATTTATAAGATAACGCCTGACCCGGGATTGGCCATATAACGTTCAATTTCGGCAATTACGCTGGCTTCACTTTCAGCTTCATTATCCAGGGAATACTGGGTCGCCTGCTCGCGGGTCCAGCCTTTGCTGTGTAAACCTGTGTTTACCACCAGTCTTACTGCGCGGTGCATTTCAGCTCCCAGAGTTCCAAAATACTGGTAAGGATCTGTATACAGACCCAGCTCTTTCCCTAAAAATTCCGAAGATAACGCCCAGCCTTCACCGTAGCCACTGTACCACAAGGTTTTTCTGAATTCCGGCAGGTCTTCATTTTCCTGCGTCAAAGAAATCTGATAGTGATGCCCGGGAATAGCCTCGTGCAGGAACAGGGATTCATCGCTGTAAGTATTGTAAGCAGCAGCATCGGGCACAGGAACATAAAATATTCCGGGGCGGGTGCCGTCCAGTGATCCGGGGTTATATTCGGCACTGGCAGATGCTTCCCTGAATTCTTCAGTACGTCTTACCTAAAAAGCAGTTTTCGGTGTTATAGAAAAAAGCTCTTCCCGATTAAGAGAAGAGCCTGGTATAATTGGTTGGTTAGCTACTAATTTGTTCGTTCAGCTCGCATCATTTCCTGTTGCACATTTGAAATATTCATCACCTTCACCTGCCAGCCCGGATCATTCCCCTCACGCTCCCAAATAAAGGTATAGGTACCACGGTAGGTGGTGGTGTCGTTTGTATAACCATGTGTAAATGTACGGTATCATAAGCCATCCTGTCCGACGAATTTTTGTTGAGAGAGTTCATTTTAAGATCGGCCATGTCAGAACCTGCATTTTCCAGAAAAGTACGGATACTATCTTTTGGAACCTCTGTCCCGTTAAGCACCAGCACGGCATCCTCTGCAGTACGCGCAACGATTTGACGGGGATCATTACTATTCCAGGCCTCTCCCCACTCTACCATCGCCTCTTCAGGATCCTGAAATTCCTGTTCCTTAACCTCGATAACTTCTGGATCTTTCGGCTTGTTTTCTCCACACGCTATAAACAGCAGGGAAAAGGCAAAAAAGGAAAGGGTTTTATATATTTTCATAGTGGGAGGCTTTATATTTCTATATCTAATTTACTGAAAATATAGTGCGGTATGTAAGAGAGGTCGCTCTTTTAGATGAAAAGCAGAAATTACTGGTTCAAATTCCGGAGAACCGGAATTTTATTTCAGGTTCCAGGTTTCAGGTTTCAGGTTTCAAATTTCAATTTTTTGTAATTGTATGGGAAGAGGGAGAAACAGGTAATTTCGTCAAGCTGAATTTATTTCAGCTTCTAACATGAGGCTGGTGCGAATCTACTAGATCCTGAAACAAGTTCAGGATGACGTTGTTTTGAGTAAGAGGGAGAAGCAGTCATTCGTCAAGCTGAATTTATTTCAGCTTCTAACGTGAGGCTGGTGCGAATCATTTTAGATTCTGAAACAAGTTCAGGATGACGTTTATTTTGTGGTGAAGAGGCAAACCAATCATTCGTCAAGTTGAATTTATTTCAGCTTTTAGCATGAGGCGGGTGCGAATCATGTTAGATCCTGAAACAAGTTCAGGATGACGTTTGTTTGTGGTGAAGAGGGAACCAGTCATTCCTCAAGCTGAATTTATTTCAGCTTCTATCATGAGGCGGGTGCGAATCATGTTAGATCCTGAAACACAAGAAACTTATTTCAAATCACAAGGTACCCAACTTCAGCTCCGGAGGAGCGAGATGTATATAGCAATTGGCACACCCACAAATAGAGCTCCGGAGGAGCGAAATGTTACATATTCAGGATCACGATCTTTTAAAATTCTATATCGGAAATGCGTGGAATTACCCCTCAATTCATGCTGTTAAAAAAATGTCAAAATTTCTTACAATTATTTGCACATCACCGATTAACGGTAACAAAAACAATATATATTAGTTGCGAAATTTGAGATTTATGAAACACTATTTTTTAGCTAGTCTTTTCCTCTTTTTATCTGCTGTTTCCCCGGCCCAGGAAACAGATCTGGCAAAGGAGATCATGCAATATTCTGAAAGTAAAAGCGACCTTATTTCTAAAGGCAGAAGGTTGTTAATCGATAAATTTTTAGAGGGGGATATGGCAAAGGTGCAGGAGGTAAAAAATTACTTAATGAACGAAATAGAAGATGATTATTATATCGCTCTCTATCCCGGAGAGCTCTGGATGATCCAGTACTGGACGGGAGAATATGAGCCACTCCTAAAATCTATTACTCAAATGGATCAGGAGGCTATGGCCGCTTACAGCAGAAAATTGGCTCCCTCCCGCGATATGCTCTATAGTAAACTGGTAGAGCGTTCATGGGAAAACCTTGAAACGCTGGAGAACCAGATTATGGCTTCTCCCCTGGAAACGGTTCAAAAGGATTTTTTGTTATTGCATCTCAACTATATGGTCTCGGGTGAACCGTTGATGAAGCTTTCACAGGATGAGGTTAATAAAATGGCCGATCTTTATCTTGAAACACATCCCGATAGTCCTTACGAAGAATATATCCGGAATAATATAAGGTTTTACTTTGTTCCCAGGAACTGGGCACTGGGAATGGAATTTTTTGGCGGTTACGGATTGTTAACCGGGGAATTAGGGGAACAATACAGCAATAATGGAGCTGTGGGATTTGATTTTGATATTGAGTACAAGAAACTCACCTTATTCCTCAGAGCTTATATAGGGTTTGGGAAAACCTTGAAAGACAGGGAGTTTTCTACCGGAATTTGGGAAAAAGGTTCTGCTGCAAATCTTGCATTACCAGAAGCATCCCTGGGCTATGCCATTGCCGATAATGATAAGATAAGACTTAGTCCCTTTGTAGGGATTGGAGCTGCCGAAATCACTGCATTACAGGCTGATGTAGACAAATATCCTGAGCTGGATGACGCCAAATTGGTGGATGTGGCATACACCTTAGGCCTCAGCGCGAATTTTAAACTTGGCTGGGATACAAGCTCTTACATGATGTATAATGGGCTGCAGGATAAAAGTTATTGGTTTATACGGGTAAGATATGGTTACACCCTGCCCCAATTTAATGAGGTTGGGAATAATGGCAATATACACCATATCACAATTGGTATAGGAGGTATCTACCGGGGACTGAAACGGGAAATCTAAATTGAAATAAGATCTTATCGGGAGGTAGCTTTTACCTCCTGAATTTTTTCAGATGGTTCCATTTTGGTGCTTTCTGTACCCATCCATTTATCCCAGAATGTAAAGTAGAGGCCGTAGTTGGTATTAAATTCTGAATGGTGGTAGTGGTGATGTGTGGCACCGATAAATAATTTTCCGAATCGGCTTTTCTGAAATCTCTCCGGATAAACTTCTATATCCAGATGATTCATTACGCTGCTCACAGTCATAAGCATCAGGTAAAATCCAAGAACGAAAACATGCACCGGAAGGACGAGCAAGATAAGCGGTACTACAATAGCTTCAATAATACTTTCCCAGGGATGAAACGCAAAAGCTGTCCAGGGAGTTGGCGTTAAACTGTCGTGATGCACCTTGTGAACCGTTCTGAATATCTTTGGATCGTGCATCCAACGGTGTACCCAGTAATAGTAAGTTTCGTGAATAAGAAGAATTATAATCAAACTAATTGGAAGATACCAATAACCATATTCACCCACTTCCAGATAAATTGCAGTATAACCTTTTTGCCACAACCAGTACAGGCCTGCTCCCACTGCCGCAAAAATGGCTGAAGATTTAATGCTCCAGATGATCTCTTTTCTAATCTGCCCCTTTCTCCACCCGCGGCGGCTAAGTCTCTTCTCCCGAAATTTCTCCCCCCGCCAAACATAATAATACCCATAGAAAATACCCGCTGCCACGAAATACCTTATCAGGATCGCGAGGAAGAAGATAATCACATACACCATAAAAAGGGTGGGCGTGGTTGGATGTGGAAGCATTTTCTTTTTCAATTCTTTAGCAGGAATAAATTTAAGGGTTTTTTCGTGAACAGTTGTTAAAGAGGAGACAAGACTGCTGTGTGGGAGTGGAAAGTGGAAAGAGGAAAGTGGAGAGTGGAAGTGGAAACTTCAAATTCCAATTTTATTCATTGCGGGCGAAGGAAAACCAACTCGGTCTGAGTGCGGCAATTTCATCTGCAGAAAATTTTTCAGTTCGTCAAGCTGAATTTAATTCAGCTTCTAAATGGAGCTGGTTCCGATGATGTTAGCTCCTGAAATAAGTTCAGGATGACGTGCTTTTGGCGAAGAGGAGAAATCAGCAATGCGTCAAGCTGAATTTATTTCAGCTTCTAACGTGAGGCAGGTTCCTATGATGTTAGATCCTGAAACAAGTTCACGATGACGTACCTTGGTTACCCCACTTCTGCAATTTTCGAAAGCAAAACTGGATTTGAAAACACCTTAATTCCCGTGGTAAATATGCCGCTCCTCCGGAGCTCCATTCAGGGGCAAACATATATTCTATATACATCCAGCCTCTCTGAGGCTGGATTAAAATTATAATAACGTATTATCAGGAAACTTATCATCAGCTCCGGAGGAGCGAAATGTCTATAGTAATATCGCCCCCAATAATAGAACTCCGGAGGAGCGAGATGTAATGGAAACGAATGATGTTAGATCCTGAAACAAGTTCACGATGACCTTCTTTTTTAGCGAAGAGGAAAAAACAATTATGCGTCAAGCTGAATTTAATTCAGCTTCTAAATGGAGCTGGTTCCGATGATGTTAGCTCCTGAAATAAGTTCAAGATGACGTGTTTTTAGCGAAGAGGAGAAATCAGCAATTCGACAAGCTGAATTTATTTCAGCTTCTAACGTGAGGCAGGTTTCTATGATGTTAGATCCTGAAACAAGTTCACGATGACGAACCTTGGTTATCCCCACTTATGCAATTTTCGAAAGCAAAGCTAGATTTGAAAACACCTTAATTCCCGTGGTAAATATGCCGCTCCTCCGGAGCTCCATTCAGCGGCAAACATATATTCTGTATACATCCCGCCTCTCTGAGGCTGGATTAAATTATAATAACGTACTATCAGGAAACTTATCATCAGCTCCGGAGGAGCGAAATGTCTATAGTAATATCGCCCCCAATAATAGAGCTCCGGAGGAGCGGGATGGAAGGGAAACGAATGATGTTAGATCCTGAAATAAGTTCAGGATGACCTTCTTTTTAGCGAGGAGAAAAACCCAGCATTCGTCAAGCTAAATTTATTTCAGCTTCTAACGTGAGTCTGGTCCAAATTTGTTAAATCCTGAAACAAGTTCAGGATGACGTGTTTTAGATATTCCCGACATCCACAATTTTTGAGACCCCAAATACAATTGAAAAATTTCAAATTATTTAAAAAAATATGCCGCTCCTCCGGAGCTCCATTCAGCGGCAAACATATATTCTATAAACATCCCGCCTCTCTGAGGCTCAAGGGGATTATAGGAAAATAACAAATATATCATCAGCTCCGGAGGAGCGGAATGTCTATAGCAATATCACCCCAAATAATAGAGCTCCGGAGGAGCGGTATGTATTAGGATCGAATTATATTAGATCCTGAAACAAGTTCAGGATGACGTTCTTTGTTTATTCCAGACACCTGCTATCACTCCTATATACGAGAAAATACTTCTACTGTACCTCTAATATCGCCTTCCGCTTGCCAGATCTTCCTTTATTGGACTTCTTCTTCTTTGTTCGTTTGTTCCACCAGATTATTGTTCCTGTTATAGGAAGGCTGGTGGCGATGAGGCAGGCGAGGAAGTAGATGATCTTGGAGAAAGTGCCAAAGATTTCCCCGGTGTGAATGGGTTTAATGAGAGAAGCAATTTGCACGTTCGTGGATTTTTCACTGAAGATCTCTTTGTTCAAAACTTTTCCGTCGCGGTCAATTACCAACTGATCTGATGTTACGGGGGACCAGTTATCTTCTTTGTACTTTCTTATGCTGTAAAGCTGGGATTCTTCTGAAGGAAAAGATATCATGGTAGTACCGCTGTAGGCTAATTCAGTTGAACTGATTTTATAGATTTCTGCAACAGACCTCTCTTCTTCCGCCGAAATATTTTCATTTGAAGTGAACCCGGGACCTCCACCTCTGTTAAAGATCTTTGTTCCTATTACTGCACTTCCGGCTTCACGGTACCACTCAAAACTCCAGCACAGGCTAGTAAGGGTCATCACAACCAGGAATATACAGGCATAAAACCCAAGGGTGTTGTGAAGATCATGGTTAATACGCTTCCAGTTTGCTGAAGTTTTTATTTTAAACCCGGCTTTCATATTCCTCCACTTCAGCTTTTTCGGAAACCAAAGAACCAGTCCGCTAAGGGAAATAAAGAAAAAGAAGATGGTTGCGATCCCAACGATGGGTCTTCCGGTTTCGGTATCCAGTAAAAGCCAGCGGTGTAGCCTGAAATTCCACATAAAAAACCCATCCAGCGAAGACTCCTGCGTTTGCTGATATTCTCCTGTGTAAGGATTGACGTAAAAAACCGTTCCGCGCCAGTCTTCAGGAGAAGTTTTCACCCGAAACTCGTAAGGCTGTCCAGCTTCAGAAGGAATACTAACAGAACTTACCTCTCCTTCCTGCCTCAGACTTTCAGCAAGAGCCTCTACTTCCATTACTGTAGTGCTTAGCTTCTACTTTTAATTCTTCAGCAAATAAGCTTTTGATCTCTTTTTCAAAAGTGAGAATAGTTCCGCTAAGGCAAACCGCAAAAAGTATTATTCCGCTTCCCAGGCCCAGCCACAGGTGCACATCATTAATAAAACTGCGGAGACCGTATTTCTGTTTTTTCTTCATTGCTGAATTTTTAGAAGCAGGCCTCATCTTATAAAATAAGGCCTGCCAGGAAATTGGATTTAAAATGTATAGGTTAGAACGCTTAAGCAAAAGTACGTGGATCTGTTTGATTTATATAGCTGGTCCTGTAAGCATTATAACCTACCGTGTTTAAAACATTACTTGCAAGCAAACGGGTGCTCCAGTGTTCATTAAACTTATAACCTGCCTGAAAATTAAGCATCGTATAAGCATCTACATAAAAAGGTTCCTGATTAGGGACAATACCTTCGTGAGTTACGGGACCTGCGCTCCAGTCGTTGATTGGCCGTTCCCCGGTATAATAGGCTCCTCCTCCCAATGAAAGCCCTTCCAGACTACCCTGGAAGAAATAGTTGCTGTATACATTAAATGTATGTTTTGGAGTATTAAGCGGGGCCGACCCATACACGTAGGAAGTATGCTCTTTGTATTGCGCATCTATATAGGAATACCCCGTAATTACCTCAAGATTTTGAAGAACACGGCCCGTTAATTCTACTTCAATTCCCTGTCGTTGATCGTTCCCTCCTTTTTGATAGAAACCTGTAGCTACCCAGTTCTCGTCATATACAGGGAGATTAATATCCCTGTTGTTAATTTTAAATAAGGTAAGGTTAAACCTAAGCCTGTTATCCAGCCAGTTTGTTTTAATACCCGCTTCCAGTTGATCATATCGCTCATTGCCAAGCTCCTCTCCATTCTCACTTAGCCTTGAGGCGGTACGGGGATAAGAACTGTTAGTGTAAGAGGCGAAGAAATTTATATTCTTAAACGGAGAAAGCACAATTCCTCCCAGAGGATTTATAGCATCGCTGCGGTTTGTTTCTGTTTCGGTAATAGCCTCTGTAGAACTGTAGCGAAGTCCGAAAAAGGTTTTAAGCCACGAATTAAAGGTGATCACATCCTGCGCCACCAAACCTATTGCTTTAGATTCCCCGGCTCCTTCTCTTGCAACACCCAGTTCAAAGTTTGCAGGTAATAGGATTGTTATTAAGATCGAAAACATCAATTATATCAATATTATTTGCACTCCGGGAAAAGGTACTAAAATCTGTAGTCCTGTAATCTACTCCCACCTGGAAAGTATGAGTAAGGTTTCCGGTTTTGAGCTCATTTCCTATAAGATCCAGCTGCACCACACTGTTGATGTCACTACGGGTGGAGACACTGTAACCACGGTTGCGCAGGTTGTACACTAGCTCCCCATCCTGCTCAACCACATCTCCCAGGCTGGCACCTTTATCATCCAAAGCCAGGTTTGATCTATAAAATGCTCCTTTTAAACTTAAATAATTGTTGAGGGAGTGATCTACCCGAACTGCATAAGTTGAATTACGTGTAATGGAACGGTCATCTTCATATCCCAGGAAAATATCGTGCGGAAGATCGTAAATAGCATTCACATCATTTTCTCCAATATTCACGGTACCAAGATCAGGAGTTCGGCTGTCATCAAAATAGTCCATTTCTAGAGTTATAGTGGTATTTTCCGTCATTCGCCATTGCAGGGAAGGATTGAGATAGAACCGTTCCCTGGAAACTCCTTCCCTAAAACTCTCCCCATTTTCAAAAGCTCCATTTAAACGGAAAGCCACAGTTTCAGAATCGTTAATGGGTCCAAACACATCAAATGTAGGTCGCACCTGTCCGTAGCTTCCGAATCTTGTAGAGATTTCTCCCCCAAAGTAATATTTTGGGGTTTTGGTAACTATGTTTATTACTCCGCCGGGACTTCCAAGATCTGTTGCAACTCCCTGGGTGACTGATGCAGCACCTTTTAAAACCTGAATATTATCCACCCCCTGCATATCGGTTAGAATTCCTGTTCCGCGAAAATCGGAATGTACCCTCACTCCATTCTTAAGAATTGGGATTCCGCGGAACCCACGGGAGGACATACTTTCCCGTTTATTGCCGTAAGTGGCGAAGGTATAAACTCCCGGTACATTTTTAGTAGCTTCGGAAATGCTTAAAGCTCCCTGATTTTCTATAAGTTTTCCCGATATTACAGAAATACTTTGAATTTGTTCATAGGGTTCCAGCGGAAGACGGGTTAAAGCTTCAATTTTATCGGGATGTTTATACCTGTTTCCGAATACTTCAACTTCTTCCAGTTCATCCTCCTTCAGCTGGAAATTTACAGACATTTTTTCTGAAGCGTTTATAGAAATGGCAGCAGTTTTTGTGGCATATCCCACTGCTCTTATCTGCACTTTCCATTCTCCGGAAGGAATATTGGTTATACTGAAATTTCCATCAGCATCTGCCGCACTTCCCATTTCAAGATCGGCAATATAAACCGTTGCAAATGGAATTCCATCCCCTGAACTGTCGGTAATTTTTCCCGAAATGCCGGAGGTTTGGGAGTAAGAAAAGGAAGTTAAAAGAAGAATGAAAAAGCTTAATTTTTGAATCATGAGGGTTCTTATTTAGACTTGATAAAAATAAAAACCCAAAATTATATGGAATCTCTGAATTGAAAAAATTTATTTAGAATTATTTTAAATAAAAATGTAAGGTCAGGCAATATTCAACGACAGCGGGAGGTTTAAATGGTAGAATTATAAAACGAATCAAAGAATAGTAAGGATAAATTTATAGTATGGAACCTGAAATTTGGAACCTGAAACTTAAAATCTGAAATCTAAAATTCCTATGAACTAAGTTCGTTTCGTGCTATCCTGTTTAGCTTTTGCCAGTAAGCAGGAATATTGTACTTTCACGCATTATTTATTTTTGCTACTATGTCTCAATTTTGGTTATACTTCCAATTAGGCCTGGAACACGTTTTAGACTGGAATGCCTATGACCATATATTATTTCTAATTGTTCTTGTAGCTTCTTATTCCTTTTCAAGCTGGAAGCGGGTTTTATGGCTCGTGACAATTTTTACTCTGGGACATACGCTTGCATTATTTTTGTCAGTTTATGAAATAGTGATAGTGAGTAGCAAATGGGTAGAGGCGTTAATTGCAGTGACGATTTTTGTCACAGCTCTTTACAATATCCTAACCGCCAAAAAGAAAGAGTCTCAAAAAAATATTTCTCTTCTTTATTTTGCAACAGCATTTTTCGGGATCATTCACGGGTTGGGATTTTCAACCTATTTCAAAATGATTTCCTCAAATACTCAAAGTAAATTTCTTCCCCTACTTGAATTTGCCCTGGGAATAGAAGCGGCACAGGTTATTGTAGTCCTGGTGGTGCTGGTTCTCGCTTTTATTTGTCAAAACTTTTTTAGAATAAACAAGAGAGACTGGGTCCTGGTTTTATCCTCCATAGTTATAGGAATTATTCTTCCTATTTTGAAGGAAAATATTCAGGCATTTTTTTAAAATTTTAACTTGGTTAAATTGTATTAACCCTCACCTTGCAATAATTTAGTAAGCCTTGTTTTTTTACAAAAAAGCTTTTCTAATATTGCAGGACCCTTACTATTATGCAGGAAAAGAAGCAACTAAAATACGACAAAGCTTATCTAAGGATCGCCAGAGAGTGGAGTAAATTATCCCACTGCAAGAGAAAACAGGTTGGCGCACTTATTGTGAAAGACAGGATGATAATTTCCGACGGATATAACGGTACTCCTACGGTTTTGAGAATTATTGTGAAGATGAGGAAGGCTATACTAAATGGTATGTGCTTCATGCAGAAGCAAATGCCATCCTTAAAGTGGCTTCTTCAACTCAATCCTGCCAGGGAGCAACCTTATATATTACCATGTCGCCTTGCAGGGAATGTAGTAAACTCATCCACCAGTCTGGTATAACCCGGGTGGTATATCAGGTAAATTACAAAGATAATTCAGGATTGGATTTTCTCGAAAAAGCAGGGGTATTGCTAACACAGGTAACAGAATTAGATGCATAGTTGAAACGAAGTACTAAAATATATTTACCACTTTTGCTGGCAGTTGTTTGTGCAGCAGGCATTCTGCTTGGCTCCAAATTAAATTTCTCTCAAAGTCAGGGTTTGTTTTCCTCTAATCCCAAGAAGGAAAAACTTAACCGTCTTATTGATTATATTGATTATGAGTATGTGGATGACGTAAACACAGACAGTATAGTTGATGTAACCGTAAACCGGATCCTTGAAAATCTTGACCCTCATTCGGTTTATATTTCAAAAGATGAATACGCCAGCGTGACTGAAAGTATGCAGGGCGATTTTGTAGGGATAGGAGTGAGTTTTCAAAAAGTGAGGGACACTATTGTAGTTATTCAGCCTCTTAAAGGAGGACCCAGCGAAAAAATAGGAATTAAAGGTGGAGACAGGATCCTTTTTGCAAATGACGAGCAGCTTTTTGATAAAAACATAAGTAATGATTCTCTTATTTCCCAGCTCAAAGGGGAGGAGAATTCAAATGTCACTCTTACCGTTTTTAGGAAAGGCCTCAAAAACCTGATGACCTTTAATGTAAAGCGCGGCAGAGTTCCTCTTAAGAGCGTTGATGCTGCTTATATGCTTTCAGATAAACTGGGCTATATTAAGATTAACCGATTTGCTGAAACAACTTACCAGGAGTTTAAAGAGAGCATAAAAGATCTTAAAGCAAAAGGCGCAACACAAATCGCCCTGGATCTAAGGGATAATCCCGGAGGATATCTTTCAGAAGCTATAAACATAGTGGATGAATTTCTCGAGGACGGGAAACCTATTTTGTTCACCAAAAACAAAAAAGGAGCGATGGAGGAAACCTATTCCAGGAACAAAGGAAGTTTTGAGGATAAGGAGGTTTTTGTACTTATCAATGAAAATTCTGCTTCTGCCAGTGAAATAGTTGCCGGGGCTTTTCAGGATAATGACCGCGGTATTATCATAGGAAGAAGGTCTTATGGAAAAGGATTGGTACAAAGGGAAATGGAACTGGGAGATGGTAGTGCAGTGAGACTTACCATTGCACGATATTATACTCCTACAGGACGCTCTATTCAAAAACCTTATGAGCAGGGGAATGAGGAATATTTTAATGATTACATCCGTCAGTACAAGAATGGCGAATTGCAGAGCGTAGACAGTATTTCAGTAGATGATAGTTTACGGTATGTTACTCCCGGCGGAAAAGTAGTATACGGCGGCGGGGGAATTATTCCTGACATTTTCGTAGCCAAGGACACTAATTTTGAGAGGGAAAATCTCACTTATATTTTAAAAAGCGGTTTTCTAAGTCAGTTTGTTTTTGAGCAATTGGAAAAAGACAGGACCTACTATAACTCCCTCAGCTGGAAAGAGTTCCAGGACGAGGTGGTTGTAAATGATCAAATGGTGGAAAACTTTCAGAAATATGCCCAACGTCAAAATATTCCGATAAAAATTACTAATTATAAACCTCTGGTCAAACGCTATTTAAAAGCCGTCATGGCACAACAGCTGTACGGTACCGATGAATTTCAGCGATTAATTAATGAAGATGACCGAATTATAGAAAAACTCATGGAAATTTCAGAAACTATCTAGTATATTCGTTGGCATGGATGCTTACAACGACTATACAGCCATATTTTTATTGTTATCCCCCCTGGTCTTCTTCATCATTGCTGTAAGCTTCAGGTTGCTGGATAACAGCGCCTTGCTATTCCTGCAAAAGGAAATCCTTGTAGACTCTTCCAACGTCTCCCAAAAGGCTATTGAAGAGCAAATAAGATCATCTGCAGACTACAGGTTTAAAAAGCAGTTAAAGCGAGCTCTTCTCTTTAAGAAACTACACCGCATTTTTATTATTTTAATGATAGCTTTTTTGCTTAACAATAATAACTTACGTTACCTTATTCTAGCTTATCGTGCACCTTTGTGTGCTCTCCATTGTTCCATAAAGTCAAAACATCTGTAGCTACGGCAGCACCGCTCCCGCAGGCAATCGCGTATTGACTCCTGTGGTAAGCTAATGTACCTGCTACAAATAAGCCCGGAGCTACAAGGTGATCTTCATTTATTAATTGTATCCTGTTTTTAGCCGCCGGAGATTTTTTGTGAGGTATAATATATTCTTCCAATCCTCTAATCTTTAAAAGATGTGTATATCCCACACACACAACAACTAATTTTGTACTATAAGAATTTTTATTTGTTTTTATAGTAAAACTATCAGGCAAGGGAGTTATCTCAAGAACTTTTTCCTTTTGCACCTGTATCACCTGCGGATATAATTTTTCTAAATGCAGCGGGCCCTGCTTTAATATTTCCGCGCCCTGGGTTCCGGGTGTGATTCCAAGAGCATTATTTATTACTGCTGAAGATAAATGAGAGGCTTTTTGATGTATTACTATCCCCACCTTTTTATTATGTGCATAGGATTTATCTTTCGCTGATCCTAATACAAGTGCGCAAGAGAGTCCGGCCGCGCCTCCCCCAACAATGAGAACATCAAAATCCATTACTGTTTAAATCTTTTCGAAATCGATCGGGAGGTAAGTAAAATACCAAGTAATACAATGACACAGGCCGCGCACAATATTCCTATTAATGCTATCCCGCTATCCCCGTTAAACACATCATCAAAGTTAAGTAGAGTAACATTGTACCCTATCACCACGACGGCAAGTACAATGAGAAGGTAGATAAATATCTTCATTTTTATAGTTTTAAGGTTTTGAGAAACCCTGAAAAATTAATTGAACAGGCTCTGAATATTAGCTGTAAACAGTTTAACTGCTATTGCCAGTAAAATTACACCAAAAATTTTACGGATCACATTAATTCCCTGTTTGCCTAAAAATCTTTCCATTTTACCCGAAGATTTCAGCACCACATAAACAATGATAATATTGAACAGGATAGCCACCACGATGTTTATGGTGTGGTACTCTGCCCGAAGGGAAAGCAGGGTAGTCATGGTCCCTGCGCCTGCAATAAGAGGAAAGGCAAGAGGTACAACAGCAGCAGTTTCAGGAGCGTCATCTTTATATAGTGTAATCCCAAGGATCATCTCGAGTGCCAGAAAGAACAGGATGAAAGAACCCGCAACCGCAAATGAATTAACATCGATTCCAATTAAATTCAGGATCTCCTTCCCTACAAAAAGGAAAACGATCATTAGTATTCCCGCAACAATAGAAGCCTTTTCACTCTGGATATGCCCGGCTTTTTTCCGAAGATCTATAATAATAGGAATGCTCCCAATAATATCAATCACCGCAAAGAGGATCATACTTGCTGTGGCAATTTCCCGAAAATTCAGTTCCATTTTAAGCTGTTTAAATTTTGGCAAAATTAATCTTAAAAAACAGGATCCCCATATTATTTTAAGCTTATAATTGAATAGATTTATTCTGAAAAATTGGCCGGAAAAACTGTTTTTGATCTTGGCTTAATTAGATATCTTTGCCGCATGTTTCAACTCGGGAAAACAATCGTTTCTGAAGAGATCCTGGAAAAGGATTTTGTTTGCAACCTTTCCGCCTGTAAAGGTGGCTGCTGTATTGATGGTGATGCAGGTGCCCCTCTTGAGGCTGCCGAAACAGAGATCCTCCAGGAAATTTATCCAAAAGTGAAGCCTTTCCTGCGGAAAGAAGGGATTAAGGCAATTGAGGAGCAGGGCACTTATATTATTGGTGAGGACGGTGAATTTGAAACCCCTCTAATAGATGGAGCAGATTGTGCATACGTTACTTTTGATACTAAAGGAATTGCTCTCTGCGGAATAGAAGAAGCTTATAACCAGGGAGAAATTTCCTGGAAGAAACCCGTCTCCTGCCATCTCTATCCTGTAAGGGTGCAGGATTATACAGAATTTGCTGCCGTTAACTATCACCACTGGCATATTTGCGACCCCGCCTGTTCCCTCGGAAAAGAACTACAGGTGCCTGTTTACAAATTTGTAAAAGAAGCTCTAATTAGAAAATTTGGTGAGGATTGGTACGGGGAGCTCGAGAAAACAGCGAGAGATTTAAATAAGTAATACTATCTATTTTGCCGGACAGCAAGGTAATTATTTGATTTTCAGAGCAAAAAAATTATTCCTGCATTTTTTTTTGTAACTTACAGCTTATACCTTCCCTACAATTTATTCCCCAGGTCCAGATCTTTTACTCCCCTGGCAGGAGTTGTTTTTTTTCTTTATCGGTAGATTTAAAAATGTACAGGCTCTCAACCTCTCTGCATTAAAAAACATATACTATCTCTTAATATTTTTGATATGAGATTAATTGTCACTTTTTACCAGCAAAGCCTGTTTATTGGAGGTTTAGTTTTTTTAATTTTTACGAATAATATTTTTGCTGCTCCTTTTCAGGAGGATCATTCCGGGGAAAAGGTTCCTGTGGTAGAAATTGTTTCCACAGGAATGAATTTTGAGCTTCCCAATGAAATTCCTTCAGGCTGGACAACTTTTAAGTACAAAAATCTTTCGCCCGATGTACATTTCTTTGTACTTGAGAAAATGCCTGCAGGCAGGACTATTGAAGATACGCGAGCCGAAATTATACTGGTTTTACAACTGCGATGAACCAGATTAATAACGGGAACACGGAACAGGGTTTTGCTGAATTTAACAAGCTCCCCACCTGGTTCTTTGATGTTGTTTTTACAGGAGGAGCAGGTCTTATTTCACCCTCCGGCACCGCCCAAACCACTGTAAACCTGGAACCCGGAAAATATGTGATTGAATGTTATGTAAAAATGCCAAACGGAATGTTTCATTCAGCAATGGGAATGCTTGCAGAACTCGATGTTTTGCCCGCAAATAACAACAGGAGAAAACCAATAGCCCGGGATACCATTACAATTTCTTCAGAATTAGGTATTGCTTTTAAAGATGAGATCCAGCCGGGTGAACATACTTTTGCTGTAAATTTTAAAGATCAAATAGCACATGAACATTTCATAGGTCATGATGTGCACCTGGTACGTTTAAAGGACGAAAATAGCATTAAGGACCTTAACAACTGGATGAACTGGGCAGATCCTGAAGCTTTTAAAACTCCGGCTCCACAAGGTGTAGAGTTTTTAGGGGGAACGCAGGAAATGCCTGCCGGAAATACCTCCTATTTTACCGTTACCCTGACACCTGGAAACTACGCTCTTATTGCAGAGGTGCCTAATCCTATAGATAAAAACATGCTAAAAACTTTTACTGTTCCCCAAAACGGGGTTTTGGAAAAATAAGCCGTGTACAACCCGAACTATTTTTCTATTCCACTGACTCTTAAGCGTTAAAAACATAAAATCTCTCTAGTTCAGTATTAAAAAATCCAACTGAAGCATCTGCCGAATCAAAATATTATATACATTTGAAACGCAGATTTCCTAAATCTCGTTAGTTACCTACCCCCTCACCTAATTACTTTTTATTATTCATTTTCTACCGATGTTTAAATAACATTCCGGTGGAGTAGTTTCAACAAAAAATCCTGTAGTATGAAAAGATTATTCTACATTTTAATCGCCATCTGTATGTGTTACAGTACTTCCGCAGAGGCACAACTTCTTGGAAAACTTAAGAAAGGAGTTCAAAATGCTGCTGAAAGAGCGGTAGTTAAAAAGGCAGAAGACAAGGTTACGAAAGAGACAGAGAAAGCCATGGACGGTGTTCTTGACCCAAATGCACCCAAAGAAGAAACTACCGAAGTGGAAGAATCTTCTAATCAAACATCCAATGAACCTAACGTTGCTGCTGCAGTCCCTGCCTCCAAAGAGGCTAAGCTGTGGTCAAAGTACAACTTCGTACCTGGAGATGAAATTATTTTTGAAGACAATCTGGCAAGGGAAGAAAACGGTGAGTTCCCTTCACGATGGGACCTGTTACAGGGAAATGCTGAAAATGCTTCTCTCGATGGGGAGTAGGTGATCAAATTTGATAACAATAGCATTATTGCTCCCTTGATGGAAAAAGAAAAGTACCTGCCGGAAGTTTTTACGCTGGAATTTGATGCATACTTTAATGATGTTTATCACACGTATCAAACCTACAGCATAAGGTTTTTCCCCGGTGTTGGTGGTGCAGCTGATGTAAAGGATGGTTATCTGTACCCATTGGTCATTAGAATGAATGGCGCCGAAATTAATAAAACTGAAGCTGCAGGGAACAAGTCATATGAAAAACATCTCGAGTCAAATGGAAAAGTTCCCGGCTGGAAACATATTGCAATCTCTTATAACAAAAGAGCCATGAAAGTGTTCATCGATGAGGAAAGAATCCTGAATATCCCAAATATCGAACTTGATCCTTCTGTTTTTAGTATTCAGTCATATACCATTGGAGAAATGACCAGCGCAATTAAAAACATCAGGATAGCCGAAGGCGGGAAAAAATTATACGACAGAATAGTTGCAGATGGTAAATTCATTACCCGCGGAATAACATTTGATGTCAACAAATCAACTCTCAAACCTGAATCTATGGGTGTAATCAATGAAATAGCAACTTTAATGAAGGAGCATCAGGATCTTAAATTTAGTATAGAGGGCCATACTGATAGCGATGGTGAGGAAAGCTCTAATCTTAAATTAAGTGAGCAACGTGCGAATGCTGTTCGAGAAGCCCTGATCTCTTTTGGAGTGGACGGCTTGAGACTACAGGCAAAAGGTTTGGGCGAGACTGTTCCCGTGTCCAACAATTCCCTTCCTGAAGGAAAAGCAAATAACCGACGAGTGGAATTTGTCAAAATTTAAGTTTTCTCAGGAATGAATATCGAGAATATATAATTCATCCCGATGCATACACATCGGGATTTTTTCATTTAAAACCCAAAAATAATACCCCTTAATCCTTTTAGAACACCTGACAACCTGCACATTCCATCCCCCAATTTTGAAAGATTTATCAACTTTTCACAGCGGCTTCTTAAATTTATTAACAGGTTATAATCATCTGTATTTCAATTATTTATTCCTCCCGATTAACAAAAACCTAAGAATAACCGTAATTGGCTATGTTAAAAACTTTGTTGAAAACGTTTAGCCCAAATTCCCCTATCGTCCGCTCTAATTTGCAATATTTGTGAAAGCGCTAAACCCATTAGCTGAATCTAACCGAAAAAACCAGAACATCCATGGCCCAGACAGAACCCATTTTACAGGAAAACAAAGATAGATTCGTCATCTTCCCCATCAAACATCATGATATTTGGGACTGGTATAAAAAAATGGAAGCAAGTTTCTGGACTGCAGAGGAGATTGATCTACACCAGGATCTAACTGACTGGAACCAAAAGCTTAACTCAGATGAGCGGTATTTCATAAAGCACATTTTGGCTTTTTTCGCAGCTTCAGATGGAATTGTAAATGAAAATTTAGCTGAAAACTTCGTAAACGAGGTACAGTATTCCGAAGCTAAATTCTTCTACGGATTTCAGATAATGATGGAAAATATCCATTCTGAAACTTATTCGCTTCTTATCGATACTTACGTGAAAGACGAGAAGGAAAAGGATATGCTGTTCAGAGCTATTGAAACTTTTCCTGCTATTCAGAAAAAAGCTGAGTGGGCACTTAAATGGATTGAATCTGATTCTTTTGCTGAAAGGCTTATAGCATTTGCAGCAGTGGAAGGGATCTTCTTTTCGGGAGCTTTCTGCTCCATCTTCTGGTTGAAGAAACGCGGACTAATGCCCGGCCTAACTTTCTCTAACGAATTGATCTCGAGAGATGAAGGAGTTCATTGTGACTTTGCGGTTCACCTTCATAACAACCACCTTGTAAATAAAGTACCCAAAGAGCGCATTCGCGAAATAATCGTGGACGCTTTAAATATAGAGCGGGAATTCATTACAGAATCGCTTCCTGCAAGTCTTATTGGTATGAATGCCAAACTGATGACCCAGTATCTCGAATTTGTTGCCGACAGACTGCTTGTTGAACTGGAGTGCGAAAAAGAATACGGCAGTACCAATCCTTTCGATTTTATGGATATGATCAATCTCCAGGGCAAAACCAATTTCTTTGAAAAGCGAGTTGGGGAATACCAGAAAGCCGGAGTGATGAACAAGGATAAAGACACTAACAAAATTAGTTTCGACGCCGATTTTTAAAAATCAAGCCCCCTCCGGGTCCCTTAAAGGGGAGTGAATGGAAGGCTTTATCTTTTACCAGATAGACGGCACGGCTAAGCTTTTTTAAGAAATTTTCTTTGCCTAAATAATAACTTTTATTAAACAGGGGTTTCGCAGAACCAACTCCTCCCTTTGGGGAGGGTAGGTAGGGGCTCCTTAAATTTTTACCTATGTATGTACTGAAAAGAGACGGCCGTAAGGAGCCTGTCATGTTTGACAAGATTACCGCCAGAATACGAAAATTATGTTATGGTCTTAATGAAATGGTTGACCCTCTTAAGGTTGCCATGAGAGTAATTGAAGGCCTGTATGATGGGGTAACCACCAGTGAACTTGACAACCTGGCAGCAGAAGTATCGGCTACAATGACCACTGCTCATCCCGATTATGCCCGTCTTGCAGCACGTATCTCTGTTTCAAACTTACACAAGAATACAAAAAAGACATTTTCTGAGGTCATGACAGACCTTTATGAATATGTGAATCCACGCACAGGAGAGAAAGCTCCTTTACTTTCAGATGAAGTTTTTCATGTTGTTCAGGAAAATAAAGAGATCCTGGATTCCACAATCATCTACAACAGGGATTTTGGATATGATTACTTCGGATTTAAAACCCTGGAGAGATCTTATCTTCTTAAAATTAACGGCAATATCGCAGAACGTCCTCAACATATGCTGATGAGGGTTTCTATAGGTATTCACCTTAACGACATTGAAGCGGCATTGGAGACTTATGAGCTCATGTCCAAGAAATATTTTACCCACGCTACTCCAACACTTTTCAACAGCGGAACTCCAAAACCTCAAATGTCATCGTGCTTTCTTCTTACGATGAAGGACGACAGTATTGACGGGATTTATGACACGCTGAAACAAACCGCAAAAATTTCCCAATCTGCTTAAGCGGAATAGGATTATCTATTCACAATGTGAGAGCTACAAGCTCTTATATTTCTGGAACGAATGGTACTTCAAACGGAATTGTACCCATGTTAAGGGTATTTAATGACACCGCCAGGTATGTTGACCAGGGTGGCGGAAAACGAAAAGGCTCCTTCGCAATTTACGTAGAACCCTGGCACGCTGATATCTTTGATTTTCTGGATCTTAAAAAGAACCACGGAAAAGAAGAAATGCGCGCCCGTGACCTCTTCTATGCCATGTGGATCCCGGACCTATTCATGAAAAGAGTAGAAGAAGATTCTACCTGGACCCTGATGTGCCCGAACGAATGCCCGGGACTCTACGACATTCACGGGGACGAGTTCGAAGAACTTTATCTAAAGTACGAAGCAGAAGGAAAAGGCCGTAAGACTATAAAAGCGCGGGAATTATGGGAAAAGATCCTGGAATCTCAAATTGAGACAGGAACGCCCTATATGCTCTATAAGGATTCAGCCAACAGGAAATCTAATCAGCAAAATTTAGGAACCATTCGTTCTTCAAATCTTTGTACTGAAATCCTGGAATATACCAGTCCTGACGAAGTTGCTGTTTGTAACCTTGCATCCATAGCACTACCGATGTTTGTTAAGGGAAACGAATTTGATCACAAAGAACTTTTTAAAATCACCAAACGTGTAGTTCGAAACCTAAACCGGGTTATAGACAGAAATTACTACCCTGTTAAAGAAGCTGAAAATTCCAATATGCGACACCTAAGTAGTAGGTCTGGGTGTACAGGGTTTGGCAGATACATTCATTAAATTGAGAATGCCTTTTACCAGTGATGAGTCAAAACAACTGAACCAGGAGATTTTTGAAACGCTTTATTTTGCGGCTGTTTCGGCTTCTATGGAATTGGCAAAAGAAGAAGGTCCCTATTCTACCTATAAAGGCTCTCCAATAAGCAAAGGACAGTTTCAATATAACCTTTGGGGAATTAAGGATGAAGAACTGAGTGGCCGTTGGGACTGGGCTAAACTAAGGAAACAGGTTTTAAAGAATGGAGTACGAAACTCCCTTCTTGTAGCACCAATGCCCACAGCTTCCACCTCTCAAATACTTGGAAACAATGAAGCTTTTGAGCCTTATACCTCAAATATATATACCCGTAGAGTACTATCGGGAGAATTCATTGTCGTTAACAAACACTTACTGGAAGATCTTGTAGAGCGCAATTTATGGACAGAAGAAGTGAAAGATGCTATTTTACGTGCAAATGGATCTGTTCAAAACATAGATATTATTCCGGAGGATCTAAAGGAACTCTATAAAACGGTCTGGGAATTGAGTATGAAAGATATTATTGATATGTCCCGTCATCGCGGATACTTTATCGATCAGTCGCAATCCCTCAATCTGTTTATGGAAAATGCGAACTTCAGTAAACTCACCTCTATGCATTTCTACGCCTGGAAAAGCGGACTTAAAACAGGAATGTACTATTTAAGAACAAAGAGTGCTGTAGACGCTATAAAATTTACATTGAAAAAAGAAGAGAAGAAAGAACTGGTAACAACCTACAGTGAGCCTGTTTCAGTTTCCACGCCCAAAGCGGCACCAGTGAATGTCGAACCAGATTCGGGATCTCTTTCTCCGGAGGAGTTGCGTACTTTAATAGCGCAATCTAAAGAAGCTGAAGGGGACGATTGTTTAATGTGTGGTTCATAAGAGTTCACTACCCCCCGTTTATTTCAGATGAGATTACAAGTAAAGGGAAGTATCCATACCTACTTCCCTTTTTGTATTTTTAAAAATTATAGATTCTGCGAAAATCAGCGAGTTCTGCGGGAGAAAAATTAGTACTTTAATTACAGTTGAAGTTATATGGATGAAAATGAGATCTCTTATAAAATAAGAGGAGCCATATTTAAAGTTTATAAAACTCTTGGACCAGGTCTTCTGGAATCGGTTTATGTTGCCGCTTTAGATTATGAACTTGGTAAAGGTGGTTTGGAGGTTAAAAAAGAAGTTCCCTTACCTGTAATATATGAGGAAAAGAAATTAGAGTTAGGATTTCGTCTTGATATTCTCGTGGAAGGTAAGGTAATAATTGAAGTTAAATCTGTAGAGAATATAGCCGAAGTTCATCACAAACAAGTCCTGACTTATTTAAAATTAACAGGTTTAAAATTGGGCATTATGGTAAACTTTAATGTAGAAAACATCAACAATGGCATTTACAGAAAAGTGAATGGGCTGTAACAACTAATTCCCGCAGAACTCGCAGAATCACGCAGAAGAAATGACAAATAATTATACCAAGTATTTATTATGATGAATTGGGAACAACTCCTTTCCCTGAAAAGGTTTGGAGACAGGAATAAAAGACTTCGGAAAGAACAAAACGAAACCCGGCTGGGGTTTGAAGTAGACTACGACAGGATCATCTTTTCTTCAGCATTTAGAAGCTTACAGGACAAGACCCAGGTAATTCCGCTCTCTAAGACAGATTTTGTACATACCCGACTTACTCATAGTTTGGAAGTGTCGGTTGTCGGGCGATCTTTAGGAAGGCTGGCTAAGTCAAAAGATACTGGAGAAACACCCGCACCTCAACACCATTCACGGTTACCAGATGAACGATTTTGGGGCAATAGTCGCTGCAGCGGCGCTTGCTCACGACATAGGAAATCCACCTTTTGGGCATTCCGGGGAGAAGGCAATTGGAGAATACTTCAGCCTTGGTAGAGGT
Source organism: Antarcticibacterium sp. 1MA-6-2 (assembly GCF_021535135.1). Lineage (NCBI taxonomy): Bacteria > Pseudomonadati > Bacteroidota > Flavobacteriia > Flavobacteriales > Flavobacteriaceae > Antarcticibacterium > Antarcticibacterium sp. 1MA-6-2. The sequence continues at coordinate 3,168,283 of NZ_CP091036.1, read as the reverse complement.
AAGAGATTCAGGGAACAATTAAGCGAGCAGGAATATCAGGATCTTATAAAATTTGAAGGGAATGCTAACGGTTTCAAGATCCTTACCCAAACCCGACCGGGGATAGAAGGTGGTATCCGGTTATCTTACGCCACTCTTGGAGCATTTATTAAATATCCCAAAGAATCTCTTCCGCATAAACCCACCAGGAATATTGGCGATAAAAAATTTGGAGTATTTCAAACCGAAAAGGCAATTTTTAACGAGGTAGCCCGGGAATTGGGATTAGTGGAAGTACGCTCAGGTAAAAACATTGCCTTTGCCCGACATCCTCTGGCATTTCTGGTAGAAGCGGCAGATGATATTTGCTATACTATTATAGACTTTGAAGACGGAATAAATTTGGGATTAATAGATGAGGAATATGCACTGGAGTACCTCATAAAGTTAGTTAAGAACAGTATTAATACAGCAAAATACAATGCTCTTACAAATACTGCTGACAGACTTAGCTATTTACGTGCATTAGCCATTAATACCCTTATTACTGAAGCAGTTGAATTATTTCTGAAAAATGAGGAGGCAATCTTAAAAGGAGAATTCCACGAATCCCTTTTTGACAAAAGTAGTTATGAGGCGCAGATAAAAGACATTATCAAGATAAGTGTCGAAAGAATTTACCAAAGTGAGGAAGTGATCAACAAAGAAATTGCTGGGTATAAAATGCTTTCCCATTTGCTGGACACCTATACCCATGCATTCTTGCCGGAAAACGCTGAGGAGGAAGATTCAAATTATAATAAACTGGTGAGAAGATCGGCACCAAAACTTGAGATTTCAGGAAACTCTGTGTACAATTCGCTGCTGGAGATTTGTTCCTATACTGCCTCTCTTACAGATGGATTTACCGTAGCTTCTTTTGAAAGATACAAAGGCTTGAAGATTTGATTTCTGCAGTTTAACGGTTTTCCTTAGACCTCACAGGTTTTTAAAACCTGTGAGGTCTTAAACTTCAACTTAAAATTCATAGACCACTCCCACTCCAAGCATTTGCTTAAATTGAATTCGTGGTCCCAGAGTCTCTAAATCTCCGTCTCCGTCAAGATCTTCTTTTACCTTGACATCATCATCATAACGAAGGTGAGAACCTATACTGGCTTTAACAAAGTTATTCACGACCATGTTTACATTCAGTTGCCAGTCTACATCAACATTTCCGAAACGATTTAGGTAATCTGAATATAAACTTAACTGGTTATCAAGATTTATATTTTCAAAGATCTTTTTGGTATAACCACTGGTGAAAAGCACCCCAAATTCCGTTCGCACCTTCTCCCCGTCTTCAACGATATTACCCTCTTCATCTCGTATTGCTGGTGTTACTCCAAACATTCCTTCATTAGCAAGTGTCCTGTCCAAAACAAAGGTAGATTTTTGGGTTATAGGTGATAGGTAGAGAGTAAGATCTTCCTTTGGGTGGGTATATTCTGTTCCTATACCCAGGAACATGTATCCCGGAGCCATGAATTTAGAAATAGGCCTCTCTGTATCTGGGTAACGATAACCATTGGCAAACTGGGTATTAAAATTAAATTTTGCTGAATATCGAAAATTAGAAACTGAATCTCTCCTGTAACCAAAAGTGGAATTAATAGCTATTTGGTCTTCACTTTTTCGTAATTCCCGGCCTTCCTGCGCATTTATTCCATATCGAATTGATGCATTATTTTTCCAGGACAAAAGTTTCTTTTGATATTTTCTCTCAAAATTTCCGTGAAAAAGTGCAGATATTGAATTGTTACCCCCGGCATTCCAGTTAACAAAGGCTACTTCATTAAAATTAACCCCTACTGCATTTTTATTGGTCCAGTAGATTATTACCTCTTGCGGCTCATTTGCCACAGAATCGATATTTACTGAATCTACCTTTACAGTATCCCTGCTTGTAGTATCTAACCTGATTATCCTCATATTTTTTCCAAACCCGGAAAAACTAATGGAAATGAAAAGAACGGTAAAAAAGATGGTAGGGTAAAATAACTTGTCTAACATTAATTCTATTGGCCTAAAACATTATTTAAGGAGCTCACTTATTGAGTCTGCTATACTATGAACGTCAATTTTTGAAATTTTGTATAATTGCTCCATATTTCCTTGTTCAATAAACTCATCAGGGACTCCCAGGCATTTAATTTTTCCGGTATATTGATGGGTAGCAGCAAATTCTAAAACGGCACTTCCAAAACCTCCCATAACTGCTCCATCCTCTACCGTGAGAATTTTTTCAAATTTATCAAATATTTTCCGAAGAAGTCTCTCATCCAGAGGTTTAACAAATTTTGCGTCAAAATGTGAAATTTGACCTGCTAAAAATGAGGATTCAATAGCTAGCTCAACGTTTTTGCAAATACTGCCTATGCTTATTACAGCAATTTTGTCCCCAGCTCTCAGCTGTTCTCCTTTCCCTATTTCTATCCTCTTAAAAGGTTCCCGCCAGTTTACGTTAATTCCTCTTCCACGGGGATATCTTATTGCTATGGGACCGCTTAAGTTTTCCTGGACCGTAAAAAGTAAATTCCTGAGATCAATTTCATTTGAAGGTGCGGCAATTGTTATATTTGGAATACACCTTAAATAGGGAATATCAAAAACCCCGTGATGAGTTGCACCGTCTTCTCCCACCAGTCCTGCACGATCTAAACAGAAGATCACAGGGAGATTTTGTAAGGCAACATCATGAATTACCTGATCATATGCTCTTTGAAGAAAGGTAGAATAGATTGCACAATAGACAATGAAACCCCGCGTAGCCATACCTGCAGCCAGAGTCACGGCATGTTGCTCAGCAATTCCCACATCAAAAGCCCTTTCAGGAAAGGCCTCCATCATATATTTTAAGGAGCTACCTGTAGGCATTGCGGGAGTAATCCCAATGATCTTATTATTCTTGCGGGCAAGTTCTACTAGTGTAAGCCCGAAGACATCCTGGTATTTTAAAGGTAGGCCATCTGTTTCGTAAGCTAAAAGTTCTCCCGTATCGGGGACAAATTTTCCGGGAGCATGGTATTTTACCTGATCCTCTTCAGCTTTTTTTAATCCTTTGCCTTTAGTGGTAATGACATGAAGAAATTTTGGCCCTTTTATCTTCTTAAGATCCTCAAAGGTATTGATCAGGCTGGGAATATCATGGCCATCCACCGGACCAAAATATTGAAAATTTAAGGCTTCAATGATATTATCCTGGGCAGGTTTGTGGCCTACCCGGGCTTTTGTAAGATATTGTTTTAATGCCCCAACGCTGTGGTCAATCCCAATAGCATTATCATTGAGGATCACCAGGAGATTTGCCTTTGTCACTCCGGCATGGTTCAGGCCTTCAAAAGCCATCCCGCTGGCGATGGAAGCATCGCCAATTACCGCAATGTGATGTTTTTCAAAATCCCCTTCCAACGCAGAAGCCAGAGCCATGCCCAGTGCTGCTGAAATTGATGTGGAAGAATGGCTAAGTGCCAAAGGTGTCATATTCACTTTCGCTCCTTTTAGGAAATCCGCTAATCCCGTTGAGTTGTAAGTTAGTATGAAAAATGTCTCTTCTTCCTGTAAGGATTTTATGCCCGTATGCCTGATGGCCCACATCCCAAACGAGCAGGTCCATAGGAGTATCGAAGGTAAAATGAAGAGCGATAGTTAATTCCACGACTCCCAAACTCGCACCTAAATGTCCTTCTTTTGTGGCAACAATTTCAATGATAAACTTCCTTAATTCGGCTGCAAGTTGAGGTAATTTTTCCTGCGGAATCTGCCTCAGTTCTGCCGGAGAATTGATCTTGTTTAAAATTCTTTCAGCCATAGAAACAAAGGTACAGTTTTCTGAAATTCCACAATTTAAAATTCCTGGATCCAATTCCTTTTGTAAATACTTTTCGTAACTCTAAGGATATTTTTATCTTTCAGCAAAGATGGGTTATATGAAGATCAATCCTCCAGATGATACTTATTTTATGCAGAAGGCTTTAGCTGAAGCAGATCTTGCTTATGAAAAAGGAGAAATTCCCGTGGGCGTAGTGGTAGTAATTAAGGATCGCATTATTGCCCGCGGCTATAATCTAACAGAAACTTTAAATGATGTTACCGCCCATGCTGAAATGCAGGCTATCACAGCCGCTGCCAACTTTTTAGGCGGAAAATACCTCAAAGACTGCACCCTCTACGTCACTCTGGAACCCTGCCAGATGTGTGCCGGAGCCCTGTATTGGAGCCAGTTGACCAGGCTGGTTTTTGGGGCTACAGATCATGAAAGGGGATATCGCAGCATGGGTACATCTCTTCACCCAAAAACCCTTGTTAAGGCCTAGGTGTACTTGAGAATGAATCATCTGCTTTATTAAAGAGATTTTTTATTGAAAAGCGGAATTTAAATTAGATTCCTCCAATCCCCGAAGGCTGAGAAAGAGAATTTCTGAAAGATTTGTATTATATAATTCCATCTACTGTTCCTGAATTAAGATCGTAACTCCCATTTGGGAAAGAATTAATGTCCTGATGCTTCTCCTGCACCTGAAGGAATTCGTATGCTCTCTACTATCTCCTGAACATCTTCAGGGGGATCAGGAGTAAAAAGATTAATTATGATAGCCACCGTAAAATTAGCGATCATTGCGACCGTTCCAAAACCTTCAGGAGATATTCCAAACCACCAATCCTGCTTTAATCCGGCTACCGCTTCCTGGCCTCCATCAAATAATCCAAACTTAAATTTCAGCATATAAAAAAGCATAAAACACAGTCCCACTACCATACCACCTATGGCACCTTCTTTATTCATCTTCTTGTAAAAAATTCCAAGGATAATAGCCGGGAAAAAAGATGCTGCTGCGAGTCCAAAAGCCAGAGCAACGACTGCAGCTACAAAGCCCGGTGGATTTATACCGAAGTACCCCGCAATTATAACAGCTACCGTCGCCGAAATACGGGCAGCCCATAATTCACCTTTTTCAGAAATATCGGGTTTAATGATTTTCTTGACAAGATCGTGGGAAACGGAAGATGAAATAACGAGTAACAGGCTAAGCAGCGGTAGAAAGTGCTGCGGCCAGGGCTCCTGCAGCCAGTAAAGCGATCACCCAATTAGGTAAATTAGCGATTTCAGGATTGGCGAGAACCATAATATCCTGGTCTATTGTTAATTCATTAGGATCTTTATCCCCTACATATTGAATTTTTCCATCCTGATTTTTGTCCTCAAAAGTTATAAGCCCAATTTTCTCCCATTTAGAGAACCATTCAGGCATATCACTATATTTTTGTTCACTCACCGTGCTAAGAAGGTTTGTCCTCACGAATACAGCGACTGCGGTGCGGTGGTGTAAAGAATAGCAATAAACAATAAGGCCAGTCCAGCTGACTTCCGGGCATCTTTCACCCTTTTTACCGTAAAAAACCTGATAATTACGTGTGGCAAACTGGCTGTTCCTACCATTAAGGCAAGGGTGATCGCAAACACATCTATTTTTGATTTTGTACCTTCAGTATATTCAGCAAATCCCAGTTCCGTATTCAGGCTATTTAATTTATCTATTAAATAAGTTCCTGAACCATCAGCCAGGGTGTCGCCCATTCCCAACTGGGGAATAGGATTGCCCGTCATTTGGATAGAGATGAAAATAGCGGGAACCATAAAGGCAAAAATGAGAACGCAATACTGCGCCACCTGGGTATAAGTAATGCCTTTCATACCACCCAGCACGGCATAAAATAAAACTATCACCATTCCTATTATTACTCCGGTGTTTATATCCACCTCAAGGAATTTTGAGAACACCACTCCCACCCCTCTCATTTGGCCCGCCACATAAGTAAACGAAACAATTAGAGCACATATGACCGCAACGATCCTTGCTGTTTTTGAATAATACGGTCTCCAATGAAATCCGGAACTGTAAATTTTCCGAATTTTCTAAGGTATGGAGCGAGCAACAGTGCCAGCAGTACATAACCTCCGGTCCATCCCATTAAATATACCGAGCCATCGTAACCCATGAAAGAAATTAATCCGGCCATAGAAATAAAGGAAGCCGCACTCATCCAGTCGGCAGCAGTTGCCATTCCGTTTGCCATTGGAGAAACTCCTCCTCCTGCAACATAGAATTCTGAAGTAGAACCAGCCCTGGACCAAATAGCTATACCAATATAAAGGGCAAAAGTGAGTCCAACCAACAAAAAGGTCCAGGTTTGTAAATCCATTAGTTAAAGGTTAGGGTCAGTGGGGTTTAGGTTAAAGTGCAGAAATTTCAATTATTGTAGCCGAATTTTTTATCCAACCTGTTCATAAGCCGGACATAGATAAAAATTAATATTACAAAAACGTAGATGGATCCTTGCTGGGCAAACCAGAAACCAAGGGGAAATCCACCTATAGAAAAATTATCAAGCAAATCTTTAAAAAGAATCCCGGCACCATAAGAGACGAGGAACCAAATACTCAGGAGTATGAATAAATATTTTAAATTCTGCTTCCAGTAAGCAGTTGCTTTTTCCTGTCCTTGCATAGTGTAATTGTTTCTAAAGCTCAAAAAAGGAAACCTTAAGCTTTGGATTCAAAAATGGAAGTTAAAATAAAAATCTTAAGAAGCAACAAATTTATTTTTTGAAAAAATATAAATAGGGCTTTTTAAGTCGATTTTCATTTGTTATGCAAGAATTTCTTCACCAGGAACAGAAATATTTAAGTAAAAAAGTAATATTTCTGCACGAACGATGTTCTAAAATTTTAAGTACTAAAAAGGAAAAAATTCTAATTCGTTTGGGTACAATACCAATCAATTCTTAAACTGTGTTGAATCCAAATGTTTTAATTCAGTTTTAATGATATTTTTAACCGGGGTTTTTTGAGAATATTTTTTAATTCGGTTAATCACCATAGTAGCCGCAGTTTCGCCCATTTGTACAGGATGTTGATCTACGTAACTAATTGAAGGGTAGAGAAAAGAGGCAAAATCTTCATTTACATAGCCAATCATCTTGATGTCTTCCGGAATATTAAGTTTGTGTTGTTGAATAGTACGGGATGTGAGAAGTGTACTCACAAAATCCAGCCCAATTAAAGCTTCTACTTCCCGGGTTTCAAGTAGATGAGAAAGTTTTGATTTTACAGTTTCTATATCTTTAGAGACTACAAGGTAATCCTCATCAATAGGTAATCCCAGTTCTTTACAGGCACGGGTATATCCCTCTATACGCTCCTGTCCCAGACCAATATCTCCAAGGGCACAAACCAAACCTATTTTTTTAAGATTTTTAGAATAAAGATATTGTACAGCGTCGTAAATACTGCCTTTATCGTTTACGCCCACCCGGTCCATTTCTATTTCAACACCTATTCTGTCAAACAAAACTACCGTATTTCATACTCCAGTAGTTGCATTAAATGGTCATAATTTTTTGTTTGTTGTGTTTCCTCAGACACTGAGATCAATAAACCATCTACAAGCCCATTAGAGATTAACTCGGTTATTTGTTGTTCAAGGCCTAGAGATTCATTAGAAATATAAGTAATCACCTGGAAGCCCTGTTTTCTGGCTTCAGTTTCTACACCTCCCAATACTTTCGCAAAAAAGGTATTAGATATATTGGGAACTATTACAGCAATATTACCCGTGCGGTTTCTCTTTAAATTTACTGCTGTAGGATTTGGTAGTAGTTATGCAATTGAGCGAGTTCCTTTACCCTTTCCACAGTTTTTTGACTTATTTCGGGGCTGTCATTTAAAGATTTTGAAACTGTTGATACTGAAACATTTAATAGTTTCGCCAGCTCTTTTAAAGTGATTTTTGATTTCATCTAATTCCAGGGTAAATTATAGGTGTTAAAAATAAGGAACATTCAGCCAAAACTCACACTTTCGGCTAAATTTTTGAGTTTTAAAATAGAATGAAGAGATGGTAATAAAATTAAATTTCGGCATCTTAAAAAGTTTGGGTTTAATAAATCTTCCGGATTCCGCATTATGGATCTGCTTATTTTAATATTTATATAAACAAAAAGAGCGGCACAATTGTACCGCTCTTAAATTTTCTAATTATAATTTCTACTGTCTTGGTTGGAAAGTAAATCTCTGTCCACCTACAGATATTCCAGCCATTGCACCAGCCTTAGGCACAGTTACAATTGAAACTCCATCCTGAAATTCAAGATTTCTTGAAACTCCTTTTTCAAGAATAACTGCCGATGCATTTGCATCCAGTTCATAGGTTCCTTCCTTAAATCTCTCCAGGGTACCCTGATCTTCAAAGAAAACCACTTCAATGAAAGATTTTCCTCCGGCCTGTAATCCTATATCTACCTGCTTAAGATCGGAATATCCTATAACATTTCCATTTTGGTATACCACACCGTTACCTGATGCTCCACCTATTATATATGCCCCTTTCCCAACATTTGGAAATATGGCATAAGCTTCAGCTTCATTAAACATTTCTGCAGCATTAGGATGGTCCATCATAATTGTATTACGGGCATCCTGTGCGTCAGACACAAGATCCTGCTCGGTATTTTTCATTGAACCACAACCTGCTACTAATACCAGCAAAAGAAGGGTTAATAAGGGTGCGTAAAATTTTTTACTCAATAGTTTCATTTTCAATAATTTTTTAGTTTCAGATCTAAATTACCACCATTCCTAAAAAATTTCTGTTAAGTGACTGTTATTTCACTTAATATTAATGTTTTAAGAAAATTTGTTAAAATCTACAAATAGAAAAATCCCACATTTCATTACTAATTTCCTTAAAACTACTCCTATCCATATACTTTTAAATTAACAATAATCCTGGATAATTTTTTTGGGGATATATCGTCCCGAGTCAAATTAATTATAACCTTTCCAGCCACTATGACCGGGTTTGACCTTACAAAACCTACCTTAGAATAGAAAATATATTAAAATCAGCAGATTAATTATATGAGACTTGTTCTTAAAATCTGATTATCTTCATATTACATAAAAAACACTTTAAGGATTAAGCAATATTTTTTTAATAATCAATTTAAAATAGCCTTTATTAAGATTTTTTTATATTTTTATAAGTAACTAACTTATTATAAATATTTTATGGACATTAAAATTACTTCTAATCCTGTGGGGTCACCCTGGAAATTATTCCAGGCAGTCATTATGGGAATTGCAATTACTAGGTTTTCTGTTCTTCGGGGGCGGTTTAACATTGATGGCCGGAAACCCGGATGAAATTGACCTTCAGCAAACGATTAGCGGGATGGTTACTGATCAAAATGGAATTCCTTTACCTGCGGTTAACGTTTATGTAAAAGGAACAACGACTGGAACCCAAACTGATTTTGATGGAAATTATAGCCTGGAAGCTTCTCCCGGACAAACTTTAATTTTTAGTTTCGTGGGATATGCTACAAAGGAAGTCATAGTAGGAGATCAGCAAACCCTGGATGTCAATTTAGAGGAAGACACCAGCCAGCTTGATGAAATAGTAGTTATGGGATATACCGCCCAAACCCGTGGGGATGTTACAGGATCTGTGTCTTCTGTCGACATTTCTGAAGCAACTAAAGCTCCTATAGTTAATGCCGCGGAAGCCTTGCAAGGCAGGGTCACAGGGGTGACGGTTTTAAATGACGGTTCCCCGGGATCCTCTCCTGTTGTTAGGATTCGTGGGTATGGAACCAGCAACAACAACAATCCATTATACATTATCGATGGAGTTCAAACAGATGATCCTTCTATTTTGAATAGTCTTAACGCAAACGATATAGAACAAATGAACGTTCTTAAGGATGGAGCTGCTGCAATATATGGAGCAAGAGCATCTAACGGGGTCGTGATTGTAACAACAAAAGGCGGAGGATATTTAATGCAAAAGCCTACTGTTTCTATTGATACTTACGTTGGCTTCTCACGGGCATCAAATCTTCCAGATTTATTGAATGCCCAGCAACACGGAGAAATGATCTTTCAAAGTCTCAGGAATGATGGCGCTCCTATTACACACGCCCAATATGGAAGCGGTGCAAGTCCTGTTGTTCCCAACACTATTCAAGGAGTAAATGCTCCCGTAACCGTCCCACAAGGGGGAACAAACTGGCTGGAGGAAATTTTCCGGGATGCGCCTACTTATAATGCCTCTGTAAGTTTTCAAAATGGAAATGAATTTGGTAAATATTTGATGTCTATCAATTATTTAAAAAGAGAAGGTATTCAGCTGGAAACAGGTTTTGAGAGGGCAGCTACCAGGTTAAATTCCGAATTTAAAATTATGGAAAAACTTAGGGTAGGACAACATTTAAATATTTCCCACAGCAACACACGTGGCGGCAATCAAATAAACTTTGCTCTAAGAAGTTCACCATTACTTCCTGTAAGGGATGATAACGGCAATTTTACTGGAAGTTATACAGCCGCTGCTGGTTTGGGTAATGCTGAAAATCCTGTAGCGATTCTAAATAGATCATCTGATAACTACAATAAATCTTTAAGGATTTTTGGAGACATCTATGCTTCGCTGGAAGTATTGGAGCACCTTAATATAAAAACCTCTATTGGTGCAGATATTCAAAACTATAATGGAAGGTTCTTTACCGCTTTAAACCCTGAACATTCAGAACCTCGTTCTACGAATACACTGGCAGAGCAGGATGCTCAGAATTTCCAGTGGATATGGACCAACACGATAAATTATGATAACAATATCGGCGATCACAGTATTAATGCAGTAGCTAGTATAGAAGCACTTGCACAAAGCGGAAAAGGAAAAGGAATTAACAGAAATGGTTACCTATTTGAGAATCCCGATTTCTACCTCCTAAGTAATGGTTCAGGGGCTCCCATAGTAAGTTATGCTTATGACGGGAAATCTACCCTGTACTCCTTTTTTGGTACTGCTAATTACAATTATGCTTAAGCAGGTATTTTTTAACTGCAACCGTAAGAAGAGATAAATCTTCAAGATTCCTGGGAGATAATCAAAGTGATATTTTTCCCTCATTTAGTGCAGGATGGGTTATCAGTGAAGAAAACTTTTATTCAGAAGATTGGTTTGTTAACAGGCTAAAAATAAAAGGATCCTGGGGAGAATTAGGAAACCAAACCCTTCCTTCAGACAATCCAACTATAAATATCTCCAATTTAAATAATCAATACGCCAATTATGCATTCAATGGAAGTGGCACACCTACTACAGGTGCGATCCTGAGCCAGGTAGGAAACGGAAACTTAAATTGGGAGAGCAGTATTACCAAAAATATAGGTTTTGATTTAGGATTATTTAATGACAGACTTGATGCTACGATAGAATTTTATCAAATCACCACTAAAGATCTTATTACAAGAGACAATAGTTTAATTAGTACAACAGCAATAGATGCCACTGCTCCTTTAGTAAACCTTGGTTCTATTGAAAATACTAGGTGTTGATTTTAGCCTGGGGTATCACAGTAGAGCAGCATCAGATTTTACTTATGGTATTAACCTAAACATTTCTCACTACAAGAATGAAGTAACAGATCTTATAAGCGAATTTCAAAGTGGTGATACCAGTTTTAGAGGAGGTGCAATTACCAGAACTTCTGTAGGCCAGCCACTTTCGTATTTCTACGGAAGACGGGTAGTGGGAATTTTTGCTTCTGAATCTGAAGTTTCCGGGGCAGCAGACCAGGGTTTCGCATCTCCTGCCGATGGGGTTGGCCGTTTCCAATATGCTGATGTGGATAATAATGGAGTTATTAATGACGAGGACAGAACTATCATAGGTTCTCCTCATCCTGATTTTACTTACGGTTTAAATTTAACAGCCGGATATAAAGGTTTTGATATGTCAGCTTTTTTCTCAGGTTCACAGGGAAATGATATTTACAATTATCAAAAAGTCTTTACTGATTTCCCATTGTTCTTCGATGGAAATAGAAGCACCAGAGTTCTGGATTCATTTACTCCCGATAATCCTAATGCTTCTTTACCAGCTCTAAGCGCCACCATTAGAAATAGCGAAACTAAGTCCAAATTCATATTTTGTAGAGGATGGTTCCTACTTTAGGTTATCAAATCTTCAAATTGGCTATAATTTTGCTGATACAGTTTTGGAAACTCTTAGGGTTCAGGACTTAAGAATATTTCTTCAGGGAACAAATTTATTCACAATTACAGATTATCAGGGCTTAGATCCTGAAATAGCCTCTAGTAATAGTCTTACCTTAGGTGTTGATGGCAACGTAGGCTATCAGGTTTATCCCATATCTCAGATTTATTCTATTGGTGTTAATATTAAAATATAATTATTATGAAAAGGAAATTAATTTATTATATACTCCCGCTACTAATCATTATTGCCTGTAGTGAGGATTTTACTGATACTCCTGCGGTAGGAGCCTTAAGTGATCAGGCTCTTCAAAATGCTCAGGGAGTTGATCTATTGTTAACCGGGGCCTATTCCGCACTGGATGGGATTGTTAATAATAACGGTGGAAATGGTTTTGCGGTTAGTCCCGATAACTGGTGGTTTGATGTATTGTCTGATGATGCACATAAAGGTAGTACAGATGGTGACCAGCAGGAACTTTTCTTAATGGAAACTTATAGTTTTACTCCCGCTAATCCATATATTTTAGGTAAATGGGAAGCCTTATATGGAGGTGTAAATCGGGCAAATGCTGTGATCTCTGTAATAAATAAAATAGAAGATCAGGATTTTACTGAAAAGCTTGCCGAAGCAAGATTTTTAAGAGGATACTTTAATTTTGAATTACAAAAAATTTATGGCAATCCTTCTTTTATTTCTGCTGAAAACTATGCGAACACCGAATTTAATCAGCCTAATCCGGGACCAATTTGGAGCGAAGTAGAGGCTGATCAGCAATTTGCAGTTGAAAATTTGCCTGATACTCAAACAGAGCCCGGAAGACCTACTTCCTGGACTGCAAAAGCATTTCTTGCTAAAACTTATTTATTTCAGGAAAAATGGACTGAGGCGTTTTCACTGTTACAGGACGTAATTAACAATGGCCCTTATGGCTTGAATGATGAGTTCCTGGCTAATTTTGTTGCAGGAAGTGAAAACAGCCAGGAATCTGTATTTGCTATTCAGTTTGCTGCAGATGATGGTTTATCTTTTAACGGTAATGTGGGTAGTACTTTGAATTTTCCAAACGCCCTTGGATGGTGCTGCGGGTTCTATGTTCCTACACAGGACCTTGTTGATGCTTTTCAAACTGGTCCCGATGGTTTGCCGCTTCTTGATAACTATAGCGATACTCACGTAGCATCAGATTATGGTATTGCCAGTGACGCACCATTTACACCAGAAACCTAGTCCTCTGGATCCAAGACTTGATTATACCGTAGGTAGAAGAGGAATAGAATACAACGGCTATGGCATCAATCCAGGTGCTGATTGGGTTCGAAATACTACAGCCGACATTTCGGGTAGTTACTTACCTAAAAAGAACGTGTACCACGCTGGAGAAGATGTTAACATGGGAACAGCAGATTGGGGTCAACAAAGTCCAGGAATTAATTACAATGTTATGCGCTTCTCAGGAGTATTGCTAATGGCTGCTGAAGCAGCAGCAGAATTGGGAGATCTTGATACTGCACTTGAATATGTAAACATGGTTCGTAACAGGGCTAAAAATATGACTTATGTGATGGCTGAAAATGGGTCACCTGCGGCAAACTATAAAATAGAGCCATATGCTTCTTTTCCAAATACTGAATTTGCTTTAAAGGCCATAAGATTTGAAAGAAGATTGGAACTAGCCATGGAAGGCCACAGATTCTTTGATCTTGCACGATGGGATATTGCTGTACCTAAGTTCTTAATCAGTACATCATAACCGAAACTGAAACTATTTCCAATTTTGGTCCTAAGACTTCTCCTTTCAAAGAATATATGACCATCATGCCTATTCCTACAACAGCAATTGATTTATCGGGAGGTGTATTAACGCAAAACCCCGGTTATTAATACCATTTAAGATTAATAAAAACCTTGAGTTTTTAATTAACAAGAAGCAAGAGCCTGTCTAAATATTCTCTAATAAAGAATTTATGGGCAGGCTCTTTTTTTATGATACATTAGTAAAAATAATAACGAATATAATGTTAAGAAGAAAATACTATAATTTTCTATTAGGTTGGGTTGGTGTAAGTTTATTACTACTGGCATCCTGCTCCTCTGACTCTTCTTCAAGCAAGGAAGAAAACGAAAAAAATTTTTCCCTGTTAAGTTTTGAGGATACCGGAATAGACTTTCAAAATAACTTAAAGGAAAATGACAGTATAAATTATTTCAGCTATTCATATCTATACATGGGTGGTGGAGTAGCAGCCGGGGATATTAATAATGATGGTCTTCCAGATCTATTTTTTACCGGAAATATGGAGCCCAATAAATTATACCTGAATAAAGGCAATCTCAAATTTGAGGACATTACAAAACAGGCAAATGTAGCTGGGGATAAACGCTGGTTTACAGGAGTTACTATGGTTGATATTAATAACGATGGTTACCTGGATATATACGTCTCGGTTTCAGGAAAATTTGAACCCCGGGAAAATCTACTGTATATAAATAATACCGATGGAACCTTTACTGAAAGCGCTGAGCAATATAATATTGCTGACCCCGGTCAAAGTGTTCAATCCACTTTTTTTGATTATGATATGGATGGGGACCTGGATCTTTATGTAGCTAATTATCCATCTACCAATTTCACTGCTCCTAATAGTTTTTACTTGTTTAAAATGCAAAATGTGAAGGATGTGGAAACTGATAATCTCTATAGAAATGATGGAAATACCTTTACGAAGGTAACAGATGAAGCCGGATTACGATCTTTTGGTCTCTCTTTAAGTGCAACAGTGGGAGATCTCAATGAGGACGGCTGGCCCGATATTTATATTTCAAATGACTTTAGTACTCCAGATTATATGTATTTAAATAATCAGGACGGGACATTTACCAATGTTATAAAAGAAGCCACCAGCCAGACATCTTTCTACGGGATGGGAGTTGACATTGCAGATTATAATAACGATGGGTTGCTTGATATTATTCAAATGGATATGGCTGCTAAAGATAACCGCAGAGCTAAAGCCAATATGGCAAGTATGAATCCAAAACTATTTTGGAGTACAGTAAATTCCGGTTTTCACTATCAGTATATGTTTAATTCTCTTCAAACAAACGCGGGAAATTTTAACGGGGATACGCCACACTTTAGTAACACCTCTTACCTCGCAGGAGTACAGGCGACTGATTGGAGCTGGGCACCTTTATTTGTTGATCTTGATAATGACGGCTGGAAAGATATTTATATCTCCAATGGTACCCGAAGAGAGATAAATAACAAGGATTACTTTAATGAATTAAAGAAAAAGGGCAGCCAAAGAGACAGCCTGCTTGAAAAATCCCTGGAGATACCTTCAGAAAAAATTGACAATTTTGTTTTTAAAAATAAAGGGGATCTAAGCTTTGAAAAAGTAAATGATAACTGGGGTATTAGTTACAGCGGATTTTCTAACGGAGCCGTTTATGTGGATCTGGATAATGATGGAGACCTTGAAGTTGTAACAAATAATATAGATGATTATGCCAGCGTATTCAGAAACAATAACACTGAAAACAATAATTACCTTGCGATTGATTTTAAAGGAACTGAAAGGAACAGATTTGGTTTAGGAGCCAGGGTTTATCTAACCAATGATGAAAAGGAGCAAATGCAGGAATTAACCCTTACGCGGGGTTTTCAGTCTTCAGTAGCTCCAAGACTTCATTTCGGTGTAGGTAAATCTAAAACTATTGAAAAATTAAAGGTGGTATGGCCAGATCAAAATGTACAAATCTTAAACAATATTCCGGTAAACCAGTTGCTGGTGCTGGATTACAAGGAGTCTGAAAAACAACCTGAGATTATAAAAGATGTTCCGGAAAAGTTATTTCTTACTATAAACGCAGATTCATTGGGATTGAAATATCAACACCGGGAAAATGAATATGACGATTTTAAAAAAGAAATTCTACTGCCTCATAAAACCTCGATGTTTGGACCGGGATTGGCTGTTGGAGATTTGAACGGTGATAACCTGGATGATATTTTCATAGGAGGTGCTGCCAATCATTCCGGGGGCATTTATTACCAAACGGCCAACGGATTTGAGAAGCAGGAATTTGATTTTCTGGAAACAGACAAAAAGTATGAAGATTTGGGCGCATTAATTTTTGATGCCAACGGTGATGGAAAAAATGATCTTTACGTTGTAAGTGGAGGTAATGAATTTGAAAAAGACTCAGAAAATCTTCAGGACAGGCTTTATAAAAACGAAAACGGTAAATTAAGCAGATCCCTTTCTGCATTACCTCAAATGTATACCAGCGGCTCCAGGGTGTACGCAGAAGATTTTGACAAAGATGGCGATCTTGATCTATTTGTTGGAGGCAGATTAGTTCCAGGTAATTATCCTGCACCCGCAAACAGCTATCTTCTTGAAAACCAATCTGAGAATGGGAGAACAAAATTTGTAAATGTTACCCCTCAAAAAGCACCCGGTCTGGAAAATTTGGGGTTGGTTACCAGTGCCAGCTGGACCGACTTTGATAATGATGGATGGAAGGACCTGATAATTGTGGGGGAATGGATGCCTATTACAGTATTTAAGAACAACAATGGAGATTTTAAAAATATTACAAAACAATTAGGTTTAACTGAAACTACAGGCTGGTGGTTTAGCCTTAAAGAGGGTGATTTTGATAATGATGGTGATATGGATTTCATTGCGGGCAATTTAGGCCGGAATTATAAATATCAGGCCAGGGAAGATGCCAGCTTTGATATCTATTATCACGATTTTGATGAAAATAATTCTAAGGATATAGTTTTAAGTTATTTCAATGACGGAGAGAAATTTCCTGTGAGAGGAAGAGAATGTTCTTCCCAGCAAATGCCCGGAATTAAAATGAAATTTGAAGATTATAATTCTTTTGCTAACGCAAACCTGGAAGATATTTATACTACAGATTATCTGGAAAATGCACTTCATTACCAGGTGAAATCCTTTGCCAGTGTATTTATTGAAAACAGGGAAGATGGATTTAAAATTCATCCACTTCCTGCGGAAGCACAAATTGCTCCTATTAATCAAATACTGGTTGAAGATTTTGATAATGATGACAATCCTGATCTTCTTATAGCCGGAAATCTCTATGCCTCAGAAGTAGAAACTCCACGTGCAGATGCGGGGATTGGACTTCTCCTTAAAGGAGATGGCAAAGGGAAATTTCAGCCTGTAAAAGCCCGTAAGAGCGGATTTTTCGTTCCGGGCGATGTAAAAGATATGGAATTTCTTAGCACCCCAAATGGAAGATACATTATAACTGCTAAGAACAATGACTATATTCAGTTAATTCAAATTAATACAAAATTGAAAAACAATATTGCTGCATTATCTTCAGATTAAGCGGTCATAAGCCCTTTCTAAATTATAGAAAAGCTTGCGCCGTCCAGGCCAAGATTAAATTATTTAATTACTAAGGCTCCAAAATTGGATTATTACTTTAACTTTTAAATCTAATTCTATTGTTATGCAAAGAAGGAAATTCATTAAATCTTCAGGTTTAGCTGTCACAGCCACTACTCTTTTACCCGGATTCCTCATGGGATGTAGAAAAAATTATCCATTAGGGCTTCAACTTTATTCTTTAAGAAATACTATTGGTGAGGACGTAAAAGGAACAATTAAAAGAGTAGCCGATATAGGTTTTAGTGAGGTTGAGACCTATGGATATTCACTTAACCAATCAATTTTGGGGTTTAAGTGTGCAGGAATTTAGAGACACTATTCATTCAAACGGAATGACAACACCAAGTGGGCACTATGGTCTTGATTCTTTTTTAAGAAAAGAAGGAAACAAAAGTGACTTAACACATGTTTTGGAAGTAGCACAGGGCCTGGATCAAAAATATGTAATCATTCCTTCAATTTCTGCAGATTTACGGACTTCTATTGAGGACTTTAAAAGAATAGCTGAAAAATTGAATCAGGCAGGGGAAATGTGCAGGCAGGCAGGTCTTAAATTAGCTTACCACAACCATGCCTTTGAATTTGAGGACTTTAATGGGCAAAATGGACTCCAAATCTTTTTAGAAAACACAGATAAAGATTTAGTGGATTTTG
Source organism: Antarcticibacterium sp. 1MA-6-2 (assembly GCF_021535135.1). Classification (NCBI taxonomy): domain Bacteria; kingdom Pseudomonadati; phylum Bacteroidota; class Flavobacteriia; order Flavobacteriales; family Flavobacteriaceae; genus Antarcticibacterium; species Antarcticibacterium sp. 1MA-6-2. The sequence goes on along the minus strand of NZ_CP091036.1, from coordinate 3,150,111 downwards.
AATTAGACATATATTGGGTTGTTAGAGCTGGAAAAGATCCCATTGCACTTTTTGATAAGTATCCCGGAAGGTTTCCTCTTTGGCATATAAAAGATATGAGCAAGACCAATAATGAGCTCAATACAGAAATTGGTAGTGGAACAATTAATTACGAAAAGATTTTTCAAAGAGCAAAAACCGCAGGGGGTGAGCACTTTATTGTAGAGCAGGAAAATTTTGAAATAGATCCCTACCAAAGTCTCTCCCAAAGTTATTCTTACTTAAAAGGCAAATTTTAAAGTCTTTTCATAGATTTTTAATCCACAGCATCCCCAGTTTAAAAAATTATCCAATGAACTTTTAATTAATAAAGATTAGAGAATAGAAATCTTTGGTAAAATATTTATTAACACCCGCTCACTTAATTTTTTACGGGGTTCTTTCGCATAATTTAGTTGTAAGAAATAAGTGTGTGATTTTTAAAAATGGAGATCTAATTTTCTTTTATATTAAAATTCCTATGTTGAAAATTTTTTTATAAACCACACTTTCTCATACAGTTGGCCGCCAGCCTTCTTCGTATTTACGACTCCATAGTGACATTGCATCACGATCAAAGACGCGCCCGGTTTTATCATCAATGTCAAAACCCTTCCCGGTGCGATAAGCCATATTTGCATAATGCACCATAGCCATACTTACTGAGGCATCTTCAATAGGAGCCAGAAGTTTGTCTTTACCACGAATTGTATTGAAAAAATTAATTACGTGTGCAGTAGAGGAGTCTCCACCGCCACCTAAAGCCGTCCCCGCCTCATTGGAACCTGATCTTTTTTCCTTGATTATCTTGCCGCTAAGGTCAGTAACCTCATACCTCTCCCTGTCGACAAAGGCGGCTCCTTCACTACCGTAAATAAAAGTGCCGCGACCTGCTCCATAGGTGTTATAACCATTGCGACTTTTACCATCCCATTGTATAACTTTTTCATCAGGAAAATCAAAGGTAGCTTCCATACTATCATACATTTCCCACCCGTCATCTTTAAATTGTCGTTTTCCTGCTACTACTCTCGCGTGTTGAGGATAATCAACCTGCAGGGCCCAACGCGCTATATCCAATTCATGAGTGCCGTTATTTCCGGCTTCAGCCGTGCCGTAATTCCACCCATACCAGTGCCAGTTATAATCCCAAGTTTCAGCAGTATAATCTCTATGAATAGCCGGACCCTGCCATAATTCCCAATCCAGACCTTCAGGAACTAGGTGCCTTTTTTTGTACAGGAACGGGACCTCTGGAATTGACATAAAATGCGACCGCCTTATAAGGTTTTCCAATTGCACCGCTATGGATATCTTTCATTACTTCAATAGTATGGTTTGAAGACCGCTGTTGATTACCCATTTGTACCACTTTATCGTATTTTTTGGCAGCAGCAACAATCAATTCATTTTCTTCCATATTATGACTGGAAGGTTTTTCTACATACACGTGCTTCCCTCCTTTCATGGCCATTATAGAACCGGGTGTGTGCCAATGATCAGGAGTTGCATTTATTAATGCATCCACGTTTTTATCATCAATGACTTTTCGAATATCATTCTCAGCTTTTGGGGTATAGTTGATAAACTGAGAAACATTTTTCAGAGCATTTTCTCTCTGGCTCCTCATTACGTCACATAAGTAAACCAGTTCCACATTGGCTTCCTTTAAAGCTATAGGCTCATAATAGGCTCCTACTCTCCTTCCCAATCCTGCGATCGCAACATGAATCCTCTCATTGGAACCAATAATCCTTCTGTAACTTTTAGCTGGCATTGCCATTGCCGAACCCGAAATTGCCACAGCTGCTCCTCCTAAAATTGTGTCGGAAATAAATTTTCTTCTTGTTGTCATTTATAATTCCTTTATTTTAATGTTTTTGAATGAGACCCTGTCCCCGTGATCCTGAAGTAAAATTCGCCCTTCTTCTAATTCCCCAAAATTAGGCCACTGGTCATACTTACTTTCCGAAACAAGTTTTTTAAAGTCTTCGCTTCCTCTTTCATATTCCAGCACTTTTACCCCGTTTAACCAGTGTTCAACATGTTTGTCCTTTGATACTATATAAGCAGTATTCCACTCCCCTACGGGCTTTATAGGTTTATCAACATCTGCCTGAATTAAATCATAGAGTGACGCAACTGTTCTGCTCCCTTCGTGGTTTCCTAACTTTGCATCGGGGTGATTCTCATCATCTAAGATTTGATATTCCAGCCCTATAGAAGATCCCGGTCCTTTATTAATATCGGTATCTACATAATATTTAATTCCGCTATTTGCACCGCTGGTTATTTTAAAATCAACCTTCAGTTCAAAATCACCATATAAATTTTCTGTAACTATATCGCCTCCTGCTGCAGATTCCTCACCACCGCTTGCGAGAACTGTTAGAATACCGTCATTGACTTCCCATCCCTGCTGCGGGAAACTATCCAATCTCGCTCCTTTCCATCCTTCGGTTGTCTTTCCATCCCACAAAAGTTTCCATCCGTTCTTTTTCTCATCCAATGTCAGGCTGTTTTTTGTATTAGTAGGTTCTATGTCCATAGGTTGTGAATAATAGCTCAAACTATCGGTTATAATCCTAATATTTTTCCACATAATATGTTTCCCCGGCTCCTCTTCATTACCTATACTATGTACCTGTAAAGCAATAAATCCTTCCGGAGTCATATCGTCAATTAAATATGCTGCGGGAACATCATTGAGCCAGGTTTTTATAGTGTCTCCAATAGCTTCCACACGTACCTTGTTCCATTCATTCTGTTTGAAAGCCTGTTGTGCCTTTTGATTGTTATCCAGATTAACCAGCCAGCCTCTTCTAGCCTCGTCATAAATCCCTCCACTGTAAGCCCTTTCTGAAGGATCTATTTCTACCTGATAACCGTGAACTCTTCCATCCTGATACCCCGGTAAACTGTTACTTCTTATCTGAATTCCCGAATTCATGCTGGGATCAACCTTATATTCTAATTCCAGAATAAAGTCATCATACATTTTATCTGTGGTTAAAAAGGAATTGGGAGTATTGCTAACAGTTTCCCCAATAATGACGTCATCTTCTATTTTATAAACGGCCTCTCCCCCTTTCTGGGTCCAGCCTTGCAAATCTTCTCCATTAAAAAGAGCTATTCCTTTATTTGTTTCTTTTTTGGAATCTGAGCAGCTTACAAAGCACATTGCTCCAACAAAGATGAGTAACACAAAAAATTTAAGTTTTTTCATAAAAAATAAAGTTGAAAATATGATGTAGAGTGTAAGTTATAAAAAAGTCACAATATTGCACCTTAACTTGTACCTGATTTCTAAGGTCTTTGTATTATCCTTAGCAGATCTCTAATCAATAGGTGATATTTATTCGGAATTGGCGGCTATTTCAACCGCATAGGGTTTTCTCCTAAACTCCCTCTCCAGATAAGCATCTTCTGCAGAAATGACGTATTTATAATTTTCAGAATATAATAAATTCTAATTTATGTTGATAAACTGAAGAGGTTTTCACCTCAACATGGGAGAGGATTTCCAGCTGGTGCTACCTGCTTTTTCACAACCTGCATTTTTTAAAAACTGTACTTACAACTTCTTAAATCTTATCGCTGTACCTCCGCTTTCACCCAGGTTTAGAATGAGTTTATCGGCTGCAGTTACATTCTTTTTAGTTATAACAACCTCCATAGGATTATTGCGATAACCTGTTCCTTCGGCATCGGCATAAACCTGCGCTTCGTAAGTTGCTCCTTCATCCAGAAAGGACAAAGAAATAGCAAGTGCGCGACTCTCCTCATTAGTAATACTTCCCAGGTACCAATCGTCACTATTAAGATCTTTTCTCACTGTGGTAATGTATTTCCCAATTTCGCCATTCAATATTTGTGTGTCCTCCCAATTTACAAGTACATCGAGAAGGAACTGAAAAGCAGGTTTATCTACATAATTTTCGGGCAGGTCGGCCAGCATTTGTATGGGAGAAAAAACAGTTACCAGCAAGGCAAGCTGTTTAGCAGTGGTGGAATGTACATTTCTACCGGGATAACCCTGGCTTATTTCCACATCAAATATTCCTGCAGTAAAATCCATTGGGCTTAGCAAGGAACCGGGTGAAAGGAAGAATAGTGACGTGATCTGGTGGGTTTCCTTCACTCCAGGCATTATACTCAATACCACGGGCCCCCTCTCGTGCCATCATATTAGGATAGGTTCTGCGCTCCCCTGTATCCTTTATGGGTTCATGGAAGAACACAGTTAATTTATGCTCAGCAGCCTTTTCCAGTATGTACCTGAAATATCGCACTCCATACTGTCCATGATGCCATTCCTTCATATTAAGTTTTGAACCCACATGGCCAATCTTTACATCGTGAATACCCATCCTGTTGTAAAGGGCAAAGGCACTATCAACCTGCTTTAGATAATTATTTATATTAGATCCTGTTTCATGATAACCAATAATTCGCACTCCGTTTTCTGCGGCATAATCTGTTACTTGTTTAAGACTGAAATTATCTGCTTCCTCTGTGAAGTTAAAAGTGTGCATAGCATTTTGATACCACGAGGGAGTCCAGCCCTTGTTCCATCCTTCTATTAGTAGATGGTCTATACCTAGCTGTTTTGCATAATCTATATGTTCCTTTGCATTGCTCGTAGTGGCACCCTGATTTTCTCCTTCCCAAAAAGTGTATTTTCCAATATGCATTCCCCACCAGATGCCAATATATTTAAAGGGTTCGATCCAGCTTGTATCTTCAATTTTACTGGGTTCATTTAAGTTGAGAATAAGGTAGGATGTAATAAGATCTTTTGGCTGCTCACCTATTTGCAAGGTTCTCCAGGGCGTCGTAAAAGATTTCACTGTACGTACTTTAATTCCGTCTGCCCAGGGTACAAGATCAATTTTCAATTTCGATCCACCTTCCGCATAGAGCGTATAACTTGCAAAATCGGTGAGGTTAGCTTCATGAAAACTTAAAGCAAGCCCGCTTTTACTTTCTATAGTGAGAGGAGTGTGAACAGTATCCAGATCACTTATTTGAGAAGCTTTATAAAGATTTTCGTATCGTTGCTCGTGGTAAGCGGGGATCCACCAGGCTTTGCCATCATCTTTAAGGTTGAAGGTGGTGAGTTCATCCATAATAAATATACTATCTACAATTCCCTGCTCCGGAAAAATATACCTAAATGCTATTCCATCATCAAATGCACGAAACTGCACCTGTAGCTTTCTCTGCTTTCCGCCCTTCTCCTGAAGGTTTACAAGCATTTCATTATAATGGTTCCTTATGTTTTGTTTCTCTCCCCACCCCTGTTTCCATGTATTGTCATAGGTGGCTTTTTCCACACCTGTGACTTTGAAATTTTTACTTAAGGAGTCATTATTTCTAAACACAAATCCTAATTGTGAAGGCATTATGACTTCAATATTCCCATGTGAAACTGAATACCTGGGCTTCTCATTTTCCAGATTAAAAGATATTTCGTTTAATCCTCCGGGTGAATTGATCCTGTAACTTTTTTCCTGTTGACCAACAACTATAAGGGAGAACAAAAGCGCGGGAATTATGTTTAATTTTCTAATCATTTTAATACTATTATTATTGCTACCCATTTCATTTGTACAGATAGGGAACTTTAATTTATTTCTTCCACTCCGTTTTAAATGAGGTTTTTCCAGAAAGTGGGTTTTCTAAAACTTCAAAGGAATTTCCTTTTTTTGAGACGGTTATGGTCTCAACCTTTTCTCCTCCTGGTAAGAACACTTTTCCAGTTGCAGAATTGGTACTATCATTTGCATAAACCTTGAGATGAAGATTTTTCCAATCCATTGCCTGCGTGGATTGGGCCAGCCCGATGTGCGGGATTACTGTTCCATCTTTTATTAAAGCAATTATAGGTATCTCACCCGCCTTTATGGTATGCCAGCCGCTGTCGTAAATTTCGCAGGTTTGGTAATCTATCCATCTTCCTGGTGGAAGATATACTTCCCGCTCTGTTATTTCTTCAAAAAGCGGGGCAACCAGCATACTGGAGCCAAAGAGGTATTGATCATCAATTAACCAGGACCCTGGATCATTGGGAAATTCAATAAATAAGGCACGCATCATTGGTAATCCCTGCTCTGCACTCGCTTTAGCCTGAGCGTAGATATAAGGCATTAATTCATATCTCATATTATCTGCTTCTCTAAAAGCTTCAAGGAAGCTCTCGTTGTAAAGCCATGGCTCAGTAGGTGGTTCTCCGTGACTCCTCACATGGGAAGAGAGCATACCAAATGGAGTCCATCTTCTATAGAGACCTTCCGGGGCGGCAGTTACGAAACCACCCACGTCATGGCTCCAAAAGCTAAAACCACTTAAACCAAGGGAAAGTCCGCCGCGAAGGGTAGCGGACATTGCTGTATTTGTAGTTGCCGCATCTCCTCCCCAGTGCAGGGGATAACGTTGGCCTAAGCACCAGGTACTACGGGCCCAAATGAGGGAGTAACCCTTTTCTTTTTTAGTTAATTCCGCCACGGCTTTATTGTAGCGTAATGGATATAAATTATGCTCGTAGAATCCCGTACGACCAGAATGATATATACCAGTTGCCGGGGCAGCTTCTCCAAAATCAACTTTAAAGACTCCCACTCCCTGATCAAATAAATGTTTTAGTTTATCCTGGTACCAGTTAACGGCTTCTGGATTTGAAAAATCTAATACTGCATCTTCAAATGGAATATTTCCTTTCCTATCTTTCACGGCAAGCCCTTGCTCAATTATTTCCTTAAATAAGGTGTTTTGGGGAGTAAAATATGGCAATTGCCAAAGCGATACATGAAATCCATCCTTTTTCATGTCTTTCATCATATCAACCGGATCCTCAAAACGATCTGCGGCAAACTCATAGTTATTTCTCCAATCTACGTCAAACCAGCTGTAGATCAAAGTGGATCACATCACTGGGGATCTTATATTTCCGAAGATTGGAAGCAATCTCACGTCCTTCTTTTTCAGAAAAATAGGTAATTCGGCTCATCCAAAATCCGAAAGACCACAAAGGTGGCATTTCTGCTTTACTTATGAGGTTTGTATATTCATCAAGTACATCTTTTGGTTCCCCAAGAAAGAAGAAAAGATCGGCCACATCGTCACCTATCATCATATTATTAGCTGCATTAAAATATTTCCCAAAGTCGACTGTAATGGGGGAGGAAGTATGCATAAAAATTCCGTACCCACGGCTGCTCATATAAAAAGGAACAGGTTTGTACATTGTCTCATTTTGTACCCCGTTTGCATCATCTACCCATAATATTACTTTTTGCCCCCGTTTATTGAATTGAGTAAAAGATTCTCCAAGGCCAAATATTTTTTCACCTGGTTCAAGGCTTAAAACAGCCGCCATACTGCGAGAGTAATCGCTGTTCCTTCGAACGTAAGAGAAAGGTAAAACCGGGGTATATGTATTAGTAACATCTGAACTATGCAGGGTGCTGGTTAGCATTTTTCCCTTATTATCGTATAATTTTACACGCCAGGGCTTGGATAGGATCTCTACCCTTCCATGTTCATTAGAATAACCATGACCCCCTCTATTTTTGAATAGGTCCAAAGTTCCGGATGGTTTGGTGCAATACCATTGATAAGCATCAACGATTCTTCCTGCTTGTGGAACTGTGGTCCCGAAGCCATTTTAAGTCTTAGTGTACGAGCCGAAATAAATTGTATTTCAAAAGGCAATTGAGGTGAAACTGCATACTCTGTTGTAGGAAATTCATTGGCCTCCACCGGAACTCAGTCGCATAAGCATGTTTTTGAAAGCCTGTCGGGATTGATACTCATGCCGTAAATACTTTATTGTACCTCTTCCCGATTTTGGATCAAAATCTACCAGTTCATCAGCAAAGTAAAAAGTGTTATTATAATCGGCGAAATCTTTACTTATGTCCACCGGAGTATTGAGAATATCGATTTCCTGTAGCTGTGCCTCTGCACTTATACTTAAGAAGCCCGCCAAAAATATAGTAAGCCCCAACTTTTTTAAGCTGCCGTTCTTCATTATTTTAATTTATTTAAAAACTTATTTCTCTATTGCAGATTTGCTGATGTTTACTTCCCTAAGACAATTTTATTGTAAATCACTTTATTAACACCAGTTAAACCGAAAATTTTTCTGTTAAGACAGACTGCACAAACAAAAAAGAGCCATCATCGTTAATGCCATTTTTTATGAAATGTATTTCTGAAAAATTAGCAGAATAGCCACTAAAAATTCATCCTACTAATATTTTAGGATCAAAAGAATAAAGATAAAGAACTGATTAAAAGGAAGAAGCTCCTAATTAGAGCTTCTTCCTGAAAAATAAGAATGTTTTTGTATCAATTTGGAGTAGAAGGCAGCAGTCTTCTATAATAAAATTTTTACTTAGACTGTGGCCGTTTAATCCTCAGATTCCCCTGAATCACCCGATCCCTCAGGTTTAAATACCCAGGTCCATCCGGTATCTCCCGCATTGTTTGGAACATACAGGACTAATTCGTCTTCAGTTAAAGAAACTATATCATAAACGCCATTGGGATTACCTCTAGGCTCTTCAGCTCCTAAAATATTACCGTTATTAATTATTAATTTCTGGTTTTGAACGTCAAGTATAAAACTAGCTACCTGTCCTTCAGCAGTTTCATTAGCATAGTAGGTGAAATTAGCTGCACCATCTAAATCAAATTTCATTTTACCTGCCGCATCAGCTGGAGGACAACAATCTCCGGCTGCATTCCACCAGGCAGTCCAGGCACCGTCCTTACTACCAGGAGGAGACATAAACCACCATAAACCACCATCAGGGGCGGGACCTCCATCAAAAACCCATGTTTTACTTAGCTGCTGTCTCCTCACTCACAAGATCATACCAATCCTGATTCAATCGGTGATCAAGAGTATCAACCTGCACCTCAATCGTTTTTGTAAAAAACTCACCACCTAAAGTTCCAACATAAGTAAAACTGGATGTTCCCGGAATAGGATAAATTACGGTGGTTTTATTTGTAAGTGCTTTCCCAAGGTTATAATCCCAATAACCAGTAACACCCGGTGTTGTCATTTCCAGGGTAATTTTATTACCCCCTGTTGTACTTTGGCTAGCTGCCAAATCTACACCTTCCACATTGGTATTGTTTTCTAAAGATCGTTCATCTACCTCTGGTTCGCAAGCTGATAAGAACAGAACAAAAGAAGCAATAACCACACTCCCTATTTTATTAATTTTCATTTCTGTAAATTTTTAGATTTATAATTTATTCTACCAACCTGGATTTTGTTCATAAATACCATTAGATAACCTCATCTCAGTTTCCGGTATTGGCACCAAACCTTTAGTTTCTGGCCTGTAGTTTACTTGATAAGTAGCAGCAGTCCCGGAGTTATTTACATTAAGTGTATAATTAAATGCTGCTTCAACATCTCCCCAACGCACCAAATCAAACCAACGTAAACCTTCAAAAGCAAATTCATGTAAACGCTCTTCTTTCAAAGCTTCCAGTGAATAACCCACAGGATCCAAACCTGCTCTTGCTCTCACAGCATTCATTCCTTCTGCAGTACCTGTTATTTCTGAATGCATTAATAGCACATCGGCGAAACGCATAAAGATAAAATCCTGCGCGTGCATTAATTGCATATCTGCGTTACCCCAGCCATATAACTGCACAAACATACCTTTTACAGCACCTGTTTCATCGGGAAACTGCAAAGCTGTATATTTCTTATTATAAAGTCCTGTACCATGATCCTGATTTCCAGGAGGAGCCCATCCTTCTGTCCCCTGAGCTGGATTTCCTACTTCAAGAATTGAACCTGCTTTTCTTGGATCACTATCGTCCCAATTGCTCCATAATCTTGGATTTACTGTCATCCAACCCCAACCTTCTCCAAATGGAACCAGAGATTGACCGCGAATGGACGAGAATAGAGATAACCTGTTGGTATATATATTCCCATTATTCCAGCCCCAATCTCCAAATGAAAATCTTTGAGCAAACATGGTTTCGAAGTTTCCGGTTCCAAAAGTTGGCGTAGTCCCATCCTGGCCTACCCAGGATAATCCTTCCTCTGCAGCCCACGGTAAAACTGTTTCTCCTGCAGCTATATTAACATATGAATATGGCCAAAGGTTTCTAAAATCTGAAGCCAAAGCATGACCACTGTTATTAATTACATCCTCTAAATAAGCTGCCACATCTGCACTGCTTAAAGACCCACCATCAACCAAAGGTAAATCACTGGTTGGAGTGTTGTTCATATTGGTCATATATCCCGTGTAAAATAAAAATACACGTCCCATATAGGCTTCAGCTACCCATTTATTAGCATGTCCAATTTGAGATGTCGCAATACTTGGAAAAGGAGTCTCAGGCATTGTTTCTATTGCGGACTTCAAATCAGAAGCGATTTGTGCAAAAGTTTCAGAATAAGTAGCTCTGGCAACATCTTTAGGATCATTAATGGCAACGATTAGAGGCACACCACCAAAGAATTTAGCCAATCTAAAATAATAGAAAGCTCTCATAAAATGTGCTTCCCCGATTGCCTGATCTTTAAATTGTTGTGCTTCTTCAGGACTACTAAAGAAAGAAGAAAAATCAGCATCTGCAGCCTTTTCAATAATAGCATTGGCCCTGGCTATACCATTATATGATTGCACCCACAAATCACGATATGTATCTTCTGCGGGATCCTGGAAATTATCTACCCATTTTGCCCCCGCATCATCTGGTCCACCCCCACCGAGCATCATATCGGACATTAAATTGGCGGCAACTGATTCATTACTGTAAACATTAGTGGTATACATTGCATTGTAAACACCAGCCATTGCTTCATTAATATCTGTAGGAGTACTGTAAAAAGTCTCCAAACTTTTTCCGTAAATATTATCTGTGTCTAAATAGTCTTCACAACTAAAAGCAACAAACAATGTTGAAAGAGCTATAAAATATTTTATTTTTTTCATAATCATTGTATTAATATTAAAAGTCAATACCCATTCCAAACATTACCGTTCTTGCCTGTGGATACAATCCAAGGTCTATACCTGATGCCCAACTTACGTCATGTCCAAACCGTACTTCGGGATCCATACCATCATAACCTGTAAACGTATGTAAGTTATTTACAGACACATATAAATTAAGATTTTTTATAGCCACTGATTCAAACATGGTCCCAAAATCGTAACCTACAGTTAAATTATTAATTCTCAAATAGTCGGCATCGTGCATGAAAATATCAGAAATAAATTGTGTATTTCTATTGGAGGTATAGCTCAGCCTTGGAAGCGTATTTGAAGTACCCTCACCATGCCAACGATCAAATATACCTGTAGTATAATTTTGTGTAAATTGATCAGAGAATGAACGATAAGACTGCATTACCTGCATTCCAAATTTTCCTGAAAGCGTTGTATTGGCATAAATTCCTTTATACTCTAAATGTAATTGAATACCTGCTTCAAAATCTGGATTAGGATTTCCCAGAAATACTTTATCTGCCTCATCAATTAGTCCATCTTGATTTTGATCTACAAAACGTACATCACCGGGACGTTGATCATTAAAATATGGCGTACCATCGGGTGTTACATAAGCATCAACTTCCTCCTGATTTTGTAAAATTCCATCGGCTTTGTAACCATAGAAAACACCTATTGGTTGACCTACCTGTACTCTTGAAATAGCAGCAGTTCCCTGGGATAAAACATGGCTCGGTCCCTGAATAATACCATCTGAATTGGCTATTCTGGTTACCTCATTCTTGTTATGTGTTCCGGTTAATGTGACACCATAATTAAAATCTCCAAAACTGTCGTTCCAGTTTACTACAAGTTCAATACCGTATTTTGAATATCACCTCCATTAATAAATGGTGCAGCTGCACCTGAAGTTCCTAAGATAGGTGCTTCTAATAACCAATCCCTGGTTGTTTTTTTATACCAATCCAAAGTCACACCAAGTTTTGATTCAAACATACGAGCATCTAAACCTATGTTTAACTGTTCTGAAGTTTCCCAGGTAACATCTGGATTTGTAACCCTTTCAGGATAAGCTGTTACTCCGGAAACTAGGTTTTGTATCACCAAAGAAATAGCCGGGGAATACATAAGCGATCTGTGAGGAGTAAATGAAATTAGGAATGGACTGATTACCATTTTGTCCCCAACTCGCTCTAATCTTCAAATTATCCAGAACATCTGACGTATTAGACAGGAATTCTTCTTCTGTCAATACCCATCCAGCAGATACAGAAGGGAAAATTCCCCATCTATTGCCTTCTGCGAAATTGGAAGAACCATCTGCACGCACTGTAGCATTTAAAAGATACTTCTCTTTGTAGTTGTACTGGGCTCTTGCCATATACGACATTAAACCACCACCACTAAGCAGCCCAATCAGCACCCCAGGTATTGATATCATTAATACTTTCCGGGCTCTGGGTGTTATTTAGGTAAGCATATCGTGGATTTCCCGGAAATAATAGATTATTTCTTGAACCACCCACTTCATTATTGATTTGATTTTGAAGCAATTCGGTACCAACAAGGGCATTAATTTCATGATCCCCTACTTCAAAGTCATATGACAAAGTATTTGTCCAGGTCCAGTCATTTCCGAAGTTTTGACTTTGTTGCGCGCCATCTACATCATCTCTATAAAGTACACCTAAGCCATATGTAGGGTTCATAGATCTACTATGCCCAAACCAGGCATTGGTACCATAAGAAGATCGGAATTTTAGAGCTCTTATTGGCTCAATTTCTACAAACACATTCCCGATAATATTATTTCCTTTACCATAATTGTAGTTATGGCGGTAATACATTACAGCTAATGGATTAGTTTGACTTAGTACTTAACCCATCTAAAGTAGGTGTAAAACCAAACTCATTGATATTGTTATCAATTGCTTAGCTGCCAGTATGCAGGCTGTAACGGGTTTTGGACTAATGCATTATGCAGGTCATTCCAATAAATATTCCCGGTTGCCACACTTCTATTTTCTATGTTTGTATAAGTAAAGTTTTCCCCAATAGTAATAATGGCATGTTCGTCATTTCTTTTTAGAACCATTTCTGTATTTAATCTGGCTGTAAATCTTTTAAATCCGGCATCTGTAATATGCCCACCTATAATACCCTCCTGGTCTAAATAAGAAGCTCCCATTGAATAAATAATATCTTCACCACCACTAAGTAATGTTAATAGAATGACTTCTCATGGGTGCATCCTCTTGTGTCATTTCATTGATCCAGTTGGTCCCTTCCCAACCGTTTTGAAGATTTGTCCAGATCTCTTCACCTAATTGTGTTCCTAATCCAGGGTAATTCTGCTCTAACCAACTATTGTTCGAAAGCATAGCTTGCCAGTTATTTGGCGCCAATCCATCATTTACACGGCCTTCATCCATAATGTACATATATTCCTGTGCATTTAATGGATCTAAATTTTTGTAGATATTTTGAATTCCATAGTAGGTGTCGTAACTAATTTGAGCAGGTCTATTTTGACGACCTTTAACTGTTGTTACCAAAACAACTCCATTTGCTGCTCGTGAACCATAGATGGCCGCAGAGGCAGCATCTTTTAAAACGTTTATGGATTCAATATCCGAAGGGTTCAAATAATCTATATTTCCTACGGCTACACCATCAACAATGTATAAAGGGTTAGAATTTCCTATGGTTCCCAAACCTCGAATTGTAATTCTTGTACCTGCGCCTGGGGCTCCACTATTTCTTGTAACGCTTACACCTGCAACAACGCCCTGAAGTGCTTCCATAGCCGTTCCAGGATTAAGTGCCGCAATATCTTCCCCTGCCACATTACTTGTCGCGCCTGTAACTAAAGCACTCTTTTGAGTTCCATAACCTACGACTACAACTTCATCCAGAGATGCAGCATCTGGCGTTAAAGTAATTTCAATTTGGTTGGCATCTCCTACAACTACTTCCTGGGGCTCATACCCTAAAAAAGAGATAACCAGAACATCACCGCGAGCAGCCTCAATGGTAAAATTCCCGTCAAAATCTGTTAGGGTTCCCGTTGATGTACCCTGAATGAGAATATTAGCTCCAGGCAGGGGAAGACCATTCTCGTCCACCACCGTTCCAGTAATTGCCTCTGTTTGCGCTAAGGCAATGCTCGTAACCATTAAGCATAACATCACTAAATAATTCTTAATTTTCATTGATTGTTCAATTTAATTTGTTCGTGCATAAAATTTAAGTTCTCTTTTTCTAAAAGAGCCCTATAGTAATAATCGATAACGTTTTCGAATTAGGAGATAATTCAAGAAAATTATAAATTAGGGTATAGGCCGTCTTCAGCAATTGTTAAAATTGTGTTACGAATATATAAAAAAATGAAAAGAGGGTAATGAAAAGGACTTTACGCAGAAAATATTTTCCAGGCAAAGGTACTCCATCTCCAGCGCCCGTAATTCCTCACATTAGTGTGAATTGAACACAAATATTATGACCTTATAAAAAATAGTAGTTCTAATTAAAATAAAAATAAGAGGAAGAAAAAAGCTTTTAAGGATCAGAATTTATCAATTTAAAGTCGGAAACGGCGGAGTTATTTGAGAGAGATAAATCTCAAAATCTACCCTCGCCCTGTAGAAAATTTCTTATTCAACCTGGCCTCCAGCTCCTTCTTTTCCTTACTTATCAAAAGCCTCTAATTAATGCCTTCATTTGATGATATTATTACTCCTTAATCCTGATTATACAAAAAGGTCCTGCCGTTGCACCGCAGAACCTTTAGTGAAATTTAAATTCCTCAGGATTATCTTTTTATCGTTATTAGCCGCTGTACAGAGTTGAGCAGGTGATCCACAGAAAACTTTCCGCTACCAAGGATCAACAAAGGCAGATAAAGGAATAAGTAAAGTAGTCCTAATTCCTGATTTGCGAAAGGATCATTAAGATGAAAAACAAACACCGCTATGACCATCGTGATTATTAGGGGAATTGCCGCCCAACGTGTTGCCAGTCCTATTAAAATGAGGATAGAGCAAATCACCTCTGCAAAAACCGCCAGCATAAGAGAAATATCCTGACTCAATCCCATAACTGCCGGAAATTGGATTTCTCCTTCTTTAAAAAGCATTTGGAGCTTAGGAATACCATGGGTGAGCATAAGGACTCCTGCTCCAATTCTTAATATTAAAAGAGATATGTCTACCTGAAATGTTTTAAAACCTGTATTTATAATCTTGTTCATATTATTATTTAATCAATTTTTACTGAAGCGATCGCTATTGATCAATTTTACAGTACTGTCGTTAAAAAAACCTGTCTCTTAAACACATAGATCCAGTAGTGTATAGCTGATGTATTGGGGGTATGAATTGCCCCGGCGGCGTAATAGTTCTGGGGAAAAGTCTCTTTAGCTATTATGTTCCTTTGAGGATTTTTCATTATCAGCCAATTTATAGTTCTGAATCATTCATATTAGAACCGAAACCAACACTCCACTCCGGAATCATTTTTTCCCACCTGTTAGGTTTACCTGATATAATATATTGAGAGATTTTTTATAATTAAATTTTTAATCCGCGGTGCCACAAGAATTAGGGCTGGAGCTGGTAAGTAATAAAGAGGAAGCGGTAGGGCGATCTTAAGATCAAAGAAATTAAGATCATCGACTTCCTCTCTATATAGAGGGTTTATTGTTTTTTGAACTCTCCGTCAACGTCAATTACTACTTTGTCACTTAACACAGCTTCAGGGAAATCAGGCCCCAGGTTGTAATCAGATCCTTTTACCTCACCAGAGATTGCAAATCCTGAAATTATTTCACCATTTTGTGGATTCTTCACTGTTCCGCGGTACCAAACGTCAAGAGTGACGGTTTAGTAAACCCGTTGAAAGTAAGCTCACCTTTTACTCTATATTTTCCCTCACCAGCTTTTTCTGAAGAAGTGCTTTTAAAGATCATTTTTTGGTTTTTTTCAGCATCAAAAAAATCCGGACTTTTAAGGTGATCATCCCTCATTTCAATTCCTGTATCTATTGAAGGAACTTCTATGGTCATCTGGTATTGCGCATCGCTAAAATCGTCTTTTGTAGTTGTGATGCTACCATCAAATTTGTTGAATTTTCCTTCAACTTCAGAAATGCCAAGGTGGGTGATTCCAAAGGATACCTGCGTATGGGCCGGATCGACCTTCCAAGTAGTTTGGGCCAACGTTGTGCTGCTTATAAAAGCGATTGTTATTAATAAAAGTACTTGTTTCATAATATTCATTTTAAAAATTATTTATTAGTAATCAGGTTTTTAATATGCTGCGGTAAACCGCTGTTTTATATGTACTGCATTCTCAGCCTCGTCAAATAGCACCACAGCAGTATCCTGTACAGAAAGATCACTTCTCCCCTTCCCTTCAAACATCAAGTTGATCAAATCCTTTTCTCCAGGAATTCTTTTTCACCTGCGGTTTCCCGGGAGCCATTTCAATTGCCGGACTAAAAAAAGTTCAGTCGAGATTCTTTTCCTTATGATCTCCAGATAATCGCTGGCCGCGGTCGCACCGGGCCTGATTTGTTCAGGAAATTCCGGAGGATCAGTTGTGTTAAATATTGCCAGTAAAGCTTTAGGAAGGTCTACTGCCGAATTTCGTATCCAGCACCTGAAAAAATCTCCTTTACCCTGTCTCCCGCCTCAGGATAATCTCCAAACATTAAGAATTCCTTCTCCTGTGAATCTACCTGAAGCAGTACCACTTTTGAATGAGGCAGCACCTGCTTTAAATTTGAATTTTCGAGTTTTTTTGTGTTCTGGTAGGTGGCAAGTACAATTTTCTGCGTGGCTACTTCTCTTATTCCTTCGAGAAAATCAGAAGAAACTTTTTCAGGTTGAGAAATCACAATAATATCGGCTTCCCAACACCCATCGCGTTCACAGCTGGTAAATTCTACTTCAGCCACAGTTTTAGTTTGCTCCAGCCTTGACTTCAACTTAGATTTTTGGAATTCATCTTCAGAAACAAAAAGCAATCTTAGATCCTGCTTCATTAAAACTTCCATTAAGTCCGGAAAAATGTTCGTTGTATCCCCTAAAATTGTTATTGTTTTCTTCATCACCTGCCCCTTTAAAATTGCAGCCTGGTGAAAAGTGGTATAACTTTTCACCGCTGCTTTATTTATTATGATTGCTTTACAAACTGCACCTCTGCGTTTAGTCTCACCTGGTCACTTACAACCACGCTTCCCGCCTCGGTAACGGCATCCCAGGTTAACCCAAATTCTTTTCTGCTAATCTTTCCGCTTAGAGTAAGACCCGCTTTTGTTTGTCCGTAGGGATCTACTACCACTCCTCCAAATTCGCCATCGAGAGTGACAGGTTTTGTAATATTTTTAATCGTTAATTCACCTTGAAGCTTATCACTGCTAACATCAAATTTATCTGCACGAAAAACAATGTCTGCATGCTCATCGGCTGCAAAGAAATCACCTGATCTTAAATGTTCATCACGTTGTTCATTGTTGGTATCAATAGATTTAACATCAGCTATAAATTTTACGTCTGTCACATTTTTAAAATCCTCCTCTTCGCTCTCCGCCTGCCCTTCAAATACTTTAAATTTACCTGTGACAGTTGAGATCATTAGATGCTTAACTTTAAAAGTAACTTCACTGTGTGTTGGATCAATATTCCATTTTGTAGTTGCCATAATTTTAATTTTATTAGTTATTAATAATTGTTACTCTGCAAATTTACTAAGCATAGGACACGGTGGCCAATGACCTATGATAAGAAATGGATGTGATCTATGTCACGTTTTATCCTACAGCGTGTAATAGTGAAAGGACTAGGGATTATAAATTGACCTCCGGACACCGCTCGAGTGACTAATCTGAAAGGTTGAATTACTACCCCGCTTTTTCTGGAGAATATTAATACTGTGATTATACTATGTGTATTACGATATTTAGAAATTGCTGAAGGTTTCCCGTAGAAAAAACTGGGTCACCGCAAGAATCTTATAAGCGGATTATTCTGCCAATGCTTTAAAAGGATTTCGACACTTCAAAAATGGCCATTGCCATTGGCATCTCATTAACCTATAGTTATTTTCAAATATTTCTTAATTCTATTATTTTTTTTAATCCTGTCACATAGATTAAAAAGGAATAAATTCTTCGGTTATAAATTCCACCAGTATGTTACTTTGACCAGTAAGGCCCTATTCTGCACATTAAGGGAGTTGGGCAAATAATTATCTGTATACACAATAAAAATATCAGAAGCAGGCTGGAATCGCCACTGGAAACGGGCGTTAATATTAAGATTATCTATTTGTTCATTGTACTGCGCAAAGGCGGTGAAGAAAATTTTATTTGTTACGGTAACGTCGAGTCTTGGCCCCAACAGCCATAGGTTAGTATTTCCCCACGGTTGAGGAAGCCGGAGGTCATTATAAGTACCATTAATAGAAATTCCTACATAAGGCTGAAACCTATATCCCATTTCCCCACTAATGTTTGTCATAGAACCATCGGCATAATACCCTCCAAATCGTGAAGAAATGGCATATGTGAAGAGGCTTTGGGGTTTGGAATAATATCTTGCCCCTACACCAGGCCACTAAGTGTTCACTCCCGGGCAATAAATTATAGCCACTAAAGTTAGTAGGATCAAAAGGTTGCTGTAATTGTACATAATCATACCCTCCCCATAGTGTAAATAAGCTTTGGCTTCGAAATCGAATATTATACTCCAGCAAGCTTAAGCTTTCGGTATACTCCATTTGCTTATTAAAGAATACCATCGTACTCACGACCGGGCCGTGATTAAGAATGGTTTTACTTTTAGGAAAGAACAAATATCCAATGCTGGGATTGATCTTATAATACCCCGACCGTGGAACATACCCTACTTCAGCAGTAAAATTTTCTGCCACATATTCGTGTCTCCAATTCCAGGAGAGGTTCCCGCTTGTATATTTCAAATTTGCAGCGTGAACGAAATTTTTATCAGAATTATTAGGACTAAAACTTTTTAACACCATTGCTTTGCCTGTCCACTTATTATCGGGTGAGGCAAGATTGTATTCAAAGCCCAGGTTCCTGTTGAACTGAGAATAAACTAAGCACACCTAATGAAAGATCAGGAGTATAATCCAGGGATTCCTTATTTACAAAAATTGCGCTGATGTTTGATCGGGAAAAAACTCTCCTCTGCAAACCAACTACGGTAAAATTTTGAGCGGGAAGACCAATTTCTTTCACCTGCCCCGTTTGCATATTCATGGCACTTAGCCTCCAATCTCTATTTATTTTTCCACTTAGCCGGGCTCCAAAATCGATTGGCGCTAAAAGGCCAATGCGACGGGAAAAGAAAGGCCGTATATTTTCATAGCCAAAATTTGCAAAAATATCTCCATTCTCCAGGAAAAATTGCCTTCTCTCAGGAAAAAATAACTCAAACCTGTCCAGATTGGTTACCTGTAGGTCTACTTCCACCTGAGAAAAATCAGGATTCACGGTAAGATCAAGATTTAAGGAAGATCCCAGGGCAATTTTTGCATCAAGCCCTACTTCATGACGATTCCCCGCTGCATCTCCCACATTGTAATTTTTAGTAGTTCCTGCAAGAGCATAGGGGATTAAAGATATGTTCGTACTAGCTGCGGGAGGGAGCTGGTCCCACACAAGGTTCCCAGTATACGCCAGGGAAGCTGAGGGAAATTGACGTGGTACGGGAGCCCAGCTGGATTTTTCAGTTGTTTTTAAGTCATTCCTACTAAAATTTATTCCCCACTCCCTTATTCCTTTTTTATACCGTATACTTTTAAATGGTATAGCTGCTTCGAATGTCCACCTGTCCTCATAATTTTTTACAGAAGATAACCATTTGTTATCCCAACTTAAATCTACCGATCCACCGTTGTACATAATACCGTCCCATTGTGCTCCAGCCGCATTGGATCCAAAAGAAAAACCATTTGTTTGATCATCAAATGGGTCCATAAACAAAAGAAAATTATCATTTTTAGTGAAGGAAAAATCTCTTCTTAATGATTCCACCATATAAGGTCCCGGAGCACCATGATAGTTATTTACGAAAATATAAATATTCTTTTCGTCATAGGTCATCCTTACATCGGTTAAAACTTCTGCAAAACTGGTGTCTATAGGGAGAATCATAAAAAAATGGTCAGCAACCTCCGCATCCTGCCAGGATTGTTCGTCCATTATTCCATCAATTTCTATATCTGAAGTAGCCTTTTTAATTTCCAGCTTGTAAGCATTATTAAACTTTTGGGCTAAAAGAGATGATGGAACTCCAAAAACAAGAAATACCATTAGGACCTGAAAAAATTTTACCATTTTTAATAAATTATCTTTCTTTTTTAGGATAAAAGTTTACGACTAATATAGAATAAACTTATCTAAGACAAAAAGTAAAATCTTTTACTTCAGCCTGATTATTTATAATTTAAAGTTTTCAATAACAGGTGTGGTGTTGAAGGCCTTTTTATTAAATGCTTCTGTTTGTTGATAATGCCACTCTTTCTATACGGGCACTTAGTGACAGTAAATTCAGAAATTAGAAGACTTAAGAAATTTTAAAAATCAATTGTTATTAGGTGGGGAAAAATTATAACACAGGAATAGAAAATTTGTAAATCATAAATTTTACTTATAAAAAGGCAAAAAGGTAGATTTTTCAACTATTTTTATTTCATGATTAATAGTATATTCGTGAAATGTAAATTTTTCAAAATAGAACTGTAAATTTTTAAAAAATTAACTCACACATAAACCTTTAATCTTATGAAATCATTCTTTTTCCTTCTCATAACATGCCTGTCTACTTCTTTTCTTTCTGAAGGATATGCTCAAGCTGAACATCAATCAGGTTCGTTTTCTGATATCGACTTTATCGAAGGACGCTGGAAAGCCACCGCCGGGGATAACACAGTTTACGCTACCTGGTCTGCACCCGAAGGGAATACAAGAGTAGGTTATGTTCGTGTTATCAAAGAAGGGAAAGTTACACTATATGAATTTTTCGCCTTTGAACAAACGGAAGAAGGATTAATCGCACTTGTTAAGCATTTTAGACCAGGTCTTATTGGGTTGGAAGAAAAGGATAAATCTGATCGATATCAATTCCTGGAGGCCCGGGATAATGGAGCTTATTTTAAAAAAGACGGGGAAGACGTTCGGGTACTATATGAAAAACGAGGTGATGATCAATTCGCTATTGCCATTGGTAAACCACAGGGAAGCAAATGGGTATATAAAGACTTCTGGGTTTTCAATAAAGAGTAAGGCATAAATTTTAATTAGAATATAACTGTTGTTGTTTTGTTTACATTTTTTATTGGAAGTTAGGACTCCCTATTCTTGAAGTTTAACCCATTCCCTACAATGGGTTAATTTCTTGATAGCTCATGAAAAAGAGCTAATGTTAAGATTATCGCGGATAATTTATCTCTAATACAGCAGGTTCTTCCTAAGCTGTCTTTAAAAATTTCCAGAAACAAACCGCCAGCAGATACAAAATCAAAAACCCTGAAAATCAAAGATTAACAGGGTTTTAATTTTTTATAATTTAAAAGTAGCCTCGCCAAGAATCGAACTTGGATCTACAGTTTAGGAAACTACTATTCTATCCATTGAACTACGAGGCCAAAAAGGTTCACAAAAATAAAAATGTTTTAAGAATTTACAGCCTTAATCCATACAAAGTTTTAATGTCAAGAAAAAGGTTAGGAAAAACCTTTCACTTTCTCGATTCTTTCTTAGTGTTTTTATATTTGCAGGAAACCTTTAAAAATGAAATTTAAAATTCCTTTCCTTTTTTTATTGCTATTTACCTTTAGCATTAATGCTATAGCCCAGATAGATGAAGAAAAAACAGGTGCCTGGTATATGTATTTTTGGAATACCACATTCAAAGAAAGCAACTTCGGACTACAGGGAGATGTTCAGTATCGCAACTGGAACCTGGGAGGTGATCTCGAACAACTACTTTTAAGGGGCGGACTCACATATACTCCTGAAAGTACAAATGTAAAATTTACCCTCGGGTATGGCCATATAACTTCGGGTGTTTATGGGGACAGTAACGAAACCAGCAGTGAAAGCCGGGTATATCAGGAAGCCCTATTACCTCAAAAGTTGGGAAATAGATTCTACCTTACCCATAGGTTTAGATATGAGCAGCGTTGGGTGGAGGGACAGGATTTCCGCACGCGGTATCGCTATAATCTTTTTCTGAATTTACCGCTCAATAAGCCCGACCTAAGCCGGAATTCTATTTACCTCGCTTTATACAATGAGTTGTTCATCAACGGGGAAAGAAGTATTGGAAATGGAAGAAAGGTAGAGTTCTTTGACAGAAACAGATTTTATTCGGCATTGGGTTATTCCCTTCGGGATGATCTTAGGTTGCAGGCAGGATATATGACACAAACAACTAATACTACAGCCAAAGGACAGATACAGTTAAGTTTACACCACACCTGGTAAATTTATTTCCTGATTGTCTATATTTGAAATAGACACACATCAAATGAAGAAAATAATCTTTTCTATTTTAATTTCCGGTATGAGTATATACAATGGCTTAGCCCAAAATTCCTCTATTAGCGGGGACGCTTTTTGCACACACCTACTCTATAGTAGCAAGGGATTCTATTACCGGAGAAATGGCCGTAGGTGTTCAAAGCCACTGGTTTTCTGTTGGTTCTTTGGTATCCTGGGGAAAAAGTGGCGTGGGAGTAGTGGCCACTCAATCTTTTGTTAATCCTGCATATGGTCCAAAGGGGCTGGAATTAATGGAGAAAGGAAAATCGGCTACCGCGGCACTTAAACAATTAATTGCTGAAGATGAAGGGAGAGCTTACAGGCAGGTAGCTTTTCTTGACACCCGGGGAAATACCTCAGCTTATACCGGAGAAAATTGTGTAGAATCTGCAATGCACCATTCAGCAGAAAATTTTTCGGTACAGGCAAATATGATGCTCAACGACGATGTCATTCCTGCCATGAAAAAAGCTTATAAAGAAAATGTTGAACTCCCCCTGGCTGAAAGAGTAGTAAAAACTTTACAGGCTGCCGAAGCTGCGGGAGGTGATATTCGAGGCCGCCAGAGTGCTGCACTTATTGTAGTAGGTCCTGAAAAAGTGCAGAATTCCTGGGAGGATAAAAAAATAGATCTTCGGGTAGATGATCACGCGGAACCACTTAAGGAACTGGAACGCCTGCTAAAAGTAGCAAGGGCGTACGAATTTATGAACAAAGGTGACCTGGCCATGGAAGAAGAAAATGTGGATGAGGCACTAAAGCAATATTCCAAAGCTGAAGAGCTATTTCCTGAAAATCTCGAGATGAGATATTGGAAAGCTATTGCTCTCGCAAATAATAGTCGAATAGAGGAGGCCCTGCCTATTTTCAGAAAGATTTTTAAGGAAAATGATAATTGGAGAGAAATGACCACCCGTCTTCCTGCTTCAGGATTGTTAAATATTTCCGAAGAAGACCTAAATCGAATTGTAAATTGAGCCCGGTATTTTTCTAATTCTTACTTTTATAGATTCATTAGCTAATTAAAATTCTGATTATCATGAAATTACGAAATATAGGCTTTGCAATTCTTTCAATAAGCATCCTATCCCTTACTTCCTGTAAGAATGAAGAAAAGACTGAAGCTGCTCCTGTACAAACCCAGGAGCTAAGCAAGTAATACCGAGGGAACAACAGCTGCGTTAAATCCTGCTCACGGACAACCGGGGCATAGATGCGATATTCCGGTAGGTACTCCTCTTGACCAGCCAGCATCTTCAAATACGATTCAACAGCAACAGCAACCTGCCTCTTCTAACGTTTCTCCTGTAAGAGTCAATGGCTCCACTGCAACACCAACAAAAAATCCACCTCACGGGCAGCCAGGTCATAGCTGTGCTATTCCCGTAGGAGCAGATCTTCCGCAGAGCTAATTCTAATAAAAAGATATAATGCAAAAAATCCTCCTTTGCGGGAGGATTTTTGTTTATAAAGTATAGGGAGACTAATCTAATCCTCCTCTACGAGTAGCATCTCTTGGCTCCGGCCAGGTCATTTGTTCACTAGTTCTTGAATTCTTAGGTAATTTTATCTGTTCCCTGGAAGTCCTTTCCTGATCTTCACTGGCCTGATAAGTAAGTATTGCAGTAAGAATTGCGTTATTCCTAACATCATCCCACACGATCTTATCATAAGTGTCCAGATTTGTATGCCAGGTATAATTCCAGTAAGACCAGCTTAAGGAGCTTAAACTAAATGCTGGAGCACCTGCTGCTACGAAAGAAGCATAGTCTGATCCTCCACGACCCGGAGTTCCCGGAAAGTTAGTTTCTATTTCACTCTTGATTTCCTCAGGAACAGCTTCCAGCCAACGTCCTAAATAATCGTACGCATGTAAAAATCCGCCACCGGAAAGATTCACAACCCTTCCTGTTCCATTGTCCTGATTAAACAAAGCCTGTAAATTTTTAACAATTTCAGGATTATCTTTTACAAAGGCACGGGAACCGTTTAACCCCTGCTCTTCACTGCCCCAGTGACTAAGCAATAATTGTCCTTTTTGGGTTTGGATACATTTTCTTTAGGATTCGCATGGCTTCCATCATCACTAATGTTCCTGTCCCATTATCTGTTGCAACTGTAGCTCCATCCCAGGAGTCAAAATGAGCTGATAAAATAATATACTCATTCGGCAACTCTGTACCGGGAATTGTTGCAATAGTATTAAATGTAGGTACTGCTCCTAATTCTTTAGATTCAGCCGTTACTCTTAATTTTGGTTTGTTACCTGATTCGGCCAAACGATAAACCATTCCGTAGTCTTCAAGAGAAAGATCTATCGTAGGTATTTTTTTTGTGGAGGCTGAAAAGACTTTATTCGCTCCAAAACCTTGCGACCAGTACAGGGTAATAATTCCTGCTGCTCCTGCTTTTTCTAAAACTTCAGGAAGTTCGCGACTGCTATAACCTAGTTTTATTAAGTTTTTCTCTCCATTCATTTTGTTGCTCTTCCCTATCGGTCTTCATCTTTTCAAAAGATTTTTTTGTAGCAAATTCTTCCCAATTATAGTCGGGTCGACTTAGTTGCCTGTGGCATGGAGATCATAACAAGCTTCCCTTTTACCTGTGATAATTTCTTCGCAAAATCTACTGAATCTGCAGCTACGGGAAGTAACACTACTTCAGCTTCAATAGGCTTTTTTCCAGTAGAAGGACTCCAGGCAAGTTGCATTCCTGAAAGAGTTCGCACCCGGGGTTCAATAAGGTCTATATGAGTAATCCCACGCTGCCATCCACGCCATTCTCCCCATTGCTGATTTTCGGCTGAAATGCCCCAGTCTTCGTAAGTTTTTACTGCCCAGTCATGAGCCTGTTTGGCTTCAGGTGTACCTACAAGGCGTGGCCCGATAACATCGAGTAATTGATGCCCAAGTGTTTCCAGCTGGGAATTTTCGTTTGCTTCCTTAATGATATTCTGCACCACCTGGTCCTGTTCCTGTGCAAACAGAACAGTGGTAGACAAAAATAAGAATGTAAACAGTGCCTTAAAATTTCTTTTCATGTGTTCGTTTTAATATTGGATTATATGTTTTCCAAATATAAACACTCCTAAGCAATAAAAGAACCACTAAAGGATGTATTACTGTCCCGGTGAAAGGCTTTCTCCGTTAGAGAATGGAGCTTGACAGGTGCTCCTGAATTTAATTATCTTGCTGTCACTGATTTCACCACTTTTTTAAAAGTATTCTATGGACATCGATTTTGTACGGGAGCAATTTCCGGCGCTAAAACAGGATTTCACTTTTATGGATAACGCGGGAGGATCGCAAATTCTTGGCAGAACCATTGATTATATAAGTGAGTATTACAAGAACTATAATGTGCAGCTGGGTGCTTCCTATGAAGTTTCTAAAAATGCAGGTTCAAAATTAAGAGAGGCTACACAAAAAGTTGCGGATTTTATAAATTCTCCCGGAAGTCAGGAAATTGTGATTGGCCCCTCTTCCTCAATGCTATTGAGAATTCTCAGCATGGGGATTAGCCATGACTGGAAAGAAGGAGATGAAGTTATTGTTACCAATACCGATCACGAGGCGAATGTTTCCTGCTGGACAGATCTTCAGCAAAAAGGTATTGTAATAAAAATTTGGAAAGTGAACCCGGAAAATTTTCAACTGGAAATGGAAGAGCTCAGGAAACTACTTTCTTCCCGGACTAAACTGGTCGCTGTAACCCATGCTTCCAATGTTCTCGGAGGAATTAATCCCATCAAGGAAATTTCAAAGGAAGTCCACGAAGCCGGGGCACTTATTTGTGTAGACGGAGTAGCTTATGCGCCACACCGCAAAGTTGATGTACAGGAACTGGATGTAGATTTCTACACTTTCAGCTGGTACAAATTGTACGGACCTCATCTGGCGGTGATGTATGGCAAGCTGGAACTCCTGATAAATATGAAAGGAATCAATCATTATTTCTTTAAACCAGAGGATGTTCCCTACAAATTCCAGCCGGGCAATTACAATTTTGAACTTACTTATGGGCTAAAAGGAATTCCGGAATATTTTGGGGCATTGCACGATCATCATTTTCCTGAAGATAAATCAGTGTCTGAAGCTGAAAAATTGGAAAAAAGCTTCAACCTGATTACTCAATATGAAGAAAAACTCGCAGGTAAACTTCTCGATTATCTAAATTCCATTGAAGACATCAAAATCATCGGCAGCAACAAAGCTGATGGCTGCGGAAGAGTTCCAACTATTTCGTTTATTCACCATAAACTAAAAAGCCCGGAAATTGTGGAAAAGGTTGATCCTTTTAGGATTGGCATTCGCTTCGGAGATTTTTATGCCAAAAAATTAATTCAGGATCTGGATCTGGAAAAATATGGTGGAGTAGTTCGGGTGAGTCTTATGCATTATAATACAGAAGCTGAAGTAGATGATTTGATTCAGGCCTTCAGAAGCATATTTTAAACTAATTAATCTTTTTGTTCTTGCCGGGCTTCTGAAGAATTTTCTAATAGATCACTAAGCTTTAATAACTCTTCCACCTCCGGCGAGAATATTTATTTTCGCATTTTTATACTGTTCCTCATCAAGAGCACGCGTCGCATCCTCTATAAGAGTGACATTAAAACCTTCTTCAAGAGCATCAATGACTGAAAAGTACACACAGTATTCTCCCGCGAGGCCACAAAAATAAAGCTCTGAAGCCCCTTTTTCCCGAAGGTAACCCGCGAGTCCGGTGGATTTTAAATGTGCGTTGTCATAGAATCCGCTATAGCTGTCAATTTCAGGATCTGTTCCTTTTCTAAAGATAGATTCTATTTTCGCGGTTTCGAGTTCAGGGTAAAATTCAGCTCCATACGTATTCTGCACACAATGAATTGGCCAAAGCACCTGATCTTCATCTCTCCATTTTATAGTTTCAAATGCCTTTTTCCCCTCGTGATTTGCTGCAAAACTGGAATGGTTTTTTGGATGCCAGTCCTGGGTGGCAATAATAAGTTCAAATTTCTTCTGAAGATCGTTGATCACCTCTACTATTTCGTTTCCACCAGGCACAGCCAAAGCTCCGCCGGGGATGAAATCGTTTTGCACATCAATAATTACTAATGTCTTCATTTTCCATTTCTTTATATTTTGACAAAAGATCTGCCCGCTCTTTTTTAAGTTTTCTGCTTATTCCGATTTTGTAGATGTGCGGATTGTCAAACCTTTTATATTCCGTAAGCAAAGCCGATAATCTTTTAGCCGAGTATTCCGCTATTTCCCACACACTCCTGAATTCAATTGTGGTCTTCCCGTTTTCCATCACCGGGTGTAGCAAAGGCTCAAAATCGTGATGCGTTAAAGGGAGAGATTTTAAAGGTCCCACAGGATCATACATTCTTTCCAGCCTTGTTTCTTCCCGTAGTGCAATGGCATCAGCACCAATAAGCTCTCCTTTTGAATTTTTTATGCGGAAAACCTGCTTTTTATGCGGAATGGTCACCTTTGCCAGGTTTTCCGAAATCTTTATTCTGGGCTTTCCGTTAGACATTGAAAGTTTGTAGACTCCGTCAATAGCAGCATCAGGGCTACCCGTAACCAGGCTGGTTCCAACTCCGAAGATATCTATAGGTGCCTGCTGCTCCAGTAAGCTTTTTATCACATATTCATCCAGCTGATTTGAAGCAGCGATTTTTACGTAACTAAGCCCTGCATTATCTAACATTTTTCGGCTTTCTCTCGCGAGGTAAGCCAAATCTCCACTATCCAAACGTATTCCTGCCAGTTTTTCTCCCCTTGCCTCCATTTCCTTTCCTACTTTTATGGCGTGAGGAAGACCACTTTCCAGGGTATTGTACGTATCTACAAGAAGAACACAGCCCTTTGGCCGTCCTTTTGCAAAAGCCCTGAAGGCTTCCAGTTCATCATCAAAACTCTGGATAAAAGAATGAGCCATAGTCCCTGAAACAGGAATATCAAAATTCTTTGCAGCCATCACATTACTGGTACCGTTAAAACCACCAATTATTGCCGCCCTGCTGGCGTGATAACTTCCTGTAGCCTGGGCCCGTCGCATCCCGAATTCGAGTAGCTTTCTTTCTCCTGCCACCAATCGCATTCTGCTTGCTTTTGTGGCTACCAGGGTTTGAAAATTCAGAAGATTCAGCAAAAGAGTCTCAATTATCTGCGCCTCTATGATATTAGCCTCTACCTGTAAAATTGGCCTATTCGGAAATACCAGATCCCCCTCAAGAGCAGAAAAAATTCTCCCGTTAAATCTGAAATCTTTAAGGTAATCCAGGAAATCACTATCGAATCCCTGCCCCTGGAGGTACCTAATATCGTCTTCAGAAAACCTGAGATTCTCTAATATTCGGAGGAGATCTTCAAGACCTGCAAAAATTGCATAAGCTCCACTAAAAGGTACTTTCCTAAAGTAGTAATCAAAAACAGCGGTATGTTCTTTATGTCCATTCTTGAAATACACCTCAGCCATCGCAAGTTGATACTGATCGGTATAAGTAGCAGAAAAATTGATCATTTATATAACTTTTATTCCTTCTGAAGAATTCCTGTCACAGAGAGATAAATCCATCAATTGGTACTACAAATTTACTTGTTTGAAAGCGGATTATGGCAGCCACAGCTGAAATTTGTAATTCTACAGAGTCTTTTTTAGCGTGATCGGCATTTTTTCTGAAGGCGGAAGGGGCAATATTTAGATCTTATCTTCTGGAAAGAAAACACTTATTATGCGAAGAGTCAGGAATAAGAATAAATTAGGGTTATATATAAAACAAAAAAGCCCGACATTTCTGTCAGGCTTTCTGCTCCCCCTCTTGGGCTCGAACCAAGGACCCTCTGATTAACAGTCAGATGCTCTAACCAGCTGAGCTAAGGAGGAAGGTGTTTTTTCCTTTGCGGTTGCAAATATAACTCAAAATTTAAATGCTATCAAAACAAAAAATCATTTTTTTCTGAAAAACTTCTGTGTGTAAAAATTACAAAATTTAAGAAGATGAAATCCAGGTTGATGACTAAAATTACCACTCCTGTTTTTCAGGTTTTTGCATACCTTTAAAAGAAAGTTATTCCGAATTCCTTCTAAAATTGTATTACAATCAATTAAATCTTTTTTCGGAAATTTAAAACTCAAAAATCTATCTGGTCTATGAAAAAGCTCTTACTACTGAATTTTCTTATTCTGTTATCCTCTTCCGGATTTTCCCAACAAGCACTGGGAGGCGCAGGGAATATTATCTCTCCCGAGGTTCACGAAGACAACACAGTAACTTTTAGACTTTATGCTCCTAATGCAAGGGAAGTAAAAGTTAGCGGGGAGTGGATGCCGCAGAAAGAGTGGGCCACTATTCCTGCAGAAATGAAAATGAACAAGGATAGTGTTTGGACTTACACAACAAAACCACTACCATCTAATCTATACAGCTACTCTTTTCTAGTAGACGGCGTAAAAATGACAGATCCTAACAATGTACACCTGGTAAGGGATGTGGCAACAGTTAGCAGTATTTTTATTATTGGCAACGGAAAAGCAGAAAACTATAGCGTTAACGACGTGCCACATGGAACAGTTGCCAGAAGGTGGTACAATTCTCCCTCAAACAAAGAAAAGGATAACAGGCGCATTACTATTTACACTCCCCCGGGATATGAGACCAGTGATGAATCTTATCCCGTACTTTACCTGCTTCACGGAATGGGAGGTGATGAGGAAGCCTGGATTGCCCTTGGAAGGGCTTCTCAAATCCTCGACAATTTAATTGCGCAAGGAAAAGCCAAACCTATGGTAGTGGTAATGCCAAATGGTAATTATGTACAGGAAGCTGCTCCCGGAGAATCCTCAAAAGGTTTTTATAAGCCCAACTTTCAGCTGCCATTTACAATGGAAGGGAGTATGGAAAGCTCTTTCCCGGATGTTATAGATTTTGTTGAAAACAACTACAGAGTAAAGGCAGAGAAAGAAAGCAGAGCGATTGCAGGTCTATCCATGGGAGGTTTTCATTCCCTGCACATTTCAAGATATTATCCTGATACTTTTGATTATGTAGGCCTCTTTTCACCTGCTATTATGCCGGGAGAAAACGTAAAATCTCCTATTTATGAAAATCTGGAAGAAACTTTAAAACAGCAAAAGGAAAATGGGGTAGAACTTTACTGGATTGCAATAGGTAAAACAGATTTTCTATATAAGAGCGTAGAAGATTTTCGAAAAACACTTGACCAAATAAAAATGAATTATGTGTACAGGGAAACAGAAGGTGGCCACACCTGGAGTAACTGGAGGGATTACCTGGTGGAATTAACACAACTTCTATTTAAATAATGAAACCGCAGTAAAATATAAACGCCGGAAGTTCTTTCCGGCGTTCTAATTATAGTTCTTGTCTCTTATTCAAATAACCAGCGGTAGACATCATTTCCGTTTGCAAACAGTACTAACGCAATTATTATAAAGAATCCTACCAGCTGGGCATATTCCATGAATTTTTCATTGGGCTTTCTGCCTGTCACCAGTTCATACATTAAAAATACTACGTGCCCTCCATCTAAAGCAGGAATAGGCAGTATGTTCATAAAGGCTAAAATTATAGACAATAAAGCTGTTGTAAGCCAGAATCCCTGCCAGTTCCAGGCATCGGGAAACAATCCTCCTATCGCACCAAATCCACCCACTTGTGTAGCTCCTTTGGCAGTAAAAACATATTTAAATTGCGCTACGTAGTCGTGAAGGGTCCAGTAACCATATTCAAAACCTTCTGTAATACTTTCAGCAAGGCCGTACTCTCTTTTCTGAATATTAAAGTCTCCCTTTGAAGTAACACCTAATAATCCTTCTTCATCTGGAGTAACCGTGGTGCTCATTATTTCATCTCCTCTTTTAAAGACGATTTCCACTTCCTTATTTTTAGCATCCTGGGAAAGGGGAGCCAGATCATGCCAGTATCCTATTTCCTGCTTATTGAAGGAAATTAAACTGTCGCCCTTCTGTAAGCCTGCAATAGCAGCAGCTCTTCCAGCGACAACGCTGTCCAGAACAGCATTTTGAATAGGAACAAAAGGTTGCATAACCCCTTCCTGGAACATTCTCGTTCCTATTTCTTCAGGAATTTCTATAGTCTCTTCTTCACCATTCTGGCGTAATACAGTTACTCTTCTCACGTCCCGCATAAAAAGGTGTCGATTTATGTCCTCCCTGCCGTAAAGGAAATCTTCTCCATTAACCGCAAGGATCCTGTCCCCATCTTCAAAACCAAACTCTTTAAATTCTTCGGCAACCGCAAATCCCCTTGGCATGTCTTCCGGGGTAATAAAACTGCTACCCCAAACAAATAGGACTATCATATAAATGAAAAATCCTAACAGGAGGTTAACGGTTACTCCACCAAGCATAATAATTAAACGTTGCCATCTTGGTTTGCTCCTAAATTCCCAGGGTTTAGGCTCCTGCGCCATTTGCTCCCTGTCCATACTTTCATCGATCATCCCCGAGATCTTTACATAACCACCTAAAGGAAGCCACCCAATACCGTATACTGTATCACCAATCTTTTTCTTAAAAAGGGCAAATTTTACGTCAAAAAATAAGAAGAATTTTTCAACACGGGTCTTGAAAATTTTTGCGGGAATAAAGTGACCTAGCTCGTGTAGGACGATTAATATAGATAAACTAAGAAGTAATTGTATTGCTTTTATTAAAAATGGATCCATTCTGTATTCAAAATTTAAAACGCACAAAAGTAGTCTTTTAAACACTCTCAAAAAAGCATAAAAATGATCGAGTCTAAGGGAGATTCAAATTTTAAGTTTTGTAGTGCTACTAATTGATCTACAGGCCGTAATTTTGCAGAAATAAATATTGCTATGCTTAAATTCTTTGCCAAATACAAGTTCTTTGCTATTGTTTTATTTATTCTCTCTGTTATCATTATAATAACGATATACACTATTTTAAAGCCTGAAAAAAGATTACCCGTTTACCAACCAGACATGGTAAATGCTGAACTTGTAGATACCACCGTACAGTATATAAGAAAATATCACACGATTGGGGATTTTAAACTTCTAAATCAAAATGGCGATACCATCACCCAGGAATTTTACAAAGACAAAATATATATAGCCGATTTCTTTTTTACTACCTGCCTCACTATTTGCCCAATTATGACAGATCATATGCAAAAGATCCAGGAAAAGCTAAAAAACGATCCCGAGGTCCTCTTGCTTTCTCACACTGTTATTCCGCAACACGATAGTGTTCCCGTTTTAAAAAAGTATGCTTTAGAAAATGGAATTGATGATTCTAAATGGAACCTGGTAACCGGGGATAAGAAGGAGATTTATGACCTCGCCCGAAAGTCCTACCTCGCCACAAAATCTGATGGTGATGGCGGACCCTATGATATGATCCATACCGAAAATTTTGTACTGGTAGACAAAAAGGGCCAAATTAGAGGTTTTTATGACGGTACCCAACCCGGGGTAATAGACGAGGTAATGCGGGATGTAAAAATTCTTAAGGACATCACACGATAAATATTCTTTTCTCTCCTAAACTTTTTTAAGACTTTATTTTGCATTATTTTTGCCTTGTTTAAAATCAATCTAAATAAAAATGAAGCTTACAGTTGCTCATTTAAAGCGGGGACAGAAAGGGATCATCAGGGAATTTTCTGTTGACAATGTTCCGTTGAAGCTTCTGGAAATGGGGTGTCTCCCGGGAAACCAGGTTGAGCTTGTTCAAACTGCTCCTTTTCGGGATCCATTGTACCTCAATATTAACGGAAGTCATTTGGCTATAAGAAAGGAAACTGCACTTCATATAGAAATAGATCTAATTTCTTGAAATGGGGAAACAAATTAATGTAGCATTAATTGGAAACCCCAATACCGGGAAAACTTCGGTTTTTAACCAGCTTACGGTTTAAATCAACAGGTGGGGAACTATCCCGGGATTACTGTTGAAAAAAAGGAAGGTATCTGTAAACTTCCGCGGGGTATAAAAGCCCACATCCTGGATCTTCCCGGTACCTACAGCTTAAACGCCTCCTCCCTGGATGAAAATGTTGTCATTGAACTGCTCCTTAACAAAAATGATAAAGATTTTCCAGATGTTGCTGTTGTTGTGAGCGATGTGGAGAACCTTAAACGAAATCTCCTGCTTTTTACACAAATAAAAGATCTTGAAATTCCAACCATCCTCGTCATCAATATGGCCGACAGGATGAAGAGAAAAGGAATTAGCCTTGATGTAGAAAAACTGGAAGAACAACTAAAAACTAAAGTCGCTCTTGTAAGCGCAAGAAAAAGATCTGGAATAGAAGAACTTAAAGAGTTAATTCTCAATTATAAAAAAATCTCCACAGAACCGTGTTTAAATGCATCTTCCATGGATCCGGAGTATTTCAACAGGTTGAGAAAAGCTTTTCCTAACCAGTCGTTGTACAAACTTTGGTTGGTCATTACTCAGGATGTCAACTTCGGAAATGTAAACCTAGCACTCCCTGTCTACAGATCCCGATTTTCACACCAAGAGTGAAGGAGATCTAAAACGCCTTCAGCAAAAAGAAACCATCCTTAGGTATAAATTTATTAATGATCTTCTAAAAGATACGATGACTGTAGATGTTAATTCAGCTACAGATATCAGGATAAGGCTGGACAGGCTGCTTACTCATAAGGTTTGGGGATACGTGATATTCTTCTTTATTCTGCTTTTGATATTTCAGGCAATTTATGACTGGTCCAGTTATCCGATGGATTTTATAGATGTTACTTTTGCTGCATTTAGCGAATGGGCCCTTCAAATCCTGCCTCCGGGTGCTTTTACCAGCTTAATTGCTGAAGGTATTATCCCCGGCCTGGGAGGAATTGTAATTTTTATTCCCCAAATAGCATTCCTGTTCCTGTTTATTTCGGTTTTGGAAGAAAGCGGGTATATGAGCCGCGTCGTATTTTTAATGGACAGGTTAATGAGGAGGTTCGGCCTTAGCGGAAAAAGCGTGGTTCCCCTGGTTTCGGGTACTGCCTGTGCTATTCCCGCGGTAATGGCGACACGAAATATTGAAAACTGGAAAGAAAGGCTTATAACAATTCTTGTAGTACCCTTTACTACCTGCTCAGCAAGATTACCTGTATACCTTATAATTATTGCCCTCGTAATTCCCGACAGGAGTTTTATGGGATTCAACCTGCAGGGGATCACACTTATGTTGCTGTATTTATTAGGATTTGTTACTGCAATTGGCGCAGCCTGGATCCTCAATCAAATCCTGAACATTAAATCCAAAAGTTATTTTGTCATTGAAATGCCAAACTACAAGCTTCCTCTGGCAAAAAATGTGGCAATTAACGTAGTAGAAAAGACTAAATCATTTGTACTGGGAGCTGGAAAAATTATCCTGGCTATTTCTGTTATTTTGTGGGTTCTGGCAAGTTATGGCCCGGGAGAAAATTTCTCTAATGCTGAAGAAATAATAAGTACTCAAACAGAAAATGTTTCAGAAACCGAATTTGAGGAAAAAGTGGCCTCCTTTAAACTGGAAAATTCTTATATAGGAATTACAGGAAGAGCTATTGAACCAGTGTTTACTCCCCTGGGATACGACTGGAAAATTGGAATAGCTATTTTAAGTTCCTTTGCTGCAAGAGAAGTATTTGTGGGAACTCTGGCAACAATTTACAGCGTTGGAAGTGATGAAGTAGAAACCATCCAGAACAGGATGGCTGCAGAATCAAACCCCATCCTGGGAGGTCCTCTTTTTACATTCGCCAGTGGGGTGAGCCTGCTGCTGTTTTATGCTTTTGCCATGCAATGTATGAGTACACTTGCTATTGTAAAACGGGAAACTAATACGTGGAAATGGCCTGTACTACAACTTGTTATAATGAGTGGATTTGCCTATTTGGTAGCTCTGCTCGCATTTCAGGTTCTCAAATAAAATTGTAAGATCTAATTTCTAAACCGACTGAATCACTATGGAACTTATACAGGAAATCTTAGTCTTAATCACGTTTATTTTAGCAGTAGGCTATATGTTTACCAAATTTATTTGGAAACCTGCTTTTCTTAAAGGCAAAAAAGCTGCAGATAAATCTTGTGGGGTATCGGGTTGTGGCTGTGATTAAGAACAACCGCAGTCGGTAGGTAATTTTCCTTTCTTCGGAAGTTAATTTAAACTATCTGAAATTTTGCTGATTTGAATGTGCAGAGAGTAAGGATCGTGCTTTTCAGTAGTTTCTACCTTTGGATAAGGTAGAAGGATAAGCCCATTTAAATTATAGGAAATTTCTTCAGCTAAAAGATCTAAAGGAATTTTTCCTCCGCCTACAGTTTCAATTTTTTCCTTCTGAAAGATCCCATTTTTATATAATTCTACTCTCACTACTGCCTCCCCTGCCCATATACAGGTTACACCAATAGGACATCTGGAATCAGAAATTACCTCTTTAAATTTTATGGAACTATCTCCAAAGTTTAGCATTTCTCCTAGCTTAAGAACAGAGTTGTGGATTTTCACCTCTGTAGTATCCTGAGCAAGGGTTTCACCTGTAAGAAAAATAAGAAGAATGATTAGCAGGTATTTCATTTAGATGTTTTATATAAAGACTGCCTTTTGACCTTAGCGTTGCAAAAATTAGCTCAATCCTACGTCCAGCGTCATCATTATTATAAAACCACCTATAAAACCTAAAGTCGCAACATCAGTAAATTTTGCCTGTTGAGATTCAGGAATTACTTCTTCCACTACAACAAAGATCATTGCTCCTGCAGCAAAGGACAGCGCGTATGGTAAAATAGGTTCAAAAGTTAAAACTGCCCAGGCACCTAAAACAGCTGCAATCAGTTCCACTGCTGCCGAGAGTTGCCCAAAATTAAAACTTTTCCAGCTGGACATTCCCTGCTTAGGCGTAAGGGCATTGCCACTGCTATTCCTTCAGGAAAATTTTGAAGTCCTATCCCCAGGGCCAAAGCCACAGCCCCACCAATAGTTGCACCGTCAAAACCTGCAGCTGCCGCTCCAAATAATACACCCACTGCAAGACCCTCTGGAATATTGTGCATAGTAATTGCTAAAGTTAGCAGGGTAGATTTGTGCCAGGGAGTTTTTATTCCTTCTTTATCAACCATTTGGTTATGGATATGCAGGTGAGGTAAAACTTTATCCAGGCCGAATAAAAATAGTGCTCCCAGGGCAAATCCCACAACAGATGGAATGACTCTTACAAATCCTTCCCCCGGGCTCATTTCTATCCCGGGAGCCAATAAACTCCAGAAACTGGCTGCTACCATTACGCCTCCCGTAAATCCCAGCATACCGTCAAAAAAGCCCCTGCTCATATTTTTAAACAGGAATACCAGGGAAGCACCTAAAGCTGTAAGCCCCCAGGTGAAAAGAGTAGCAAGAAACGCTGCAAGAATAGGATCCAGGCCCTCAAAATAATTAATTATACTTTCCATTGTGTTAGGTGATTTTTATATATAAATTTCCTGAAATAAGATTTGAGATCCTTATTTCTTCATTTTCGATTCTTATTTTCATAGACTGGTCAAAAATCTCTTTTTCAAGGATCGTGATCTCTTTACCCAATGAGATCCTGTGCTTATCCAGAAATTGCAAAAAGGCAGGAGAAGAGTCTTTTACCCCTACACAAATACCTGTTTCTCCTTTTTCAAGATCGGCCAAAAGGTCTTTGTGCAGGATTTCAAATTTTCCATTTGCATCAGGAATAGGGTCTCCATGGGGATCCCGCTTTGGATATTTAAGAAACCTATCCAACTCATTAGTGAGTTTTTCAGATTTAATATGTTCTAATTGCTCTGCTACTTCATGCACCTCATCCCAGCTAAAATTTAATTTATCTACCAGGAAAACCTCCCAGAGCTAGGTGCTTTCTAATTACTCCAACAGCCGCTTTCTTCTAGCTTCACTTAATTTAACACCCTGATATTTCCTGTAATTGACCAAATCTTTGTCTGATAATCTTTTTATCATGTCTGTTACAGAAGATGCTTTAGTCTGCATTTCTTCTGCCAGGGCATTAGTACTTACACCCCCTCGATAATTTGATTCAAGATGAAAAATGGCTTTAAGATAATTTTCTTCAGATAGGCTAAACATTTTTATAATTTAAAGTACCAAAAATACATTTTTTAATTTAATAAATCAATTTTTTAGATACGCCTAAATATTTTTTATAAATTTGTGAAAAATTAATTGAATGAAAACTAAGGTTTTTATCTTCTTCAGCCTTTTATTTTCGACCGCAGGAGCTCAAAACACTGAAGTCAAAGGAGTAGTCATTCATGATGATATACCAATATCTTTTGCAAGTATTTCTATATCCGGAACAAGCAAAGGAGTTAGTGCAGATAAAAGAGGAATATTCTCTCTTAAGCTTGAAAATAAAATAGAAGAATTAACCATTCAGGCCATAGGTTTTAAAACCAAAAAAATAAGCATAAGACCCCGCGACTATTATGATAGAAAACTTATAATTAAATTGGAAGAAGATGCTTTGGGTCTGGATCAGGTAGTCATAAGTGCTACAAGAAACCGAATCAACTTAAAAGACGCTCCCGTGATTGTTAATGTGCTTAACTCTAAATTATTCAATGCCACGCAATCGGTCTCCGTTGCTGAAACTTTAAATTTTCAACCGGGGGTACGAATAGAAACTAATTGTCAAAATTGTGGATTTACCCAGGTAAGACTAAACGGACTTGATGGAAGTTATACACAGATTTTAATTAATAGCCGATCTGTCTTCAGTGCTTTAAATAGCGTTTATGGAC
The DNA here is from genome assembly GCF_021535135.1 of Antarcticibacterium sp. 1MA-6-2. Classification (NCBI taxonomy): domain Bacteria; kingdom Pseudomonadati; phylum Bacteroidota; class Flavobacteriia; order Flavobacteriales; family Flavobacteriaceae; genus Antarcticibacterium; species Antarcticibacterium sp. 1MA-6-2. The sequence goes on along the minus strand of NZ_CP091036.1, from coordinate 3,111,739 downwards.
TGGAACAAATACCTACTTCTATTTTGGACCGGGTAGAAGTGGTTCGCAGTGGTGGCTCTGCTTTATTTGGATCTAATGCTATTGCTAAGCACCGTAAATATCATTACTAAAGAACCTGTTTTAAATTCATGGAATCTTGCCTCCAACCTATCCCTGATAGAAGGTGAAATTCCTGACAGAACAATAAATTTTGCTGGTTCTGTAGTAACCGAAAATCTGAATAGAGGAGTAACCATTTATGGGATGAATCGCGATAGGTCTGCTTATGATGCTAATGGCGATGGATTCACTGAAATTACTGAATTATCTAATAACACCTTAGGCGCCAAGGCTTTTTTGGACCCTTCTGAAACCAGTAAGATTACTTTGGACCTTACAGCTCTCAAAGAATACAGAAGAGGTGGCGACAGATTAGCCCTTGCTCCGCATTTAACAGATATAACCGAAAAATTAAACCATAATACAGTTATTGGTGGACTTACCTATGATTTTTCAAATGCTGAAATGAGCAATAACTATTCTCTTTACATTTCCGGACAGCATACTGACAGGAAGAGTTATTATGGTGGGCTTGGAGGTGGCAGAACTTCTATGGATAGTATTTCAGCTTCTAACGCCTACGGAAATACTGAAGATCTGGCGCTGTTGGGAGGCTTTCAGGTCACCAGAAATTTTACTAATAATGATGTATTAACCACCGGAATCGAATATAATTACAGTAATACAGAAGATAATATTGCGGGATACAAAAGGTTTATTGATCAGGAAGTAAATTCCTATGCTGCATTTGGCCAGTACGAGTGGAAGCCTCTGGAGAATTTCACAGCATTGATAGGTGCTAGGCTGGATCATATAAATGTTTCTGGGACATATACCGTAGAAAACATTGGAAGAATTTCTGCAATAGATCAAACCGTAATGAGTCCAAGGCTAACCTTACTTTACAACATTACCGATGAGTTACAATTTCGTGGAGGATACGCCCGTGGTTTCAGAGCGCCGCAAGCCTTTAATGAAGATCTGCATATTTCTTCAGTTGGTGGAGAACCGCAGTTCGTAATTCTTTCAGATGATCTGGAAACAGAGTATTCCAATGCCTACACTGCTTCTTTCAACTATTCAAAAAGCATTAATAAGTTACAAACAGATTTTCTTTTAGAAGGTTTTTATACTGAACTAAAAGATCCCTTTACTACAGTGAGTACCGGAGCCAGCTTGCCCAATGGATCCATTTTAAAGGAAATCAGAAACGGAAGCGGGGCTTATGTTACAGGAACCAATTTTGAATTTGGTGTTTCTCCTTCATTAGATCTAACCTTCCAACTGGGAGGAACTTACCAGCAATCTATATACAAAGAAGACCAAATTCTATATGAGGCAGATCCGCTCTCTCAAACCGAAGCTGATATTGTGATTAGCGAATTCGTAAGAAATCCAGATTTTTACGGTTACTTAAATATAAATACCAGGCCTTTTGAAGATTTTTCCCTGGATCTTACCGTACTTATACGGGAAACATGATTATCCCAAGAGTGATCAATGCTAATGGATTTTTAGAGTTGAGAGAATCTTCATCTTTTTGGGATATAAATTTGAAACTTGAGCAACATATCGATATTACGGAGAATTTTCACATTAATTTAAGTGCGGGTGTTCAGAATGCTTTAAATGCTTATCAAGATGATTTTGACTCCGGCCCTACCCGGGATTCCGATTACATCTATGGACCAGCCCGACCCCGTACTTTTTTCTTCGGAATCAAAATTGGAAATCTCCATAACTAGACCGAAATCATGAAAAATCTAATCGCTCTCTTTTTTTAATCAGCTTCACTCACGTTTGTGCTCAGCAAAATGAGATCAACTGGATGGGCTTTGAAGAACTGGAGGAATCATTGGAAGAGGAAAAAAAACCCGTGGTGATCTACTTTTATACTGACTGGTGTGTGTATTGTAAAAAAATGGACAAACAGGCATTCAAAGATCCCGAAATTATTTCCGCTCTAAATAACCACTTTTATGCTGTCAAAATGAATGCGGAAAGCACTGAAAATATAAAATTTGATGGGCAGATTTTTACGAATGAACAGGTTAAAACGAAGAGGATCGCGATCCATCAAATACCTCTGCTGTTAGCCAGCCGAAAAAATACACCAGTTTCGTTTCCCGTCATTCTGGTGCTTGATGAAAACTTTAAAGTTCTCAGGAAGAGTTACGAATATCTCACTACAGAAAAATTGAAAATATTGATCAAAGACTAATTTTTGACTCAGGGTTTTCATAATTAACCTGGTTAAAAGTCATTGGGGGTTTTTAAATTCCTCTTTCCTTTAGAATATGCTCATATGCTTCCTGTACTTTTCTGAACTTTTCTTCAGCTCCTTTTTGGTAAGCTTCATCCATATGCTGCAGCTTGTCCGGGTGATACTTTTTTGCCATTGTTCGAAAAGCTTTTTTAACCTCGGCATCGGTAGCAGATTTTTCAATTTCCAGGATCTTGTAGGCATTATCGGCAGATTGGAAGAACATTGCTTTAATGCTTTCAAAATCTCTTTTCATCAGATTTAAGTATCCTGAAATTTGATGTAATTGATTTAATTCAGCCTGGGAAACCTGCCCGTCTGCTTTTGCAATTCCAAATAGAAAATGCAGGATTTGAAGTCTAACTTCATAGCGAGTACGCTGTTGTAAGTAAAGACCAATTCGCTGAGCTGATACTTCTCTGCTTTTGATGACCTCATTAAAGGTGCGAAAAGTGGCATTTGCCCGCTCCTTTCCGTAGGCCTGAACGAAATATGTCCTCACATAATCAAGTTCAGTTTGTGAAACCTTACCATCAGCTTTAATGACAATGGAACATAAGGATAATAGATTCAGCTCAAAATCACCGGGAGATACCGTTTGTGCTTCTCCCGAAAACACATTTTTATAAGTCCCTGACGACCGGGACCAGTTATCTATTACTGTACCTAAAATAAAACCGAGAATAGCTCCCGCATACCTGTAAAACATAAAGCCAATAACGGCCAGTATCCATTTGAACATGTATCTGCTTTGAAATTATTAATTGCAAAGATAGCATTTGGAGTTCTTATTTAGCTTATCTGCACGAGTCAAAACAGTCTAAAATAGGAGTATTGTTAGAATTTTAACCAGTCTTTAACCGGGAAATAAACTTGTAATCCTTAAATTTAGGAAAATCCGGTATTATGAAAACAAGTAATAAATTATACATTTTGTTAATCTTCGTCCTGGCATTTTTTACAAGTACGATGTCTTTTTCACAAAGTATTATCCAGGGGGACCCCGATCCCGAAATTGAGGAACGGGCAGCTGAAACTACTGAAATGTGGGCGAGGGAATTGGGCTTAACGAGCAAACAGGAAATCCTGATGGAAAAGAAAATTATTGAATTTACAATGAGAAGAAAAGACCTGCTGAATTCAAAAATGAATGAAGCAGCGAAAAAAGAAAGATTGATCGTATTGCAGGAAGAAGAACGTGCAGACATGACTGATATTCTTACACAACCCCAAATAGTAGACCTTGTTATCCAGGCAGAGAGAATAGCAGAGGCAGCGGAAAATAATGAAAAGAAAGAACAGTAGAATTGTCGCTTTATAATATGATGAATACTGCAGGTTTAATAGGCTCTGGCTATGTCCCTATAGTTAGATGAGATATCTCATTCCGAAGTAAATTCTGTATCTTTACGTTTTAAACTTTTAATAAAATATTCGATATATGTATCCAGCAGAATTAGTAAAACCAATGAGAGAAGATCTTACGAATGTAGGATTTGAAGAATTACATACAAGAAGCTGAAGTTGAGGCCGCAATGCAAAGACAGGGAACTACCCTGGTAGTGGTAAATTCAGTATGTGGTTGCGCGGCTGCAAACGCACGTCCGGGAGCCAGGATGTCCCTGCAAAATGCAAAAACGCCCGATAATCTTGTAACAGTTTTTGCGGGTGTAGACAGAGAAGCAACAGATAAAGCCAGAGGTTTTATGGTACCGTTTCCTCCATCTTCTCCTTCAATGGCTCTTTTTAAGGATGGCGAATTAGTTCATATGCTTGAGCGTCATCACATAGAAGGACGTCCTGCACAAATGATTGCAGAAAATCTTGTGAGTGCATACAATGAGTTTTGTTAATTTCAACTAAACCTATTAAATACAGTAAGCCACACATGTGGTCGGTTTTTGTATTTTAAAGGGGAGTTTTTGTATTTTCACCTTCTGTATTAATTTACTATGAAGATTATTTTATACTTCTTTTTCCTTACAATTGCCGTTGCCAGTTGTGAAAACCTGGGAGATCATCCTGAAGAATTTAAAAATGAGAATATTACACAAGCTCAACTGGAGCAGCAATTTTCAGAAATTGAGAAATATATAGCCCAGGGCAGCTGTACCGGAAGTGAACAGTGTTCTTTTATTCCTTACGGAAGAAAAGCGTGCGGAGGACCTCAAGGTTACCTTGTATTCTCCACAAAAGTTGACAACGAAAAGCTGCAGGAAATGGTGAATCGCTACACTAAAATGGAAATAGCTTATAATGAACAAAACCAGGTAATGAGCGATTGCAGCTTACCTCCGGAACCTGCTGAATTAGGCTGTGAAAACGGAAACTGTATAAGGATAAAGTAATTTTTTAAAAAAGTCTATTTTTGCTGTAGTCAAACGGTACAATGAAAAAGATCCTTTCCTACCCCTTATCGGTCATTTGCTATTTTTTCTTTTTTCTCTCACTTATTGTTTTTCACGTAATACAGTGGCTATGTCTTAAGCTAGGCGGGTACCAGGCGCACAAAAAATCGGTTGATATTTTTAACCTTGTGCTCATGCGTTGCTTAAATATAATGGGCACCCGGTTTAGTATAGATAATGCTTTTAATATTCCTGTTAACAGGACCTGCATTTTTGTTGCTAACCATCAGGGAATATATGACATTCCTCCTATTATTTGGTATTTGCGCAAGCAACATCCTAAGTTTGTGAGTAAAAAAGAACTGGGAAAAGGGATTCCGGGAATTTCATTCAATTTGAGACATGGAGGTTCTGCATTAATAGATCGAAAGAATCCAAGGCAGGCGGTAGTAACTATTTCAAAATTTGCGGCTTATTTAAAGGAAACAAATAGATCTGCCGTAATATTCCCTGAAGGAACCCGTAGCAGGACGGGGCAACCCAAGAAATTTGCCGTTACAGGGTTACAGGTCCTCTTCAAAAAGTTACCCGATGCTTTAGTAGTTCCTATAACAGTAAACAACTCCTGGAAATTATTTAAATATGGAAGTTTTCCCCTGGGGATGGGGGTTCACGTTAAACTGAAAGTTCACGAACCTATCCCGGTCAACTCCCAGGAACCCGAAGCGCTTATTGCCCTTGTAGAGCGCACCATTATAAAAGATATTAAATAAAAATGACAAATCGTTTTCCCATTGGCACCAGTCCAAACCACTCCCCGTTGACACAGGACCAAATTATCCAAAAGACTAAGATTTTTGTAGAAGCTTCTCTCAAAGATGCTGAAGGAGGACACGATTACTTTCATATTGAGCGGGTTTTAAACAACGCTCTCCTTATTAACAGGGAAGAAGGGGCCAATGAGTTTATAGTCGTTCTGGGAGCTTTACTGCACGACATAGCCGACTATAAATTTCACAATGGTGATGAAACAGTGGGGCCAAAAACGGCCAGAAATTTTTTATCTGAACAAGGGGTGGATCAATATACAATCGATCAGGTTGTGAAAATTATTGAAAATGTCTCTTTTAAAGGGGGAAATGAGAGGCAGGAATTCTGTTCAAAAGAGCTTGAAATTATACAGGATGCTGACAGACTGGATGCTTTGGGGGCAATTGGAATAGCCCGAACCTTTAATTACGGTGGATTTAAAGGAAGAGCTCTTTATGATCCTGGAGTAAAGCCAAACCTCTCCCTGACTAAAGAAGAATACAAAGCTTCAACAGCTCCCACAATAAATCATTTTTATGAAAAACTTCTCCTGTTAAAGGACAGGATGAATACTAAAACGGGGAGAACACTAGCCGCAGAGCGTCATAGATTTATGGAACAGTTTCTTGACCATTTCTATGCCGAATGGGAAGGTAAGCGGTGATTCCTAAAATTTAATTTAGAACCAGTTGCTCCACGGGATTCTTGATAATACGAATAGAAGGCCTAAACTATAGAAAATTGCCAGCATCTTAAATTTTGGCCTGGAGGTAAGCTTCTTTTTATGTTTGGAGTAACCTATAGTTATAAGTGCTACTGCAATCAACATCATAAGTGGATGTTCAATTATATACAAGCGCAAGGTACTATCGCTCATAACACCACCCATTCCAACTTTTCCAAACGCACTTAAATAGGGAGCCGTAAAGAAAAGAACAATTCCTATTAGTATTTGAATATGTGAAACTATTAAAGTGAAGAGGGCTATTCGAAAATTTGTAGCACCATATTCTTTATTTGAAAAATACCCTACCAAAGAATTCACTGTAGCGATTATTAAAATAAGTAGCACCAGATATGCCCAGTAGGAATGAATAAACAGAACAGTTTCGTACATAATTACTAATTTTTAGTAAAGATAGTTTTTTCCAATAAAAAACGCCACGGCTTCCCGTGGCGTTTCTCTATTAATATAAGATTTTCCTAGAAGTTGTACTTAACGCTCAAGCTCCATTGTCTGTCGTAACCAAAAAATGCTCTGTTTGCAGTGTTAATACCTTTGTAGGTAGCTGCACCATCTTCCACAGGTCGATTAGTTGCGAGACTCGAAAGATATACTTCATTAAATAGATTATCTACATTAGCCCTAAAGTTTAATGAACTTCTACCTTGCAATGGAATACTATAGGAAGCTCCAAGTCTAACAAGATCATAAGAAGGAACTTTTATAATTTCATTGGATGCTTCAGGATCGGTGAAAGAAATAGGATCAATACCTGCGTAAAGATCAGCATAGTAATACCAATCTGCATCTACGGAAAGATTTGGTAAAACATCATATTCTACTCCAAGATTAAAAGATGTTTGTGGTGCGTTACCTACTTTCTCCCCATCAATATAAGAAATAGTATTTGAAAGACCTTCAACAGGATCTAAAGTGCTTGAATCAAATAATGATTGCACAGGATTTGCTGAATATTTCCAATCTCCTACAGCAGCAAAACCTGTTACAGATAATGTAGTTGTTGGCCTGAAAATAAAATCCAATTCCACACCGTAGTGAGTTTGTTCAATTAGGTTAAAATTAGCGAAGTACTCTTCATCAACACCGTCCTCACCAACCAGGTCAAGGAAAGTAGTTCTTGTTTCAGTTCTGTTTGCCCATTTCGTAAAATATCCATTGATATTTGCGCTAAACAATCTTGTGCTATAACCATATCCGGCTTCGATCCCCGTAATTTCCTCATTTTCAGTTAAAGGATTAATATCATTCTCGAAGTTGAGAAAAATATTGTCGTGGAAAGGTTGACGGGAATAAAAACCTGCGTTAGCAAAAACATTGTGAACTTCACTTATATTATAGTTAGCCCCACCTTTTACATTGTAACCTGTGTTAGTAATTTTAGCAGATTCCTGATCAGATGGCATAGTATAATTAAAGTAATCAAACCTTTGGTGAGATTGACTTGACAATGCTCCCTGTAAAAAAGTCGAGAAACTATCATTCCTGTACTCAATCTGTCCAAATCCACCTATGTAAGCAATATCCTCAGAGTAACTATAATCAATCTGTTGATCTCCTCTTGCTTTGTTAAAAGTAGGACCAAAAAGACTAACATCAAAGCTTTGGAAAACTGTTTGTCCAGCAGGGATAGAACCATTTCCATTTTCATACCAACCATCAAGTCCAAGGAAATTTGTTACCTGTCTATAGTGGTCACCCTTATAAAATCTATAATCTGCACCAACATTTAATTCCAGGTTTTCACTTAATTCGTGGTTAAAGCTTGATACTGCACCTACCCAAAAGTGATTGTTCATAGAAGCTCTTGTAATGTAACCTCTTTCTCCCTGAACCGCAGGATTATTACCAATTTGAAGCTCTTCCCCAACAACCATCGTAGGAGTTATGCTTCTGTTACTTGCAACTATTTGGTCAAAATTGATTTGGCCTGCATCATTAAATTTGCTTCCAAATCTACCTAATGGACCTGTACCCCCTCCAGTTCCAGTAGAAGCATAAGCAACAGTAGATAAACTTGAAGCATCGCTCATATTCCAGTCCCAGTTAAAGTTGATAACTAGGTTTGTGATAGAAGTTTGTACGCTCATTATATAAGCTACCGTTTAAGTAACCCCAATTTTCGTTGTAATCTCTTCCGCGGGTCAAAGCGGCATTTATACTACCTTGATATGCCTGACCGTGGGTTTGAGGGGCTCCTGTAATAAGTAAGTTAAAGGCGTGCTCATCAGAAGGTCTGTATCCAACTGAGAAGAAATAGGTTAAACCTTCTCCAGCGGTTCCTTTATAGAAATTTCCATCTCCCTGCCATCTGGATAGCATATAGGTGGAAGACCAGCCAAGATCATTTTTACCTGTAGTGTAGTAGGCAGTTGTCTTATAGTAATTGTTGTTAGCAATTTCTCCAGAAACAAATCCTCTCTCAACGTTGTTATAGGTTTGTGTTACGATGTTAACAGTTCCTCCAACAGAAGAAATAGCAAGTTTTGAAGCTCCCAGACCTCTCTGAACTTGTACTGCATTGGCAATATCTCTTACTCCCTGCCAGTTACTCCAGTACATATTTCCATCCTCCATACCATTGATTGGTTGACCATTTAGAAGGAATGCGGTATTACTCTGGTCAAATCCACGAACTCTCATTTCAGAGTCACCATATCCACCTCCGGAAGTATTAGCATAAACAGACGGCATAGATCTTAACATCTCTGGAAACTCCATGTTTCCTGCACTTTTTTCTATTTCAGCAGAAGTTATTGTTGAAACAGCTACAGGAGTTTGTCTTCCAATTGCAACGTCGATAACTCCTCTACCAATTACTATAACTTCCGAAAGAGCATCGGCATCAGTGCCTAAAACAATATTTCCTAAATTTTGAGTTTGACCTGCAGCTACAGAATATGCTACTGTCTTTCTTTCAAATCCCACAAAAGTAATTTCCAACGTACCGCTTGCGTTAGGAACGCTAAGGGCAAAACGGCCATCAAAGTCGGTAGTGGTCCCTGTGTTTGTACCTACTACCTTTACGTTTGCACCAGGTAGTGGGGCATTCATGTCAGAATCTACTACCGTTCCGGTAATGGTTCCTTGAGCAAAAATCGTAGCAGACGTTAAAAAAAACACTGCTAGTGCTAATAATTTCCTCATTTTAAAAGTTGTTTGTTTTGAGTTTATAATTCGTGGCAAAAGAAGTGATTTTATGGTTATAAAACTTTAACTAATTGTTAAGGTTTCGACCTTTAACATCTAATGCCGGACAAATTTAATTAAAACAAATAACCCCCTGAAAATTAAGGAACAGTAAGTAGCTAACAGTTTATTAACTATTTCGAAATAGTTAGTTTAAATAGAATTTTAAGAGATTTTTAGTAGAACTATCATGGTTTGAAACGTCAAGTCGATCAATTTCTGAAAGAATTTTTGAAGCTAATTGCTTCCCTAATTCTACCCCCCATTGGTCATAACTGTAAATATTCCAAATCACTCCCTGTACAAAAATTTTGTGTTCATACATGGCTATTAATTTTCCCAAACTGGTGGGAGTCAATTGGTCTATTAGAATTGAAGTGGTGGGTTTATTCCCGTCAAATTCCTTGAATGGTCTTAATACATTCAATTCTTCAGAAGCCATTTTCTTTTCTTCCAGTTCTTTTTGAACCTCGTTAGAAGTTTTGCCCATTAATAAAGCCTCTGTCTGGGCAAAATAATTAGCCATAAGCTTATGATGATGATCCCTGTCTTTATAAAGAGATTTTTTAAACCCAATAAAATCAGCCGGAATAAGCTTGGTACCCTGATGGATCAATTGGAAAAAGGCATGCTGAGAATTAGTGCCGGGCTCACCCCAAATAATATTCCCGGTTTGGTAGGAAACTTTGTTCCCGTTGCGGTCAACGCTTTTACCATTGCTTTCCATAATTGCCTGTTGAAGATAGGAAGGCAATTTTTGCAGGTACTGCGTATAGGGAATTACGGCTTCACTTTCAGCTTTATAAAAATTATTATACCAAATGCTGAGTAAGGCCAGCTGCACCGGGATGTTCTTTTCAAAATCTTCAGTTTTAAAATGAACATCCATTTGATGAGCTCCTTCTAACAATTCATTAAACTGGCTGTATCCCACCGCCAGGCTAATAGATAAACCTACTGCACTCCAAAGAGAAAATCGGCCGCCAACCCAATCCCACATTGGGAAAATATTTTCAGAAGCAATTCCAAATTCTTCTACTTTGGAAATATTACTTGATACGGCCACAAAATGTTTTGAAACAGCATCAGCCGGAGAAGATTTTTTAAACCAGTCTCTGGCTGTGTTAGCGTTACTTAAGGTTTCCTGGGTTGTGAAAGTTTTTGAAACAATAACAAAAAGGGTGGTTTCAGGATTAAGATCTTTTAATGTCTCATGAACGTGATCACCGTCTACATTGGAAATGTAATGTACATTAAGGTGGTTTTTATAAAACTGCAGTGCTTCAGTCACCATAACGGGTCCAAGATCTGATCCTCCAATCCCGATGTTCACTACATCTGTAAAAGCCTGATCTGTATATCCCTTTTTCGCCCCATTTATTATTTGTTGCGAAAATTCCCTGATCTTTCTTTTAGCCTCGTAAACTTCAGGAATAACATTTTTACCATCTACTAAAACTTCTGAATCTTCAGGTGCCCGTAAAGCAGTATGTAATACCTGTAAGCCTTCGGTCCTGTTAATAGCTTCTCCGCCATAATAAGATTCTATTGCTTCCTTAAGTCCAGTGTCCTGTGCTAATCCCAGTAATGCTTGCTGAACTTCCGCCGTGATCCTGTTTTTACTGAAATCTACATAAAAATCTTTCCATTGAATGGTAAAATTACCAGATCGCTCCGGATCTTCCTGAAAAAGATCCTTCATCTTCAAATTCTTTGTCTCTTGAAATATCTCCTGGAGTTTCTTCCAGCTTTCTGTTGTAGTAGGATCTATATTTTTCATTCTAAATTTCTTTAAATGGTATGGACTCCAATCTAGTCTTCACTAAGTTCTATTGCTGCAAAATAATCATCTCGTAAACTATCAACTATTGGTTCGGCCGATGGAAGATTTTGCCTGAAAGGGTCCACCTGTTCTCCTCTCACCCAAAAACGGTAACACACGTGAGGGCCTAGCAAGACCTGTACTTCCTACAAATCCTATGACATCTCCCTGTTTAACTCTTTCACCCACTCTCACATTTCTTTTCGACATATGAAGGTATTGTGTGGTATAGGTGTCGTTGTGTTTAACCTTTACATAATTCCCATTTCCCGCTGTATAACCAGAGGCTATTACAACCCCGTTTGCCGTAGACCAAATTGGAGTTCCATGAGGCGCAGCATAATCGGTACCTTTATGAGCTTTCCAGGTTTTTTGCACGGGATGAAATCTTCTTCCTGAAAATCGGGAAGAAATCCTGCTGAAATTTAGCGGCGCCTTTAAGAAAAAACTCTCCAGTGGCCGTGCTTTTTCATCGTAAAAATCTGTATCAGAATTTTCTGTATTAGCAGCGTAATTAAAAGCATAATAGGGTTTATCCTGATGAACAAACACTGCTCCTTCTATACTTTCTAATCCTGCGTAAATTGTATCGTTGATGTAGCGTTCATTATACACCATCTTGAACTTGTCCCCCTTTTGCAATTTCCAGAAATCTATACTCCACTGGTAAATATTGCTCAACTCATAAGAAAGTAAAATACTTAAACCTTCATTTGTAATAGCATCTGAAAGATTACTAACTATTACTCCTGAAACCGTTTTTCTCTTTATAGTTACAGGTTTTTTCGCCTTTTCTACAGAAACACTATCCTTTATTTTTACGATTGTATATTCTATACGATCGTTTTCATAAATAAAAGCACTGGGTGTAGATGCGGAATCCTTTTCTTTCAGGATTACATATGGCTTTCCTACAATCAACTTTGTAGGGTCAAACTCTTTACCTGCCTGTTGAGTGATTTCATAAACTTTTTGAGCACTCACTCCATGATTGTTCATTATACTCCCGAAGAAATCTCCCGATCTTATGGTATCCCGTACTACTTCAAAATCATTTAATACAAATCCATATTCTTCAAGAATCGGCGGCTGCTCAATTACTTTGGCTTCAGTAATTTCACGGGTTTCCTTTTCCTGCTTACAGGCGGTGAGGGAAAGACCCAGTAATAGTAAGTAACTTAATTTTTTCAATTTTAATTGATATTTTCTTTATTAAACAAGTGAGTTACCCATTCCCTGCCCCAATTATTAAATTCCTCCTGTGACCATAAATTCGGAAAAAATGAATTCTTCTGAAAACTAGGAGGTAAAAATTCTTTCCAATTTGTTCCTCCTGTCGCTGCAATTGTATTTTTATCCTTCCTTAGGTAACGATGCGCTGCCCCCATGTGCATCAACAACCAGTTTACATTTACATTAACATCAAAAGTACGCAACGCTTCAATTAAATTCTTATTGTTCCTTTCCTCCTCAGGAAGCATCAAAAATTTATGATAAAGCGTTTTGCCTTTTACTTCATTAGCAATACGAAGAAATCTTCGCGTATACCTTAGCTCAAACTGTTTTAAGGTAAGAGTTTTTTCTTTGGTAGAAAGATCAATTCCTCCTTTTTTCCAGTAAGAATTTTCATAAAGCTCTTCAATAGGATTAGCTGGAGTAAAAGAATTGCGTTCGTTATGAGTGATCAAATGCTCAAGAGGTGTGGAATAAATTTCTATCATCCTGAACTGAGCGGACTGGAAACCACTTGCAGGCAACAGAGCCATCCGGAATTTTAAAAATTGATCCCTGTCCATTCCTTTGATCATGACATCAAAAGAATTAATAAGAATTCTAATATAGCGGTTAAGCCTGTCCAGTTTTTCAAGATAGAACTTCGCAGTAAGATACTCTTCAGCAATTATTTGCTTTTGCTCATGGATCATGAGCTTAAAATAAAGTTCAGTAATTTGATGGTAAGTGATGAAGATCTCTTCATCTGGGAATTGGGTTTTTGTATTCTGAAGGCTTAAAAGAGTATCCAGACTTATATAATCCCAATAGGTTAAATATTTGTCATATAAAAGACCATCCAGGTAAGAACCCATATCCTGCCCGGAATTTTTGAACTTCTCTTCAAGTTGTAAAATTCGTTCAGCAATTTCGGGCTTGATCTCTTTCATTCAATCTAACTTTAATCGTATATTATCTGCAGAGGATGTTTTAAACCTTTAAATTCATCCAGGCTGGCATTAAGAGAACCTACAGCCAGGTTTGCACTTATCTTTACAGGCATTTTATTTAAATCGTCACTCACCCAAAAAGTAAGGCTTTCCTTCTCCTCAAACACTCTTCCTGCCAAAACGTAGGGCCGGAATTTTAAAGTGGCAATTTTACCAAATTTTGTCTTAATAACCTCCTTTCCCAGGAACTTTAACTTGAACTCGTGATGTTCTTTATCGTAAAACATATTGAGGTTATACTCCTGCCCAGGAATTAAAGCTTTTTCGTTTAAATCATTGCGGAGGTAATAAAAAGCTGAAAGCATATCATGAACATTATCCGGAGTCGAATAATTATGATTCTCATTATTCTTACGATCAAATACAAAAGCTTTATTTTGAGACTGATTAAAATCTATTTGAAGATCTTTAGTATAGCCACCTTCATCAATTTGACGAATAAACCTGTATGGCAAACCGTTATTTGCATCTATATAACTTTCATAATTATCTTCAACTTTAAATACCAGGTGGAGCATACCTGATGATTTACCTTTTCCTACAACGTGGAATACTTTTTTATTATTAAAGTTGGTCTCCTTTACATTTAGAGTTGCATAGCCCGCATTTATAGGACCGTAATGAACCCGAAACTTAAACCATTCCCCATGGTCAAAAGCCTGCTGAGAAAAAATTTGAAAAGGAAGAAGTAATAGTAGAAGTGAAATTATAGTAATCCCGTTTTTCATATATCAAAATTTAATAGAGGCTTATCACATTTGGCCCATCTATTTGTAAGAATTACAATTTCTATTCCAAATGTAAAAAAACAAAAAACCCCATCAAATTAATGACGGGGTTTTTATCTTATTAACCAACTAAAACTTAAATTATGAAAAAAATTAAACATTTGGTAACCACTCCAAAATTCGGTGCAAAAGTCCCATAACTTAAGGTTATTTCCTAACAAAATTTTAAGTTTAACTAAAAATATGTCATCTTAAGCTATTTATTTTTATTTATTAAGCGAAGTTTTCAATATTTTGTGATTATTGAAGTGTACCCCGTAAATCCTGCTCCCTTTCAATTGCTTCAAAAAGAGCTTTAAAATTACCTTTCCCAAAAGATTGCGCACCTTTTCGCTGTATGATCTCGAAGAACATGGTAGGACGATCTAATACAGGCTTGGTAAATATCTGCAATAAGTAACCCTCATCATCACGGTCAATCAAAACACCAAGCTCTTTTAAAGGCTCAAGATCTTCATCAATCTCTCCCACTCTTTCCAACACTGTATCATAATAAATCTCTGGCACATATAAGAATTCCACTCCGCGATCCCGTAATTGCGTTACGGTTTCAATAATATTATCGGTTGCAACGGCAATGTGTTGAACTCCCGCCCCGTTGTAAAAATCTATATATTCCTCGATCTGTGATTTCTTTTTACCTTCCGCAGGTTCATTAATAGGAAATTTGATCCTGCCATTCCCATTACTCATTACCTTACTCATTAAGGCTGTATAATCTGTAGAAATATCTTTATCATCAAAGGACACCAGCTGAGCAAAACCCATAGTCTTAGCGTAAAACTCACACCATTTGTTCATTTCGTTCCAGCCTACATTTCCCACCATATGATCAATATATTTTAATCCCGTAGGCTCCACCTGGAATTTAGGGGTGTAGGCTCTGTAACCGGGAAGGAATGGTCCATTGTAATTGCTGCGCTCCACAAAAAGATGTACCGTTTCTCCATAAGTGTGGATTCCTGAAATTACCACAGTTCCATTCTCGTCCTTCATTTCATAAGGCTCCACATAGGACTCTGCTCCACGATGGGTCGTCTCCTGGTAACTTTTTCTTGCATCATCTACCCACAAAGCCACCACCTTTACCCCGTCACCATGTTTATTAATATGCTCATTTATAGCCCCTCCCGGTTGCAAGGGAGAAGTTAATACCAATCTTATTTTTCCTTGTTGCAGCACATAGGATACACTGTCTTTTCTTCCCGTTTCCAAACCGGAATATGCCATAAGCTGGAAACCCCAGGCTTGTTGATAATAAAACGCTGCCTGCTTTGCATTACCTACATAAAGTTCAACAAAGTCCGTCCCCAACAAAGGCAGAAAATCTTCAGCCTGTTGTACGGTTTTTTTTAGTTTTAATGAAGTGCTATCTGTGTTCATGCTGTTTTAATTAGAAGATTAAGTGATTAGATAATATTTTAATCACGTTGTATACTTATTCTTTATAATCCTTTTTTTGAGGAAGATATTTTGTGATACGTTCATATTTTCTCATTCATTTACCTGACAGTGGAACTAATCATTTTTTTCAAGATCCTAACAATAGATTCCTGACCTACCAGGAGGTAAACTGTTTTTGGATAGCTGGTAATCACCTTGTATAAAAATTAATCATCTTCTTCACCAGCTTCTTTCAGTGTAAATTTCATTTTACAAATAAAATCTCTCGTGCTTTCAACATTTTTAGATCCTTAATACTTGTTCCAATTGATGTCACGGATATCAACTAATGATCAAGCCAGGATTTATGGTATTCTTCATCAGCTATTTTCATCGCTTCTTCAGTCACTTTGAGGGGCTTAAAAGTATCTACCATAACGGCCAATTCTTCGGTCTCTACCTGTCCTATACTCCTTTCAACAGCTCCGGGATGTGGGCCGTGGGGTATTCCAGCAGGATGTAGTGAAATATGACCTGCTTCTATATCGTTACGGCTCATAAAATCTCCGTCGACATAATAAAGAACTTCATCGCTATCAATGTTGCTGTGACTATATGGCGCTGGAATACTTTCGGGGTGATAATCGTATTTCCTGGGACAAAAACTGCAAACCACAAAAGCATCTGTCTCAAAGGTTTGATGTACAGGTGGTGGTTGATGAATTCTCCCGGTAATAGGCTCAAAATCGTGAATTGAAAAAGCGTATGGGTAATTGTAGCCGTCATACCCAACTACATCAAAAGGATGCGTTGCATAGATCATATCAAAGATCTCTCCCTGTTTTTTCACCTTAATTAAAAACTCTCCTTTTTCATCATTCGTTTCCAATTCGTAAGGTCGGCGAATATCGCGCTCGCAAAAAGGGGAATGTTCCAGCAACTGGCCAAACCAGTTCCTGTAGCGTTTCGGAGTATATATTGGTCTTCTGGATTCTACGATAAACAGGCGATTTACCTCATCATCAAAATCGATCTTGTAGATCGTCCCCGGGGGGATCAACAGGTAATCTCCATATTTGAAATCCAGGTTCCCGAGGTGGGTGCGAAGTTTTCCGCTTCCTTTGTGAATAAACAAGAGTTCATCTGCATCTGAATTTTTATAAAAGTATTCCCTGGTTGAACCTTGTGGAGCGGCAAGGGCAATATCACAATCGCTGTTGGTTAGCACCACTTTCCTGCTCTCAAGATAATCGGGATGGGGTACGGTTTGAAATCCTCTAAACCTGTATGATTTAATATTGTTTTCTTTGGCTATTTTCGGCTTTATACTATAACTGCCTTTGACCTCTTTTACCTGAGTGGTAAGTGTTCGTGATACATATTTAAATACATCCCGTCAAAGCCTATCGTTCCAAATAACTGCTCATAGTAAAGGCTTCCATTCGGCTTTTTAAAGACGGTATGTCTTTTATGTGGAATCTTCCCTAATTTGTGATAAAAAGGCATAATCTTTATAATTTAGGGTTCCAATATTCTGCAGAACCTGAGTGATTCTTATTTTTTTTGAAAAATATTTCGATTATCACAAATATCGATAATTAAAACCAATATCTCTCTTAACGAAGGTTTAAATGTAGAGAGGCCTTTTCAAGTTAATTTCCTCTAAAACCAAAATCCCAAACTGAAAAACCATTGGCTGGATGACAACTCGGGAGAATACGAATATTTCACCTCCACAGGACCAAAAATCGTTTCCAGCCCATATCCCAGGGCATAGCCGGAATATTCGGGTAAAGTTAACCAGTTTCCAGATCCAAAAAGATTGTTATCTACATTGGCAAAATTTGCACTGGCAATAAGATGATTTCTTCGGAAAAATTCAAAATCTACTTCGAGAAGACTTTTTATATAACTATCCCCCGAAATATCTATGAAATCATATCCATAAAAAGGTATGAGATTATTAATAGGAGCATTTCCGTACCCTCCAAGAAAAAAATTGAGGGTATTATTGGAATAGGTTCCTATTCTAAAGCCAACTTCAGAAGAAATTTTTCCGGTAATTCTGGAATGAGGTGAAAAAACATATCCCAGTGATCCCCTGGTTATAGAAAATTCATCGAAATTTTCTTTATACCTGGAGGAAAGTAAATATAAGTTTGTGCTTCCTTCAAAATAAACTCCCCGGTTAGGGAAATATTTGTTGTCATAGCTGTCCAGCAAAAGAAAGCCAAAGGCGCTGTAGTAGTTGCTGTGGTCAAACACTGCAGCCGGACTCGACGCTCGCGTGGTCACTGGGCTCAGAGTTTCAGAAGTTATTTTTAAAAATTTATGCTCCACTCCCACCCCAAAAGAGAATATTTGCTGAAAAAGCGTTTCCAGGTATATCTGGTTGGTGATATCCTGGTAATCCACTTCAATCCTGTTGATCCCAATATCGGGTAATTTTTCGCTGTCATAAATAAGATCAGATGCCACTCCTTTGTCAAAGCTACTGTACCGCGACCTCACCCCCACGCTCCAGTAATAACCTTTATCTATGTAATAGTGAAAATTATACCTGAAGTTATCTCCCAGAACAACATCGAGAGAAGCCACATCATTGGTGAAAAAATTACTTTTCCTTGTAAAGTTAATAAGGGCACCACTTTTATAAAGATCGTCGTAATGAAGCGCCAGTCTTAAAAAAGATTTACTCCTGCTCTCTTCTACCTGTAATGCCAGGGTGTAGGTACTGTCATTGGGAATAAGATTGTAATTGATCCTATTAAAATTTCCGGTAGCTGCAAGATTATTTACTCCCTTATTAAGATCTTTTAAAGTGTACCGGGAATTGTATCTCAACCTAAGCTTACCCTGAATGTATGCCCGGGGATACGTGTTGCTACCTTCCATACTAAGTGCATCAATATTAATATTATCAAGTTTTATGCTCTTCTTTACGGGAGAATAATTCTCTTCCTGTGTTGCCGAAATCTTTTCCAATTCTGCCATTTTCTCTCTGGCGGCTTCTTCCCCGGCTTTAATGATCTCTGTCCCCTGTTCAAAGGAGAGTACACTGTATTTGCTAATTTCCGGCTTAATATAAACTTCAGTTAGTTCCACTTTATCTTTCATGTCACTAATTGTCCTAAAGTTGCTTATTTGAGTAAGAATATCGAAGACACTTCTAAGTTGTTCACGGGTCATTAGCGTATCCTGAACATCTACTCCAATAACAATTTCTGCTCCCCGATTTTTAAGTTCTTCCACAGGATAATTATTAGTAACTCCACCATCAGTAAGTATTTTACCGTCCATTCGTACTTAGCTGAAAAAAGGAGGGAATTGCAGCGCTGGCTGAAACTGCCTTTGCCAGGGAGCCGCTGTCTAATATTACTTCTTCTCCTGTTTCAATGTTTGATGCTACACAAAAGAACGGAATTGGCAACTGCGAAAAATCCCGAACATCTCCCAGATGTACAGTAAGCCGGGAAATGAGGTTATAAATATTTTGCCCTTTGGATAAACCTGAAGGGAATGCCACCTGAAAATTATTAATTGGAAGGGTAAGGGCATATTTCTCGGTTTCCTCCTTTTCATAAAAAGTCTTGGAACTTCGGGGGATATCATCCTGTAGAAGGATATTAAAATTAATTTCGTGAAAGAGAGAATCGAGCTGGGCAGCTGTATAACCAGATGCATAAAGCGCACCTACAATGGCACCCATACTACTACCGCCAATGTAATCTATTTTTATTCCTGCTTCTTCAATCACCTTTAAAGCTCCAATATGAGCCAGGCCCTTTGCCCCACCTCCGCTTAAAACCAGCCCTACCTTAGGATCTTCCTGTACCTGGGCAAAATTGAACAGGGGAAAAAGCAAAAGAAGCAACAGGATTTTCTTCATTTATTCTGAATTATAATTTTTATAGATTATGCCTGCTTTTGCAGTTCCTACCACCTGTGCCAGCTCATCCATTCCTGCTTCTTTTATTCTTTTTAGTGACCGAAAATGTTTTAATAGCTCCACCACTGTTTTATCTCCTATTCCGGGAATTGCTTCCAACTCTGTATTTAACGCGGTTTTACTGCGTTTATTCCTGTGAAACGTAATTCCAAATCTATGTGCTTCGTTCCGCAATTGCTGAATGATCTTCAGGGTTTCACTCTTCTTGTCCAGATAGAGGGGTATAGAATCCCCGGGATAATATATTTCCTCCAGGCGTTTCGCTATACCTATTATTGCTATTTTCCCTCGTAGACCCAAAGTTTCAAGTGCCTTAACACCTGAAGATAACTGTCCTTTACCTCCATCAACAATAATTAACTGCGGCAGGGGTTCTTCTTCATTTAATAATCTTTTGTACCTCCGGAAAACAACTTCTTCCATAGATGCAAAATCATCTGGACCCTCCACTGTTTTAATGTTGAACTTACGGTAATCTTTTTTGCTGGCTTTTCCATTTTTAAAAACCACACAGGCAGCAACGGGGTTAGTACCCTGGATATTAGAATTATCAAAACATTCTATATGGCGTGGCTCTTCATGAAGCCTTAGATCCTCCTTCATTTGTGCCATAATCCGGTTCACATGCCTGTCAGGATCTACAATTTTCATCTGCTTAAACTGCTCCTGCTAAGTAATATCTCGCATTGCGATGTGATAATTCCACAATCTTCTTTTTATCTCCCAACTGCGGCACAATAATTTTTACCTCCTCTCCTACTTCAACGTCAAAGGGAACATAAATCTCTCTGGAATTAGAATTAAACCTTTGCCTTATCTCGACGATCCCTAATTCAAGAAGTTCCTTATCTGTCTCATCCAGCTTTTTTTTCATTTCAATCGTGTGGGATCGTATTATAGCTCCGTGAGAGATTTGCAGAAAATTTACATAACCATAACCTTCATCACTAACAATAGAAAAAACATCTACATTATTGATACGAGGATTAACAACAGTAGATCTTGACTGGTAATTTTCCAGAACATCAATTTTGTTTTTGATTCGTTGTGCCTCCTCAAACTCCATATTTTCAGCATACTGCTTCATTTGCTGCCGGAACTGATTAAGAGAGTCTTTAAAATTTCCTTTAACTATCTCCCTGATAGCAGAAATATTCCGATTGTATTCTTCTTCCGATTGTTTATCCTCGCAGGGGCCTTTGCAATTCCCTAAATGGTATTCAAGACAAACCCTGTACTTCCCGTTCTGTATCTTATCTTCAGCAAGATCATAATTACATGTACGCAGAGGATAAAGACCCTTTATTAAGTCAAGAAGAGTATTGACTGTTTTAAAACTGGTGTAGGGGCCATAATACTCACTCCCGTCCTTTACCAGTCTACGGGTAGGGAAGACACGGGGAAATCTTTCGTTCTTAATACAAATCCAGGGATAGGTTTTATCATCCCTAAGCATAACGTTAAACCTTGGCTGATGCTTTTTAATAAGATTATTCTCGAGCAACAGCGCATCGGTCTCAGACTCTACGACAATATGCCTAATCTCTTTAATCTTTTTTACCATTACCCCAATGCGGTGACTGGTGTGGCCCTTTGTGAAATAGGAAGTAACTCTTTTCTTCAGGTTCTTTGCCTTACCTACATAAAGGATCTTCCCGTTCTTATCGTAGTATTGGTAAACTCCGGGATTCTCGGGCAATGTTTGAAGTTGAACGTTTAAAGCAGGTGTTTCCATTAATTCAAAGGTATTACATATTCCCGGGAGGCTTAAATCCTGAAAGCCGACAAAATGTTAAATTTTTGTCCTCTGCGCCTCCTGAAGTAACAATAAAGGCCTGAAAATCTGGGAGCTCAGGATTTTAAGGATGCTATAAGAAAACTCCAATAATCATTTTAGTATCTTGCAGTTATGGATAAAAAAGTAATAGGTAGGGTAGATAAAGCAGATTTTCCATTGTTGAACCTTGAAGATGTTGCAATTAAAATAGATACCGGGGCCTACACTTCTTCCATTCATTGTGATAACATTGTTGAAAAGGAAGACGCTTTACATTGTACATTTTTAGATGAAGAACACCCGCTCTATAACGGGAAAGAATTTATCTTTAAAGATTATGATGTGGTATTTGTACGCAGTAGTAATGGAATTATGCAGCAGCGCTATCAGGTACAATCCACTATAAAAATTTTCGGTAAGATTTTTAAAATTTCACTTTCTTTGTCGGCCCGGCAAGAGATGCGATATCCGGTGTTAATTGGAAGAAAATTTCTAACCAAGAAGTTTATAGTAGATCCGGAACTCACCGATGTTTCCTTTAATTTAAAAACAAATGAACATAAAAATTCTATCAAGGAATAGTCATTTATATTCCACACAGCGTCTTATCGAAGCTGCTAAAAAAAGAAACCACCATGTAGAGGTTATTGATCCTCTTAAGTGTGATCTTATAATTGAAAAAAGAAACCTTCTATATTTTACCGCGGGAAGACCTTAGCTGATACCGATGCAGTAATTCCCAGGATTGGAGCATCGGTTACATTTTATGGGACTGCAGTAGTTCGACAGTTTGAAATGATGGGCGTATTTACTACTACAGAATCTCAGGCACTTGTGCGCAGCAGGGACAAGCTTAGAAGTCTCCAGGTACTTTCCCGGGCCCGTCTTGGTTTGCCAAAAACAGTCTTCACTAATTATTCCAAAGATGTGGGAGAAGTGATTGACCATGTTGGTGGCGCACCATTAATTATTAAACTTTTGGAAGGCACACAGGGATTGGGAGTTGTACTTGCTGAAACTAAAAACGCTGCCGAATCGGTTATTGAAGCTTTTAACGGGCTACAGGCCAGGGTAATTGTTCAGGAGTTTATAAAAGAGGCCGGGGGAGCAGATATTCGCGCACTTATAGTGGATGGCCATGTAGTGGGCGCAATGAAACGCCAGGGTAAAGAAGGAGAATTCCGGTCTAATTTACACCGCGGAGGAACGGCCAGCGTTATAGAACTTACAGACGATGAGGAAAATGCTGCAATAAAGGCTGCAAAATCTATGGGTCTTGGTGTTGCAGGGGTAGATATGCTTCAAAGTTCAAGAGGTCCACTAATCCTGGAAGTAAATTCCTCGCCCGGCCTCGAAGGAATTGAAGCAGCAACCGGGAAGGATATTGCCAAAACCATCATTCGATATATTGAAAGAAATGTTTAGCCTATGGCTCATATAGACAAGAACAATGTTCTTGAAATCTTAGGTAAAAAAGTTCTTCCGGGAACGGGTGCCGTGATTAACCTTAACATGGCTAAACTATATACAACTACCTCTGTCGAGGTGCCTGTTATCATTGAAAGATCTAAAAAACCCGGACCTGTGGTTCTGCTTACTGCTGGAATTCACGGGGATGAAATTAATGGGGTAGAGATCGTAAGACAGGTAATTTCAAAAAATATAAACAAACCTGTTAAAGGAACAATTATTTGTATTCCCGTAGTCAACGTATTCGGATTTCTTAATATGAAAAGGGAATTTCCCGATGGCAGGGATTTGAACAGGGTTTTTCCGGGAACAAAAAATGGCTCCCTTGCCAGCAGATTTGCTTTCCAGTTTGTTAAAAAGATACTTCCGGTAGCCGACTTTTGTCTTGATTTTCACATAAGCGGTGCCAGTAGGTTTAATGTTGCGCAGGTTCGGGTGCTTAAAGGAGACGAAAAAAGTATGAAATTTGCTCATATTTTTAACGCGCCTTTCACCATATATTCCAAAACTATAGGAAAATCTTACCGGGAAACCTGTTACAAATTAGGGAAAATGGTTTTGCTCTTTGAAGGCGGAAAGTCAATGGATAGCAACAGGGAAATCGCACGGCTGGGAGTGGAAGGAACTATGCGCATTTTAAAACATTTGGGGATGTTAAAACCTCGATTTGAAATTGAAGATCCTCCTACCCAAACTAATATAATAGAAAACAGCACCTGGATGCGCGCGAAATACAGCGGCCTCCTCCACGTGAAAATTGAGTGTGGAAGACGGGTAGAAAGAGGGGAATATATTGCCACTATTACAGATCCCTACGGAAAGTTTCGCCACAAGGTGATTGCGCCACACGAGGGATTTATCATTAACGTAAATGAATCGCCCATTGTCTATCAGGGAGATGCGATATTTCATCTTTCAACACCTGCACGACCCAAAGAAGAAGCTGATGAAGGATAAATTGAGACAAAAATATTCAGCTTTAAGAAATGAATTAAGTAATTCTCAAATTGAGGAAAAAAGTTTGGAGATCGCCAACAGGCTTTTAGAACTTCCAATCTGGAATTACAGCTTTTATCATCTTTTCCTGAGCATTTCAGAAAAAAAAGAGATAGATACAGAGCCACTGCTGCACATCTTACAGGGAAAAGACAAGAATATTGTTCTTTCCAAAAGTAATTTCACAACACGGGAGCTCACAAATTACCTTCTTACTGACTCTACGGTAATTAAGAAAAATGAATGGAACATCCCTGAACCAGTAGACGGGATCGAGATTCCTGCCTCTAAAATCGACCTTATCTTTGTACCGCTTATGGCTTTTGACCTGGCAGGTCATCGGGTAGGTTATGGAAAAGGTTTTTACGATATTTTCCTGTCCTCCTGCCGGAACGATGTAATTAAGATTGGCCTGTCACTTTTTGAAGCCGAAGAGGAGATTCCCGGCCTTTTAAATAGCGATATACCTATGAATTATTGCATTACACCGAATAAAACGTATTTCTTTGAAAAATAGGATTTCTATATTTGTATTATTATTAACATTGCACTACATTTATTTCATATCCCCCTAGTAATATAATTGATGCTCAACGACCTTCAGTTAAACAATATCTTAGAAGATTTCGATATTGCGTACTGGAAAATTGACCTTATCACCAGAGAAATTACCTGGAGTGAGCATTTTCAGTCCCTGGTAGGTGCACCTCCATCTGGTTCTTCCCGCTTTGATTACTTTATAAATAATATACTTCACAAAGACTATCGCTATGATTTTAGGGTGGGCTTTGAGAATCTTACCAAAGGAGCTGAAAGTTTCAGTCAGGAGATCAAATTAAAACTCCAAAACGAGAAATATCGCTGGTTCGAATGCCGTAACTTAAAGAGCAAAGACAATTCTTCTCACCGGGATACAGCAGTTCTGCTTTTTGTTAATATTCACCAGTCAAAGAGAGACCAGTATACCATAGAAGAAAATTTCTTTTACTACAGGGAAACTGCCGAAATGACTTCAACAGGAGGTTGGTACGTAGACACTGTACATAAAGCAATTTACTGGGATGAAGTGACAAAAAGGATCCTTGATTGTCCAAAAGATTTTAACCTTAATTACGAGGACTGAGCAGAAATTCTATTCCAGGGAACACCAGGAGAAATCACTTTCTATGTTTGAAAAGTGTGAGAAATATGGTATTCCATTTAAGGAAGAGATCAAGATGGCCACCCTCTATGGTCGGGAATTTTGGGTGCGGGCAACGGGAAAACCTGTATATAACGAAGAGCAGGAGATCATTGGGATAAGAGGTGTCTTTCAGGACATAGATGACAACAAAGAAAATGAGATAAACCTGCAGAATACGCTGGATATTATTGCCACTCAAAACTCCCGTTTATTCAATTTTGCTCACGTTGTTTCCCATAACCTTAGATCACACAGCAGCAACCTCAGCCTTGTGGTACAGCTGGTGAAGGAGTCCCGCAATCAGGAAGAAAAAATCGAGCTTATAGATAATGTTCAAAGTATATCAGAAAACCTTGACAGGGCAATTTCCCAGCTGAATGATATGGTTAGTCACCAAAATCTTTTAAGAAAAGAACCAAGACTCGTAAAATTCAGTAATGCTTTAGACGTTGTAGTAGCATCGACTTCCTCTTTGATAAACCGGGAAAGCGCGAAGATTGTTTCAGATTTTTCAGCATTAAAAGAAATCAAATATATCCCTGAGTACCTGGAGAGCATTCTTTTAAATTTAATTACCAATGCCATCCGCTACAAACAACCCGGAAGAAAACCAGTTATATTCATCCAGTCTTACCTGCAAAATGCTCAGGCATTCCTTGAAGTAAGTGACAACGGTATGGGAATTGATCTCAATCAATATGGGGATAAGATGTTTGGGATGTATAAAACTTTTCACCGAAATCCTGATGCCAAAGGAATAGGTTTATTTATTACGCGTAACCAGGTAGAGACGATGGGTGGGACCATATCTGTCACCAGTACGGTTAATATTGGCACAACATTTAAAATTAAATTTTAATTCAACAAATGGGGCAAAAAATTGAATTGGCGTGCATTATAGATGATGACAAAATCTATGTGAATCTCGTCAAGAAAATCATCGAAATCAAAAAACTGTCAGAAAACTTATTGATCTTTAAGAATGGGCTGGAAGCTCTTGAATATTTCAAGGTAATTCTATGCAACATGACCGAGGAGAAACTTCCGGATATTATCTTTCTGGACCTGAACATGCCTGTTATGGATGGTTGGGAATTCCTGGGAGAATTTATTAAGATCAAGAACAACTTTGACAAAAAGATCACCTTGTACGTGGTCTCTTCTTCTATTGATCCACGGGATCTCGAGAGAGCAAGATCATTTAACCTGGTAACAGATTATCTTATTAAGCCTATTGAACTCAAGAAGTTTGAAAAGATATTTGACCGGGACGTTAACGTCGCCTAATTATTTTCGGCAGCCTCTTCTTTTTTAGGAAAGGCTTTTTTATTAAAAAGCAGCAATAGCACCACTCCGGTGCTAATGGCTGTGTCGGCTATATTGAAAACGGGTTCAAAGAAAGTGAAATGCTCTCCTCCCCAGAAGGGGATCCATTCAGGTAAAATATCGTCATATAAAGGAAAATAAAGCATATCTACTACCTTTCCGTAGAAGATATCTGCATATCCTCCACCCGCAGGCATAAATTCGGCTACGCGGCCGTAACTGTCTGTAAAGATCATTCCGTAGAGGACCGAATCAATGATGTTTCCAAAGGCACCCGCAAAAATAAAGGAAATGGCAATAATTAAAACTTTAGATCCATGGTTCTTTACCGAGTCCCACAGCCAATATCCAATCCCTACAATTGCGCACAAACGGAAAAGGGTAAGCAACAATTTACCATATTCTCCCGGAATTTTTGCTCCCCACGCCATTCCTTCATTTTCTACAAATAAAATGCTGAACCAGCTAAGAACTTCAATCTCTTCGCCTAAAACAAAATTGGTTTTTATATAAAATTTGGAGACTTGATCAATAATAAGGATCAAAAGGATGAGAAGACTCGCTTTCTTTAGGGACATGAATTGTTTTTGTTTAACTAAGCCTCAAAAATACTAATATTATTTAGTTTTTAACTACCTTAATATCACCGTTAATAGATCTTAGTTGTAAGGTATAAATACCATTCATTTCCTCCGGTAATTCTACCTTCCCCTTACCTGAAGAGGCAGTAACAACTGCATTACAGTCGCTACAAAAATTCCACCTCTGTAAGTATTGATAATTGCGTTCCCTGTAAAAGCTTTAAGAGTACAGCCACCGGACTGTAGATCCACCTGTAGGGCTTCAAAAGCACCAGTTGCATTTACACTGCCTATATTGGAGGATATGTAAACCTCTAATCCTTCAGGAATAGTAAGTTTAACTTCTAAGGAAAAGACTTTATGAGCACTTAGTTTGTCGTAGCCACTCTGTAGAATTTCCCGAAAACTGGAAGTAATGAGCATTTTATTCTGAAGTTGTTCCACCTCAAGATTAATGTAATTAAAATATTCCCCTTCGGAATGTGTACTTATAAGAATTTTATCTTCTTTGGAAGTTTGAAGATTGATCCTAAAGACTTCATCCAGGAATATTTCAAGACGCTGAACATTTCCTGCATCAAAGCTTCGGGAAGTATCCTTTTGAGAAAAAAGGGCAAGAGGGAGCACAAGTAAACAAAGGACGCTGTACTTCATGAGATATTCATCAACAAAAAACGCTCCAGCATAATGATATATGGGAGCGTTTGATATTAAAAAGATTTGTGGTTTATCGTTGCAAATTCTTTGCTTCAATGCTTAAAGTGGCATGAGGTACCAGCTTTAAACGTTCTTTGGCAATTAATTTTCCGGTTACTCTACAAATCCCGTAAGTTTTATTTTCAATCCTTATCAGTGCATTTTTTAAATCCCTGATAAATTTTTCCTGACGTATGGCTAACTGGGAGTTTGCTTCTTTACTCAAGGTTTCACTTCCTTCTTCAAATGCTTTAAAAGTGGGGGAAGTATCATCTGTTCCATTATTACCATCATTCACATAGGCGCTTTTATAAAGCTCCAATTGTTCCTGTGCCTTTTTAATCTTAGATTGAATTAACTCCTTAAATTCCGCCAGCTCGGCATCACTGTAACGTTCTTTGGTCTCTGTTGTTGACATGGGTCTTAATGTTTTCTGATCCACAATTTAGTGGCGACATTATCGAATTCTACCTCGTTACCGTCTTTTACCACATCTGCAAATTCGAGGTTTGCAGTTAGTGTTTCGTTTTTGATATAATTTATATTATTCAAAACAGCATCCTCGACAATACCGTCCTTCTGTAGGGTCACATCTATTGAATCTGTCACTTCAAATCCTGAATCTTTTCTAAGATTCTGAATTCTGTTTACCAGTTCCCTGGCAATTCCTTCATTCTTCAGTTCTTCTGAAATATGAACATCAAGAGCAACAGTTATTCCGCCACTGCTGGCTACCAGCCAACCTTCAATATCCTGTGAACTGATCTCCACGTCATTGGCGCCAAAAGTAAACATTTTTCCATTAATGTCAACCGTTATATTTCCTTCCCGTTCTATGGTCAAAATATCATCGGGAGTGAAATTATTTATCGCTCCTGCAACAGCTTTCATATCTTTACCAACTTTGGGGCCAAGAACTTTAAAATTAGGTTTTATCTGCTTCACAAGTATTCCTGAAGCATCGTCTATAAGCTCAATTTCCTTTACGTTTACTTCAGATTTTATCAAATCTTCAACCGCTGCTATTTCAGCTTTTTGCTTATCGTCAAGCACAGGGATCATGATCCTTTTTAAAGGCTGCCTCACTTTGATCATTTCCTTCTTCCGAAGTGAAAGAACGAGAGAAGAAATGGTTTGTGCCTTTTGCATTTTAGCTTCGAGATCTTTATCTACATAAGAAGCATCAAAAACCGGAAATTCAGCAAGGTGTACAGAATCAAACTCTTCTTTGTTGGTGGCTGAATTAAGATCTTTGTACAACCTGTCCATAAAGAATGGCGCTACAGGAGCACTTAGCTTTGCAACTGTCATTAAACAGGTATAAAGGGTTTGATAAGCGGAAATTTTATCCTGCTCATAATCCCCTTTCCAGAAACGCCTTCTGCTTAACCGTACGAACCAGTTGCTCAGGTTTTCCTGAACAAATTCTGAAATTGCACGGGTAGCCCGGGTAGGTTCATAATCGGCATAAAACTTATCTACATTGTCAATAAGGGTATTTAATTCTGAAAGGATCCAGCGGTCGATCTCCGGCCTGTCGTTTAAAGCTACCTCATCTTCAGAATAAGTAAAATTGTCAAGATTTGCATATAACGAGAAAAATGAATAGGTGTTGTAGAGCGTTCCGAAGAATTTACGACGCACCTCTCCTATTCCTTCAATATCAAATTTTAAGTTATCCCATGGATTTGCATTGGAGATCATGTACCATCTAGTGGCATCGGGCCCAAAAGCAGCAAGGGTTTCAAAAGGATCTACAGCATTACCAAGTCTCTTGGACATTTTTTGTCCGTTCTTATCGAGAACAAGTCCGTTGGAAACCACATTCTTATAAGCCACGTCATCAAAGATCATTGTAGCAATGGCGTGCAGAGTATAAAACCATCCCCTGGTTTGATCTACACCTTCAGCAATAAAGTCGGCGGTCTTTTCCCCTCCTTCTACCTTGTCCTTATTTTCAAAGGGATAATGCCATTGCGCATAGGGCATAGATCCGGAATCAAACCAAACGTCGATAAGATCTGCTTCCCTTCTCATAGGTTTTCCGGAATCTGAAACCAATACGATCTCATCTACCACATTCTTGTGAAGATCTACTTTGTCGTAGTTCTCATCGCTCATATTGCCCGGCTCAAACCCTCCAAAAATATCTTTATCTGCAACTCCGGCCTCAATAGCTTTTGCAATTTCTTCCTTGAGCTCTGCAATGGATCCTATGATCTTCTCCTCTTTTTTATCCTCTGTCCTCCAGATTGGAAGCGGGATTCCCCAGTAGCGGCTACGGGAAAGGTTCCAGTCATTGGCATTAGCAAGCCAGTTTCCAAAACGGCCTTCTCCGGTTGCTTTTGGTTTCCAGTTGATCTCTTTATTAAGATCAAACATCCTGTCCTTGAATTCGGTCACTTTTATAAACCAGGAATCAAGGGGATAATAAAGGATTGGCCTGTCTGTTCTCCAGCAGTTAGGATAACTATGAAGGTATTTTTCGACTTTAAAAGCCCTGTTTTCTTCTTTTAATTTTATTGCAATCTCAACATCTACAGACTTTTCGGGAGCTTCCCCGTCATCATAGTATTCATTTTTTACATACTTGCCGCCCAGTTCTCCCAGATCCTTTACAAATTTCCCCTGAAGATCTACCAGTGGAACAAGATTGTCATTTTCATCCTTCACCAATAATGGCGGAACTTCGGGAGTAGCCTGCTTTGCAACCATAGCATCATCTGCCCCAAAAGTTGGAGAGATATGTACGATTCCCGTACCATCATCTGTAGTAACAAAATCCCCAGAGATTAAGCGGAAAGCGTTTTCCGGATTATTATACGGTTGCACATAAGGCATTAACTGATGGTATTTAATTCCCACCAGGTCTTTTCCCTTAAACGTATTTTCTCCAATATAAAATGGGATCTTATCGCCCTGTTTATAAGAGTTTAAAAGTTCCTCATTTTCTACTTTTTTGAATTTTTTGTCGAACTGCTTTTCAGCCAGATTCTTTGCCACTACAATAGTGATTGGCTCGAAAGTATATTGATTATAAGTTTTTACCGTTACATACTCAATTTTCGGTCCCACGGTTAAGGCCGTATTTGACGGAAGCGTCCAGGGAGTGGTTGTCCAGGCAATGAAATAAATCTCAGGAGACACATCCAGAAGAAAATCAGGAAGTGTATCTCTCTTTGCCTTAAACATTGCGGTTACTGTGGTATCTGTAACATCCTGGTATGTTCCCGGCTGGTTAAGTTCGTGAGAGCTTAAGCCTGTATAAACTTTGGGTGAATAAGGTTGTATGGTGTACCCTTTGTAAATAAGCCCTTTCTTATAAATTTCGGAAAGCAGCCACCAAACAGTTTCCATGTATTTAGATTTGTAGGTGATGTATGGGTCCTCCATATCTACCCAATAGCCCATTTTTTCTGTAAGATCATTCCAAACATCAGTATAACGCATTACTGCGTTCTTACAGGCCTGGTTATATTCCTCTACACTTATCTTTTTACCAATATCTTCCTTGGTGATCCCCAGCTCCTTCTCAACTCCAAGTTCTATTGGTAACCCGTGAGTATCCCAACCTGCTTTCCGCTTTACCTGGAAGCCTTTTTGGGTTTTATACCTGCAGAATATATCTTTTATGGAACGAGCCATTACGTGGTGAATTCCGGGAAGTCCATTCGCTGATGGAGGACCTTCAAAAAATACAAAAGGCTCCTTCCCCTCACGCGTAGAAACACTCTTCTCAA
This sequence comes from Antarcticibacterium sp. 1MA-6-2, assembly GCF_021535135.1. Classification (NCBI taxonomy): domain Bacteria; kingdom Pseudomonadati; phylum Bacteroidota; class Flavobacteriia; order Flavobacteriales; family Flavobacteriaceae; genus Antarcticibacterium; species Antarcticibacterium sp. 1MA-6-2. The sequence continues at coordinate 3,080,415 of NZ_CP091036.1, read as the reverse complement.
AAATATCATTCTCCTTCCAGTAGTTGAGGATTTCCTCTGCTACTTTAGGTAAGTCAAGTCCTTTATATTCAGGAAACTTCATGCTCATTTTGCCTTAATTTCTAATGATGTGCGAAATTAATCAATTTTAGCAAAAGAGAAGGTTTTATGCTCGGAAATTGAGAGGCTGCCTTAAAAGGTAACTTGGGAAAAATGCAATGCTAACTATAATTTAAAATTGGGTAAGCGGCTGCAGCCGGATTGAATTAATTCTCCTTCAGGACCCGGATTACTTTGCAGGGGTTACTAGCTGCAAAAACATCTTCGGGAATATCTTTGGTCACTACACTGCCAGCACCAATTACGCTACGGTCTCCTATAGTTACTCCGGGACAGATAACTGCACTTCCTCCAATCCACACATCTTCTCCTATCACTATGGATTTTGCGTATTCAACTCCCGAACTTCTTTCTTTATGATCCAGCGGATGAGTGGCTGTATAAATCTGAACATTTGGACCAAACATCGTTCTGCTACCAATGCTTACGGGGGCAACATCCAGTACCACACAATTGAAATTGAAGAAAACCCGTTTCCCCACCTTCATGTTAAACCCATAGTCGCAGTAAAAGGGAGGCTGCAGATAAAGATCCTTTGATGCATTGGGCAGTAAAGTTTTCTGAATGCGACCTCTTTCGGAGAGTTGGTCTTCTGCTGTGTCGTTAAAAGCTTTCAGGAGCAATCTTGTTTGCTTCCTGTCTTCCACCAGCCCCCTGTCCATAGGATTATACATTTCCCCGGCGATCATTTTTTCCTTTTCTGTTTTCATACTTGAAGATAGTTAACAGCCTCTCAATATTGAAATTTTAATCCTTCTGAAATTTACTGAACCTCAAAATAATTTTACGGGGTTTTTATTCCTCCCGGGTATAATCACAATCTTCGCTAATCACAATTTTCCTATCAATTTTCCAGTAGTTGATTAATTTCTCTTTCGAGTCCAGTCTATCATAATAGTCTATATAATATTTTTCCAGAAAAATTCCATTGGGCAGCTTTTGTTTGGTTTTCCATTCCTCATAGATCGTTGGAAAATCCACTACAGGCAAATGAAATTCAGTTTCCTTTTCTATAATATAAAATTCAGCACCAAGTTTTTTTCTTTTAACTGTTTTAGGCTTTATTGATGCTATCTTGAAATGTTGGTAAGCTGTTCCATCAATAAGGGTGTCTGCTAATTCAAAGAATTCGTAATCCTCAGTTAGATGTTTATATGGATTTTCATAGGGGCTAACATATCTGCAATCAATGTTTATAAATTCTGCCTTATTTAAGTTGGACTTTAATACTGAGACTTCAGAATAAATACCGTCCTGATCTCTAAAGATCATCTTATAATAGGAACTGTCTAAATCCTTTATTACTGCAGTATAATTGTTTTTTCTCGAATTGGTCAAATAATATTTTTTATAGCTTTTTTCCTCTTTATGGAAAGGACGATTTTTTATTCTAACAGAATCCTTATAAAGAGTCACTTCGTATTCAAGGAGGTAATCAAATTCATATTGTTTTTGTGAAAAACACAAGGTGGTAAACAAGAGAAAGAGAAAGGTTAATAGTTTCATTAAGGTGTTATAATTTAAATATGGAGATGCAGCCGAAGATTTATTGATCTTTTTTCCTTACAGGAAATTTTTATACTTCCTTCGGGAATATGAACTGCTCATTTCATCCATTAATTTTTGACAAAATGAGGAGTTCAAAATTCTTTTCCTGGTTAAATACCTTTTTTCTCACACTGGATGTAAATCATTTTGATATAATAAAGCTCATTAATTCCCGGTCATGGTTATTTACTATTCTGCACTTTTCATTAAAAATCATAGTTTCTCCATTGTCAATTGAATAGGGTTCCCAATCGGGCAATTTCCCTTCTACATTAGGATTACCTGTTTTAGCAAAGTTGAGCCATGCCGAACTCATTTTGTCAGCCAGGTCATATGCTTCTTTTGTAGTACCTGTCCACTCCGGTTTTAGGTCAATATTATTAAATGCCAAAGGAATGTCCAAACCGTGAAAGGAACCTTTTGTTGCACCATCTTCAGGACTCTTCCAGGCTAGAAAATAGGTATAGACTGGAGCACTCTCCTGTTTCGTCCTGGCATCAGCAGCCATAATAGTTCCCGGCCTAAAAACCGTGTCGACAGAAAGAAGATCCTGAGGGGTAAAATCAGGATAGGTCTTTTCATATAATCTTATAAATTGATTTGTATCCTCACCGTATATCTTTGTTAAACGTGATCTGGCCTGTTCCATGCTCAGGTCCTTTTCGTCATAAGCTGTTTTAATAAGCTCGTTTAAGGTCGTGCCGATTAAAAGAGGAACATCCTTTGAAATTTCTGCAAAACCCGGACTAAAAGGTTGCTGAAGTAAAACCTGACCATCTGCTGAAGGTGCAAAACCAAACATCGTTTTTGAACCGGGTTTTCGGGGACCAAATAATTTTAATATAGCTTCATTTCCCGCTTTTACGAGGTCTTCATAGGGAACAGTTTCTAATTTACTTAGCATCATTTGATGTGATTCCTAAATTGTCAATTACGGCTAAACCCAGGGCTCTGGATTTCTCTTTGGTCATAACATTAACTAAAGTTCCACTTTGAATTATGGCTTTGTGAAATAAACCTTTTGCCGCTGGCATACCCATCAAGGTACCTACTTTTCCTCCACCACCTGATTCTCCAAAAATGGTCACATTAGAAGGATCACCTCCAAACTGCTCAATATTATTTTTAACCCATTCCAGGGCTTTAACAACATCAAGCATTCCAACATTTGCTGATTTAGCATACTTCTCATCATATGCTGACAAATCCAGAAAGCCCAGAATATTTAATCTATGATTTACAGATACCATTACCACATCTCCTTTTTGAGCCAAAGCCTTCCCATCGGTCATTGGGTCATTGCTGCTGCCAACATGAAATCCTCCTCCATGCAGCCAGAGCATTACAGGACGCTTTTTGCTATCTAAAATTCCCGGGGACCACACATTTAAGCTGAACAATTTTTTCTCATCCATTTGAGATTCATCAATCCAGCTAACTACTTGTTTAGCTGCTTACCCATACTCAATACTTTCACGGACTCCATCCCATGTAATAGGATCCTGTGGAGGCATAAATCTTTGGGCGCTGGCGTAGGGAATTCCTTTAAAAGAATATATCCCCTCCTCGACTTTCCCTGAAATAGTTCCAAAGGTGGTTGTAACGACTAGCTTTTGATCCTTGCCTTTACTGAAAGTGCTCTTGGAGAAACAAAATCCCGTTGTCAATAGTAAAAGGAGAAAAATGTTTATTACTTGTTTCATAGGTAAAAAGTTTATTTAGTATTCCAAATGTTTATAAAATGGAAATTGATTAAATCAAAAATTATTTATGGATATCTTCAACTTATTATAGATCTTAATTTTTCTCCTGATTTTTATTCCCCTCCAAAACTTTCTTTCTTCCGGTTGATTCATTTCTTCTGGTTTACCCTCTTAAGACTTAAGCCTATAGCTTCAGCTCAAAATTAAAAGAAAAAACCGCCTAACTTTATTAATCAGGCGGCCTTATACATTTAATGATTTTTTACTGAAGCTTTTTCACTAGAGAGTGGGAGAACCTCAACTTTATATAAAGGTATCCCGAAAAAAAGTCTTATTTCTCTTCAGCTTGGGCTATAAAAAACTTATTCACTTCCAGCCAGTGAATAAATGCATCAAACCAACGATTACTGGTTCGGTCAGGATTTCCAAGGCCGAATCCATGGCCACCATTTTGGTAAAGGTGAAGTTCAACAGGTTTACCTGCTTTGTACCAGGATTCAATTAAACCCAACTCTCCGTTGAACAGAAAATCATCTGCGGCAATAACATTAAACATTGGGGGAGCATTTTTTGGCACCTCTACTGCATTTAATCCTCCATAAATTGGAGCAATAAAAGCAAGATCCATAGTTTTGGAATTGAGCGTTGAATGCATTGTGAGACTTGGCACCAGCTGAAAAGCCCATCATCCCTATATTAGTAGTATCAACACCCCATTCCTCTGCACGTTTAACAATTAAAGCATAAGCAGCCTCAGCATCCTCGAGCTGGTTAGACAAATTGGACCGGGGACGTTGTGGTGGTACCGGAGCGCCGTTTGAAGAGCCTGCGGGAGGCGAAGGGGGTCGGGTCATCGAGGTTTTAAAATCTTCAAGTGACTCAGGAGTTGGGTTAAGCCTATACTTTAGTACAAAGGCAGCAATTCCTTTTTTGGCAAGTGCCTCAGCAACTTCCCAGCCTTCGTTACCCATAGAAAGCCACCTGAAACCTCCACCGGGTGCCACAATTACAGTGGTACCGTTTGCTATTGCAGGATCGGGCAGGAATGGTGTAAGTGTAGCAGTGGAAATATTACGAGCCATTGGATCCCCCCATTGTCGAAACCAGGTTTCTTTAGCTAAGCTGATCTTCAACCCCACCCGTTCCTAATGGAATTGCTCTCGGTTCTGCAGGGGCCTCTAGAGGATAAATTGTCCCGTCCTGGGCCATTCCCGATGCAGCACAAACAAATAAAATCGCGTAAATAGACGATTTAGCAAAAATATTAAAAGAAAAAGTCATTATAAATGGATTATTATGTTAATAATTATGAATATACGTATAGTTCCGGTTGTTAAAGCCTTTCTTTTATTTCTTAATGTTAAATTTTCGATCCCCTAAACAACTGATTAATAGTAAAATTTTTGGCCCCTACTGAATCCTTTTAATTAATCTGGAAATCAGGGAAGATCCTGGACTATGCATACCTAACCCATTAATGACCGAACGAAATGTTTTAATACTTTTTTGCAGCTATTATAATCCCGGTTGACCAATTCATTTTAGTCAAATTAAGGTCTTTTCGATTTTCTAAATATTCAATAAGGCCATCAACATTCTCCTGATGCCCCTCGGGCCAATTAGGCTGAGTAGACATATCATCAATAATATATATCCCGCCGATTTTAATAAGATCAAGTATTCTATTAATTTCGCTGTACTTGCCTGGCCATGCGTCTGCAAAAACCAAATCAAATTTTTCTCCGGTGTAATTATTTATCCATTCAGTTCCGTCTGCACAAATGAGTTCCACTCTTTTATCCTGTCCGAAAAAATTTTTAGCTATCTCAATTAATTCAGGATCATTGTCAATGCTGGTTAATTTCGAATCAGAGTCCATTCCATCTATCATCCAGGATAAGGACAATCCTATGCCCGTTCCTAGTTCCAGAAGGTTTGAATTAGGTTTAGACGTTATTAATGTTTTTAATAAAGTTCCTATGTAAATGTCAGAAGGCATTGTAAATCCAATTTCCTTAGATATATTTTCAACTTCTGAAAGAATTCCGGGCTTATTTTGAATATTAAAATCGTTCATATAATGTTTGTTTGATCTGTCTTTTGATGTTTTCAGATATTAAGCACTTCTCGTTAAAAATCCGTGCGAGTTGGCGAACTGGAATGTCCGAATGACCATCAAGCTTACTGGCGAGCAAGGGTTTTCGATCTAAGAGAGATTTAGTATAGTTTTAGACAATGTGCCTTCTGCACAAGTTATCTAAATTAGCTAATTTTTAAATGGAATGCATTGAAAAAGGATTACCAGTGAAAGACAAATGGCCAGGCGCTGTAAGACCTGCTTTTCCTCAAAGAATTCCTGGCTTAAGACACATAGACCTTGTGGTAAGACTGCTCAAATGTTAGAGTTAATCGTTACAATAAGTATTGGTGACGCTAAATAGAATCATTTGTTGTGCAATTGTCATCACCTGCCAACGAAATTTCCTTCTTTTTACTCTGCTTTTAAAACTTTTACAGCTTCAATTTCTCCCGCTCGAATGGTTTGAGATAAGACAGTCAAGAGCCCGAGTATGGCTACCATTATAAAGCCAAGGCTTATATTTATAAAACTTAATTTAACAAGACTGCTGCCTATATCCTGTCTTAATAAATCACTGCCAAACACGCTTAGCCGGAACCCCAATAAGTCCGGCAATTAAAATGAGAATAGCAAAATTTTTGGTAACTGTCCACACTAACTTTAATTTGCCTGCACCCAGTACTTTTCTTATACCAAGTTCTTTTATTCTTGTTTCTACAGAATAACTGGCTATGCCTAGAATGCCTAAACCAGCAATTATCATAACTATAAGGGCAAAGAATCCAAAAAAACTTATTCTTTCTCCACTGCTCGCATAAGCTTCTTTTAAATTTTGAAGATCTGCTGTTTTTTCAGGAAAATTGTTATTCCATAAGGTTTGAATGGCTTTAGTAGCTTCCAATTCTGTATTTGGCTTAATCTTTATGGCCAGGGATGCTATTTCATTTGGCAAATACCGATAGATTAAAGGAACTGTTTCGCCTATAATTTCATTCGGCATGATGCCTATGACCTGGACATAGGCAGAGTCAAGTGATAAATTTTGCCCCACTATATCCTCTGATTTATTTTTTAGTAATTCTGCGGCAGCTTCATTTATCAACACATATTGCTCAGTACTTTTGGGCATATGTTCAGGAAAATTTTCCCCGGATTTTAAGCTGATACCTTCTGTTTCAATTATTTTTGGATCAATACTTACATAATTAATATTCAGGATTTTATCCTTTATTTTTATAGAAGATTTGCCCATTTTCATTGGTCCATAATACCAGTTAGTTGCCAAAGTTGTTTCTACCTGGCTTAGTTGGTTTATTTGGTTCTGTAAATTTTCATATTCTTCACCTTTTAAATCAAGTGTGAGAACATTGGAGGACACAGTTGAGCTAATGATTTCATTATTTTTTATTTCATAATCGGCTAATATGACAACCAATATCATAAGCATTATGGTTACCGAAAATTGTAGGACAATTACAGCTTTGTAAACAGCAACACCCCGGAACAGCTTTATATTCTTCATTTTACGCAGTACCTGTATGGGTTTGAAGGCTGACAATAGCCATGACGGAAATGCCCCTGCGACCAGCCCTGTAATAACTGCATAGGTTAACAAGCCTGAAATTAGGATGGGATCCCAGGAGAATGTCACTTCCATATCGGGTATATGCTGCATTAAAAAATGAACCCCCGGGAGTGTAAACACTAAAGCAAAAAGAGCGATAAGGGTAGATTCCATTAAAAACTGACGAATAATTTGTCCCCTGGTTGCACCTATTGTTTTGCGAACACCTACTTCCTGGGCCCGGGAGAAGGCACGCGCCAATGACAAACTGATATAGTTGAAAGCAGATAAAAGGGTTAAGGATAGAATTAAAAGTAATTGCGTTCTAATACCCGCCCAATCCACGCCCGCATTAGGGTCATTTATAATGTCATTGTTTCGGGGGGTAATATCTTCTATGGGTTGTGCAAAAAATTGAAGACTGCTCTTTTCCAGTTTCCGATTGTAGTTTTGGAGGGTTGTATTAAGCTGCTCTAAATTATCTTCTGATTTTATACGCGCATAAATTGCTGAACTTTTGAAGTCTTCCCACCTTTGTGAAATATTACCGATTGCTCCTTCTTTTTCAAGGATTTCAGCAGAAGCAATAGAAAGCATTGCCTCAATGGGTAGATGTGTTTCTAAGGGCGGGTCCTGGATGATTCCTTCAACGGTATAAGAACCTAAATTTTCAAGTTGAACTATCTGCCCTAAAGCATTAAGGTCGCCAAATATCTTTTTTGCTGTTCTTTCAGTTAAAAATATGGAAGTGGGATTATTTGTTAGGCTTTGTGGATTCCCGGCCAGTAATTTAAAGCCGAATACATTAAAGAAAGAAGGCTCTGAAAATTTAATGTCAACAGGAACATCCCCTTTGTCTGTTTGCAGGTTATACTTTCCTGCCATTTGAATTTTTACCGTATTCTCCACAAAGGAGACGCTTTCCAATTGAGGTGCCAGAGCCAACGGTGTTGTTGCCCATTTAATTTTTTCTCCCTCCTTTGTTTCCTGGGTGAGTATACGTACTATATGATTTAATTCCGGATGAAAATGATCTGTATCATAAGTAGCTTTAATGCCTGTAAAGAGGATAACCCCTACCGCCATACACAAGGACAGGCTCAGGATATTGACTAATGAAAAAAGTTTATTTTTCCAGAGGATCCGGATTGCGATCTTAAAATTGTTTTTTAACATGCCTTGATGATTTATGATGAAAAACAGGCAAATACTGTAGGAGATGGTTCCTTCATTTTTATTGGCAAAGTTTGTGCCTCAACATAATCAACTAAACTACAGTTATTTAAAAACATAATTAGTTGAACCTGTTCGATTTTGATACACTTGTTGTATCGAATTGATACAGCCAGGAACAAAGATTTTTAACCTCTATAAGACCATATTTTTACGTTATATCAGAAAGCTGTTTACTATGGAAAAACTAATCCGTAGGATTTGTACGGGAGATTTTATTGGTTTCCAGGAAGGGTATTTTTAACAACGTTCAAGTATTGCTGATGTTATAATGATTTTTATGGGCACGGCTATAAAAAATTGTAGGATTAGCACTCATATCTTAAAAACACTAAATTGAAAATTGACGCAATTTTTAGAAGTAGAGGGAAAAGCATCATTATAGCCATCGTGGCGGGTAATTGTTTCTTCATTCCTTAATGGGGTTGATAGTAAAGTATTATAGCTCCACTTTGAAAGGTTTTAGTCTTAGCCAGTTTAAAAATAATTCTTTGGTTTATGTCTTCAAATAATGTTAAGCCGTTTCCCTGGAGAATTGGATAAATGCAAAGCTGGAATTCATTAATCAACTTTAGTTTCATTAGTTGTATAATTAAACTTCGGCTTCCAACGAATATATCTTTACCTGCTTGTTTCCTGAGTTCTAAAACTTCATCTTTTAAATCTCCTTTTGCTATGGTTGCACTTTCCCAATCTACTTTTTTAAGGCTATGAGAGAACACAAGTTTTGGAATTTTGTCAATAGCTAAAGCAAAGTCGTTCATTGATTTTTCTTCGGAAGGATTTTCTAAAACTGTTCGCCAAAATTCCATAAGTTAATACGTGGTCCTGCCGTATAGAATAGTGTCTCCTTTTTCTAATAATTCTGTATAATGCTGATGTATTTCTTCATCCGGAATTCCTGCTGTATGATCGCAAATTCCGTCAAGAGTCATATTTAATGCTGCAATTATTTTCCTCATTATTTTGACATTTAATTTCTATGCTCTATTTAGAAGTCAACTTATAAATAAATTCTTCTATTTCCATTTAACGGGCATTTGCAAAACCTTTGTCAGTGCCAACAATTTTAAAACCGCATTTGTCTAAAACCTTTTGCGAACCAGGATTGTCAAATGCAACCCGTGCGAAAATTGGTCTGCTGGTTTCAATTGTAAGAAATTCTTGCAGCGCTTTCGTGGCAATACCCTGTCCCCAATATTTTCTGTCAATCCAGTAGGTGATTTCTGCATTACCTTCCATTACAAACTTTCCAATGCTTCCTACGACCCTATTATTAAAAGTGATTGTTTGGTTATTTACGGTTGGATCAATTAGCAATTTTGAGTATTTGTTTACATAAGCTAATCTGTCCGTTGGGTCTTTAGGCATAAATGCAGCTAAATATCCACTTTCTTTGTCAGCCTGAAATTCAAAAAGAGTGTCTAAATCTGAAATTTCTGTTGGTCTAAGTTCTATATTTAATTTGTTACTAAGCATTTAGTATTATGTGTTAGATAAAATGACCGATAAAGCCAAGTATAAACAGTGTGAGCTTACGAGCATAGAGTTTCAGATTGAGACAGGTTTTAGCATGTTTTTAATTATTGTGCCTGTTGCACAAGTTACCTAAATTAGGTAATTTCCTGGAATACAAGCCAAAAAGGATTTTCAGGCAAACTCTTCACTTCCTTCAGATTAAGTGACAGAATCCAAAAACAATTTTTTTTTATAGCAGTGGTGAAAACTATACTTATCTTCAAAGAAATGGCATTAAAAGTTACCTTCCCTCCTGAAGGATTTGAGTATATCACGAAAGGAAACTATTGGCCGTGCACCCAGAGGAAAAAGGTCACCTTCTGCAATTAAAAAATGGAAAATGGCAGTCTAAACGAAAACTATTTTACTACCAGAGCCGACTGTAAGGCCTGTATCGGGAAAAGCCACAAAAAAAAGGATCAACATCACCGCATTCGGGGAAGAATAACAGCGGAATATCAAACTGGTAAAAAGAAGGCGTGGCCGCTATATGAATGGCAAGTGACAAAACACCATAGAAACTGTTTTGGCACCCTCAAAGAATTCGCGGGCTTAAGAAAAGTAAATGCTATCGGAATTCGCCAGGCTACACATGTATGCACCTGGCCGCAATTGCATATAACCTCAAGAAGTACCTGAAGTTTTCAATAAAGAAGATTTAATCCGGGGCAGATGCCTGGAAAAATGGTCATAGCGTCGTTCCTTCTTTTATAACGACTGACTTATTGACTTTTCAAGCTGTTCAAAGGCTTCTTATTTCTTCCCAAAAAGAGTTCGTGGATAGAGCAGCACTTGCTTAAAAAGCTTTAAATATTATAGGAAATGTTGTTTTTAGAGGGAAATTAAGGGCTTGTGCAACGGTTACTGTCGTTGACAGTAGTACTTTTTCAGTCATAATGAAACCTGCATTTCGCAATTAATATTTCTCCTTCTCTATATTGATAAATCAGTCTATGCTCACTATCTATACGTCTTGAAAAAAATCCAGCGTATTTATGTTTTAAAGGTTCAGGTTTTCCAATTCCATCAAAAGGATTTCGAGCGATGTCTTTAAGAAGTTCATTTATCTTTTTCAACTTTTTCCTGTCTGTTTTTTGCCAATATAAATAATCCTCCCACGACTCGTCAACGAAAATATACTTCATTTAATTTTCGATCAAATCTTTGTTGAATGCTGCTCCGCTTTTTAGTTTTTCAATTGCAGAATCTAACCTTAATTCATTCTTTCGAGATGACAGTTCGTGATTTGTAGCCATTAAAGAATTGTATTCTTGCAGAGACATAACTACAATTCCGGAATCTTTTCCGCGATTTATGATCAAAGTCTCAAAGTTCTTTACAACGCGATCTAAATAAGTTTTAATATCTTTTCTGAATTCAGAAACAGTTGTAATTTGCATAATATTGTATTTTAAGAGGTACAAATATATGTACAAAATTTAATTTGCCTAATTTTCCCGTTATTCTCTATCACTCCAAAAAAGCAGCAATTTTTTATATGCGCTGTGCCTGTTGCACAAGCTACACAAATTAGGTAATTTCCTGGAATACAAGCCAAAAAGGATTACCAGGAGAAACTCTTCACTTCCTTCAGGTGCTATATGAATGGCAAGTGACAAAACACCGTAGAAACTGTTTTTGGCACCCTCAAAGAATTCCCGGGCTTAAGAAAGGTAAATGCTATCGGAATTCTCCAGACCAACAAATTTATGTATCTGACCGCCATTGCTTAATAACCTCAAGAAGTACCTGAAGTTTACCAGCAAAGTCAAATCAGGGGCAAATGTCCTGCGAAATGACCAAAGCACCAATCCTTCTTTATAACGACTGAATCATGGACTTTTCAAGCTGTTCAAATGCTCCTTATTTCTTCCCAAAAAATTTTCGGGGATAGAGCAGCACTTGCTTAAAAAGCTTTAAATATTATAGGAAATATTGTTTTTAGAGGGAAATTATAGGCTTGTGCAACGGTTACTGTTGTTGTGCACTGTTATTTTAGTTCGATTATTTTATTATAATTAGATCTTAGGATAAACAACTTATCAAATAAAGTTGTGATCGGTTCTGAAACTTTAATCTCAGCAAATGATCCGGCATAATAATTTCCTTCTCTAATTAATAACCATTGTTCAGAACATATTTGGTATTTGCCTAATTTTCTATGTTTTTTGTTCAATATGTTATTAATATGAATATTTTCAATAATAGAAACTGCCCCTCCTTCAGGCATTACGTCATATGATTCTTTTAATCCGTCAAATCTGCCAATTTGAATAGAATTTATCTCCTCTGGTAGCATATCGAAATCTTCTATAATAACAGATTGTTTATTTTCAAGAATTAAAATATGTTTAATCGTTGCACAAAAAGCTTTGTTTAAAATCAGATCTTTCTTTTGCCTTTTTATTAATTTAAAGTCATTGAAACCAATTCCCATATGAAAAGGGAAGGAAACAAAATTTTGTATTTGGGAAATTAATTCATTTGTAAAAAAGTGTCGGTCAGAAGATAGCTTTTGGAATTTAGAATAACCTTCTAAATGAGTATCTTGAAAAATTTCCGTTATTTCAATCCCTATTTTACTATCATTACTTTGAACAATAAAATCTGGTTGTTCCGATTTTATAATTTCCCCTGGGGGAAAATTTTCATATAATTCCTTGAAGCGATTTAAATAATAAAGTTCCTGGGTAGAATTCATTCATTTCCTAATTGCGCTCAACGCTTTGCATATGAAAAGTTGCGAGTTAAAATGCTCGGACTTGTCCGCCGCAACTTCTGCTTTTTTAAAAGTAAAAAATTTCGAATAATTACCGCCGCAGCAATTTTTTTATATGCGTTGTTACCCTTTGTTTTATTTAGATAGTTGATAGTTATTTACCAGAACGGAAGCAGAAATTTGTAAAATCTTTTCCAATTCCCTTATCATATCCACTGTCAGTCTTTTTCTTTTATTCAGTATCTCAGAAACCCTACTTTTTCCTCCTATAATTCCAACTAAATCTTTCTGTTTAAGGTTCATCTCCTCCATTCGGATCTTTATAGCTTCGATTGGGTCAGGAGCCTCAATTAAATAATGTTGATTTTCATAGTTATCAATCAACATAGTTAATATTTCAGCCTCATCGCCTTCTTTTGTATTGGGATCTGCATCAAAAATCATCTCTAATCTTTTTAGCGTTTTTTCGTAATCTTGTTCGGATTTTATAGGTTTTATATTCATAATATTCTCTATTAAATTGTGTCAGCGTCTATTTTGTCGTATTCAGCGTGGGTACCTACAAACCTTATAAATGCCCATTGCCTTTCAAAATTAAATTTTACAATAAGTAAGTAAGAATTTCCCTTAATGTTGAAAACTACACGACCATTTTTTAAGATACTGGCATTTATATAGGTGTGCTTAATTTCATTTGGCGAAGTCCAATTGGAGTTTTTAGCTGTTTCATACCACGTTTTTAAATATTGTTCTGAATCAGCGTGCTTTTCCCAAAACTCTCGTAGTGCTCTCTTCGCAATTATTCTTTTCATATTTAACATTATACTGCAAAGATACACAAAAGTTCTCATTTAAAGAACCTCGTTTTGTTTTTTAATAAAGGATAACAGCTTATAAATGCACTAGTGCATTTTATTTCAATTTAAAAGTACTACTACGTTTAAATCTCTTATACCATGTAAGATAGAAAGTTTTTGTAAATGAAGAAGTTTAAAAACTGTACTTCAGCGCCAGGATAAGATTTCTTCCGGCAGCTGCAATTCCCGAGGAGTAGGTGCGGTATCGTTGATCTGTAATATTCTCAAGAGAGGCTGTTGCCTGCCAGTTTTCTGTCAGTTGGTAACGGCTAAGTGAAATTGATGGTATACCAGGAGGGGGAATAAGGATTCCCGTCATCGTCTATAGCATACAAATATGCTTTTCCCTGTTCAGAAGGTGCAAGATCCTCGTAGTCAAACTGCCCGTTATATTCACTAAAAAGATCCAGTTTCAGTTTTCCGCTGTCCCAGATAAAATGAGTATTCCCAAAAAGAGGAGCTGCATGTCTTAATGGCGCGGTGGTTCCGTCATCTAACTCTTCCTCACCCGTAGTTGCCGTGAGTTGGGAGATAAGTTTAAGTTCTTCAGAAAAAATTATTTCTGCCCCGGCTTCAAATCCGTAAACATAGGCACCCGCTGCGTTCTGTATTGCCTGGACGTTACTTTCTTCTCCCTGGTAATCTACAGTTGTAACTCCGTTAAGGTCAAAATCTCTTCTCACCATCGCATTTTCCAGGATGGTGTAAAAAGATGCCAGATCCATAACCAGGAATTCTCCAATTCTCCAGTTAAGCCCCAGCTCCCCATTATAGGCATACTCCGGCCTCAGGTTCGGATTCGGAACTACAACGGAACCGGGTTCAGAATCAAAGATCTTCCCCACATCGTCTATATTTGGTGCTCTAAAAGCGGTTGCAAGATTGGCCCGCCAGGTGGTTCTCTTGTTCGGGTGCCAGTTGATTCCGGCACTACCTGTCAGTGCCCCTGTACTTAAATTGGCATCGTTGAAAGGAAAATCATATATAGCTTCATCAAATTCAGCTTTTAAGAGAACATGGTTATAACGTGCACCAAACTGAATATTCAGTTTTTGATTCACCTCCCACCGAAAGCTGGAATAAGCGGCCAGAGATTGCCAGGTAGAACCATCAGGATAACGGGAAGCAGATGGTTCCTGCTCTCCTGAGAAAATATTCTTTGCAGCACCTTTAGATCCTACATAATTAAATACATATTCGGCACCATAGTAAAACCTGTTCTTTCCAAAACCTTTCTCAAAATCGAGGTTCAGGGAGTAAGCATCAACATTTTCTAAGGTATTATAAAACATTTCTCCTCCAAAATTCCTGTCATTCCTGCTCTCTTCGAAAAATTGGTAAGCGGCCGTCAATTTACTCCTGTCATAGAATTTATTATATCCCCTGTTTTCTACCTGCAGATGGCCCAGAAACCAGGTTTGCGGCCCGTAGTACCATTCCGCAGACCGCAGCTGCCCATTTCTCTCCTGATACAAACGGTCATAACGAGGATAATTGGAAGTAGTGGAATAATACAAACCAAGGTTAAGATCCCACAAATCGTGTGGCTGATACGCGATCTTCTGCAGAAGATTTATCTGATTATAACCCGTAGGTTTCTGCACCAGCGGATCGTCATTTTCTACAACTAAATCCTCCCCATTTCGGGTAACGACATAATGGGGGCGCATATATTCTAAAGGACCATGGCTCCCCATTCTCAAATCATCAAAATCTGAATAAGAAACACTGCTCAAAAAGGCCCACTTCTCGAAACCGACATTAAAATCGGCATGTACCGTTTTCTCATTGTTTGCGGTCGCATACCTACTGAAAGCATTTCCGCTAAAGTTGTCTTCTCTATAGGAGAAAACAGGTTTTAGGGTATAAAAATTCATAACCCCGCCTACCGCATCACTGCCGTAGATCACAGAACCCGGACCAAGAATAACCTCAGCCTGCTCTATCGCGAGCGGATCAATGGAAATAACATTTTGAAGGTTCCCACTCCTGAAAATGGCGTTATTCATTCTCACCCCATCTACAGTGATCAACAATAGGTTAGTGGCAAACCCTCTAATCATAGGACTTCCACCTCCAAGCTGGCTCTTTTGAACGTAAACCTTTCCTGTACTTTCTAAAAGATCTGCGGAAGTTTGAGGGTTGGCAAAAGCTATTTCTTCAGGCTGAATGGTGACCAGTTTTTGAGGTACTTCACTTTTTTTCTGCCTGAACCTGGATACCGACAAAACCACTTCCTGCAAGTGATTATCATCTAAAATTAGAAAAATTTTGCCTCCTGCAGCCATGACCTGGGCCTTGGTGGTGGTGTATTCCAGGTGAGAAATGTGTTTAAAAATGATCTCCTCGTGTTGTGAAAATCGGGTAAGATCTGCTTTTCCCTGTCCTGACGTTACAGTACTTTTAGTTTTCGCCTTATTATAAATTGCCACGTATGGCAGGGGAATGTCCGTGTTCTTTTCCAGGACTATTACTTCCTGCCCCAAACCGGGAAGGCTATATAACAGGAGGAGGAGAATAAGGAGGAGACGCATTAATGGAATAGTTCGTTTAGCACCGTGAGGGACTTTGGTTTCTTAAAAGATTCAATATGTAACTAGGTAATACCCAAGTAACATAGTGAGGAAATTTGATCTCGCGGATTGATTCAATTTTATTGCATTTAACTCATCAAAATTTGTACCGAGTAGCAGCTTAAGAAGCTGTAAATTTCCGCCTTCGATGCAATATTCGTTTGTTTTTATATCCTGAAAAATTCCCTCCAGGAGATTAAAATATTCTCCTTCTGCCTGGGAAGTATCAGGATAAAATCCAAGGAACCTCGTAAGCTTCAGCAGAAATAATAAATGAAAATTGGCGATATTATCATGAACATCCATCCAGTTAAATGTATTCTCAAGGAAATGATATAACTCTTCATTCTGTTCCTCTTCCTGGATTGAATTCCGAAGTATTTCAGAAAGAAATAGCACCATAGAACTTTTTACAACATTGGTGTGCAAGCTTTGGTAGTGCGCAATAAGCTTCGCATCCTGAATATATTCAAGACTGCCTTTATCTTTATGTTTTGCCACCAGCTCCAGCTGCGTTAACGGCTGAAACATAGAAACTTTAAATCTTCCCTTTTTCGATTTTAGAATACCACGCAGCAGGTACGACTTCAGTCCGCTTTTTTGGGTGAAGCATTTTACTATAAGATCTGCTTCGCCGTATTTTAAAACACTTATAACAATAGCATTCGTATTAACTATCATGGTACGAATTTGAGCCGAAGATAAAAAAATGCCGCTGGACGAGCGGCATTTGATCTATGCATTTAAGATTGTAAATTTTATACTACTCCCTGCGCAAGCATAGCATCGGCTACTTTTACGAAACCTGCAATGTTTGCTCCTTTTACGTAATCAACGTATCCGGATTCTTCTGTTCCATACTCCACACAACGTTCGTGGATATTTTTCATAATTTCGTGAAGTTTTTTGTCAACTTCTTCTGAAGTCCAGCTATATCTCATTGAGTTTTGAGACATTTCAAGTCCTGAAGTTGCAACCCCACCTAAGCATTTGATGCTTTCCCCGGGGAGAATAATATCTTCGCATCCTGGAAAACACTAACAGCCTCTGGTGTACAGGGCATATTCGCCCCTTCTCCTACACAGATGCAACCGTTACTAACAAGTTTTTCCGCATCTTCTTTGTGCAATTCATTTTGAGTGGCACAAGGCATAGCTATGTCACACTTCACTCCCCACGGAGTTTCCCCATCGTAATATTTAGCTGAAGGATACTCATCTACATACTCACTAATTCTTCCTCGTTTCACATTTTTCAGGTCCATGATGAACTGAAGTTTGGAAGCATCAATTCCACCTTCGTCATAAATAAAACCTCCTGAATCTGACATTGTTACAACCTTAGCTCCTAACTGGGTAGCTTTTTCTGCAGCAAATTGCGCCACGTTACCAGATCCTGAAATTACCGCCGTTTTACCTTTAATGGTATCGCCTTTTCTCTCAAGCATATTCTGTACAAAGTATACGTTACCGTAACCAGTAGCTTCAGGACGAATTAATGATCCGCCATAAGAAAGGCCTTTCCCGGTAAGAATCCCTGTGAATTCATTTCTAATTCTCTTGTACTGCCCGAACATGTAACCCACTTCACGGCCTCCAACTCCTATATCTCCTGCAGGAACATCTGTATCTGCACCTATATGGCGTTGAAGTTCTGTCATAAAACTTTGACAAAAACGCATTACTTCATTGTCTGATTTTCCTTTGGGATCAAAATCGGCTCCACCTTTACCACCACCCATAGGAAGTGTGGTCAAACTATTTTTGAAAACCTGCTCAAAAGCGAGGAATTTTAGAATACTCAGGTTTACTGAAGGGTGGAAACGAAGTCCTCCTTTATAGGGCCCGATAGCGGAATTCATTTGAATCCTAAACCCACGGTTGATCTGGGTATTTCCCTGATCATCGATCCACGGCACCCGAAACATGATCACCCTTTCAGGTTCAACCATACGTTCAAGTAACATTGCATTTTGATATTTTTTATTTTTTTCTATAAAGGGGATGACCGTTTCGGCCACCTCATGTACAGCTTGCATAAACTCAGGTTCATTCTGATTTCTCTTAGATACTACCTCTAAAAATTGTTTTACATTTTGTTCCATAATATAGTGGTAATGATGTTTATAAAAACGTTTGCGTAATGAGGTGCAAATATAAAGAATCTACAACCAAACGACGGATATTTTTAGATTTTGATATAATATTAACGGGTCACTGGGAAACCTCTGTTAAAGGGTATTTTTCCTTACATCTTTGTTAACTTCTATTTTATATATTTGTTTCTCCTGTAAGGTGTTAAAATGATAAAATTCCGCGCATTGTATCTTCTAATTTTCCTGTGTGCCTTTACATCTCACAGAGGATATGCGCAACTTGGAATTTCGCACGAAATAGGAGCACTAATTGGCCCGACTTCATTTTTTACAGATTACGGGGAGCGGTGGAATGTTAAAAATAATTTAGAGAATGCAGGACTGGGTATAGGGCTGGTACATTATATGAACTTTGCCTCCAGCAGGAAATGCAACTGTTACTCCACCAAAAACTTTTTTAGTGATCACTTCAAAATCCGTTCAGAGCTGGATTATTTCTTTAGTGACCTGGAGCATTACGGCCCTGTTGCCAAAGAAGATACTGATGGGGGAAGACTGTTACGGGCAATGCACGGCAAATCTCAGCTTCTTGAGATTGGTGCGGCCCTGGAATACTATCCCCTGAGCATAAGAGACTACACCTCCTTCGGATTTAGATTTGCACCTTTCATAAGTGCAGGTTTCCATTTTGTGTATTATAAACCCAGTGCTTATTCTGATTTTGGGCCCCTTACCAATGACAAGAATCTATTCCGAACTTTTCAAAACGGAGGAGTTAATCTTGAAGGTGGCTCTACCTGGTCTATCCAGGGAAGTATGGGTACCCGCTACAGGCTAAGCATTGTGAGCGATATTGTCGTAGAAGCAAGATGGAATTATTATGATACCGACTGGATTGATGGCCTTAATATTACAGCTCCCCAGAATAAATTCAATGATTTCATATTCTGGTTTAATGTTGGGTACATCTACTATCTTAACTATTAAACAAGCCAGGCTATTGCAAGCCCGGTTTTAATTAAATTCCTGAATTTATCCTAATGCCTGTTTTAGATCTTCTATAAGATCCTCATCATCTTCAATTCCTATACTTAACCTTATAAGAGAATCAACAACACCTGTCTTTGCTCTTTCTTCTGGCGGAATAGAGGCATGAGTCATACTGGCAGGATGTCCGGCAAGAGACTCCACCCCTCCCAGAGATTCAGCAAGTGTGAATACTTTTAAGTTTTCCACAACCTTCACTGCACTTTCGAGGGTTTCTTCTTTTGTTGTAAAAGAGATCATTCCACCAAAACCACTCATTTGTTTTTTTGCAATTTGGTGGTTTGGGTGATCTTCAAATCCCGGCCAGAAAACCTTTCCCACCTTTGGGTGAGACCTTAGGAAATTAGCCACTTTTTCTCCATTTTCGCAATGTCTTTG